>UQSR01000001.1 GCA_900543825.1 uncultured Mycoplasmatota bacterium
GCTGATAAAAGTGACTATAGTTTTATTTTACTTGACAAGCAAGATGGGGATGGAGCTGGAATTAAGTCTGTTATGTTTCAAATTAATGGTCTTAATGCTTATGGACGTTTAAAACATGAAAATGGTATTCATAGACTTGTTAGAATTAGTCCTTTTGATTCTAATAAGAGGAGACATACTTCATTTGCTTCTGTACTTGTTATGCCTGAAATTAATAAGAATATTGATGTTAAAATTGATGATAAAGATCTTAGAATAGATATTTATAGGAGTAGTGGACCTGGTGGTCAAGGAGTTAATACTACTGATAGTGCTGTTAGAATTACACATATTCCTACGGGAATTGTAGTTACATGTCAAAATGAAAGAAGTCAAATTAGAAATAAAGAAAAGGCTTTGGAAATTCTTAAAAATAAGCTTTATCTTGTTTTACTTGATAAACAGAGTGATGATCTTAATGCTATTCGTGGAGAACAACTTACTAATGGCTTTGGTAGTGCCAAACGTAGTTATGTGATGTGTCCATATACTTTGGTTAAAGATAATGATTCTGGTTATGAGAATAGTAATGTAAATGATATACTTGATGGTAATATAGATGATATGATTGAATATAATATTAAATTTAGTAAATAAAAGGGTAGGTGGTAGCGTGAGAATATTTGAATATTTTAGGAGAAGAAAAGCCAACAGTATTGAGCAGAAAGTTAGAAGTAAAAATATAGGTAAACGTTATTTGATGCTTATTTCAGGGTGCTTAATAGTTGCTTTTGCATTTAATTTATTCTTTTTGAAATATGATATTGTTTGTTTTGGTGTCAGTGGTATTTCAATTGTTCTTAATGAATTTGGAGTTAATCCTTCAATATTTATATTATCTGCGAATATATTTTTGATGATACTTGCATATTTTGTACTTGGTTTTGACAATATGAAGAATCAATTAGTGGGTGCTTTATCTTATCCTATATTTGTAGAAATTACTAGTTTTATTACTGAACGAATTGATTTGGGAGGTACTGAACTTGTTGTTATTGCTATAATGGGTGGTGTATTTGCTGGTATTGGATATGGACTTATATATAAGAGTGATTTTTCTACTGGAGGTACAGATGTTATTATAGAAATTATATCTAAGTATGGTAAGATATCTATGGGAAATGCTGGACTTATTGTTAATGGTATTATTGTTATTATTGGTAAAATAGTATTTTCTTGGGATATTGTGTTATATGCTATACTTGTATCTTATTTGATATCTATATTTACAGATAAAGTTTTACTTGGAATTTCTAAAAGTAAGGTTTTTTATATTGTTACTAATAAGAAAAATGATGACATTGTTAGGGATTTTTTGATTTCTCTTCCTGAAGTTGGTGCTACAGTAATTGATGCTGAAGGTGGTTATTCTAGTGATGATCAAACTCTTTTACTTGCGGTAGTTCCTACTAGAGAATATTTTATTGTTAAAGAAGGATTAAAAGAAATTGATAAAGACATTTTCTTCTTGGTATGTGACTCTTATGAAGTTAGTAATAATGGTGATTTATAATGAGTAATGTTAATGGTTATATTTTAAATAAAATTAAGAATAAAAATACTTATAAAAATTTTTGTTTTTTTATGATTGGTCTTTTTATTAATACTTTATCTATTAATTTGTTTTATATTCCTAATAATGTTGTTTCTACTGGAAGTACTGGACTTGCTATTTTGGTTAATAATTTTATTGATATTCCTATTCCTTTAATTGTATTTGTTATTTCTTCAATTCTTTTGTTAATTGGATTTATGGTTTTTGGAATGGAATATGGTGCTAAGACGATACTTGGGACAATATTGTTTCCTTTGTTTTTGGAAGGAACTAGTATTATTAATAATGTTGTTTCTTTTGATAATACTTCTTTGTTTCTGTTAATACTTATTGGTTCTGTTATAAATGGTTTTGGATTTGGACTTGTTAAAAAATCTGGTTATAGTATTGGTGGTTTCTTTGTTTTATATGATCTTATGAAACGTAGTTTTAAAATATCTATAGGTAAAGCTAGTTTGATATGTAATAGTCTTATTATTATATTTGGTGTATTTATATTTGGACTTGATAAATGTATTTATGCTCTTATTGCTATATATATTTCTACTTATGTTGGTGATAGAGTTATGCTTGGGGTGTCTAGAAATAAAGCTTTTTATATTATTACTAATAAGCCTCATCTTATTAAGGATTATATTATTAATAATCTTAATCATACGGTAACTATTGTTGCCGCTAAAGGGGGATATTCTGATAAAAGAAAAAAGATACTTTTATGTGTTATTCCTACTACTGAATATACTAGGCTTAAGGAGATTATAAAAGAACTTGATAAGAATGCTTTCTTTTTGATTACGGATAGTTATTCGGTGTCTAAACAATAGGAAAATTATGTAAAATTATGTGTAGGTATTTAAAAAAAACGTAAATAATGTTATAATATTATTTACAGATATGGAGGAGTAGTTGTGGAATTAATTAGAGTTAATAATGTACAAAAGACTTATAAAACTGGTACTGTTGCTTTATATGACTTTAATCTTAGTATTAAGAAGGGTGAATTTGTTTTTGTTATTGGAGCTAGTGGTAGTGGTAAGTCTACACTTATTAAGATGTTATATAGAGAAGAAAAACCTGATAAGGGTTCTATTATAATAGGTGGTATTGATGTTGCTAAACTTAAAAATAGAAAAGTTTATATATTAAGAAGAAAACTTGGTGTTGTTTTTCAGGATTTTAAGTTATTACCTAAACTTACTGTTTATGAAAATGTTGCTTTTGCTATGGAAGTTCTTGGATATGATAAGAAAGAAATTCATAAAAGAGTAATGGAAGTTCTTAACTTAGTTGGATTAAAAAATAAGGTTAGACAGTTTCCTGATCAATTATCTGGAGGAGAACAACAAAGAGTAGTTATTGCTAGAGCTATTGTTAATAAGCCTAAACTTCTTATATGTGATGAACCTACTGGTAATTTAGATCCAGATACTTCTATGGAAATTATGAAAGTTCTTGAAAATATTAATGCAATGGGAACCACTATTATAATGGCTACTCACGATAGGGATATTGTTGATAAAATGAAAAAAAGAGTTATTATGCTAGATCATGGTAAGCTTGCTCGTGATATAGAGAAGGGAAGTTATAGAAATGAGAGGGTTTAGAACTATTAATAGGTATTTTAGGGATGCCTTTCATGGGGTTTTTAGAAATTTTTCGTTATCTCTTGCTTCAATATCTTGTATAACTATAACGTTGATAGTAGTGGCATTTAGTTTGTTGTTATCTATGAATGTTGAGAATTTTTCAGAGTCTATTAGAAAAGATGTTACGGTAGTAATGTTTCTTAAGAGTGATACTACGGCTGAAGATGTTAGCAAGATTAAAAAGGAATTAGAAGGCGTTTCTAATATTGAAAATAGTACTATAGAATTTAAATCTAAAGCTGATAGTGCTCTTGAACTTAAAAATGGTAATGATATATTTGCTACTACTGTTGATAAATGGACAGATGATACTAATCCATTACTTGATAGTTATATGTTTAAGGTAAAGGAAATTGAAGAGATTGATAATACTGTTAAAGAGGTTAATAATTTACCTTTTACTAAGGATAAAATTAATAATATTAATTATGGTGAAGATATTGTTCATCAAATGATAGTTGTATTTAATGTTGTTAGAAAGATTTGTATTGTAGCGGTTGCTGCTTTGGTACTTGTTACTGCCTTTTTAATTGCTAATACTATTAAGCTTGCTATTTACTCAAGAAGAAGAGAAATAGAAATTATGAGACTTGTGGGTGCTTCTAATACTTCTATTAAAGTTCCGTTTATTTTAGAGGGATTATTTATTGGTATTATTGGTTCTATTATACCTATACTTGTTACTATATTTGGATATTCTACTTTATATGATTTCTTTGGTGGTAAGTTATTTAGTTCTGCTTTAGCGGCACTTATTGCTCCTATGCCATTTGTATATAATATTTCTGGTATACTTGTTTTGATTGGTATATTAGTTGGTATGATAGGAAGTTATCAAGCTGTAAGGAAATACTTGAAAATATAGTATTTCTTTTTTTGTTATGTTATAATATATATAGATTAGAATGGGTGGTAAATTTATGACGGAAGTATATTTAATTAGACATTCTGAAAAATATAGAAATTTTAACAATATTATAAACGATGATAGTTTTCAATTGTTTAATGAGAAAATAATTTTATCTATTAACGGAGAAATGTTGGCTAATAAACTTGCTAATATGGAAGAAATGAGTAATATAGATGTTGTGTTTGCTAGTAATTATGTTAGGAGTATTGGCACCGCTAAATATATTGCTTATAGAAATAAAATTGATGTTAATATTGATAAAAATTTTGGTGAAAGAATATATGGTATTAATTCTGTTGATGGAATTATGGATAATTTTAATGTTAAACAATGGAATGATATCGATTATAAGCTTCCCAATGGTGAGTCTAGAAGAGATGTTACTAATAGAATGTATAATGCACTTATTAGGGTTATTAATGATTATAAAAATAAGAGAATTGCCATTGTTTCTCATGGTACTGCTATTAGTTTTTTGCTCGATAAGTGGTGCGATGTATTTGTTAATTATAATAATGATAATAAGATGAATACAAAAATTGTATTTAAAAATAAAATCATCTTTGACAATAATATTAGTGCTCCTTGTGTATTTAAAATTGTTTTTGATGATAATAATATTATAAGTATTGAAAATATAAATATCCACTAAGATGTGGATATTTTGTTTGTATAATCATTTATACTATATTTATTTTCTATTGTATCATAGAATATATAGTTATGTGGTGGATTATAGGTTAAATAAATAAAGAATATATATGTTGATAGAATTATTGGTACTGCTAGTAAGTTTAATACTTTTAATTCTTTTTCTTTTAGAAGGTTGTAACTTATATATGCTTCTATTATATATACTATTAGTAATAATAATAGTGATATTATTAGTTTTTCTCCTAGTAATTTATATATAGGTATATATATTGCTAGATATAGTGGTATGGAACTTATAGCGGTGAAATATAGTTGGAATGGAAAATTGTTGTGTTTGATGTTATATTTATTTAATAAATATTTATCTATAAATCCATATAGTAGTATTGATGTAAATAGTATTTTCATATGTTCCCATATGCTTTCATTTACTGGAAAAATGAATGAAAATATGATGTTAGGAAATAGGTCATACATAAAATGACTAATAAATGATAATATAAGTATTCCTATTATAGAGATTATTTTTATTTTTTTTAAGTTCATAGTGCCTCCTATTAATATTATATTATTAGTATTGGTAATTATTTTGGAAATATATACTTTAATTTTGAGATTATAAGCTCAAAATTATTTTTTGAAGACTTTAGACTTCAAAAAACAGTAATGGGTGAAATGCGAACTGAAATAAATAAAAAAGCCTTTATTTTTATGCTCTTTTTTGGTAAAATAATATATGTGATAGTATGAAAAAGATGTATGTATTTGCTTTAATTTTTTTAGTTTTTATTGTATCTATTAGTATAATTGGTAGTAGTATTGTATCAGGAGATAATCCTGTTTCGATTTACAAAGATATATTTACTATTCAAAGTAATAAAGAAGTTTATTTTGAGGGATATGGATATTCAATAGATAATCCTAATCTTGTTGTTAATCCTTATGGTAATAGTCCTTTGACTGCCATTGTTATGTTTGATACTGATGGTTATAGTGAAGTGTCCATAACTATTAAGGGTAAAGATGATAGCGGGGATATTAATTATACTTTTTCTTCTGATAAACATCATTTGATACCTATATATGGTTTGTATGCTGATTATGACAATACTGTTATTATTAGGAGTGAAAACAAAGAGAAAGTTATTAATATTAAAACTAATCCTTTACCTTCAGATTTTAAATATGTAAATGATAGCGGTAGTGATAATTTTTCTTTTTATAATGGTAATTATCCTTATGCTGTTGATATAAATAATGATGTTAGATGGTATCTTAATAGTAATTGTTATGGTAATATTACTACTATATCTGATTCTAGGATAATTATTGGTAATGATAAATATAATGAAGATGGTACTTCTACTGGAATTTATGAAATGAATTTACTTGGTAAGATATATAATGAGTATTTACTTAGTAATTCTTATTATGGATATAATACTATATATGATAATGATATATTAGTACTTAGTGATAAGATATTACGTATTGATAGTCAAACTGGTGAAGTTATAGATGAATTATTTGATAATGATAATTATGATTATATTGGTATTTATGATGATAGTATTATAGTACATAATGAAGGTGGCTTCTATAAATATAGTGATGGAAAACTTAATGATATAGATTATTCTTATACTTTATCTTCTAATGATTTATATAATGCTACTAGTAATTATAAGATTATTAAACCTAAAAGATATGGAGAACTTAATAAAACTAAGGTTAGTGATAAAAGAATATCTTTGATTAAATATGATAAAAGTGATTTAAAGGATATTGATATTTCTATGGATAATGAGAGAGTTACTGTGACTTCTAAGAATTCTGATAAGGTATATGTTATTTTTGATAAGCTATTTGATAAGAAAATATATGAAGTTAGTGGTACTAAATATATTAATAATACTAGTTTTAATGGTAAATATACTATTTATTATAGTATTAATGGTAAGGTATATAAAACTAATTATTATATAGAGGTGTGATATATGGATAGGATTATTTTACATATTGATGTTAATAATGCTTTTCTTAGTTGGACTGCTGTAGATATGCTTAGAAATGGTTATAAATATGATATTAGAAATAGATATGCTATTATTGGGGGAGATGAGTCACAAAGAAGGGGGATAGTGCTAGCTAAGAGCAATCCTTGTAAGAAACGTGGTGTTGTTACCGCTGAAGCTATTTATTCTGCTAGAAGAAAATGTCCTTATCTAGAAGTTTATAAACCTAATTATAAGTTTTATAAGTATTGTTCTGATAAAATGTATGAATATTTATGTACGTATACGGATATTATTGAGAGATATTCTATTGATGAATGTTTTCTTGATTATACTAATAGTGCTTCTTTATTTGGTGATCCGGTGAAGGTTGCTTATAAGATTAAAGATGATATTTATAGAATGTTTGGTTTTACTGTTAATGTTGGTGTTGGTAATAATAAGTTACTAGCAAAGATGGCTTCTGACTTTGAAAAGCCTAATAGGGTACATACTTTATTTTATAATGAAGTTGAAAAAAAGATGTATCCCTTGCCTGTAAGTGATTTGTTTATGATTGGTAAGGCTAGCAGTAAGAAACTAGATGAGATGGGTATTAAAACTATTGGAGAACTTGCTAAGGTTCCTTATGATATTTTGACTAAGAAGTTTAAATCAATGGGTAAAATGATGCATGAATATGCTAATGGTATTGATAATAGTCCTGTCTATTATGAAAGGGAAGAGGCTAAAAGTATTTCTTCTTCGACAGTACTTCCATATAATTATCATGATATTAATATGATTAATGATGTTATTATGAATTTATCTATGGATGTAGGAAAAAAATTAAGAAACAATAATAAATATGCTGATACTGTTGGCATTTGGTTTAAATATAACTATTTTGATAAATTTAGTAGACAAGAAAAATTAGATGTTAGTATCTCAACTGATGAGGAGATTTATAGAGTTGCTTCTAGAATATTTAATGGTATTTGGAATCATGATGATGGTATTAGAAGTATATGTGTATTTATTAGTGGCTTTTCTAATGAAAGAAAGAAACAGTTATCTATATTTGATGTTTCTTCTGATGATTATTATGATATAAAGAGGGATGATAAACTTCAAAGTGTTATAGATGATATTAGGGATAAATATGGTAATAATGTTATTGGTTATGGTAGTAATAACAACGATAAAAGGTAGGTATAAGTATGGAATATAGTAATATGAGTTGTTTAGAAATTGTTAATGTACTTAAATATAAAAGTGATAAGGAAAAGACTGCTATTTTAAATACTCCAGTTATAAAAGATAAATTAAAAAAAGAACTATTAAAAGAAGCTGCTATGGGAAATGCTTATTATAATTTTAGAAATATTATTAATGTTCTTTCTTTGAATTATATATTTGATAATTTTGATTATGATGATATACATGAAGCATTTAAAAAGCTTAGTTATAAGGATTTTTCTAATTATAATAGTATAGATGATAATATTTCTTTTGAAATTAATAATAGTGAAATTAGAAATAGTAATGAATATAAATTTTTTGTTGTATTATGTGAGAATGATATCAATAATACTATTTTGTGGATTTTACAAAATGATAATCTTTTTAAAGAATTTTTTATGAAGGTAGATAATTTTTATTCAATGTTTTGTGATCTTGATTATGATCTTATTGTAAAAATTATTTATAAACTAGATGAATATCGCGATTATTTTCATGATAAGGGTTATGATTTTTTATCTTTAATTAATAAAGATAATCAAAAGGCGTTATTAGGAGAAAATTTTAGTGATGATATTATTCTGAAACTTATTGGTTATTTTAATATTGATACTCTATCTTACTTTTTTTTAAATGATCGAAGAAGTATTGATTTATTTGAAAAGATTCCTAATATAAATGGCTATATTAATTCTGGTGTTAAGTTTAATGATAGTATTTTATCTAGTCAGCGTTTTTTTAATAGACTAAAAAGTAGTAGTTTTGTCATTTTTAGAAAAAATATTAATACTGTTGAAACTTATAATAATCCTATTATGATAGAGCAAAAACTTAAAAAATATTATGACGAGTTAATTTCTTCATATGATAGTGAGGAAGATATGTTTGGTGAATATTGGGGTGTTTTGAATAATCCTTCATTACTTTATAATTATTATGATAAAGATACTTTTATTTTTTCTTATGATATTGTGCTTTTATTTGAAAAATATTTGAGTTGTGACGATGATGATAATTTATATTTTAAAGATAGGGATGCACTTATTCAAATCCTTAAAATGGAAACTAGTAAGAAAATTAGTGAAGTTGTTATTGATGCTCTGTTTTCTGATAATATTTATAATGTTGGGATTAATATTAGGGAAATGATTAGGTATAATAATAAATCAGATAAAAATGATGGGGCTTTAGATGATGATAGAGTGGCTTTTTATAAAATGATTCTTGACTTTGATAACATCTCTTCAAAAGATAAGATTAAGCTATTTAATGAGTTTAAAGATAGAAATTTTAGTTTGACTTTTTATGATGATTTAAGAAAATTAAAGGATGCATCTTATGACATGATTAAGAATGATTTACTAGATTTGTCTAAGTATAGTGATAAAGTTTCTTCTATTGATTGTGAAAGAACGCAATGTCTTGTTTATGATTTGAGAGATAGTAAGTATACTATGCTTGTTAGAAGTAAGTTTCCACATAAAGATAAAAGTAATAAAAGAAGAAACTGTTATTCTATTATATCTGATGAGAATAATAATACTTTTGATCAAGGAGAAGATAATGATAAGATAATATATGGATATAATTCTTTCCTTAATGATAGGGTTATTCATATGCTTGAACAAGATGCTTTTAGTAGCGATGCATATAATGATAATAAAGATGTTAGTAACTATGTAAATAGAATTGCTTCAAAAGATGAACTTGTTCTTGGCAGTGATTGTTATAGTGAAGTTGAGCTTGTTAATATACAAGATAAAAATGGTAAATATATTAATCAAAAGCCAGATTTTATTGTTGTTTATGATAATATAAGAGACATTGATATCATTGAGAGTAAGAGGCTTAATATTCCTATTGTTATTATTAGAAAGAATATATTAGATAAGAATGAGAGAATTGATATGGAATTTGATAGAGAAAAGGATAGATATGTTAATTCTTCAAGCGATGAGGTTGTTAGTAGAAAATTTAGATAAATGGGAGATGTTTTTATATGAATGATGTTATTATTAATGGTATTGTAAATGATTTAAATATTAAAAAAGAAAGTGTGGTAGCCACTTTAAAATTATTAGAAGAAGGAAATACAGTTCCTTTTATTGCTAGATATAGAAAGGAAGTTACTGGAGCTTTAAATGAAGAAGAAATTAGAAGTATTAATGAGGTATATGAATATCAAGAAAATTTACTTAAAAGAAAAGAAGATGTTATCAGATTAATTGATGAAAAGGGAATGCTTACTCCAGAGATTAGAGATAATATTATGAAATGTGATAAATTAGTTGAGGTAGAGGATATTTATAGGCCTTATAAGGAAAAGAAGAAAACTAAGGCTACTGAAGCTATTAAAAATGGTCTTGAGCCATTAGCTAAAATTATTATGTCTTTTAAAGACGTTGATATTAATAAAATTGCTCTTTCTTATATAAATGAAAATGTTAAGGATGTTGATGCTGCTATTAAAGGGGCTAGTTATATTATTGCGGAATGGATTAGTGATAATGCTAGTTATCGTAAGTATATTAGGAATAATATGATTAATCATGGGGTTATTTGTACTAAGAAAAAGAAAAATGCTATAGATGATAAGGGTACATATGAGATGTATTATGATTATGAGGAAAAAATAAAATTTATTAAGTCTCATAGGGTACTTGCTATTAATAGAGGGGAAAAAGAGGATATTTTATCTGTTAATATTAAAGTTGATGATGATTATATTATTTCTTATTTGAAGAGTAGAATTATTAAAAATAATAATGTCATGTCTGCTAAAATTGTGGATGAGGCCATTAACGATAGTTATAAAAGACTTATATTTCCTAGTATTGAGAGAGAAGTTAGATCTTTTCTTAAAGATAAAAGTGAAGAGGACGCAATAGATGTATTTGGTGATAATTTAGAGAATTTAATTTTGACACCGCCTATTAAGGATGTTACGGTACTTGGTTTTGATCCTGCCTTTAGAACTGGTTGTAAGCTTGCTGTTGTTAGCCCTACTTCTTCGGTTCTTAATATTTCGGTTATTTATCCTCATGAACCACATAATAAATGGGAAGAGGCTAAAAATACTTTGAAGGATTTATTTAAAAAGTATGATATAGATGTTGTGGCTATTGGTAATGGTACTGCTTCTAGGGAAAGTGAAAAGTTGGTGGCAGAGGCTATTAGTGAGTATAATGATAAAGATGTTAAATATGTTATTGTAAGTGAAGCTGGTGCTAGTGTATATTCTGCTAGTGAAATGGCTATTAGTGAATTTCCAGACTTGACGGTAGAAAAAAGAAGTGCTATTAGTATTGCTAGAAGACTTCAAGATCCTTTATCTGAACTTGTTAAGATTGATAGTAAGAGTATTGGTGTTGGTCAATATCAACATGATGTTAATGAGAAGAAATTAGATGAATCACTTAATTTTGTTGTTTCTAAATGTGTTAATAATGTTGGCGTTAATATTAATACTGCTAGTAGAGCTATACTTAAATATGTTTCTGGACTTACTAAGTCTTCTATTGATAAGATTATTAAATATAGGGAAGATAATGGTAAAATATTGTCTCGAGGTAAGCTTCTTAAGGATAAGGTATTAACTCCTAAAACTTATCAACAGTCTATTGGTTTTATGAGAGTTATTGATGGTGATAATATTATGGATGAGACTCCTATTCATCCTGAAAGTTATGATATTGCTAGTAAGTTACTTAATGATATTGGTTTTGATATATGTGATGTTGGTAGTGATAAGTTATCAAAAAAACTTGATGATTTTGATGTTTCTTTATATGCTGATAAAAATGGTATTGATATTTATACAATAGAAGATATTGTTAAATGTTTAAAACAACCTAATAGGGATTTTAGAGATGATTTTGAAAAGCCACTACTTAAGAGTGATATTCTTAAAATAGAGGATTTAAAAGTTGGTATGGAACTATTTGGTACTGTTAGAAATGTTGTTGATTTTGGGGCTTTTATTGATATTGGGCTACATGATGATGGACTTGTACATATATCTAAAATGACTGATAAATATATTAAGCATCCAAGTGAAATTGTTTCGGTTGGTGATATTGTTACCTGCTACGTAGATGATATTTCTTTAGAGAAGGGTAGAGTTAGTCTTTCACTTATTAATCCTAATTTAGTTAAAAATTAGTAATATTTTGACTTTTTATGAAAAAAATAGTGTAAAATTTGAGAAATTTGCATAAAATAATTGACAGATGGGCAATTTTATAGTAATATTATTATTGCCTACTGATGCAGGTGTAGTTTAATGGTAGAACCTCAGCCTTCCAAGCTGACTGCGTGAGTTCGATTCTCATCACCTGCTCCAAATGAAAATATACCCTTAAAATATAAGGGTTTTTATTATTTTATATAACTTTTACATCTTATTTTTTATAATTTTAATTTATTTAGTCCTTCTGATATTACAAATTTATTACTTTCAAATAGATGTGAATATGTTTCTATTACTGTTGTTTCTGTATCTCCAATTTGTTTAATTGTGTAGTTCATACTTCTTAAAATAGTTACATGCGAATGTCTAAACTTGTGAATAGTTATTCTTTTTACATTTGCTTTTTTTATATAACTTTCTTTTTTTCTAATTATTGTTGTTCTAGACAATGGAACAATATCACCAAAGATAAACATTTCATTATTGAAGTCATATATTTTTGATTTTTGAATATATAAATCATCTAACAATTTAATAAAATAAATACTATAATAGGTTATATAAATAGCAAATTAAATTTATTACCAAATATTATAAAAATGGAAAAATTAAAAAGACAACTAAGAGGATATCATTATAAAAATAATTTTGTAACAATTCCTATAGTTGAATACTTTACTCTGGGAAATAAAGAAAATTTATTAGAGGCTTTTGATTTATTAAATTCTGTTTTAGACAATTATACACTAGATGATAGATATAAATATGGATTTTCCATTTCTAATATTGAATATGGAACTTCTATGAAAAAACTTTTATTATCTTTACAAAAAAATTTCAATAATCGAATTAATATTAAATAAAATATGTTATAATTATTTTATTAGTGTAGTGTTTAATTTTATAATAAAAAATACTAAGTAATTATATATACTTGGTATTTTTAATTTTCTTTTGGTTTTGATACATCTACCCATGATTTATAGTTTGTTACTTTTTCTAATTCTTCTATTGATATCTCAATAGCATTATTAGTGGCACCACAAGCTGGAAATACTGTTTCGAATTGTTTTAATGATTCATCTAGGTATACTTCTACTCCTTCGTTTAATGCAAATGGGCATACTCCTCCTATAGGATGCCCTATTTTTTCTTCTACTTCATCAGAACTTACCATATGGGCTTTTTCACCGAATGTATGTCTATATTTGGCATTATCTATTTTTGCATCTCCTGATGTTACTACTACGATATATTTATTTTTTAATTTGAAGGATAATGTTTTTGCTATTCTTTCTTCTTTTGTACCTAGTGCTTCGGCAGCTTCTTTTACTGTGGCACTTATTCCTTCTACTGTTATTATTCTATTATCCATATTATATTTTTTTAAATATTCTTTTACTCTTTCTCTAGACATTTTTTTACTTCCTTTCTGATGTTATTATTATAACATAAATGTTGTTATTTGTTTAATTATTTTTATTTGGTTAATATTAATACTGGTGATTATATGAAGATTAGGCTTGGATATGCTTGTATTACTAATTGTCTTGATTCTACTAGTTCTAGTCCTTATACTTATGGTGAATATTTGAAATATGGTGATATGGAAAAGTTAGATAGGGTTATTGTTTCTAATTTAAAATCTTTGGAGGAGATTATTTATTATAATATTAAGAATAATATTCATTTTTATAGAATGTCTTCTAAAATTATTCCTTTAGCTACTAAAAGTGATGTTAAGTTTGATTATATTAATAAATATAAAAGTTATTATGATAAGATAGGCAAGATGATTAGTGATTATGATATGAGAGTGGATTTTCATCCTGATCAATTTTGTGTTTTAAATAGTGTTAAAAGCGATGTTGTTAGTGCTTCTATTGATATTTTGAAATATCATTATAGTTTACTTGAAGCTTTGGGTATTAAGAATAAAATATTGGTTTTGCATGTTGGTAGTAATTCTTTTGGTAAGGATAATTCTATTAGAAGGTTTATTAATAATTTTAATAAATTACCTAATTATTTAAAGGAATGTATTGCTATTGAAAATGATGATAAAGTGTTTAATGTTAATGATGTTTTAGAGATATCTAAAAATACTGGCGTACCTGTTATTTTGGATTATCATCATCATTTGTGTAATAAAAGTGATTTTTCTTTTGAAGATATTTTTAATAGTTTTAATAATAGGAAAGTTAAGATGCATTTTTCTTCTTCTAAAAACAAGAAGGATTTTAGAAGTCATAATGATTATATTAATGGTGATGATTTTATTGATTTTATTAAAATACTTAAGAAATATGATAGGGATGTTGATATTATGATTGAGGCTAAATGTAAAGATGATAGTCTATTTAGATTAGTTAGATATATTAAGTATAAAACTGATTATAAGTTTATAGATGATACTACTTTTATGGTATAAATAAAAGTAACATGTTAATGTTACTTTATTAAATTTATTAATTCTATAAGTATTCCGGATATTGCTCCTAGAAAATATAATAATAGTATTATGGATATATTTTCTTTAATATTTTTATTGTTTTTAATTAATACTAGTATGGCTGCTCCGGATGATGTTAATAGTCCTCCTATTAATGAACCTAATGATATAGAACTATTTAGATATAATTCTGTTAGTATTACACTAGCGGAACAATTTGGTATTAGTCCTATTAGACTTGTTATAAATGGACCGAATATTGTATTTGTTAAAAATATTTTTGTTAGATAGTCTTCTCCTATATAGGTTATTATGATATTTAATATTAGAGTTACGATAAAGATAAATATGGTTATATGTATGGTATGTTTTAGAGATGATGATATTATTCCATGACTGCATTCACAATGCTCTTCATCACATATTTGGTAGTTTTCTTTTTCTTTCTTATTATTTAATATTTTATCTATTATTACTCCGTATATTATACCAAAGAATATTTTTATTAGAAGTATTTTTAGTATTAATGTTATTTCTACTTTTTTTGATAACATTATTATTAACATTTCATCACTAGTTGATAAATATATTGATATTAGTGTTCCTAGTGTTATTATTCTTGTTATATATAAATTAGTGGCCATTACTGAAAAACCACATTGGGGTATTACTCCTAATAATGAACCTATGATTGGTCCTATTTTTTTTGATTTGGTAATTATTTCTTTGTTTTTATTTGTTAGTTTATGTTCTATTAATTCTATTATTAAAAATGCTATAAATAAAAACGGAATTATTTTTAATGAATCTAGTAATGTATCTAATATTATTTCTTTCATTATTTCCTCCGCTTTTAATTATAGCATTTGTTTATTTTTTTAGCAATATGGTTTTATCTTTTTAATGTTTTGATAAATTTTTTTTCTTCTTCTTTATTTTTTGCTAAATATTCTGATAAATAATTGTAGGCTATATTTCTTATTAATGTTTCATTACTTATTTGGATATCGTTATCTTTTAGTCTTGTGTTAATTATATTGATATTTGGTTTTTGCATACTTAGGGCCAAATCAATACATTTTTCAGTGCAGTTTATTAAGTAGTTGAAATATTCTTGATAATTTGTTTTTTGATAATTAGTAGCTTTAAGTATTTTATTGAATATTATAGTTATGTAGTTATATACTTCTTCATAATATTCACTGTGATTTAATACTTGTTTTGGATTACTTATTTTACTTATGTATGGTCTTTTATCATAATTAAATAATGATACTTCGATATCAACACTTTGATATTTTTCAATGCAATTTAAATTAAATAATAGTAGTGTATTTACACTCCATGAATTGAAAGTAAGACCTGGTTTGTTATAACCTAATTTGTTTATTGAAACTTCAACGCCATCATAATCTTTTGATAGGGTTTCAAAATCTATTATATTTAATTCTGGATTATCGTAATGGGTTAATATATAGTGCCATGATGGATATTTTTGAGATAATTCTATTATCTTTTCTTCACTATCAATATTTAATATTTTAGCATTGTTTTTTAGTGTGAATATGGCACCGGCGTTAATATTTTTATAAGATGCTGTTTCTTGATCTTCATATAGTAGATAATCATGCCATTCGCTTATGCAGTATATTCTACTTATAAATTCGCTTGACCATAATCCACCATTTGGTTTATAAAAATTTATATCTAATGGCCTTAATATTTTTCTAAAAATATCTTCGGCTATGTTTTTTGTGCCTATTGTTACATATTCTTTCATACATTTTCTCCTCGTTTTTGTGTTTATATATAATACTTTATTTAGTTATTATTGTCAAGTGAGTTATTGTTTTTTTTATGAAATGGTGATATTATATGCATAGGTGTTTATTGTGGAAAAAAAGAAAAAGAATATTATTATTTTATGTTTACTTGTTGTTATTTTTATTTTACTTATTATTATTTTTTGTTTAAGTTTGAAAAAAGAAAACTCTATAAATGACTTAATAATAAATGAAGTGATAGATGAATCTAATAATCCTTCTACTGATATTCCTACTGGTACTACTACTGAGGATAATAATGTTTTAAACTCTAATTTAAATGAGAGTAATATAGAAAGTAATACAGAATATAATGATAATGTTAATGAAAATAGTGTTATTCAATATTTTGATAATATGAATAATGAAATTAATGAGAGTAATTTTGAAAAATGTAAGACTAAGTTTAAAGATTATTTTATTACTGGTGTTGATTTTATTTTTTATGATAAGAAAATTAAGGGTTATACTTTTAATGAACTTAGTAATGAAGCTAAACTTAAGGTTATTGCTATTCTTATTAAGATTGATAATAAAATAGAAAAGTATGCACCAGGTTATAAAGAAAGTATTAGTAATACTGGTAGTAGGATATATACTGATATAAAGGAGCGTCTTATTACTGCTTATTTTGATATATCTACTAAAATGTGTTCTAATAATACTTATGAATGTGATAGGGCAAAAGAGATATTTGGTGATGTTAAAAATGAATGTAAAATTGGTTTATCATATGTTAAAAAAGTTGCTATTAGTGGTGGTAGAAAAATTAAAGATTGGTATGAGATTTATAGTGGTAAGTGATTTTTATATTTTATTTACATATTATTATGAGAAAATATTAAATATTTTTTGAAAAAACTTTACTTATTTTGATAAAGTTGTTATAATACTTGTGAGCGAAAGCTCCTTGCCTTATTGATAAGGCCGTTAGTCCAAAAGGAGGTGTAAAGATGAAGAATTATGAAATCATGTTTATTGTTAGACCTGATGTAACTGAAGATGTTGTAAAGAGTACAGTTAAAACACTTGAAAAGGTATTGACTGATGGAAAAGCTAAAATTACTTTATCTAAGGAATTAGGTCAAAAAGAATTTGCTTATGAAATTAAGAAATTTAAGTCTGGTTATTATTTTCTATATAACATTGAAGCTAATGATGATGCTGCTATTAAAGAATTTGATAGAGTAGCAAGAATAGATGAAAATGTTGTTAGACATTTAATTATTAACTTAGATAAATAAGGAGAGTAAGAATGAATAAAGCAATTCTAATTGGAAGATTAAC
Source organism: uncultured Mycoplasmatota bacterium (assembly GCA_900543825.1). GTDB lineage: Bacteria > Bacillota_I > Bacilli_A > RF39 > UBA660 > CAG-302. The sequence goes on from UQSR01000001.1 coordinate 17,792, forward strand.
TAGAGATCCTGAGCTTAGAACTACTCCAACTGGGAGAAATGTATGTCAGTTTTCAATTGCAGTAAATAGAAATTTTACTAATGCTAATGGTGAAAGAGAAGCTGATTTTATTAATTGTGTAGTTTGGGATAAACAAGCAGAGAATTTGGCTAAATATCAGCATAAGGGTAATCAAATTGCTGTAGAGGGCAGAATTCAAACTAGAAATTATGATGATAAAGATGGTAAGAGAGTTTATGTAACTGAAATACTTGCTACTAATATTAGCTTTTTGGATGCTAAAGGTACAAGTAATGGTGCTGGTTCATTTAATAATATTCCAGAACCACCAATGGAACAGCCTAGTACTACTTCAACTGTTTCTGTAGAAAAGGATCCATTTGAAGCTTTTGGTGATTCTATTGAAATCAGTGATAATGATTTACCATTCTAAAAAAGGAGGATAAACATGGCAGAGTTTCGTAAGAAGAGAAAAAAAGTATGTCATATGTGTGCTGGAAAACCTGTTAATTATAAAGATGTAAATATTATATCTAAATATATTAATGATAATGGTAAGATTTTACCTAGAAGATTTACAGGTACTTGTGCTAAACATCAAAGACATGTTGCTCAAGAAGTTAAAAGAGCTAGATTTATGGGATTTATTCCATTTTGTAAATAAAAGTATAGTTATTTATAACTATATTTTTTTCTTTTTTAATGACATAGTGATAAAATTATAGTATAATAGTAATACGAAGGTGGGATGTTTTATGAAGGTTATTTTCTTGAAAGATTTAAAAAAACAAGGTAAGAAAAATGAGATAAAAGAAGTTAGTGACGGATATGCTGTTAATTATTTAATTAAAAATGGATATGCTGTTAAATATACTAAATCTAGTAGTGATAGATTGGGTGATGAAATGGTTAAAAATAAGTTAACAGAGGAAGAAAACACTAGAAATGCTGAAAAAATTAGAACTAAAATTGAAAAAGAAACTTTAGTATTTAACGTTAAGACTGGTAAGGATGGTAAGGTTTTTGGTTCTATTTCTAGTAAACAAATATGGACTGAACTTGATAAACTTGGATATAAAATTGATAAAAAGAAAATAGTGATACCTGATGCTCTTACATCTATTGGAACATTTTATGTATATGTTGAATTGTATAAAAATGTTACCGCTAAAATTAAAGTTGAACTTAAAAAGTAGGTGAAGTTATGAATAAAGAATTACCTAAGAATATTGAGGCTGAGAAGTGTTTGATCGGATCGATGTTTTGGTCTAATGAATCGCTTCAAAAGGGATGTGAAGAGGTAGAAAAAGAAATATTTTATTTGGATAGTCACGCTAAAATATTTGAGGCTATTAAAAGTTTGTACTTGAATAATACTCCTGTTGATATTACTTCACTTACTACTTATTTAATTAGTATTGATAAAATTAATGAGGTTGGTGGCGTTGAATATTTAAATGAAATTGTTAATTCGGTGGCTACTGGGGCTAATATTGAATATTATATTAATTTAGTTAGTGATAAATATACTCTTAGAAAAATGATAGAGGTAGCTACGGATATTGTAAATAAAGCTACTAATCAAGATAATTCTGCTGCTGATACAATTGATGATGCGGAGAAAGAGATACTTAATATATCTAAATTTAGAAGAACTAGTGAATTTAGGAAGGTACAGGATGTTCTTACTAAAGCACAAAATGATTTGGAAATGCTTGCCAAAAATGGTGGTAAAATAAATGGCCTTACAACTGGATTTGGAGAATTGGATGCATTGACTGAAGGACTTCATCCTACACAGCTTATTATTATAGCTGCTAGACCGGCTGTTGGTAAAACTGCTTTTGCTTTGAATTTGGCGCTTGCAGCAGCTAAAAGTACTAAGAAAAATATTGCTATATTTTCTCTTGAAATGCCGGCGGAACAGCTTATTATGAGAATGATTAGTTCTTTAGGACAAATTGATAACAAGAAATTATCCACTGGTAAGTTAGAAAATGACGATTGGAAAAGATTTAATGAAGCAATTAGTATTTTAGCTGATACAAATATTTTCTTTCATGATGCTGGAGGCGTTACCCCTAGTGAGATTAAAGCTAAGTGTAGAAGACTTGCTACGCAAGGTGAAGGACTTGGTCTTGTAATAATCGATTACTTGCAACTTATTGATTCTTCTAGTAGATACTCTGGTTCTAGACAACAGGAAGTATCGGAAATATCGAGGGCACTTAAAACTATGGCTTTGGAACTTGAGGTTCCAGTTATTGCTCTTTCTCAATTGTCTAGAAGTGTAGAAAAAAGAGAGGATAAAAAACCAGTTCTTAGTGATTTGAGAGAATCTGGTTCTATAGAGCAGGATGCTGATATTGTTGCAGCATTGCATGCTCCTGATGTTGAAACTCCTGTTGGAGATGAAGTGCCTAATCCTATACAACTTATTATATTAAAACATAGGAATGGTCCTACAAAAACTATTGATTTGTTATTTAAAAAGAAGACTTCAACGTTTTTATCTATAAAAAGGGATGGTGGTAATTAATGAGGAATAGTAATAATTTAAGTTTTGGCTTTATTATGTTTACTATTTTTCTTTGCTTTATTGTATTTTTGCTTGGGTTCCATAAAGATATTAATAGTAGTCCTAATGTGGTTTATTCTGTTTATTTAGATGGAAAAGCTATTGGTACTATTGCTTCTAAAGATAGTTTTGAGGAATATATTAATTCTAAAGAGGAAGAACTTAAAAATAAGTATGATGTTGATACTGTTTATACTCCTAATGGAGTTGAAATTAAAAAGAATATTACTTATAATTCTTCTGTTAATACTAATCAAGATGTTTATAATAAAATTATTAGTAATAAAAAATTTACTGTTAAGGGATATGAAATTACTATAGTTAGTAATGATACAGAAGAAGATGAAGATAATAAGGTAAATACTATTTATGTTTTATCTAAGGATACTTTTGATAAGGCGGTTGTTGATACTATTAAGGCTTTTGTTGATGAAGAGGACTATGAGAAGTTTGTTACTGGTACACAGGATGAAATTAAAGATTTGGGAAGTATGATTGAAAATATTGATTTGGGTGAAACTATTACATATAAAGAAACATTAATTCCTACTGATGAAAAGATATTTGTTGATGAAGATGAGCTTAGTAAATATCTTTTATATGGTACCTTGGATGAACAAGAAACTTATACAGTTAATAGTGATGATACAATTGAGTCTATTGCTAATAGTCATAAACTTAATGTTAAGGAATTTTTGATTGCTAATCCTGAGTTTTCTAGTGAAAATAATTTACTTTATGAAAATCAAGTTGTACATGTTGGACTTATTAAACCTATTATTTCTGTAGTTGTTGATGTACATAGCGTTGCTGAAGAAGAAAGGGAATATGATACGGAAATTCAATATGATTCTAGTCAATATGTCGGCTATCAAGAAACTATTAAAGATGGAGAAAATGGATTGTATAAAGTTACTAGAAAATCACAATATGTTAATGGACAATTGGTTTCTGGTACTATTACTAATTCTACAGAGATTAAGCCTGCTATTAATAAGGTTATTGTTAAAGGAGAAAAATATGCTCCTAATATAGCTGATTTATCTTATTGGGGTTGGCCTACTGAAAAACCTTATACTATTACTTCATATTTTGAATATCGTTGGGGATCTTTCCATAAGGGTATTGATATATATGTTGGTTATGGATCGCCTGTATATGCTGCTAATAATGGTGTGGTTTATAAGACTGGTTCTGGATGTACACCAGGATATATTGGATGTAATGGTAGACAAGGTAATTATGTAATAATTAATCATAATGCTGGTGGTTATTATACAGTTTATATGCATATGAAAGAGTTTTATGTATCTGAGGGGCAAACTGTTGCTCGAGGTCAGAGAATAGGAGCTATGGGAAATACTGGAGAGGTTTATCCTGTTCCTTCAGCATCTAATCCTTATGGTGGTACACATTTGCATTTTGAGGCTAGAATTGGTGGGGCATATGGTACTAGTATTAATCCTCTAGGTTTATTCTGATGAGAGTTAGTGTTTTATCTTCTGGTAGTAAGGGTAATACTACATATATAGAAACTGATAATTCGAAAATACTTATTGATATAGGAAACACCGCTAAATACGTGGAGGAAAAGTTAGAGGAATTTGGTGTTGATCCTAATGATTTGGATGCAATATTAATTACACATACACATGTTGATCATATAAAGGGACTTAAAGTGTTTGAGAAAAAGCATAATATCTTAGTTTATATTACGGATATTATGCTTAAGAGTCTTGATTATTTGAATAATTATAAGTTTTTAGAAGATAGTTTTGATATTAAGGATATTCATGTTGAGGCTTTTAAAACTTCTCATGATACGGATGATTCTAGGGGTTATGTTATCTCTAGTGGTGATAGTTCTATTGTATATGTAACTGATACTGGTTATATTAATCATAAATATTTTGATTTACTTAGTAATAGAAATTTATATATAATGGAATCTAACTATGATGTTGAAATGTTAAATAATGGTAAATATCCTTTTAAACTTAGACAAAGAATACTTTCTGATAAGGGTCATTTATCTAATTATGATTCTGCTAAATATTTAAGTGAATTTATTGGGGATAATACTAAATATATATTATTGGCTCATTTGTCTGAAGAAAACAATACTGAGGATATTGCTTATGATACTTTGATTGAAAAATTGAAAAATGATAATATATATATTCCTGATATTATTATTACTAAACAAGATAAAGAAACGGAGCTTATTAAGTTATGATAAAAATTGTTTGTGTTGGAAAAGTTAAAGAAAAATATTTAAGAGAAGCAATAGATGATTATGAGAAAAGAATAGGTAAGTATCATAAAATTGACATTATTGAGGTTGATGATTCTAATATTAATGAAGAAAGGAATAGGATATTAAAAAATATAGGTAATAGGGATTATGTTATTACTTTAGAAATTGATGGTCATGAAATTGATTCTGTAGAGTTTGCTAATAAGATTGATAAGTTATTTATTACTAATTCTACTATTACTTTTGTAATTGGTGGTTCTTATGGTTTACATAATGATGTAAAGAATAGATCTGATTATAATTTGTCTTTTTCTAAATTTACTTTTCCTCATCAACTTTTTAGAGTTATTTTATTAGAACAAATATATAGATGTTTTAAAATACTTAATAATGAAACTTATCATAAATAGAATCTTTTGATTCTTTTTCTTATTGATTACATATCTTAATTATGATAAAATTGTTTTGGGAGGATATATTATGTATTGTAGAAATTGTGGTAAAGAAATAGATGAGAATGCTTTTATTTGTGTTCATTGTGGTTCTTTAGTTAATGGTGGGAGAGTTAAAACTTTTAGGAGACATAGTAATGCTATTGGAATAGCAAGCATTATTGCGGGTATTTTAGCTTTAGCTTTATCTTTGTCTTGCTTTTTTAAAGATATTAGTAGTGTTGGTATGTATACAAACTTCTATGAGAGATTTAATTATGCCATTGGTTTTATTTTAATTCCTTTTATTTTTATGATTGTTAGTCTGGTTCTTTCTTTAAAAAAGAAAAATAATACTTGTAATAAAATTGGTCTTGGACTTGCTCTTGCTTCGGCATTTTTGATAATTACGGAGATTATGGTTATTATTATTTATTAGTATGTATAAGTTTGATTATAAAAAGAATTTAGGACAAAATTTTTTACAAGATAAAAATATTATTGATAAGATTGTTAATGCTCCTGATTATGGAGATAATAACTTGGTTATTGAAATTGGACCAGGAGCCGGGGCTTTAACTAAGGAGTTATTAAAAAAAGTTGATAGGGCAATTTTGTATGAAGTTGATACTAGACTTGAAAAAATATTAAATAAAGAACTTAGTACTTTTGTTAATTATGAACTTATATTTGATGATTTTTTGAATAGAGATGTTAATAAAGATATATCAAAATATGATTTTGATAATTTATATATAGTGGCTAATTTGCCTTATTATATTACTACTCCTATTATTACTAAAATTATTAATGATAAAATACCTACTAATGAAATTGTTATTATGATACAAAAAGAAGTTGCTGATAGATTTTCTGCTAAACCAGGAAGTAAAGAATATGGACAGATTACTGTATTTTTAAATTATTTTTTTGATATTGATAATGTTTGTAATGTTAGTAAAAATTGTTTCTTTCCAAAGCCTAAGGTTGATTCTGCTGTTATTAAGATGAAGAGAAAAGAAAGTAATGATTATATTAAGAATTTTGATGTTTTTAATAGACTTGTTAAAGATAGTTTTAGGTTTAAAAGAAAAACTATTAAAAATAATTTAGTTGGTTATGATTTAGATATTATTAATAATATTCTTACTAAATATGGTTTTGATATTAATACTAGGAGTGAAAATATTCCATATAATGTTTTTGTAGAAATAGCAAATGAATTATGTTAATAATTCTTTGTTATTTTTTTTTATTTTATGCATATTATTTTATGGGTGATTATATGTTTGATGTTGGAGATTTAGTTACTAGAAAATCTTATAATAATGATATTGTATTTAAAATTATTGGAATAGATGGTGATAATTATTTACTTAAGGGGTTGTTTGTTAGGTTGTATGCTGATGGTTTGAAAGATGATTTAAAGATTTATAATGATATAACAGTTGATGATTTTTCTCCTGAAATTGATGGATATAGAAATTTGGAAAGAAATGAATTTTTTTATCTACCTGCTAGAATATTGCATATTGATCAAGATGCTGACTTTTTGGATAAATGTATGAAGTTTTATAAGCAAAATAAGCTTAAAGCATTCGGTGTTTTATCTAATGATGATAATTTGTCTGATGATGTTATGGAAAATTTGAAAAAGTATAATCCTGATATTTTGGTTATTACGGGACATGATGCTTATTATAGAAAGCATAGAAATAATAGTAATTATAAAAATACTGATAAGTTTATAGATGCTGTAAGGACTGCTAGAAAATATGAAAATTCTCATGAAAAATTAGCTATCATAGCGGGAGCTTGTCAATCTAATTATGAAGAACTTATAAGGGCTGGAGCTAATTTTGCATCAAGTCCTAAAAGGGTTAACATTCATGCACTCGATCCTGCTATTGTGGCTTCTAGTCTTGCTTTTTCTGATAAAAATAAGAATATTGATTTGATTAAAATTTTGGATAAAACTAAATATGGTTCTAATGGAATGGGGGGAATTATAACTAAGGGTATGATGTATATTGGATATCCTAGGTAAATTATGACAATAGAAAGAATAAAGGATAATATTGATAATAATCTGGGAGAGTTTGTTAAAGTTATATATAATGGTAGTCGTAATAAACGAGAAGAATATAGTGGTATTATTACTGAAACATATAATTATATTTTTATTATTAAAACATGTAGCGAGGAAATAAAAAGTTTTAGTTATCGGGATATTCTTACTAATACTCTAGAGATTTTCTTTGATTAAGTGTAAAAAATGTGAAAAACTCTTGCTTTTATTGAATAAATAATATAAAATGTAATTAGAAAGTATTTTCTAGAAGGAGTTGATGATATGGAACTAAAACTTGATAAGTTAATAAGAATTGAGCCAAGAGAAGGTTCAAAGATGAGAGGTATTGCTAAAGTACTAATTGATGGATGCTTTCTAGTTGAAGATATTAGAATATTGGAAGGAGATAAGGGTCTGTTCATTGCAATGCCTAGTAAACCAACACCAGATGGTGGACATAGGGATACTGCACATCCTATTAATGAAGAAACAAGAAAAATGTTCGAAGACCTTATTTTTGAAGAATATAATAAAGGTGAATAATGAATATTAACTATTAGATTTCTAATAGTTTTTTTCATATTTACTTTTTTTTAACATATTATTATTTAGGAGGAATAGTAATGGATAAGGTTCAAGATATGAATAATAGTTTTAATCATGGTCTTACTATAACAGAACGTAAGAATTTGATTATTAGTGGTGTTAAAAAAATTGAAAGTTTTGATAATGAAGAGTTTTTAATGGAGACAACTCTTGGCTTTTTGGTTATAAAGGGTAGTGAGTTGGAAATTATAAAGCTTGATACTTATCAAGGAAATGTTTCTATAAAGGGAAGAGTAGATAGTCTTATGTATTTGGATGAAAATTTAAAGAAAGATAAGGATAGTTCATTACTTAATAAGCTTTTTAAATGATACTTTCTACGCAAATTTTATCGCTTATTTATTCTTTTTTTTATGGTATATTCTTTTTTTCTATGTTGGAAGTTAATTATAAAATTTTATATAATGGAAAATTTATTTATCGTATTATGATTTCCTTTTTATTTGTTATATTTATATCTTTATTATATTTTATTATTCTTATGAAAATTAATAATGGTATATTGCATGTGTATTTTTTTCTGGTTTTCTTTACAGGTTATATGTTATCTTTTGTCATATATAGTAAAATTAATTGTAAAAGGAGATAAGTTGTGCTATAATTGTGTCGTAAGGTAGGTGAGACTGTGGCTAAGGGTAAGATTAGTAAAAAAAACAATAAAAAAGCTAAGAAGAGAATATTTTTAAGTTTTATCTTTTTTGGGGCAATAATTGGTTCTCTTAGTTATAGTTTTTTTACTAATGTTGGTAAAATTATTGAAATTAAGAATGAAAAGCAAGCTTTAAATGTTAAACTTTCTGATTTGAAAGATGAGGAAGAAGCACTTAATTCGGATATTAAAAAACTTAATGATCCAGATTATGTTGCTAGATATGCTAGAGAGAAATATTTGTATTCTAAAAATGGTGAACTTATTATTAGAATACCAGATGATGAATAAATATAAAAAAGAGATGGTTAGTCATCTCTTTTATTTTTTATCTTCAGTTTTTTTTGTTTTCTTTTCTTTTACTTCTTTTTTGTCTTCTGTTGATTTATCTTCTTTTTTGTCCTCAGGAAGATGTCCGTGTTCTACTAAATAATCTATTTCTTCTTTAGTGATTGTTTCTTCTTCTAGAAGTGTATTAGCAATAAGTTCTAGTAATTTTTTGTTTTCTGTTATTATTTTTGTAGCTTGTTTATAACAGTCGTTTATGATTGAACGCATTTCTTCATCTATTTCATGTGCTACTGTATCTGAAATGTTTCTATTTTTTGTATAATCTCTTCCTAAGAATGTGTTGCCATCTGGTTCTTCAAGCATCATTGGTCCTAAGTTGCTCATTCCATATTCTGTTACCATACTTCTAGCTATTTTTGTGGCTTTCTTGAAGTCATCATGTGCTCCAGTAGTTATTTCGCCAAATGTTACTTCTTCTGCTACTCTTCCTCCTAGTAAACCACAGATTGATTCTAATAATTCTTTTTTTGTATAGTTAAATGCTTCTTCTTTTGGAGTCATCATTGTATAACCGCCAGCATGACCTCTTGGGATTATTGTTATTTTTTGTACTTCGTTAGCACCATCTAGTTTTAAACCTAATACGGCGTGGCCTGCTTCATGGTATGCTACTAGTTTCTTTTCTTTATCTGTGTATTTCTTTGTTACTTTCGCTGGTCCCATTAGGACTCTGTCTGTAGCTTCATCTATTTCGGCCATTGTTATTTCTTTTTTGTTTCTTCTAACTGCTAATAATGCTGCTTCGTTAAGAAGATTTTCTAAGTCTGCTCCGGAAAATCCTGGAGTTCTTTTTGCTAGATATTCTAGTGTGATATTTTTAGCTAGTATTTTATTTTTTGCGTGTACTTTTAAGATTTCTATTCTAGCATTTTTATCTGGAAGACTAACTGTTACTTGTCTATCAAATCTTCCTGGACGTAGTAATGCTGGATCTAAGACATCTGGTCTGTTTGTGGCTGCTATGATGATTATTCCTTCATTAGCACCAAAACCATCCATTTCAGTAAGTAATTGGTTAAGTGTTTGTTCTCTTTCATCGTGTCCACCACCAAGCCCAGTTCCTCTTTGACGGCCAACGGCATCTATTTCATCTATGAAAATTAGACATGGGGCATTCATTTTTGCTTGTTTAAACATATCTCTTACTCTTGATGCACCAATTCCTACGAATAGTTCTACAAAGTCTGATCCACTTATATAATAGAATGGTACTTTTGCTTCTCCGGCTACTGCACGAGCAAGTAATGTTTTACCTGTTCCTGGAGGACCTACTAATAATACTCCTTTTGGTATTCTTGCTCCCATGCTAGTGAATTTTTTGGGGTTCTTTAAAAAGTCTATTAATTCTTGAACTTCTTCTTTTTCTTCTGTTAATCCAGCAACATCTTTGAATGTAGCACGACTTTCTTCAACTAGTTTTGCTCTTGATTTACCAAAGTCCATTGATTTACTGCCACCGCCAATTTGTCTTGTAAATACCCAAATTGTTACTCCGGCTAAAATTAATATTGGAACAATTTCAATTGCTACAGATAGCCATGATGATGCCTCTGGATCGTTTAATATTGTTAATTTAAAATCATTGGAATTGTCTTTAGCGGTAGTTATTTTTGATATGAATTCCTCTGATCTTGGTATGTAAAGAATGAAACTTTCGTTTTTTGAATAGGTATCTAATTTACCTGTTAATTTATATGTCTCTGTTCTTACTTTAGGTGTTATAGTTAGTTCTGTTACTTTACCACCATTTAAATCTTTTATAAAATCGTCATATGTTATTTCATTTACTGTATTATTGAACATTTTGAACATTATCATACATCCTATAAAAAATACTAATAAAAATACATATGGTACTAAACTTTTCTTTATTTCTTTTTTATTCATAATCTTCCTTCCTTTCATTGCACCTTATTATTATATCATAGTTTTCACTTTTTTTATTACAAAATTTACTTTTTTTGATATTTGGTATCCAAATTATATTATTATTTGAATCTACTAATAATGGATAATTATTTCTTTTTTTTAGTGGCAATTTTTTTTCTATAAATATTTCTTTTATCTTTTTTCGATTGTTACTTCCTTTTAATATTATATAATCACCATCTTCTCTGTTTCTTATGTATAATGGTAATGTTATATCTTTACTATTTAGGCGACATACACTGTTACTATCATCATCTTCTGATTCTATTTTTTCAATGATTAAATTTTCTATTTCTATTTTATCATTAAATTCTATTTTATAATTTTTTATATCACTTGTTTTATCTTTTATTATTAATTTATTATATTCCTTTACTATTTCTTTATTATTTGGTAAATCTATTTTTATATTTGGCTTGGTATTATTTAATAGTGATATAATATTTTGAATATGTCTGTCTGTTATTATATTGTTTTTATTTTGGTAAATATTATTCATTATGTTATATAATATGTTTTTTATTAGAAAGGTATCTAACTTATTTAAATTATCTATATTTATAATATTGTCTTTGTATACATTATTTATGTTTCTTTTTACTTCTCTTTTGATATAGTCATCATATTCTATTAATGTTTTGGAGTATTTTAAATATTTTTTATGTATATTTTTATCTTCTTTTTTTAGAAGTGGTAAAATATTTAGACGATATCTATTTCTTGTATAATTGGTGCTTTGATTAGAACTATCGTTGTAGTATTTAATGTTGTTAGATTTATTATAGTTTATTATATCTTCTTTAGTATATTTTAGTAATGGTCTTATTATTTGATAATTTTTAACGTTTGATATTTCTTTTATTCCTGCGTAGCCCTCTAAATTTGATCCTCTGGATATTTTCATTAGTATGGTTTCAATTAGATCATCTCCATGATGTGCTAGTAGTAGTGTCTTAGAATTGTATTTTTTTAATATTTCTTCATAGAACATATATCTTTTTTTTCTGGCTTCGTTTTCAAAATTATTTTCTTGATAGTTATTTATAGTTGTTTTCTCTAGTATAATATTTTTATCTTGACAATATTTGGTAATATATTCTTCTTCTTCTATACTTTCTTTTCTTACGTTGTGATTTATATGACATACTACTATTTTTGTTGTTTTCTTTTGTAGTAAATCTAATAAGCACATGGAATCTGGACCTGCTGATACGCCTATTACGACGTAATTATTAAAAATATAGTCGTCTAATACATGGTTCATAATATCCTCCTTTTGCATATATTATAACAAATATTTTGATATTTTGAAATATTCTTTTGACTTTTATAATCTTTTACTATATAATTGTATATTGCGAGGTGAAAAAATTAAGAATATGGAGTTTAATGAGAATAAAGAAGTATCGTTTTCTTCATTTTTGGCAGGAGCTTTGTTGGTTAATATCAATGTTAATATGCTTTATTTGTCAAAGTGTATTCATGATTTTAATGTTAAAACTAATATTGACGTCAATGATTACGGAAATGACTTTAGTGGTTTGGCAACAATTGTTACTATGAATAATGATTCTATTTCTTTGAATATGGATTATACTGCGCAATTAATGTTTAATGGTAATAAAGTAACATTATATGATTATTTATATGATTTTACTACTATTGATATTAGGAAATATTTTGATATTCCTGAGAAGGAAATTGTTACTGTATATAATCCTAATAATAAAACTGTAAAAAAGAAACTTAATATATTATCTAAAATAAAAAGAACTAAGGCTTATATTTAGTCTTGGTTCATTTTTATTAGATAATATTTTTTCTTACCTTTTCTTATTATATGATATTTTTGTGTATTAGTTATTTCTTTTGATTCATCATTAACTATATCACCATCTAGTGTAATAGCATTATTTGATAGAAACTCTCTGGCTTCTCTTCTTGATGTGGCAATATTATTATTTACTAATATATTTATTAATGTATCATTGTTTGATTCGAATGCAGGCATTTTTTTGAAGACTATTTCTATTTCTTTATCTGTTAATTCTTTTATATTTCCTGTGAATAGTACTTCTGATATTTTTATGGCATGGTCTGCTTCATCCTTACCATGAATGTCTTTTACTACTTCATATGCTAATGTTTTTTGCGCTATTCTTGTTTCTGGGTTTTTGTTTTGTTTATCCATTATATCTTCTATTTCTTTTTTTGTTAAGAATGTGAATACTTTTAGATATTCAAATACTTTTGAGTCATCAGTATTTATTAGGTATTGGTATATTTCATAAGGCGATGTTTTATCTTTATCTAACCATAGTGCATTACCTTCACTTTTACCAAATTTATTGCCATTAACGTCTAGTATTAGTGGCATAGTAAATCCATATGCTTCTTTACCTAATTTTTTTCTTATTAGTTCAATACCAGTAGTTATATTTCCCCATTGATCTGATCCTTCTACTTGCATAATGCAATTTTTTTCTTGATATAGATGCATAAAATCGTAACCTTGTAGTAATGTATAAGAAAATTCTGCATAAGTAATTCCACTTTCTAATCTTCTGGCAATGATGTCTTTATTTATCATGTAGTTAACATTAATATATTTTCCTATATCTCTTAGAAATTCTAGATATGTATAATCTTTTGTCCAGTCATAGTTATCTACTATTTCTGCTTTTCCATTAAATAATATGTCTATTTGTTTTTTTATTGAGATAATATTTTTATTTACTGCCTCATTTGAAATTATTTCTCTTTCACTTGTTGGTCTAGGATCTCCAATTCTACCTGTTGCTCCTCCACATAATAGTATTGGATGATGTCCAGCGTTAGCTAATCTTTTTGCTGTGCATAGTGCTGAATAATGACCAATATGTAATGAATCTGCTGTTGGATCTGTTCCCCAGTAGAATGTTATTGGTTCTCCATTTAATTTTTCTTTTAAATCTTCTCCTGCTACATCTTTTATTAGTCCTCTCCACATTAGGTCTTCATATAATTTCATTTTTTATCCTCTCCTTCTTTATATAAAAAAAGATGATACCAAAAGGACGAACTTGTCGTGGTACCACCTTTATTTACAATATAGTTATTGCCTTAATATGATAACGGTATTTACCGATTAAACTCTTAATATGTAATTTCATTATTTTATTTTGTTAATTTACACCAACCATTAACTCTCTATAAAGGAAATAAAATAATTACTTGGTATTAGTCGTTGTTTAATTAAATATGACTAAATTGTAGTATATTTTATTGGTATTGTCAATATTAATTGATTAAATTGTTATAAAAAGTTTATATTATTAGTAATTAATTTACTTTTTTTTAGTTCGATGTTATAATATTTAAAGAAATGAGGGATAATCTATGATAGATAGACTAGAGGCTACATTAAAAAGATATAATGAAATTGGAGAAGAACTTGCTAATCCTGAAATTATATCTGATATTAAGAAAATGACATTACTTTCTAAGGAAAGAACTGGGCTTGAAAAAACTGTTGAGGTATATAAAGAATATAAAAAGGTATTAGATGATATTGAAGAAGCGAAAGAACTATTAAAAGATAAGGATATGGCTGAGTTTGCTAAAGAAGAGTTATCTAGTGCTGAAGAAAAGAAAGATAAGTTAGAAAGTGAACTTGAAGTATTGCTTATTCCACACGATCCTAATGATGATAAGAATGTTATTGTGGAAATTAGAGGGGCCGCTGGAGGAGATGAAGCAAATATTTTTGCTGGTGATTTATTTGATATGTATTCTAGATACGCTTCGCGAGAAGGTTGGAAAATTGAAGTACTTAATCAGGTTGAAGGTACTGCTGGGGGATTTGCACAAATTGAATTTATGATTAAGGGTGATGGAGTATATTCTAAACTTAAATATGAAAGTGGAGCACATAGAGTACAAAGAGTTCCTGCTACTGAAAGTCAGGGTAGAGTCCATACTAGTACTGCTACGGTACTTGTTATGCCAGAGGCTGAAGAATTTGATTTTGAGCTTGATGAGTCTGAGGTTAGAATTGATATAACAAGAAGTAGTGGTTGTGGTGGTCAAGGAGTTAATACTACAGATAGTGCAGTTAGACTAACACATATTCCTACTGGTATTATTGTTTATTCGCAAACTGAAAGAAGCCAGATTAAGAATAAGGAACTTGCTTTTAAAATACTTAAAACTAGACTTTATGATATGAAACTTAGAGAGCAGGAAGAAAAAGAAGCTGCTGAAAGAAAAGTTAAGATTGGTACTGGGGATAGGAGTGAGAAGATAAGAACTTATAATTATCCACAAAATAGAATTACTGATCATAGAATTGGGTATACTTCAATGAACTTAGATAGAGTTATGGATGGAGATATGGAAGATTTGATTGAAGCTTTAATTAATGAAGACCAAAGAAAGAAGCTAGAAGCTAGTGTTTAATGTTGATAAAATTAAGAAAGAATTAGAAAGTCGTGGACTTGATGCTAATTCTTTTGATTACTTATATAATTATCTTAAAAGTAATGATTTATTAGATAAGTTAAGTGATTATACTAATAGATTACTTAAAGGTGAAGCTGTTCAATATATTATTGGAAATGCTTGTTTTTATGGTTATGAATTTAAGGTTAATAGTAATACGCTTATTCCTAGATTTGAGACTGAGTTATTAGTTGAAAAATCTGTTAATTATATTAATAATTTTTTTGAAGATAGGGTATCTATTTTAGATATTGGTACTGGTAGTGGATGTATTGCTATTGCACTTAATAAATTAGTTAATAGTATGGTTACTGCTGTTGATATATCTAATGATGCACTTGATGTTGCTAAAGAGAATAATGTTATTAATAATACTGATGTTAATTTTATTGTTAGTGATGTTTTTTCTAATGTTAATGGTAAGTATGATGTTATTATTAGTAATCCACCATATATTTGTCATGATGAAGAGATTATGGATATTGTTTATGATAATGAACCTCATTTGGCTTTATATGCTGATATGGATGGATTGTATTTTTATGATAAAATACTTAGTGAATGTAAAGAGTATTTAAATGATAAATTTTTTATTGCTTTTGAAATTGGATATTTACAGGCTGATAGTATTGTTGGTATTGTTAATAAATATATGGAAAATGTTAATATAATTGTTGATAAAGATTATAGTGGTAAAGATAGATTTATTTTTATTACTAATTGTAATTAAAACAACTTCAATGTGAAGTTGTTTTTCAGCGTGTTGACAAAGTTTAATATTTTTTATGTTTTTTTAAGTATCTTTACTTTTTGTATTTACTAAATGCAATAAAATATGCTATCGCCATTACAATAAATACTGCTCCAAGTATTTCATCAATTAAGCCACCCGCAAAGAACATAATAATACCAACAATTAATGTTAATATTCCACCAAGTAATTTTTCTTTTTTAGCACATTCTCTAGCCCAAAATAATAAACCTAAAGAAACACTTATAACTATAACATATGCTAATAATGTTTTTAAGTTCAAATTTGAAAATCTTACATCAACAAAAAAATTTCCAATTAAACTAATTGCAGCTAATATAATTGCAACATTTAATCCACTGACTATGTCATTTTTGTATTTTTGAAACTTGTCCATAAATATACCTCCTAAATTTTTTGATTAAATAGTACCTTTACTATTTATTTATATTATACAAAAAAAAATATGATTTTACAATATTATTGTGATTTTTTTGTAAACTTTTTATAATATTGTACAATTATATTTTGTTGTGTGGTATAATGTTTATATAAGGAGGATATAATGAATAATAATGATTTAAATTATAATCAACAAGATAATTTTAATATGTCTAGTCAAATACCTAATAACGATGCAAATACAAATTATACTAGCAATGATTTAAACACTAATAACAAAAATAACAAAAAAATATTAATTATTATTGGTGTTGTCGCAGTAATTATAATATTGTTTATATTTGGTGGTAAGAGTAAAAGTGGTAAAAATACTACAGGATCTTCTGAATATAATTCATCAGATGTTGACTTTAGTTGTTCGTATGTATCTAAAGGTGATGATTTTACCATCACAACATATTCAGATTTTATTTTTAATTATAAAAGTTCTCAATATACATACCAATTAAAACAATATAATAAAATGATTTTAGAGTTTAAAAATACAATTACTGATGAAAAATATAAAGAATTTATTGACGATTTAAATTCTCTAGACTGTTTAGATGCTGGTTCTTGCACAGAAAGTCATCTTGAATTTTCAACGACAAAATATGGGTGGGATACAGTTGTTGATAGAAGCAGTAATAAAATAGAATTAACATTTTATAATTTGAATGGTAAGGGAATTACTGCTACTAAAGATGATATCAATAGTACTAGAGCTAGTTTTGAAAGTAAAGGATATACTTGTAATTAATACTAAAAGACGATTAGATATTAATATCAAAATCGTCTTTTTTATGGCTTTATTATTTCCTTTTAGATAATTATAGCTGTCTTTAATAATAAGAATCTTTTATCATATTAATTTTAGTATTTCAATTATTTATTCTTCTAGTTTACTTTTTTGTTCTTCTTTAAATACGGCTTCTAAATCTTTTGTTTCGTTATTAGTGGTCGGTTCAGTTCCTTTGATATAAAAAAACATTTCTTTTTTTTCTGCATTATCATCTATAAGTGTGCCAGTAATTGGATTAACTAATACTCCTACGACGTTGTCTGGTATATCATACCATTGTGCTTCGTGATTTTTAAAGTATGATTCCATGGTATCTATCCATATGTTTTTGTGGTAAGAATATTTAGTTGAATCTATTTTTTTGTTATCGTCATATCCTGTCCATACACCTAGTACAGCATTTTTATTATATCCCATGATAAGTAAATCTGTATCTGTTGTGCCTGATTTTATTGCATATTTATGTGTTATATTTGGTAATAATGATATTAGTGTTGGATAATTATAATCAATGAAATTTTTATTATATGTATAGGTTAACATTTCATTTAATATATATGTTAGACTTGAATTTAATACTTCTATTTTTTCTTCTTTATTTTCATATAGGGTGTTTCCTTTTGAATCTTCGACTTTTTTTATAAAATGTGGATTTATTTTGTAACCTTGATTGGCAAAGGATGAATATGCCGCTGTTATTTCCATAAGGCTCATCTCTTCTGTTCCTAATGCTAGTGATGGTATGGGAGTTAATTTACTTGTGATGCCTATTCTTTTTGCTGTATTTATTAACATATCTTCTCCTAGAAAGAGATGCGTTTTTACGGCATATATATTATCTGAGTATGATATTGCTGCTGCCATAGATATGGGGCCTTCTGCATATTTGTCGTTATAATTTTTTGGACTATATGTTTTTCCTTCTGAGAAGGTAAATGTTGTTTTTTCACTGGTAAATGAGGAAGATGGTGTAAACCCGCTTTCTAAAGCTGTATAATATAATATTGGTTTCATAGTTGAACCTATTTGTCTTTTTGAATTCGTTGCTCTATTGTATTGACTTTTATTATAGTTATTACCACCAATTAATGCCATAATTCCTCCGGTATCTGGATTCATCATTATAGCTGATGTTTCTAACTCTTGTTCATTATTTATATATTTTTGAACTGAATTTTCTAGATTTTCTTGTGCTTCTGAATCTAAAGTAGTATAGATTTTTAATCCTCCTGTTTCAATAATATTAGATGGTATTTGTTTTAATGATTTTAATTCTTCGAGTACTGAATCTTTAAAATAGTTTACACTAGCTATGTTTGATTCTTTACTTTTGCCTACAATGGTTATATTTTCGTTTAATGCCTTTTGATATTCTTCTTCACTTATTACTTTATTTTTTTTCATCATTGTTAATACTATTTTTTGTCTTTCCTTTGCTTTTGAATAGTTTTTTATTGGAGAATAGTTATTTGGGGATTTTGGTATTCCTGCTAATAAGGCTGCTTCGGCTAATGATAAGTTACTGGCTGATTTATCAAAATAATATTTTGATGCTGATTCTATACCGTAAACACCGCCATAATTTATTGTGTTTAGGTAACCTTCTAATATTTCTTTTTTTGTATAATGTACTTCTAATTCTCCTGCTAAAATGGCTTCATCTATTTTTCTTTTCCATGTTTTATCAAAGTTTAAGAATAGATTTCTGGCATACTGTTGAGTAATTGTTGAAGCACCTTCGCTTTTATTTCTATTTATGATATTTGTAATAGCGGCTTTTCCTATTCTTAAATAGTCAAAACCGATATGTTTATAAAAGTATTTATCTTCGGTAGAAATTGTGGCATTTATTAAATCATCACTTATTTTATCTAGTGGTATCCAATCGTTATCTCCAAACACTAGTTTACTATTATTATCATATAGGTAATATGATTGGGACTTGTTTATTTCTAGTTTTGGTGTAAGAAAACAATATACGTAGAATATAATATTTCCTAGTACTATTATTAGGAGTGGTAATAATGTTATTTTTAGTATTTTTTTTGTTTTTTTCTTCATTTATATCCCTCATTTTTTTATCTTTTATTATAGCATTTATTATTATGCTAAAAAATGATAAAAATATGTTGTATTTTTTTTAAAGATATGATATGATTTCATGTGAAATGTTTGGATGTGATATTTATTAGAATTTTAATTAAAGGTTATCTGAAGAATATTAGTGAAAATGAAATTGTTAATTTTGAATGTAAAGGTATTAAAAATAAGAATAAAGTTACTTATGTTGATAATGATGTTAGGTTTAATATTAAAATCAATGATGATAATGTTATGCTTATTAGAGATGGTGCTGATTTTATTAATACTTTTATTTTTGATAAGAACAAAAAAAATAGTATAAGTAATTATTTGATTAAAGAAAATAATTGTGATGTTGATATTGATATTGATGTTATTGATTTAAAAATTGATGATGATATTATTTATATTAAGTATTTAATAAGTGAGACTAATTGTATTTATGAATATAAATTGGAAATGAGTGATGTATTATGAGTATAAAAAATAAATTACAGTGTATTATAAAAAAGAGTTTGCCTATTGATGTTGATTTATCTAGAATAATCATTGATATTCCTAAAGATAAAAAGAATGGTGATTATTCTTGTAATATTGCTTTTTTACTTACAAAAGAACTTAAATCTAAACCTATGGATATTGCTGGTGAAATTGCAAATAAAATTGATGATGATATCATTGATAGGGTAGAAGTAGCTAATCCTGGTTTTATTAATATTTATTTAAGTAAGAATTATTTACTTAGTAATATTAATACTATACTTGATAGTGGTAAAAATTATGGTAAGAGTAATTATGGCAATGATGAAAGAATAAATATTGAATATGTATCCGCTAATCCTACTGGTACTTTACATATTGGACATGGTAGAGGAGCTGTGTATGGGGATTCTTTGTCTAATATTATGTCTTGGGCTGGTTATGATGTTATAAGAGAATATTATATTAATGATGCTGGTAATCAAATGAATAATCTTGGTATATCTATTAAGGAAAGATATAAAGAAAAATGTGGACTTGATTGTGAGATACCAGAGAATGGTTATCATGGTAATGAGATTATTAATATTGCTGAAAATATTTATAATATTTATGGTGATTCTAAATTAAATGAGGATACGGCGTTTTTTAGAAAAGAGGGATTGGATATTCTTCTTGATGGAATAAAAAAGGATTTGGATAGATTTAGAGTTAATTTTGATGTTTTTACTAGTGAACAATCTTTATATGATAGGGGATTAGTTGATAATACTTTGAGTAAACTTCAAAGAAGTGGTAAATGTTATATAAATGAAGATGCTTTATGGCTTAGAACTACTGATATATGTGATGAGAAGGATAGAGTACTTGTAAAGAGTGATGGTAACTATACTTATTTTCTTCCTGATATAGCGTATCATGGTGATAAATTTGAAAGAAAATTTGATAGACTTATTGATGTTCTTGGTAGTGATCATCATGGATATATTAATAGACTTAAGTCTGCTTTAGAAATAATGGGATATGATTCTAATAGACTTGATGTTAGAATACTTCAAATGGTTAGATTACTTAGAGATGGTGAAGAGGTTAAACTTAGTAAAAGAACTGGTAAAACTATTACCTTAAATGAACTTATTGATGATGTTGGTGTTAATGCTGCTAGGTATTTCTTTGTATCGAAGAGTTTAGATACTCAGATGGATTTTGATTTGGATTTGGCAGTTAAGAAGAGTAATGAGAATCCTATTTATTATATTGAATATGCTAATGCTAGAATTAGTTCTATTTTGAAAAATAGAAATATTGAAAAGATAAATAAGTTTAGTACTATGAATAATGAACTTGCATATACTATCATGAATAAGTTATTGGAATTTGAGGATGTTATAATTAGTGCTGCTAGAAATGGATATCCACATTTAGTTGCTAATTATTTATATGAATTGGCTAGTTTATTTCATAGTTATTATGCTGCTGAAAAAATTGTTACTGATGATGATATTTATACTAGTGAAAGAATAGCTTTACTTGCAGCTATTAAGATTGTTATAAATAATGCGGCAAATATGTTAGGGTTAATACTTAGAGAGGAAATGTAGGAGGTATATATTATGTTAAATAAATTATCGAAAGAGGAACTAGAATTGCTTTCTTATGCTAAGATTGCAGAAATGTATTTAAAGGAAAACAAGAAGACTATGAATACCGCAGATCTTTTTAGGGAGGTTTGTAGATTACTTGGTCTTGATGACAATGAATATCAAGAAAGAATTGCTGATTTTTTTGAATCGTTAACTACTTCTAAGGATTTTATATTACTTAGTGATGGTAATTGGGATTTGAGAGCTAATCATTCTGTTAAAATTGATATGAATGATATTTATGGTGACAGCGATGCGGAAGCTGATGTTGAAGAGGAAGATAATGATAACAATGATTTATCAGAAGAAGATAATTATGAAGATGATTATAATGAAAATGCAGAAGCTGATATTATCGATGATGATTATTCTGATTTAACTATAGTTGATGAGGATGAACTAGGAGATGAAAACTAGTTCTTTTTTTTATTTATCTTCATATTATTACATGGAGGCCATTAGTTATGAAGATAAAAATAGGAATACCTAGAGGTTTTTTGTATTATAGAGATTATATTTTATTTAAGAACTTTTTTGAGGGGATTGGTTGCACCGTTTTACTTAGTGCCCCTAGTAACAGAAGTATTATTGAAGATGGTAAAAAATTGGCTGTTGATGAGAGCTGTCTTCCTTTTAAGATTTATTTGGGACATGTTAAATATTTAGAAAATAAGTGTGATTATATATTGGTTCCGAGAATATGTAATTATGGTAAAAAGAAAAGGGTATGTATGAGGTTTAATGGTATATATGATGTTGTACATAATCTTTTTCCTACTATTAAAATTATTAACTATAATATTGATTATTTAAAATTTAGATTTGAATTTACGGAATTTTTATTAATGGGATTAAAATTTAATAAAAATATTTTTAGAGTTATTTATAGTTACTTTATTGGTAAGAAGAAACAAAGAAAGTATATTAAAGATTTATGTAATAGGCAAATTAATAAACTTAAATCTGATAATTTAAAAATTCTTGTGGTATCACATCCTTATATTATTTATGATGCGTTTCTGGGTAGTGATATTATTAATTATTTGACTAATGAAGGAATAGATATTTTATATTCTGATAGAATGGATAGAAAAGAATCTATTTGTTATGCTGATGATTTTTCTAAAACTTTGTATTGGATTTATTCTAAAGAGAATATTGGTAGTTTATTTAATTATAAGAATGCTATTGATGGTGTTATATTTTTATCTTCTTTTCCTTGTGGCCCTGATTCATTGGTAAATGAACTTGCTATACGTAAACTAGATGGAGTTCCTTCGATTAATATTATATTAGATGAAAGTACCGCTACATCAGGGTTGTATACTAGATTGGAAAGCTTTGTTGATATATTGAAAGCGAGGAAAATTAATGAATAGGATAATTTCTTTTCCACATCTTGGTAATTATTATATTGCTTTTGAATATTTTTTATCTAATGCTACAAAATGTAAAGTCATTGTACCTCCTGATACTACTAAAAAAACTATAGAACTTGGTGCTAAATATTCTCCTGATTTTGTTTGTGTACCATTTAAATATAATTTAGGTAATTATATTGAATCACTTGAAAAGGGAGCAAATGTTCTTATTCAAGGTGGAGGAGGATGCAGATATGGTTATTTTGGTGAACTAGAGGAAAAAATATTGAGGGATTTGGGATATGATTTTGAGTTTTATAACATGATAGAAGATAATCATATTTCTTTAAGAAAGGGATATAAATTTTGTAAAATGATGAATAATAAAATTAATCCTTTTAAATGTTTTTATTATTTATTTAATACTTTACTTATGATTGTTTTTATTGATAAAATTGAGAGATATATTAGACTTAATATGGGTTTTGAGATTGATAAGGGTAGTTTTGAGGAACTTGAAAAGGAATACTTTGATAGTTTTAAAAATAATGGTATTTTTAAGAATATTTATTTATATTTTAAATATAAAAGAAAGTTTAAAAATATTTCTATTAATAAAGAGACTAATCATTTTAAGGTGGCTATTCTGGGTGAATTATATTCTCTTATTGATGCTAATACTTCTTATAATACGGAAAGAAAGCTTATTAAAATGGGAATAGAGGTATATCGTGATACGGATCTTACTTATTTACTTATTACTAAAAGGTTTAAACTTCATAAAATGATAAAAAGTGGAAAGAAATATATTAGGTATCATTTAGGAGCTGATGCTTCAGGAAGTGTTGTAAAAAGTTATTGTTATGCTATGAATGGTTTTGATGGAATTCTCCATTTAAAGAGTTTTGGATGTACTCCTGAAATTAGTGCTATGAATATTTTACCAATTATTTCCAATGAATATAAAATACCTATATTGTATTTTAGTTTTGATGCCGAGGATAATGAAGTTGGTATTGATACTAGATTAGAGGCTTTTTATGATATGATTAAGCAGAAAAAAGAAACAAAAACATAGTTTCTTTTTTTATGTTTTTTTTTTAAAGACTTATTTATAAGGCTTTAAAAATTTAGTTAAAGACTTATGTCTTTAACTAACAGTGAACAATGATAATGTGAACTGCTAATATTAAGCTTTAGTTTACAATGTATTTATTTAATATTGTATCTTAAATAAATTTATGTTATAATTTATTTGGATAAGAAGGTGTTATATGGATATTTTGATTTTTGTGCTACTTATGGCTATTTGTATGGGTATTATTTATTTTGTGCATAGGTATTTTGGTAAGAATGAATTTTATTTATTAGCTATTGTTTATTCTATTATATCATTTGTAATGTCTTTTAAAATTGTACATTTACTTGGTATTGATGTTAATCTTGGAATTATATTTAGTAGTAGTCTTATTATGATACTTTATTATTTTATTCATAGATATGGTAATGATGATGCTAAAAAAGTTATAGTGGTAATGATTGTTAGTACACTTATTTGTGCTTGTCTTTTGATGATTAATGCTTTTATGATTCCTTCTTTATATGATAAGATGTCCGCTATGTATCAAGGATTGATACTTGATAATTTGGCGATAGTTATTATTTATCCAATATCACTAACTATTACTTTATTTTTATGTAATTATGCTTTTAATGAATTATTACAAGTAAAAGAAAAAAGAACACTTAGAATGATATTAGTATTAGTTGGTATTACTTTTATAGATGTATTTATATTTATTTATTTTAGTTATGCTATTATTATTAGATTTGATGTAGCTATGAAAATTGCAATAAGTAATTATTTGCTTAAATGTTTAATAGTTGTTAGTTATTTTCTTATTGTGGATAAATTATTTATGATAAGGAAGGTGAAGAAATGAATCTTTTATATATGTTGATTGAAATAATATTTGTATATTTTATATTGGTATTATTTTATAAGTTTGGAAAAAAGGATGGATTGTTTTTATATATTGGATTTATGGCGGCATTACTTGGTGTAGTTATGTTTAAACTTTATGATTTTACTTTATTTCCTGTTAATTATGGCCTTCCATTAATTATGGGGATATTTACCGCTAATAATATTATTATTCAGAGGTTTGGACTTGATGAGATAAAAAAAATTATTAGTTATTATGTGGTTCCATATGTGATGGTAATGATTATTATTTGTCTTGGTAGTTTAGTTACTTCTAGTGATTATAATATTATGACTAATAATTGTTTTAATAGTTTATTTGGATATGGGTTAATTAATTTAAGATGTTTTATTAGTGGTCTTCTATCAATTGGATTTATGTTATATCTTAATGGTGAGGTATATTATTATATTAGGAGGAGTAAAAATAAATTATTACTTAGTAATATTGGTTCTATATTAATTATTCAATTTATTGAGAGTATTATATTTATATGTGTTGCTTATCTTGGTGAGTATGATTTTCTTATTATATTTGGAATGATTATTATTAGATATTTAATTAAAGTTATAATTGGTATGGTTGGTTTAGTTATTGTGTATTTGCTAGTTAATAGGAGAGGTAAGTAGGTGTAATTATGAGAACAAGAAAAGATGAACTTATTAGTGATGATTTAAAACCATTTGTTTGTAATATTATTAAGGAATATAGGGAAAAATTTAATTATTCTTTGGAGGATTTGGCAAGGGCTTTAAATTATAAAAAGAATAGACAAACTCTACACAAATATGAGACTGGTGTACTTAATATTCCGTATGATGTATTTTTTGATATTGCTAATATTTTTAATATTGATATTGGAACTTTTGATGATATTCCAATGACTAAGAATGAGAAGGAGTTGTTTGAAAAGAAGTTTATTAAAAATTGTGTTAATACTATGAATGGTAGTAAGAATATTACTTCTAGAGGAGAAAAAATTATTAATGCTTATAAGAATGCTTCTTATGAATCTATGAGTAAGGGATGTGAATTATCTATTAAATTATTAGATGATTCGATGGCTCCAACATATTTGAAAGGTGATAGACTATTCTTTAAAAAAAATGATCATTATGATAATGGCGATGATATTATTATAGCTGTTAAAGGAAATGTTTTATCCGCTAGAAGATTATATAAGAGTGGTAAAGCTATTATTTTGCAGGCTATTAATCCTAAATATCAAACTATTGTTGTTAATGTTTTTTCTGATAATATGATACTTGGTAAAGTTGTATCTATGTCAAGAGATATTAGATAAAAATAAAAAAGACTTCAGTTACTGAAGTCTTTATTTTTTATATTAGTTTAAAGCGTCTTTTAATTTGCTTCCAGCTTTGAATCCAGGAACAACTCTAGCTTCGATTTTAACTGTTTCACCAGTTTGAGGATTTCTACCAGTTCTTGCATCTCTTTTTTTAGCAGTGAATGTTCCAAATCCTACTAATGTTACTTTACCAGATTTTTTTAATCCACTAGTTATTCCTTCCATTACAGCTTCTAATGCTCTTCCAGCATCAGCTTTTGTTAAATCTGCTTGTTCAGCAATAAATTCTACTAATTCAGCTTTTGTCATTTTTAATTACCTCCGTTTTTTATTAATTAAGCATTATGTTTATATACTATGCTTACTACATAAAGATATCATATAATCTCAATAAAATCAATACTTTTAGGGAAAATATGATAATTATTTTTATAAAGTTAACTATTTGTATAACTTTTGTGGATTGGTTAATAATATTATTGTAAGTTTTAATTCTTTATGTTATAATACATTGTGATTTGAGAGGTGTTTTATGAAAAGAGATATTAAAAAAAATATTATTTTAATTATTACATATATTGCGTTAATTATTTTTGTACTTGTTAATTTTGAAAAGATATTATCTATATTAGGTTATATTATTAATATTTTTTCGCCATTTATTTTTGGAGTTATAGTGGCTTTTGTTCTTAATGTTTTAGTTAATTTTATTGAACGTAAGTTATTTGGTAAAGTGAAGAAGAAGACATGGCTTAAAATTAAGAGACCTCTTAGTATTACTATTAGTGTTGTATTAGTTATTTTTATTATAGTGTTTATTATGAATTTGTTGATCCCTCAACTTAAAAATTCGGTTTCTTTATTTACTGATAGTTTACCTACTTATAAAGAAGATATTATTAATATTATGAATAAATTTAATTTAGAGGAGACCACTATTAAGAAGGTGTCTGATTATTTGGATAATTTTGGTAAGGTTATTACTGATTATATTAAAGGTAATTCAAAAGATGTTATTACTGTTACTACTGAGGTTGCTACTTCACTTATTGCCATTATTAGTAAGGCTGTTATTGCTATTGTTTTTGCTATTTATATTATTGCACAGAAAGAAACATTAAAGAGACAATTTAATAAGCTTATGAGTGCTTATTTGAAACCTAGAACGGTAAATAGAATTAATAAATATGCTTCAATGGCTAATACTACTTTTTCTAATTTTGTTACTGGACAATGTCTTGAGGCTTTGATTTTTGGTAGTTTATGTTTTCTTGGTATGTTGATACTTAGACTTCCATATGCTACTACTATAGCGGTGTTACTTGGGTTTACTGCTTTGATACCTGTATTTGGAGCATTTATTGGTACTTTCCTAGGGGCATTTCTTATTTTGATGATTAGTCCTATTAAAGCTATTATATTTGTTGTGTTTATCTTAGTACTTCAACAAATTGAAGGAAATTTGATTTATCCTAAAGTTGTTGGTAAGTCTGTTGGTCTTCCGGGTATTTGGGTACTTTTATCTGTTACTATTGGGGCTAGTGTTGGTGGTATACTTGGTATGCTTATAGCAACTCCTTTATGTTCTCTTTTATATATATTACTTAGACAGGCAGTTAATGATAGAATTAATAGTAATAAGATTGTCAATAGAGTAAAAGAAAAAGTCTAATTATTATTAGGCTTTTTATAATACTATGGCTATCATATTTGATGAACCTTTATTTATTATTTTTGTTAATGTTTGACATAATTTAAATCTTACATTATCTGGCATCATAGATAATTTGGCTTGTATTCCTTCTTGTACTATTACATCTAGACTTCGACCAAATATTTCACTTTTCCATATATCGGTATTATTATCGTTTTTTGTTAAATGATCAATTAATTCTTTACTTTGTAATTCGCTACCTATTATTGGTTCAAATGTACTTTCTACTTCAACTTTAATCATATGTATGGATGCTGCTTTGGCTTTGAGTTTGATACCATATCTTGAACCTTGTTTTATTATTTCTGGTTTCTCTAGTTTCATATCTTCTAATGATGGAGCCGCTATACCATAACCAGTTTGTTTAACCATCTTTAAGGCTGTTTTTATTTGATCATATTCTTTTTTTGCGATATTTAGTTCTTGAAATAATGATAATAGGTCGGCTTTGGTATTTACGGAGATACCGATAGTATCTTTTAATACTTCACTATATAATCCTGGAGGAGCCTCTAAATTTATTGTTACTTCTCCTGTTTCTGCATTAACTTCTGATATATATGATTTTGCTATATATTCTGATTCAGTAAAATTATTATTGATTTTATCTATATCTTTTAGTTTTCTTACTTCTATTACTTCTTCTTTTATTCTATTTATATATTCTTTTTTTAGATAATGGTCTGGTTTTAAAATAGCTATCCATTCTGGCATATTTACTTTTATTTGCTCTATTGGAAATTCATATAGGGCTGCTTTTAAAATATTATACATATCTCTTTCTTGCATTGTTTCGATATTTATTGGTAATACTGGTACTTTATATTCATCTTTTAATTTGTCTGCTAATCTTTCGGTATCTGGTAGCATTGGATGGGTACTGTTTAATAGAACTATATATGGCTTTCCGATTGATTCTAATTCTTCAATAACGGTTTTTTCGGCATCTAGATATTCATTTCTTGGTATTTCTCCTATGGAACCATCTGTTGTTACGACAATACCTATTGTGGAATGATCTTTTATTACTTTTTCTGTTCCTATTTCTGCTGCTTCTATAAATGGGATTGGTTCTTGATACCATGGTGTCATTACTAGTCGAGGACCGTTTTCATCTTCATATCCTTTAGCAGATGGAACTATGTATCCAACGCAATCTATCATTCTTATATTGGCTGTAAAATCTTCTATTTCTATTTTAGTGGCTGTTGATGGTATGAATTTTGGTTCTGTCGTCATAATGGTTTTTCCTGCTGCTGCTTGTGGTAGTTCATCTAGGCATCTTTTTCTTTCATATTCATCGGTTATATTAGGTATTATTAAATTTTCCATAAACTTTCTTATGAATGTTGATTTTCCTGTACGTACTGCACCAACTACTCCTAAATATATGTCGCCTCCTGATCTTTTTCCTATACTTTTTATAACTTCTGTTTTTTCCATTATATACCTCTTTTCTTTTTATCACTAAATACTATGTTAAGTAATTTTAAATATGCTAAAATGAGTTGTATTAGTTTTTATTTTTTCTTTTTATTATTTCTTTTAGAAAATAATTATATATTTTTTCGGTGTTATTCATGTCTTCTGGATGGAATTGCACTCCTAATATGAAGTTATTATTATCAATATATTCTATACTTTCAATTATGTTATCCTCTGATATAGATGTTATTTTGAATGGTTTATTTACTTTCTTTACTGCATATAAATGTCTTGTGTTTACTGAGTATGTATCTCCTAGTAATTTATTTATTGTACTGTTTTTTTCTGTTTTTATAAGATGTTCTTTATTTATGTTATAATGATTATTTATTTTTATTAAGTCTTTTTCAGTAGTACTATTTATACTATATAATCCTATTATTTGATGTCCCATACATATTCCTAATACTGGAATATGTTTTTTTATGGCATATTCTAATATTTGGAAGTGATATGGGTATATTGTACTTCCTCCTTGAAAAATTATTCCATCACATAAATCTAATATCTCGGTGTTGATGTATGAATTGTTATAATTTAATATACCTATATAATTACATTTGTTATGGATATATTTTAAATTATTTTTAGTAATTGCTTCAAAAGATGTGTTATTTATTTTTTCTTCCCTGGCTATTATACCGATAGTTATATTTTTCATTAAATAAATTTATCTAAGTCATTTGGAACGTTATCATTCATAATGGTGTCAATTATTTTTTGTTCTTTTTCCTTAGATACCTCTCTTCCTGTCATTTTTGCTAAGTCATTTATTACCTCTTTTAAAGTACTTTCATCTTTCATATTACCTTCTTGTAGTTTATTTGCAAGTGATAATATTGTTTCTTTATCGACGTTAGTCTTTTTTTCTACTCTTTTAAAAAAATTATCTGAAAAATTCATTAAAAAAACCTCCTAACATAATATATGTTAAAAGGTTAAATAGGTTAATTAATCATTTTTATTTTTATATTCTAATATGATTGGTGTCCCTTCTAAATCAAAATTTTCTCGTAATTTGTTTTCTAAATATCTTTCATATGAAAAGTGTATTAGTTTGTTACTATTTACGAATAGTGTAAATTTAGGTGGGGTAGTACCAGTTTGTTGAGCAAAGGATATTTTTAATCTTTTTCCTTTATATGATGGAGGCGCTTTTAATAATACGGCATCTCTTATTACATCATTTAGGGTACTAGTCTTTATTTCTTTTTGTGAATTTATATATACTTTATCTATTTCTGGCATAATAGTAAATATTCTTTTCTTGGTTAGCGCTGATACGAATGTTATTGGGGCAAAAGATAAAAATTTGAATTCTGAACGTACTAATTTTGTAAATGTACTAATATCATTTTTATCATTTACTGTATCCCATTTATTTACTACTATTATGATTGGTTTTCCTTCTTCAAGTGCATAACTGGCAATGTGTTTGTCATGTTCTATTATTCCTTCTTCAGCGTTTATTACTAGTAGGCATACATCACTTCGTTCTATAGCTTTCATACTTCTTAATACGGAGTATTTTTCTATTCTTTCAAATATTTTGCCACTTTTTCTGATCCCTGCTGTATCTATGGCTACATATTTTTTTTGATTATATGTAAACTCGGTATCTATGGCATCTCTTGTTGTTCCAGCAATAGGGGATACGATTACTTTTTCTTCATTTAATAGTGCATTTACAAGACTACTTTTACCAACGTTTGGTCTTCCTATTAAACAGAATTTTATTCGATCGTCTTTTTCTTCTTCCATATTGTTTTCAGTAAAATTTTCTGTTATTTTATCTAATAAATCTGATAATCCTAGAGAATGTTCACCACTTATTGGTAACACGTCTTCAAAACCTAGTTCATAGTAGTTATATATATTTTCTTCTCTTTTTGGATTATCTAATTTATTTACCGCTACTAAAACTTTTTTTCCTGATTTCATTAATATATCTCTTATTATAAAGTCGTTTTGATTTAATTCTTCTAATCCATTTACTACAAAAACTATAATGTCTGCTTCTTCAATGGCTATGTTTGCTTGAATGATTATCTCATTATTGAAATCTTCTTCGGATACATCGATTCCACCAGTATCTATTAAATGAAATTTGTAGTTTTTGTAATTTACTGTACCGTATATTCTATCTCTTGTTACACCAGGAGTATCTTCAATTATAGCTATTTTTTTACCGACTAATTTGTTAAATATTGTTGATTTACCAACATTTGGTCTTCCAACGATTGCTACTGTAGGTACTTTCATGTAATATCACCTCTTTGTAAAGTATTATAACAGAAAATAAAAAAAAATACTATAGTTTTATTTTTAATCCATAATTTATTATGTTTAATGTATTTTGGTATGTTAGTTCTGATAGTTCTAAAAGATATAAATAATCTTTTTCTGAAATAGTATTTTTTATTTGAAGATAGAAATTGTTTTTGTAATAATAAATGTTTTTATAGTCTATATTACATTCTTTTATAATGTTGTAATCTATTTTATATAATATTGGATAATCTGTATGAATTATTATTTTTACTTCTATTTCATTTTCTGTTTTTAATATTGTTTTTATATTTTTTAATATAATTAGAGTACCATATTTTTTTATTGGGTAAAACTCTAAAATAATTAGTTTTTCTAATTTGTTTTGTTTTTTTATTTTATTTATTATTTTATTTGTTATTTCTTCTAAAACATTATGATTGTATATATCTATATTGTTTTTAATTATTTTTATTATATAATCATTAGTATTATTTATTTGGTTTATTATCATAAATCACTTCCATTTTAGTTTATGATAATATGTTTAATAGGGTAACTAACTTAAATGCTTTTCTATTTCTTCATATACTTCGTTTTTGCCTATTTTAGTTACTGATGAAAATAGAATTATATTTTTGTCATCAGGTAAGTTTAATTCTTTTTGAATAATATTTTTGTTTTTAGCATGGTTATTTTTAGATACTTTGTCTACTTTGGTACAAATGATTGTTACTGGTACATTGTAGTATTTTAAATAATCATACATCATTATATCGTCACTTGTCGGTTTATGTCTAAAGTCCACTAATAAAAATACCATTTTTAGATTTTCTCTTGATTTTAAGTAACTTTCCATGATTAATCCAAATTTCTTTTTTAATGAGTTTCTTACTTTAGCGAACCCATAACCTGGGGCATCTACTAAATAGAAGGAATCATTTATTTTATAGAAATTTAATGTTTGGGTTTTTCCTGGCGTAGATGATGTTCTGGCATAGTTTTTTCTATTTATTATTGTATTTATAAAACTGCTTTTACCAACGTTGCTTCTACCTACTAATAGAAATTCTTCTTTATTGTCTGTTGGGTATTGGCTTTCACGTACTGCAGAGATTATTAATTCAATAGTATTTATTTTCATTTTTGCTCACCAAAATAATTTTACCATAGTATATAAAAAAAAGCAAATTATGGATTATTTGCTTTTTCGGTTTCATCTTTTTCATTATCTTTGGAAGTAGTTTCATCTTTATCAGTTCCCGATGTTTGGTTATCTTTTTCATCTTTATTTTTATCTATAGTTTCATCTTTTTTGTTGTCTTTGGAAGTAGTTTCATCTTTATCAGTTCCTGATGTTTGATTATCTTTTTCTTCTACTTTTGTAGTGTTGTCTTTTTCTGTTTTTGTACTGTCTTCTTTTGTTTTATTATCATCTTTTTTAGTACTTGTAGTTGTATCTTTCTTTGTTTCTTCTTTAGTAGTTTGAGGATTTATTTGGTTTGGATATTTAACATTTCCAACTGTGTTATTATATGATGACTCTAATGTTATACCATTGTTTACATCATCTATTAGTTTTTTTGCTTCTTTTATACTATCTTCATTTGGAATTGTTACATATAATTTTTGTGTGCTATATGAATATGTATAATCCATACTACCTGTTCCCGTTAGTGATGTGCTAGTTATATTCCATCCACCAGGGTTTTCTAATTCTTTTTGAATTAATTTAGTTATATCTGTTTCTGATAAACTTGTTTGGAATGAATCTTTTACACTACTTAATATTTTTGAATATTTATATATTAATTCTTTACTTGTTACTTTTCTTATAATGGCTTCTATTACTGCTTCTTGGTTTTTACCACGATCATTATCGCCTTCTGGAAGACTTTTTCTTTCTCTAGAAAAAGCTAAAGCTTGTTTACCATTCATATGGTTGTAGCCTTTATAGAATTGGTAATTATCTATATATGATGTAAATGAATATTTGGAATAAACATCTACGCCATCTATACTATCTATTAGTTTTTCTAGTGTTGTAAAGTTAACTCGTAAATAATAGTTTATATCAATGTCTAGTAACTCTTCAATTGTACTAATAGACATATTTACTCCATAATTACCAGCATGTGTTAATTTATCTTTATATCCAGTTGTTCCTGATAATTGAACATAGTAGTCTCTTGGTATTGATGTTAATAATATTTGTTTTGTTTTTGGATTTACTGTTACTAGTATATTTACGTCACTTCTAGATACTGTAGCTATATCACCATATACGTCAATACCACTTATATAGATTGTAAATGGGTCTTTAGTTACATCAACGGTTTTATTTTTTTCTGTTATGACACTTCTTATTGTTATTTTGTATAATATTTGGTATTGACTTACATCTTCTTCTTCGGATTTTATATTATAATAATTTTCTTCTATTAAAATGGATGATAGTGTTTTTTTATCTAAGTCATTAAATAATTTAGTATAATCTGTGTATTCTTTTTTTTCTGTTTTTACTTTTTTATCTAATTTTTCGATTGCTTTGTTTATGTTTGTTAAGTCATTTTTTATATATCCTAAATCTTTATTTTCGATATCTTTTATATCTTTATAATTGTTTTCTTTTAATGTTAAAACTAAATATGTTTCTTCGCTATAATGAATTTTGGAAAAACTATTAAAGAAATTTAATGTTATTCCTAAATAGTAGGTTATTATAAGATATATTATTATAAATAGGGCAGAAAAGATGTAACCAATCTTTTTATTCTTTTTAATTAATATTAAGTTTATTGTATATAGTAATATAACTAATACTAATGATATGATAAAATATAGTGTTGGTAATATATTACATAGTTTTAGAAACACTAAAAATGTTAATGTTATTATGGTAAATATTATTAAATATATATTTTTAAATTTATTGTTATTTTTTCTTTCTCTTTTTTTCATTATACTCCTCCAAAATAATAATAACACATTTATATTTAGATAGTAAATATAAATATTATTGATTTGATTTTATTTGACATTATATTTACGATAGAGTTTTTTACTTTTCGTTTTTAATTTTTCAAAGTCATTATTGACATTATAATATTTTAGTAGTTCAGATTGTATGTCTAAGGCTATTTTGTATCTATAATCTTCTTTGTTTTTACTTTCAAGTATCTTTGTATCTAAATATTGTATGTATCTTTCTAGTGTAGGACTAGGATTTTCTTTTAAATATATTTTTTCCATTAACATTGGTAATATTTCACAATCATCTTTTAATGTATATTTTTTATTAAGATTATTGTAGGCTAGTAATCCATGAGTGTACTCATGAATATTTGTAACGATTGTTATTTCATCTTTGATAAATGGAACATATAATATTATTTTATTTAACCTTTGACGTTTATCAAATGTATAGTATGTTCCTACTAATGGTCTTTGATCTGTATCTAGATAGTCGAACATTATAGAGTTTTCTCTTAAATATGTAAAGATTTCTTCATCATATAGTTTGTGTTCTTTGAAAAAATTTATAAATTTTATATATGAATTATTTGGCATAGTACCTCCTTTAAAGTTATTTTACCATAAAAAAAGAAAAAATGATAGCAGCCTAACGATCTCTATCATTAAATATTAGGGCGTATCTTAGTATTTCAAGTAATGTACTAAGTACACTAGCTACGTATGTAAATGCCGCTGCGATGAGCATATTTTTAGCAGAGCTCTTTTCTTCTTCATCTATGAGATTAAGTCTTTCTAATTCTTTTATTGCTCTATGCGAAGCATTGAATTCTACGGGTAGTGTTATTAATTGAAATACTAGCATACTTAATAGTAATACGATTCCTACTTCTATTAGTGTATATGAGAATATTATTCCTATTACGATGGCTAAATATCCTATTCTTGTACATATATTAACAAATGGTACTAGGGCACTTCTTATACGCATAGGTGTATATTTCGTCTTATCTTGAATAGCATGTCCACATTCATGTGCTGCTACGGCGGCACCGGCAATACTTGAACCATGATATATATCTGTAGATAATTTTATTACTTTCCTTTGTGGATCATAATGATCTGTTAGATTTCCTCTTGTTTCAAGAATCATAATATTATCTAAATTGTTGCTATCTAGAATTTTTCTAGCCACATCATATCCTGACAAATCTTTATTGTTTAATATTTTTTTGTATTTGCTGTAAGCTAGTGATATGAATATTTGCGACAATGTAGTTATTAATATTGATATGAATATTATTAAATAATTTAATGTTATATCTTCCATTTTTCTCTCCTTTGCGCTTTAATTATACATTTTAATTATGGTAAAAATATGTAATTTATATATTTATTTGAAAATATTAAATGGATATCTATTTGGTATATCTAGTGAAAATGTTAGTTTTTCTTTGGTAGTGGGATGGATAAAACTTATACTTTTGGCAAATAGTGCTATATTTATATTATTAGGATTTTTTCCATATTTTGAATCTCCTAATAACGGGTGATTTCTACTAGAAAATTGTACTCTTATTTGATGTGGACGACCTGTTATTAAATTTATTTCTATTAATGATAGGTTGTCTTTTGTTTTAAGTACTTTATATTCTAAAGCTGAGTATTTGCCTTTTTCTTTTGTTGTTACATTACTTATATTTGTTTTATTATTTTTAATTAAATAATCTTCTAATTTACCTTGATTTGGAAGTGTTCCTGTTATTACTGCTATATAGGTTTTATGAAAGGTGTTTTCTCTTATTTGATTACTTAGTCTGGATGCTGCTTTGGATGTTTTTGTGAATACCATTATGCCTCCTACTGGTCTGTCTAATCTATGTACTAGGCCTATATATGCTTCGTTTGGTTTATTTTCTTTTATTTTGCGATAATTTTTTAAAATGGTAATCATATCTAGGTCTTTACTTGAATCTTCTTGAACTGGAATGTTTACTGGTTTTTCTACTACTAAAAGATGGTTATCTTCGTATATTATATTAATTTTTGGTAATTTTTCCATAGATACCACATGGTAATATTAAATTATTTTCGGTTATTGGTAGACAGTTTTCACCAGTTTCTATTTTTTGATTAGGAAATTTTAATTTTAATATATTTTCTAATGATATATGACTTATTCCGGTTGTGTAACTACTTATTAGTAGGAATGAATAATCTTTATCTAATACGTCTTTTACTTTATCTAATAGTTTTGTAAAATCGTTTTCGAATTTCCAGACTTCTTTGTTTGGCCCTCTACCATAACTTGGTGGATCCATAATTATTCCTTGATAAGTATGTCCTCTTCTTTTTTCTCTTTCTAAGAATTTTATTGCATCATCGGCAATAAATCTTATTGTTTTATCTTCTAAGTGGCATAATTTCATATTTTCTTTTGCCCATTCATTGATACTTTTTGATGCATCAACATGTACTACTTCTGTAGCTCCAGCATTTGCTGCTGCCATAGTGGCACATCCAGTGTAAGCAAATAGATTTAGAATATGCATTTCTTCATGATCTTTTAAATATTCTTTTACTTTGAAGTCTATATAATCCCAATTTGCCGCTTGTTCTGGAAAAATGCCTGTATGTTTGAAGTTGGTAGGGGATACTTTGAATGTTAAATTATTATATCTTACTGTCCAGTACTCTGGTAACTTTTTTTTGTATTCCCAATAGCCGCCACCTTCATTGCTACGATGATAATATCCATCATAATTATTCCAAACATCTTTTTTCTCCCATATTATTTGTGGATCTGGTCTATTAAGAATTATGTTTCCCCAGCGTTCTAATTTTTCTCCGTTACCGGTTTTTAAGCATTCATAGTCTATCCATTTATTACTTATATTCATTTTCACACCTCACATAGATTATATCATTTCTAAATTAAGAAGTAAATGAAAAAGAGGTTAATTCCTCTTTGATGATTATTTTATAATAATGTTTTGACTTTCTTTATGGGGAAGTTCTTCTTTGGGAAATGATATTGTTAGAATACCATTTTGATAATTGGCTTTTATATCACTTTCTTTTTTTTCTCCTATATAAAAACTTCTTTTTACTTCTCCATATAATCTTTCTCTTCTAATATAGTTATCCGCTTTAAATTCGATATTTTTTATTGCTCTTATGGTTATATATCCATTTTCATAATTTATTGTTATTTCATCTTTGGTTAATCCTGGTAAATCTATTTCCATTATGTATTCTTTTTTTTCTTCACGAATATCTGTTTTCATAAATTCTCTTTCTTTTAATATTGGGGAATCTATTAAAGTGAAATAATCATTTAAATAATATTTTGGTAACATAATATAATCATTCCTTTCTATTATATTATGTTTATATGAATATTATTTTATACTAATTTTCTATAATTAAATTACTATTACCTAATGGTAAATATAATGCTGCTCCTATTAATATAAAGAAGGTTGCTAATGTTAATAGTCCTTCCTGCTTTTTTTCTTCTTCTGTAGTGGCGTTTTGATAGGAATAGTATGCATTTAGGAAAAAGTAAATGGCTATAATAAGGTTTAATCTTCTATTATAATAATATATTTTATTAGCGGTAGTATTATTAATACTTTCTATGTTTAAGGCACTTTTTTTCTTTTCGTTAATTAGATAGAATGATACTCCTGCTTTAATAGCGGCTAAAAAGAAAAAAATGATATCAATATTTATTTCTTTTAATAGTTTTTCATTTGTATTTTTCATATTAAATTATATAAAAAAAGAATGATAAATATCATTAATATCATTCTATTTTGTTTTTGTGTTAACTTTTACATATTCTTCTTTCATGACAGTTATTATTCTTACTATGAAGTCTAAATCTTTTTCGTGTAAATATTTGCAATTGTTAACAATATATTTTACTTTTTCTGAAATATCTTGATTATCGTTATTTATGTCTAGTAGTGAGTTTAAATCAATATTGAATATTATTGCTATTTGTTTAAGTATTCCAGCGGTTGGTTCAGATTTTCCTGTTTCTACTCTAGATAGATAATTTCTGTTTATTTTTAACATTGCTGCTAGTTCTTCTTGTGAAACACCTTTACTTTTTCTAAGTGATTTTATTTTTTCGCCTAACTTCATTATTACCTCCAACAATTATTTTTATTATAATAAATTATTTTATATTTGAAATATGATGATAATATTATTACCAAAATTGATTTAATTATTATCTAATATTGGCTTTTTTGCTGATAAAAATATATTTTTCTGGTATTTTTGTTAGTTACTATTTATTGAATATAAATTAATTATATTACTTGTTTTTCTTTTATAAAATTGCTATAATATTAATGATTTAGAAGGAGGTCTTTATGATTACAAGAGATAATTTAGAACTTTATGCTAAAAAGCTTATGTTTGAAATGAATGATGATGAGTATAAGACTTTGGAAAATGAGTTTGATGTTATATTGAAACAAATGGATTTGATTGGTAAAATAGAGGACATTGATGATGTTAGTCCAATGACTTTTCCTTTTGATTTAGAGCTTGATGACAGTTATTTAAGAGATGATTCTTATGATAATGAAATTTGTTTTGATGATATGAAAATTAATGTTAAAGAATATGAGGGTAACAGGGTTAAGGTTCCTAAGGTGGTGGAATAATGACAGAAAAATTTATTGATGATATTAGAAATGGTTTGGATAGTGGTAAAGTAACAAGTGATAAATTATTTGAGGAAGCTGTAAATAAAGCTTATAAATATCAAGATGTATATAATTCTTTTGTTACTATTATGGATAAAAAAGATGAGGTTTGTAGTAATAGTATATTAAGTGGTATTCCTTATGCTCTTAAGGATAATATTTCTACTAAGGGGATACTTACTACAGCTTCTTCTAATATTCTTAAAGATTATATTCCTTTATATGATGCTACTATATATAAAAAGTTAAAAAATTCTGGGGCAGTGTTAATGGGAAAAACTGTTCTTGATGAACTTGCTATGGGTGGAACTGGTACTACTGGTCATACTGGTATTGTTAGAAATCCTTGGAATAAAGATAGAATGATAGGGGGGAGCTCTGCTGGTAGTGCTGCTAGTGTTGCTCTTGGCATTGTTCCTTTTGCTATTGGTAGTGATACTGGTGATTCTATTAGAAAACCTGCTGCTTATGGTGGGGTAGTTGGATATAAGCCTACTTATGGTAGAATATCTAGATATGGTTTATTTTCTTTTGCTTCTAGTTTGGATCATGTTGGGGTATTTGCTAGAAGTGTTAAGGATGTAAGTTATGTTATGGATGTTGTAAAAGGTCATGATGATAAGGATATGACTAGTTTACCAGATGAAGATGTTTCTTATGCTTCTGAACTTGATAATGATGTTAGTGGTAAGAAATTATTTTATATTAAAGAAGCCATTGAAATAGATAATGGTAATAATGAACTCAAGGAAATTATTAGTAACTTTAAGAGTGTTCTTGAGAAATGTAAGGAACTTGGAATGATAGTGGAAGAGGTTAGTTTTGATAAAGAATTGCTTGAAGCTATATATCCGGTTTATAATGTTATTTCTTGCGCTGAAGCTACTTCGAATAATTCTAATTTAACTGGTATTCCTTTTGGTAATAGAGTTGATGGTAAAAATGTTAATGATATTATGATGAATACTAGAACTAGTGGTTTTTCTGAACTTATTAAGAGAAGATTTGTTATTGGTAGTTATGTACTTCAAAAAGAGAATCAAGAAAGGTTATTTTTAAATGCTTGTAGAGTTAGAAGACTTATTGTTAATAGAATGAACGAACTATTTGAAAAGTATGATGGTCTTATTATGCCTACTAGTGGAAATATTGCTCCTTTGTTTGATGCTGCTAGTGATAAATTGTCAGATGAATATTTGATTTTAGGTAATCATCTTGTTATTGGTAATTTTGGGGGATTTCCTAGTATATCTATTCCTAGTGGCTTTGTTAATGATATGCCAGTTAGTGTTAATATTACTGGTAGGGCTAAAGAGGATAGCTTAGTACTTAATATGGCAAATAAGATAGAGAGTTTGCTTGATTGTAAAGGTATGGTGGCTAAATATGAGTAAATATATTCCAGTTATTGGTCTTGAAGTTCATTGTGAACTTAAGAGTAATAGTAAAAATTTTAGTAGTGCTAAAAATGGGACAGGCGAAGTTAATACTAATTTGTCTGTAGTAGATATTGGTTATCCTGGTATTCTTCCTGTTGTTAATAAAGAGGCTGTTAAAAAGAGCATCATGGTTGCTTTGGCTTTAAATTGTAGAGTACCTGAAAAACTTGTTTTTGATAGAAAGAATTATTATTATCCAGATTTACCGAAGGGATATCAGATTACACAATTTGGTAATCCTATTGGTACCAATGGTTATGTTATGATTAATGTTGATGGAGTAGAGAAAAAAATTACTATTCATGATACGCATTTGGAAGAGGATACGGCGAATATGGATCATTTGAGTACTTATTCCTTAATTGATTATAATAGGGCAGGAGTCCCACTTCTTGAGACCGTTACTGAACCTTGTATTGGTTCTTCGAAAGAAGCTATTGCCTACTTAGAGACACTTAGAAATATATTTTTATATTTAGATGTTAGTGATGCAAGGGCGGATCTTGGCCAGATAAGAGTAGATGTTAATGTTTCAATGAAGAAAGAAGATGATGATAAACTCGGTACAAGAGTAGAAATGAAGAACATTAATTCTTTTTCTACTGTTAAAGAAGTTATTGAAGTTGAAATTAAAAGACAAACAGAAATACTTGAAGCTGGTGGAGTTATTGAACAGGAAACTAGGAGATATGATGAAGTTAATAAAACGACAGTTTTTATGAGAGGTAAAAGTGATGCTATTGATTATAAGTATTATACTGAGCCTAATATTCCTCCTATTAGATTAAGAGAAGAATTTATTAATGATATTAAAAATAATATGCCTGTTCTTGAATATGAGAGAAAGTTAAAATATATAAATGAATATGGTATTGGTAATGTTGATGCTAGTACTTTAACTAAGGATAAGAAACTATCTGATTATTTTGATAATATTGTTAGTTATGGTTCTAATCCTAAAGAGACTGCTAATATTATAGTAGGATTTTTACTTGGATATTTGAATAAGAATTTTATGACTATTAGTGATATTGATATTAGTAGTAAAGACTTTAGTGATATTATTAAGATGATGAGTGATGGAAAGATATCTAATAAACAGGTTAAAGATATTTTTACTAAGGCTTTAGATGAGAATAAGAATATTTTAGATGTGGCTAAGTCTATTGGTACTCAAATTAGTGATAAGGAAGAGATAAGAAGAATTGTTAATGAAGTGTTTAATGATAATCCTAAAGTTATTGATGATTATAAAGCCGGTAAAAATGTTAATGGATTTATTATGGGACTTATTATGAAGAAAACTTCTGGTAAGGTTAATCCAGGTGTTACTAATATGGTACTTAATGAAGAACTAAAAAAATTATAGTTCTTTTTTTCTTTGTATTTCTTTTTTATTTATTTTATGATAGAATATTATTAGAATATGGATAAGGAGTTAGTTATGAAAAATAAGTATGTTAAAATTTTCTTTACTTTTATTATTGGTATTGTTTGTTTATTTGGGATTAATTATGTTGATGCCAAAACAGTAGCAATGGGAATTAAAAGTAATAAGACTACAGTTGAACCAGGAGATACAATTAGAATTGATTTACCTGTGTTATGTGTAGCTAAAGGAACTAATGTTAGTAAAATTGATACTGGTTTTGAATATGATTCAAATGCTTTAACCGCTACGGAAGTTAAGAACGTTAAATATTTTAATGGTTGGAAAAATGTTAAGGATAATTTAGATGATAAAAA
This sequence comes from uncultured Mycoplasmatota bacterium, assembly GCA_900543825.1. Taxonomy (GTDB): domain Bacteria; phylum Bacillota_I; class Bacilli_A; order RF39; family UBA660; genus CAG-302. The sequence goes on from UQSR01000001.1 coordinate 60,346, forward strand.
TGGTAGTTTTGTGATTAGTCTTAAAGCTGATTCTTCTAAAAATTATATTAACTCTGATAATGCTTCTGGTGATTGTGGTGATGATACTTATGTTACTTTGGTATCTGGGTATGAATTTAAAGTTAAAGATGTTGCTAATCAAAAAACTACTATTTGGGTTTTACAAGATGGGGAGAGAAGTACTTCTATTGATATTAATATTTATAAGACTAATGATAATAATAATTTAAAAGAGTTGAATATTGAAGGTGTAGAGATTGAACCTAAATTTTCTCCAAATGTAACTAGTTATGAAGCTGAAGTGGATTATGATAAAGAAAAGGTTGTTATTAGTGCTGTTTGTGATGGTGATAATTGTAGTGTGTCTAATGCTGGTGAAAAGGAATTACAAGTTGGAGAAAATAGATTTGAAATAGTTGTTACTGCTGAAAATGGTAGTAGAAAGAAATATAATATATTTATTAATAGGAAAGAGGCTTCTTCTGATACTACTTTATCATCTTTAAAAATTAAAGATTCTAATGGTAATAATGTTGCTATTGGTTTTAAGAGTGATAAACGTAGTTATGATGTTAATGTTAATAATGATATTTTATTTGTAGAGTTTGATGCAAAGTGTAATGGTGCTAATTGTAAAATAGATGATATAGATACTAAGAAGTTAAATGTTGGAAATAATAGTTTTAAAATTAAGGTTACTGCTGAAGATGGTACTACTGGGGAATATAAGATTAATATTATTAGAGAAAAGAAAAAGAGTATTATTCCTTATATAATTGGTGGAATTATATTGGCTCTTCTTATTGCTCTTGGAATTGTATTCTTTATAAGAAGAAATAAAGATAAGAAGGCAAAACGTACTAATGTTGAACCTATTGATATTCCTGAAGATAATTTTGATATTAATAATTTGCAATAATTATTTAAAGATACTGGTATAAAACTGGTATCTTTTTATATATTTTGCATAAAATATTAAAAAAGTTGAAAAAAGTACTTGATTATTTAAAAAAATTATTATATAATTAAGAAGTCTTGTGGATGTATTGGCCAATTAGCTCAGTTGGTAGAGCACTCGGCTGTTAACCGATAGGTCGTAGGTTCGAGCCCTACATTGGCCGCCATATGATTATTAAACTCTCATATGAGAGTTTTTTTGTTGTAATAATAAAAAATGTTATTTTATTATTGACAAATATGTATAATATATGATATATTTATGTCAGCCGATAGGTGTTTTTATTTTAATCAATTAGGAGGATTTATGAGTAAGATTGCTGATTATTTTAAAGGTGTAAAAAAGGAAGCTGCTAGAATTAAATGGACTAGTAAAAAGGATTTATTAAAATATTCTATATCTACTATTAGTTTTATGTTATTTTTTGGTGTTTTCTTTTATTTAATTGATATGCTTGTAGCATTATTAAGGAGTGGTTTATAATGAAAAAGGAATGGTATGTTGTAAATACTGTTAGTGGACACGAATATAAAGTAAAAGAAAAGCTTGAAATGAAGATTAACTCTAGGGATTTACAAGAAAATATATTTAGAGTTATTGTTCCTGAACAGAAAGAAATTGAATATAAGAATGGTGTAAAGAAAGAAAGAATTAAGAAGATGTTTCCTGGTTATGTGCTTGTAGAGATGGTTATGAGTGATGAAGCTTGGTACATTGTTAGAAATACACAGGGTGTAACTGGATTTATTGGATCTTCTGGTAAAGGTGCTAAACCTATTCCATTACTTCCACAGGAAGTTGATCGTATTCTTAATAGTATGGGTATGAGTAGAGTGGATGTTAGTAAAGATCTTAAAGAAGGTGCTAAGGTTAAGATTATTTCTGGACCATTTAAAGATATGATGGCTAAAATTGATTCTGTTGATTTGAAAGAACAAAAACTTACTGTATTAGTAGATTTGTTTGGTCAAGAGACTTCAGTTGAGGTTGATATGCAAGAAGTAGAAACTTTAGGATAATTTTTAAATAAAAATGCTTATATTGTTAAAACTTTAATAAAAATAAAAAAAATAGTTGTATTTTGTGTGAAAGTGTGATATCATTATCGGTGCGAGACATATTATTATGTTAGTAAGTGGAAGGCGGACGGCTGATAGGACCACACGCGAAAAAGAAATTTTAATAGGAGGTGTTTTTCGTGGCTAAGAAAGAAGTTACTAAAATAATTAAATTACAAATTCCAGCAGGAAAAGCAACACCAGCTCCTCCAGTAGGAACTGTACTTGGACCAGCAGGAATTAATTTACAAGAATTTTGTACTAAATTTAATGATGCATCTAGAGATAAGATGGGAGATATATTACCAGTTGAAATTACTATTTATGAAGATAGAAGTTTTGATCTTGTACTTAAAACTCCACCTGCTGCATTTTTACTTAAGAAAGCTGCTGGTATTAAATCTGGATCTAGTAAAGGTGAAGTTGTTGCAACTTTATCAAAAGATAAACTTAGAGAAATCGCTGAAACTAAGTTACCTGATTTAAATGCTTATACAGTAGAAGAAGCTATGAAAATAGTTGAAGGTACTGCCCGTAACATGGGAATTAAAATAGAAGATTAATTATAATATGTCATATAGGTTTTTATACCTATGTGGAAGGATACTCTAGTCCGCAATTACCACATAAGGAGGGAAGACGAATGAAAAGAAGTAAAAGATATGTTTCTAATTTAGAAAAAGTCGAAAAGAATAAAGTATATTCTGTAGAAGAAGCTGTTAAATTAGTTAAAGAGACTTCTAATACTAAGTTTGATGGTACTGTTGAAGTTGCTATGAATTTAAACTTAGATACTAAAAAGAATGATCAACAATTAAGAGGAGCAGTTGTTTTACCTAATGGTACTGGTAAAACTAAGAGAATATTAGTTCTTGCTAAAGGAGATCAAGCTAAGGCTGCTAAAGAGGCTGGCGCTGATTTTGTTGGAGATGTTGATATGATTCAAAAAATCGAGAAAGAATCTTGGTTTGATTATGATGTTATCATTGCTACTCCAGAAATGATGCCACTTCTTGGTAAAATTGGTAAGTTACTTGGACCTAAAGGTTTGATGCCAAACCCTAAAACTGGTACTGTAACTGTTGATACTGCTAAAGCTATAGAAGAAACTAAAAAAGGTAAAGTTAACTACAGAACTGATAGTTTAGGAAATGTTCATGGAATTATTGGTAAAGTTAGTTTCGATGATGATAAATTAGTAGAAAATCTTAAAGCTTTTGTTGAAGCTATAATGAAAGTTAAGCCTTCAACAGTAAAGGGTGCTTATGTTAAGAATGTTAGTATTTCTTCAACAATGGGACCTGGTGTTAAAATTGATTTAAATTCATTTGACAAATAATTTTATTTGATATATAATAAGTTTGTTTGAAAGAAATATTATGCCAAAGACAGTAAGGGCAATTAATGCTTGAAAATCTTACCGAGGAATAAAAAATATTAGTCTTTTTATCCCTCGAATAGAGGGATTTTATTATGGCATAGGAAAGGATTGATACTATGGCAAATGCAAAGATTATTGAACAAAAGGCTTTAGTAGTTGATGAAATTAAGAATAAGTTCGAAAATGCTAAGTCAGTAGTTGTATTTGATCCTAGAGGTCTTAAGGTTTCAGAAGTTACTGAACTTAGAAGAGCTCTTAGAGATTCTGGCTCTGATTATAAAGTATATAAGAACACATTAGCTAAAAGAGCTGTTGATAGTTTGAACATTGGATTAGGTGATTATCTTGAGGGCCCATCTGCTATTAGTTTCTCTAGTGATGAACTTGCACCTGTTAAGGTTATAAGTGAATTTGCTAAGAATCATAATGCACTTGAACTTAAAGCTGGTATTGTTGAGGGAAAAGTTGTTGCTGCAAATGAACTTGCTGCTTATGCTGCTATTCCATCAAGAGAAGGATTACTTACAATGCTTGCTGCAGGACTTATGGGTACTGTTAGAGATTTATCTATATGTTTAGATTTATATTCTAAAGAAAAAGAAGAAAATTAATAAAAAAATAATAAATAATAAGAAAGGAAGGAAAATATAATGGCTAAATTAACAAGAGATGAATTTATAAGTTCATTAAAAGAAATGTCTATTCTTGAAATTAAAGAATTAGTTGATGCAATGAAGGAGGAATTTGGTGTTGATCCATCAGCAGTTGCTGTTGCTGGACCTGCTGCTGCTGCAGTTGAAGAAGGACCAAGCAAAGTTAATGTTGTGTTAACTGCTGCTGGTGCTAACAAAATTGCTGTTATTAAATTAGTTAGAGATTTAACTGGTTTAGGATTGAAAGAAGCTAAAGACATTGCTGATAATGGTGGAAACGTTAAAGAAGGCATCGACAAAGAAGAAGCTGAAAAGATTAAAGCTCAATTTGAAGAAGCTGGAGCTACTGTTGAATTAAAATAATTAGTTTGTAGACATTTAAAATTATGAAGAAATCTATTTTATTAGATTTCTTTTTCTTTTTATTTGCGTTATATTTTAAATGGTGATGTATATATGGAAAAAATAAAAATAAAGTTTGATTATGTTTCGTATTATGACTTTGAAGAAGAGTTTTTACTTTATTTATCAAAATCATATGGTATTATTTCTGCTGATGTAGATAAGAAGACTGATGATATTATACTTGAATATGATTCTTCTAAGATATCTTTAGAACTATTAACAAAAGAAATATTAATATATTTAGGTTTGGACAAAATCCCTTCTGTTATAGCATTTGATAAGTGCGTTAGTAATAGTCATATACGTAAGGATATAATTGTTATTAAAGATATATGTTGTGAATATTGTCTAAAAGATATGATTAAAGAATTACTAGTAGTTGATGGTATAGAAAGTGCTTATACTGATTTTGATTATGTAAATAAGTACAATGTAAATATTTTCATAACTTATGATGATACAATTATTAATGAAGAAAAATTGATTGATTTAAAGAATAAATTCAATGGTTAGTTTTTATTTGTATTATATTTTAGAGGCTGCTAAATAGTGGTTTCTTTTTTTCTATTTTTGTGATAAAATTGGGTTAGGAGGATATTAAAATGGAAAAGAAAAATACGGGTTTAATAGTTTTGGTTATTGTACTATGTTTATCGGTAGGAGGACTTGGTGGTTATATTATAGGTAATAAAACTTTTGCTGATGGTAAAGATATGAACAATGACAGGAGCGATGTTATTGAAAATAATAAGAATAACAATTATGATAATAATGATACTATAGTTAATTATTCTTATGGTGATGAAGTTACTATTTCTAAAATGTCCAAGGTCAAAGATTTTATTGTTGGTGAAGGTACTATTGATTTATCTAAATGGTACGTTTTATCTGACAAAGATAATGTTGTTACTTTATATAGTGATGCTATTTGGGGAAAATATTATAAGATTGTTGATAAAACGGATTTATTTAAAGAATATGGTGTTACAATTGAGAATATGAGAGGATTAAATGAAGAAGAATTAGAATTATTGGGTTGTAATGTAACTACACTTACTTGTAATAATGTACCTACTTGGGCTAAGAATAGTGTTACTTCAGTAGTAAGTGAAAAGTCTGTTATTCTATTTAGTGGTGATAAATTAGAAACAATGCCTAATGATGGAACTGCTCTTGCGTTAATTAGACCAGTAATTACTATTACTAAAAGTAATTTAGAGGCTGCTAAATAGTAGTCTTTTTTTGATTATGTTTTGATGATGAGACTTAGGCTCAGACTCACCTTACGAGACTACAGGTTCGGAAGGAATAAAAAGATATTGTAATTTTGATATTATTTTATTATAATATTGTTGGTGGTTAGTATGAGTCAATATTTTGATAATGATAAGAATATTAAAAGTGAGAGAAAAATAATTAAATTTAATTTTGATAATAAAGTATTTTCTATATATAGTGATAATGGAGTATTTTCTAAAGATAGATTCGATTATGGTACAAGGGTTTTACTTAATAGTGTTGATATAGATAAATTATCTGGTAATGTCCTTGACCTTGGATGCGGACTTGGAGTAGTGGGTATTATACTTGGTACTTTTAATAAAGGTATTAATATTGATATGGTTGATATTAATGAGAGAGCTATAGATTTGGCTAAGAATAATTTGGTATTTAATAATGTTAAAGCTAATGTTTTTGTTAGTGATATTTATTCTAATATTGATAATAAATATGATTTTATTATTACTAATCCTCCTATTAGAGCGGGTAAGAATGTTATAAGAGGATTTTTACTTGGTAGTTATGATTATTTAAAGGATGCTGGTATCTTATATTTTGTTATGAGAAAGGATCATGGGGTTAAGTCAATGATAAAGGAACTTAGTGCTAAATTTAATACTAGTATTGTTAATAAAGATAAAGGTTTTTATGTTGTTTTATGTACTAAGAAATGATACTTAAGATGAATATTCTTAAGTATTTTTTGTTTATAGATTAAAAATGTAAAAAAATATTACAAATGTGTCTAAATGTGTTGACTTATTTTTTAAATGCTGATAAAATTATAAATTGGTAACACATCTTTAAATGTGGCTGATTTTTAAAAATCTAGGTATAGGGGTGAAATATTTAATGGCTTATAAGTTAAAACAAAGCGGTGATTATAGAAAAAGAAGAAATTTTTCTATGATCAAGAATTCACTAGCAATTAGTGATTTACTAGAAGTGCAAACTGAAAGTTATAAATGGTTTGCATCAGAAGGGGTAAAAGAGGTTTTTGAAACATTTTCACCAATTGAAAGTTTTTCTGGTAGTTTATCTTTAGAATTTGGAGAATATGAGTTTGGTACTCCTAGATATTCTATTAAAGAATGTAAGGATAGACAAATTACATATGCTGCTCCACTTAAGGTTCAGACTAGACTTTTCAACAATGAAACTGGAGAGGTTAAGGAACAAGAAATTTTCTTGGGAGATATGCCTCTTATGACAGAAGCTGGTACATTTATTATTAATGGTGCTGAAAGGGTTGTTGTATCGCAACTTGTTAGATCTCCTAGTGTTTATTATTCTAAGGAAATTGATAAGAATGGTAAACCTGTATTTGCTTCTAAGGTTATTCCATCTAGAGGTACTTGGCTTGAGTATGAAACTGATGCTAAGGATATTATTTATGTAAGAATTGATAGAAATAGAAAGGTTCCTATGACTACTTTACTTAGAGCAGTTGGTCTTTCTAGTGATAGTGATATTTTATCTTTATTTGATAATGATATTTATTTAAAGAATACTATTGAAAAGGATTCTTCACATAATACTGATGAGGCTCTTATTGAAATTTATGAAAAGTTAAGACCTGGTGAGCCTACTACTTTAGATAGTTCAAAGAACCAATTGATTACTAGATTCTTTGATGATTTTCATTATGATTTGGCTAAAGTTGGTAGATATAAATTTAATAAGAAACTAAATGTTAAAGATAGATTACTTGGTAATAGACTTGCTGAGGATATCGTTATTGATGGAGAAGTTAAGATTCCACGTGATACTTTAATTAATAAAGAGGTATATGATGAATTATGTACTTATTTAGATAATGGTTATGGTATTACTGAGGCTAAAGTTAATGAGGATTTAACTATTAACTCTAGTATAGATGAACATAATAAGATTCAAGTTATTCATTTATATTCTAATACTGATGATAAAAAGATAGTTAAGGTTATTGGTAATGATCCTAATGCTAATATTATGAATCTTACTATTTCTGATTTTTATGCTACTGTTAGTTATTATTTGAATTTAAATGATGGTATTGGTAAAGATGATGAGATTGATCACTTGGGTAATAGAAGAGTTAAACAAGTAGGAGAGCTTCTTCAAAATCAATTTAAGATTGGTTTTAGTAGAATGGAAAGAGTTATTAGAGAGAGAATGACTACTCAAGATATTGAGACTGTTACTCCTAAAACACTTATTAATATTAGACCAGTTACTGCTGTTATTAAAGAGTTCTTTGGTAGTAGTCAGTTATCACAATTTATGGATCAAACTAATCCTATTGCTGAACTTACTCATAAGAGAAGATTATCTGCTTTAGGACCTGGTGGTTTATCTAGAGATAGAGCTGGTATTGAGGTAAGAGATGTAAATTCTTCTCACTATGGTAGGATTTGTCCTATTGAGTCTCCTGAAGGTGCTAATATTGGACTTATTACTTCTCTTGCTAGTTATGCAAAGATTGATGAGTATGGATTTATTCAAACTCCATATAGGAAGGTAGTTAATAGTCATCTTACTGATGAGGTTGTTTATTTAACTGCTGATGAAGAAGAGGATTTTTATATTTCACAAGCTACTGTTAATGTTGATGATGATAATATGATTACTGATAAGACTGTAGCGGGTAGATATAGAGGAGAGAATGTTCTTGTTAGTCCTGATAAGGTTGATTATATTGATGTTTCTCCACAACAAGTAGTATCTGTAACTACTAGTTTAATTCCTTTCCTTGAACACGATGATGCTACTCGTGCACTTATGGGTGCTAACATGCAAAGACAGGCATTGCCACTTCTTAAGACTGAAGCTCCATTTGTTGGTACTGGTGCTGAATATATTGCTGCTAGAGATAGTGGCTCTGTAGTAGTTGCTAAAGCTGATGGTATTGTTAGTTATGCTGATGCTAAGAAGATTGTTGTTAAGAATGCTAAGGGTGAAGATGTTTATTATTTGGCTACTTTTGAGAGATCTAACCAAGGTGAAACATTTAATCATGTTCCTATTGTTAGAGAAGGAGATAAAGTTAAGAGAGGTCAAATTATAGCAGATGGTCCTAGTACTGATATGGGTGAACTTGCTCTTGGTAAGAATGTTGTTGTAGCATTTACTACATTTAATGGTTATAATTATGAAGATGCTGTTATTATGAATGAGAGATTAGTTAAAGATGATGTTTATACTTCTTTACATATTGAAGATTATGAAATACAGTGTCGTGATACTAAACTTGGACCTGAAGAGATTACTAGGGATATTCCTAATGTTGGTGAAGAAGCTAGACGTAATCTTGATGAAAATGGTATTGTTAGAATTGGTACTGAGGTTCATGAAGGTGATATTTTAGTTGGTAAGGTTACTCCTAAAGGTATGGCTGATTTAACTAGTGAAGAGAAATTGCTTCATGCTATCTTTGGTGAAAAGACTAGAGAAGTTAGAAATTCATCTCTTACTGTTCCACATGGTGGTGATGGTGTTGTTCATGATGTTAAGGTTTATACTAAAGATGATAATGAGGATTTACCTAGTGGCGTTAGTATGGTTGTTAGGGTATATATTATTCAGAAGAGAAAGATTCAGGTTGGAGATAAGATGAGTGGTCGTCATGGTAATAAGGGTGTTATTTCACTTATATTACCTAGTGAGGATATGCCATTCTTACCTGATGGTACTCCTGTTGATATTATGCTTAACCCTCAGGGTGTTCCATCTCGTATGAATATTGGTCAGATACTTGAGTTACACTTGGGTATGGCTGGTAAGAAACTTGGTGTACACTTTGCTACTCCTGTACTTGATGGTGCTAAGAGAGAAGATATAGCAGCTGCTATGAAAGAGGCTGGTATGGATGAGGATGGTAAGACTATCCTATATGATGGTAGAACTGGTGAAGAGTTTGATAGTAGAATTTCTGTTGGTGTTATGTATATGATTAAACTTCATCACATGGTTGATGATAAATTACATGCTAGAGCTACTGGTCCTTATTCACTTGTTACACAACAACCTCTTGGTGGTAAAGCTCAACTTGGTGGTCAGAGATTTGGTGAAATGGAAGTATGGGCTCTTGAGGCTTATGGTGCTTCACATGTACTTCAAGAAATTCTTACTTATAAATCAGATGATGTTGTAGGTAGAGTTAAAGTATATGAGGCTTTAGTTAAGGGTCAACCTTTACCAAAACCTGGTATACCAGAGGCGTTTAGAGTTCTTATTAAGGAATTCCAAGCATTAGGACTTGATATTTCTGTTATTAATAATAATGATGATGTTGTAAGTTTTGATGAACTTGAAAGAAATGCTAATCTTGATGAGAATCCTATAGCGGAAGAAATTACTAATGATGAAACATTTAAATCTTTTGATGAAGAAGAGAATTTGGATGATGAGGATTTAGAAGAAGAAATAGATGATGATGATATTGATTTTGAAGATAATTTTGAGGAAGGAGGTGATTTCTAATGTTAGAAGCTAATGATTTTAAGGCTCTTAAGATTGGAATTGCCTCTCCGGAAAAGATTAGATCTTGGTCTTATGGTGAAGTTTTGAAACCTGAGACTATTAACTACAGAACTTTGAAACCTGAGAGAGATGGTTTGTTCTGTGAAAAGATTTTTGGACCTACTAGAGATTATGAATGTTCTTGTGGTAAGTATAAAAGACTTAGATATAAGAATATTGTCTGTGATAGATGTGGAGTAGAAGTTACAAAATCTTCTGTTAGAAGAGAAAGAATGGGTCATATTGAACTTGCTACTCCAGTAAGTCACATTTGGTATGTAAAGGGTGTTCCTTCATATATTGGACTTACTCTTGATATGTCTCCTAGAGACTTAGAGGAAGTTATATACTTTGTTTCTTATGTTGTTCTTGATCCTGGTGCTACTACTTTGATTAAGAAGCAAACTTTATCTGATAAAGAATATAGAGCATATTATGAGAAATATGGTAATACTTTTAGAGTTGGTATGGGAGCAGAAGCTATCAAAGAATTGTTATCTGAAGTTGATGTTAATAAGGAATTAGAAGAAATTCAAAAGGAACTTGATGGTGCTACTGGACAAAAGAGAACTAAACTTGTTAAGAGGTTAGAGGTTATTAATGCTTTTGTTCAATCTGGTAATAGACCTGAATGGATGATTATTGAAGCTCTTCCTGTTATTCCTCCTGAACTTAGACCTATGATTCAACTTGATGGTGGTAGATTTGCTACTAGTGACTTAAATGATTTATATAGAAGAGTTATTAATAGAAATAATAGACTTAAGAAACTTATTGAACTTGGTGCTCCTTCTATTATTGTTCAAAATGAGAAGAGAATGCTTCAAGAGGCTGTTGATTCTTTATTTGATAATGGTAGAAGAGGTAGAAGTGTAACTGGAGCAGGTAATAGAGCTCTTAAGAGTTTATCTTCTATGCTTAAGAGTAAACAAGGTAGATTTAGACAAAATTTACTTGGTAAGAGAGTTGATTATTCTGGACGTAGTGTTATTGTTGTTGGACCGGACTTAAAGATGTATCAATGTGGTATTCCTAAGGAGATGGCTCTTGAGTTATTTAAACCTCATGTTATTCATGGTTTGACTGAAAAGGGCTTAGCTAATAATATTAAGTCCGCTAAAAAGATGATTGAAAATCAGGATCCTAAGGTATGGGATATTGTTGAAGAGGTTATTAAAGAGCATCCTGTTATGCTTAACCGTGCTCCTACTCTTCATAGACTTGGTATTCAAGCATTTGAACCTAAACTTGTTAGTGGCAAAGCTATTAGGCTTCACCCTCTAGTTTGTACAGCATTTAATGCTGACTTTGATGGAGACCAGATGGCTGTTCACGTACCTTTAAGTGAAGAGGCTAAGGCTGAAGCTAGAATACTTATGCTTGGTTCTAATAATATTTTATCTCCTAAAAATGGTGATCCTATTGTTACTCCTTCTCAGGATATGATTCTTGGTAATTATTATATTACTATGGAGAAGGCTGATTATCCTGGTGAGGGTAGGGTATTTAAGAATACTAATGAGGCTTTAATGGCTTATCAAAGAAGAGAAATTAAACTTCAAAGTAGAATTGCTATCCCTGTTAATTCATTTAAACATAAGGTGTTCTTAGATGAAGATAAGAATAAGTATTTGGTTACTACTCCTGGTAAGATTATATTTAATGAGATTTTACCTGATTCATTCCCTTACTTATGTGAGGCTACTAGTGAAAATATTGAGGGTATTACTCCTAGTAAGTATTTTATTGAATATGGAGAAAATATTCCTGAAAAAATTAAGGAAATGCCTCTTACTACTCCTTTTAATAAGGGTGCACTTGAGAAGATTATTGCTCAAATGTTTAAGAGATATAAGACTACTGAAACTAGTATTTTCCTAGATAAACTTAAGGATTTAGGATTTAAGTATTCCACTTATTCTGGTATTACTATTGCTGTAAGTGATGTTATTACTAGTAAGAATAAGGATGCTATTGTTGAGAAATCTAATGAAGAAATTAAGAAGGTTAACAAGCAATTCCAAAGAGGTCTTATTACTGATAGAGAAAGACTTGAACTTGTTATTGATATATGGACTAAGGCTAAAGAAGAAATTCAGGATGAACTTCAAAGTTATGCTAAAAGTTATGTAGATAATCCTATCTTTATAATGATGAATTCTAAAGCTAGAGGATCTATTTCTAACTTTGTACAGCTTGCTGGTATGAGAGGATTAATGGCTAAACCTAATGGTGAAACTATTGAGATTCCAATATTGTCTTCATTTAGTGATGGTCTATCGGTATCTGAATTCTTCCTATCTACACATAGTGCTAGAAAAGGTAGTGCTGATACTGCTTTAAAAACTGCTGACTCTGGTTATATGACTAGAAGACTTGTTGATGTAGCACAGGATATTATTGTTAAGGAAGAGGATTGCGGTACTATTCAAGGTGCTTTAGTTAGTGCTTTTATGGATGATAAGGATGGTATTATTGAACCTTTATATGATAGAATTGTTGGTAGATATACTAATAAAAAGGTTATTAATCCTGAAACTAAGGAAGTTATTATTGATAAGAATGAGTATATTACTGAGGCTATTGCCAATAAGATAATTAAAGCTGGTATTACTGAAGTTGAGATTAGAACTGTTCTTACTTGTAAGACTGATCATGGTGTTTGTCAACATTGTTATGGTAGAAACTTGGCTACTGGTAATATTGTTGAAATTGGTGAAGCTGTTGGTGTTATGGGTGCTCAATCTATTGGTGAACCTGGTACTCAGCTTACCATGAGAACATTCCATACTGGTGGTGTTGCTGGTGCGGATATTACTCAAGGTCTTCCGAGAGTTGAAGAGTTATTTGAGGCTAGAATGCCTAAAGGTAAGGCTACTATTAGTGAAATTAGTGGTGTTATTTCTAAGATTGAAGAAGCTGGCGGTAAATTTAAGGTATATGTTAAGAATGATACTGAAACTCGTGAACATGTTACTTTATATGGTGCTAAGCTTAGAGTAGAAAAGGGAGATAAGATTGAAGCTGGTGATAGACTTACTGAGGGTTCTGTATCTCCTAAAGAGTTACTTGCAGTAACTGATCCTAATACTGTACAACAATATATTCTTAAAGAAGTACAAAAGGTATATAGATCACAGGGTGTTGATATTAGTGATAAGCATGTTGAGATTATTGCTAGAAGAATGATTTCTAAAGTTAGAATTATGGATGCTGGTGATACTTTATTTGTACCTAGTACTACTGTATCTTTACAAGAATTTACTAAGGGTAATAGAGATGTTATTATTCAAGGTAAGAAACCTGCTATTGGGCAACCTATACTTCTTGGTATTACTAAGGCTGCTCTTGAGACTGATTCGTTCTTATCTGCTGCTTCATTCCAAGAGACTACTAGAATCTTAACTGAAGCTTCTGTTAAGGGTAAAGTTGATAAACTTCAGGGATTAAAAGAAAATGTTATTATTGGTAAGTTAATTCCTGCTGGTACTGGAGCTAAAGAATATATGGATGTTGGTTATTCTTTAGAACATGAATTTCTTGATGATGATGCTTCAGAAGTATTAGAAGAAGAATTTATTGATTAATTATTAAAGTCATAACCTTTGGTTATGGCTTTTTGTTTTGAAGCCTTTTGTCTTCAAAAAGAACTTTAGAGCCTGTAGTCTCTAAAGTTTTGCTATTTTTCTTGGGTTGTGTTATACTTTTTGTGGTGATATCTATGTTTAAGGTATATGATGATAGTAATTTTGTTATTAATTATCAAGATAATTTGGAAAAGTTAGTTACTAATTTTGTTTGTTATTATAAGAATAATATTAATGAATTACTTAAAAAGTTTTATTTAGGAAGTATTGATAAAATGGAAATTAGGTTATTTTCTGATAAGGATTTACTTAGTTATATACCTTATAAGTTAGGAGATTTTGCTGGTTTCTTTAATAATAATGGTGTTAATTGTTATATTAATATTAATGGTAAGAAGAGTGAAGATGATATTATTAAAGCTATTATGCATGAAATTGTACATCATATTTATAGGTTTTATATTGAAAGTGATACTACTAATAGAATTATTTGGTTTGATGAAGGACTTGCTATGAATTTTTCTTTACAAAATGATAAGTATAATGATGATGATAATTTTAAAGAATTTTTAGTTAATAAAATATTTTCTATTAAGAGTATTTCTTGTATTAATGATTTAAATCATGGTGGTAGTTTTGTTAATGATAACTATAATGGGTATGATTTATCATATTTAGTAGTTAGATATTTAATTGAGACTAATAGTCAAAGGGATTTCTACTTTATTATGAAGGATAAAGATTTAATTAAAAGTATTGGTAATAATGTATTAGAGAGTGCTATGAAATATTATAAGAATAAATATTTTAATACTTTAAATATAAAATAGTGTTTTATTAATAAAATTTTAATTATAAGTTTACATTTTGGGGGTTTTGATATATAATACTTGCATGTTGGGAGATGGTTATATGAATTTTACTGGTTATCCATCTATAGATAATATTCATAATAAAGATTATAGTTTTTTTGATAGAAATCCTATAATACCTGATATGAGTATTTATAATACTATTAATATGCTTAGTACTTTTTATAGAAAAGAAGAAGCTATTGATTGTTTAGATTTGAATGTTAATTATGATGCGATGATTAATGATACTGTTTTGTTATCTAAAACTTTTAAAGAACTTGGTATTAAGAAGGGTGACATTATATCGGTATCTATGCCTAATTTTTATCAGGGTGTAATAGTTTATTTGGCCGCTAATAGAATAGGAGCTGTTACTACTTTTATTAATTCTATGTCTTCTATAGAAGAAGTTCTTGGTTATCTTAATGAGTTTGAATCTAGTTTGTTTATTAATTTTGATAAAGATAGTGAGTATAATAAGAAGATTAAAGATAATAGTAAGGTTAAAAATATTATTACTTTAAATAAAGATGAAATTAATACTAAGAATTATGGTAATATAACTAGTAGTGCTAATGGATATAGGGATGATTTATCTTTTAGTGATATTGGTAGTATAGCTAAATATTATAAGAGACCGATATATACTTTATATGGTGGTAAGGAAGATTCACTTATACTTTTTACTAGTGGTTCTACTGGTAATCCTAAGAGTGTAGTTCTTACTAATCAAAATATATTAGCTTCTGGAATTTATATGAAGAATACTGGTAGGATTAAAGCTAAGGTTGGTGAAAGATGTTTGGTATGTGTTCCATTTTCTTATCCTTATGGTTTTGCTACTTCTACTATTATGAGTTTAATATGTGGTAGAGTAGCGGTGCTTGCTCCTACTTTAAGTAAAGATAATATTAGATATTATTTGAGTAAAAATCCTAATTATGTATTTGGTAGTCCTGCTCTTCTTGAGCTTATTAAAAGAAATGTTAAGGATAGTGATGATTTATCTAGTATTCATACTTTCGTTTCTGGTGGGGATTTTCTTACTGTTAGTCAGAATAAAGCTGGAGTAGAATTCTTTAGAAAGCATGGTGCTGAAACTATAATATGTAATGGTTCTGGTAATGCTGAGACTGTTGGTACTAATACGATGGCTGTTGGTTCAATTAATAAGCCTGAAACGGTTGGTAGAGTACTTGTTGGCACTAAAGCTATTGTTGTTAATC
Organism: uncultured Mycoplasmatota bacterium; assembly: GCA_900543825.1. Classification (GTDB taxonomy): domain Bacteria; phylum Bacillota_I; class Bacilli_A; order RF39; family UBA660; genus CAG-302. The sequence continues at coordinate 76,249 of UQSR01000001.1, forward strand.
CTGATACTTTAGAAGAAGTTAAATATGGTGAAGAGGGTATGCTTTGTATTTCTGGCAAGCATGTATTTAAAGGCTATTATAAGAATGAAGATATGAGTCGTGAGACTAAATTTGTATATAAAGGAATAGAATATTATAAAACCGGGAATATGGGTATTTTAGATACTGATGGTTACTTTACTTTAACTGGTAGAAGTAGTAGATATTATATTAGGTCGGATTTAAATAAAGTTTATCTTGAACATATACAAAATGTTATATCTTTAATTGATGTTGTTGATTCATGTTGTGTTGTACCTAAGCCTGATAGGGATTTATTATTTACTAATAAGGCTTATGTTGTACTTAAAGATGGTGTTTTACCTTCTCTTGAAGTAAGTGACTATATAATGAATATGTGTTACAAACCTTTATATAATAGTGTTACTGGTGAAATGGTTCAACTTAAACCTTTTGAAGTTCCTGAATCTATAACTTTTTTAGATGTGCTTCCAAGAACTAAGGCTGATAAGGTTGATTATACTTTTTTGGAAAATATGGCTAAGAATGAGGTTAAAATTAAAAAGAAAGAACTTAAGTAGTTTTTTCTTTTTAATTGGGATTTTATAGAATTGTGAATAAAATTCGCTAAAAAAATTTTTAAATTGTTTCTATATTTTTAGAATTTATTTTTTTTATTATATTAATGTCGAATTCATATAGAAATTATTTTGATAAATTTTAAATATATTAGTTTTAAAAAATCCTTGGCTAAATAGAACTAATATTATATTATATAGTTGTATTGTGAGGTGCTAAGTATGAAAGAAATTAAACCATTAGTAGCATGGTTGACTACTAATAGAACATGTAATAATAAATGTAAATGGTGTTATACATATAATTATAAATGTAGTAATCTAAAAATGAACAATGAAAAATTAAAAGATACTGTTGATGTTCTTGCGGAAAATGGTATAAAAAAAATAATATTAATTGGAGGAGAACCTACTATAAATAATGATATTATTGATATTATTAAATATATAAATAAAAAAAATATAATTGTTTCAATCGCTTCAAATGGTAGAAGGTTTTCTGACATTTCTTTTACTCAAAAATGTAAAGAAGCTGGTTTAAATTTTGCAAATATTTCTTTGAAAGGAATCAATGAAGAACAATATATTGAAAATACCAACTCTATTGGCTTTTTTGAAACAATTCAAGGGTATAATAATATCAAAAATAGTAATATTGATTCAATTGTATCTTATGTTATTACAAAAAATGATAGTAAAGAATTTTATGATTTAAAAGAAGTATTATTAAAAAACAATATTAATTCTATTCTATTATTATTATATAAACCTTCAATAAATACATCAAGTAATGATAAAGGACCATCAATTAATGAACTTGCAGAAGCATGTAAAACTATATATTATATATTTAATAACTCTGGTATTAATGTAAAATTCGAAATGTCAATTCCGCTTTGTTTATTTGAAAAAGAATTTTTAAATACTCTAATCAATAATAATATGATATCTACTTGTTGCCATATAACAAAAGGAAATGGTATTGTTTTTGATACTGATTTTAATATATTACCTTGTAATCATTTTGTTGATAATCCGTTGAACGAGCATCCTATTTCTACAGAAAATATTATTGATTTTTGGAATTCAAAAACTTGTGTTGATTTTAGAAATACTATTAGAAAATATCCTTCAAAAAAGTGCATAAATTGTGAAAAATGGAATATTTGTGGGGGAGGCTGCTTATTAAGATGGTTAAGTGAAAAACCTGAAAATATTATTCCTGGTTTTAATGAAAGGAGGTGATATTGATGTCTGCTTTAGAAATAGTAAAAACATGTTATAAAGGTACTGAAATTGATGCACCATTAGTTACAGGCATAGTTTGTAATAATTTAGATTGTGATTGTGTTGACTCTGATTGCTCTATAGGTACATATTGTGAAGGATAAGATTGGTGGTTAATATGAAGGGTACAAAACTTATTGAGACTAATAGACTAATTTTAAGAAAAATTACGATGAATGATTCTAATGATTTATTTATTAATTGGGGTAGTGATATTAAAACTAATGAGTTCTTAACCTTTAAATGTCATGAAAGCGAAGAAATGACCAAAAAGATGATTAATTATTGGCTTAAAAAATATCAAAATAATGGTTATGAATGGGGTATTGAACTTAAAGACACTAAAGAAGTAATAGGGATTATTAGTGCTGATACTTCATATAAGTATAGTACTATAGAAATCGGTTATAGTATTTCTTCAAAATATTGGAACAATGGATATACTACTGAAGCGATTAAAGAGATAATTAATTATTTATTTAAAGAATGTAATTATAAAATTATTGAAGCTATAATACCTAGTGATAATATAGCTAGTATTAAAGTAGCAGAAAAATGTGGTATGAAATTAGAAGCAGCCTTAAAAGATAGATACAAAGATAAAATTAATGGTAAAATATGTAATTTACTTATATATTCTATTTTTAATAATGATTAATGAATTGTTTTTTGTGATTTCAAAAAGTATAAAGTGATTAATGTCTTTTATACTTTTTAAATAGTGTAACTTTTTATCGGATTATTTTAAAAGTGGTAAAAATTTTCCACTGTTATATATGGCTGGTAAATTAGAATTAAACTTATCAAATAAAGAAAAGTTTAATTCTTTTTCATTATAAATATGATCTTTATTGTTGTATGTTTTTAAGTATAAATCATAGATGTTAATACTATTTAAAAAGATATTCTTGTAATTTTAAATATTTTGATATTGTGTTTTTTAAATATCTTTTAGACCTTGAACAAAATGTTCTGCTACACAATGTGATATATGACTCCATATAGATGATTTACAAACGCTTTATTATATAATCTTTATATTGCCTTATGATATCTTTTCTTTTTTCACTTTTTCCATCCATTAATTTGCCCATTTTATTGATAACTTTATATTTTTTTCATTCATTTTTAATTCAACCTTTCTCATATGTCACCTCAAGTGACATAGTATATATCATGCTTGAGACATTTTCAAACGATAATACTTAAGACATTATCATAAATTAATCATAGTATTAGAATGGTGATTTTGTTTTTGTATTGACAACATTAAAAAACATGATATAATAAATGCGATAGAATGAGATTAGAAGATATGGCTATAAATGTTAGGATTCCAGATGAGATGAAAGCATTACTAAAGGGACGTGAAGATATTATTATTGATGTAAGAATTGGGGATTATTTAAATACTGAATTCTTAAGGCGATACACAAAATTTAAAAGCTATGAAGAGTTTGTTGATTTTTCTCCTTATACTGAAGAAGAATTGGCTGATAATTCTGATTTATTTCAAACAGAAAAAATGGATAGATATATTGAATTAACTACTAACTTTAATAGTTATGCAAATTTATTTTCTTTTGCTGTTGAAACTAAACTATTAGAGAGTGTTCAAAAAGAAAAATTTAATAATTATTGAAAAATATATACTTTTAAGATATACTTATTGTAGACGATAGGAGTTGAATAGTATGTATACTGGTATATATTTTTTGATTGAAGCTATATTTTATTCTATATTACTTATGATTGTTTACTTTAGAAAAAAGGTTTTTAATAGCAAGGAAAATAGAGTTTATTCTGTGCTTGTAGTTATTTCTTTTTTTGAACTTTTACTTGAATTTGTTTTGGACTTTGTTGGTCCTATGTATTTAGAAATACCTAATGTAAGTTATTTTATTGCTAGAATGTATTCTTTAGCAGTTGAACTTTGGATAACTATTTTACTTTGTTATGTTATATTTGTTTGTTTAAATATGAATAAGAAAGAGAAGTATATTCCACTTGTAAAAAATGCTGCTATTGTACTTATGATTATGTTTGCTACTTTAAATTTTGTACTTCCTCTTAATTTTATGTATGATGGTTATATTGCTTATACTTATGGTCCTAGTGTTAATATTATATATATTTCTGCATTTTTATATTCTTTTATTGGTATTGTTACTTTAATAATAAATATTAAGAATATTAAAGATAAGAGGTTTTTTCCAATATTATTATTCTTAATATTAGGGGGTGTTGCTTCTTATATTCAATATGTTAATCCGGGTTTGTTACTGGCTACTCCTATACATGCTTTTATTACATTTATTATGTATTTTACGATTGAAAACCCTGATGTTAAAATGATAGAACAATATCATAAGACTAAGGAAATTATGGATAATGCTAATAAGGATAAAACTATGTTTTTATATAATATGACTAATGATATTAAACTTATTAATAAAGATATTAATAATAATGTTAATAAAATTATGTCTATTCTTGATGCTAAAAGAATAGATAAGGATTATTTGAATGAGTATCTTAGAAATATTCTTGTTGATACTGCTAAATTTACCACTATGACTAATGAGGTATTTGATGTATCTTCTCTTGATAGTGCTAATATTAAAATATATAATGATAAATATAATATTAAACTTCTTTTGAAAAAGATTATTACTTTGTATAGTAGTAAATGTAAGGATAAGGGAATTGAATTTAGAAGTGATGTTGCTAGTGATATTCCTACTTATTTGTATGGTGATAGTGTTGGATTTATGAATGTTTTGGTTAGTATATTAGATAATAGCGTTAAATATACTGATAGTGGTTATATTGAACTTAATACTAATGTTATTATTAAAAATGATATTGCTAGAATTATTATAACTATTTCTGATTCTGGATGTGGTATTTTACCTGAAGAATTAGATAAGATATTTTATAAAAATAAGGAAGAAATAGATGGAGATAATATTAAGAGTAATTTATATACAGCTAGAAAATTAATTACTTTGATGGGTGGTGTTATAATTCCTAATAGTAATTATGGAGAAGGAACGACAATGAGAGTTGTTCTTGATCAAAAAATAGTAGACGAAGATGATTCTAAGATAAGTGATTATGAAAAAGTTTATGATAAGAAGAAGATATTATTAGTGGATGATAGTGATAATTGTTTAAAAATAATTACTAAGATGCTTAAAGATACTAATATTTTAGTTGATTATGTTGGCTATGGTAAAGAAGCTTTGGATAGAATTAGGAATAATGTTAAATATGATTTGATATTATTAGAGGAGAAGATGGAACCTTTAAATGGTTTTGATACTATGAAGAAACTTAATGGTATTAAGAATTTTGATACTGATGTTATTCTTTTAACTAGAAACAATGATTATGAATATAATGATAGTTATTTGGATTATGGATTTAAAGATTATTTACTTAAACCTATTAAGAAGGATGATTTGTTTAAAATTATAGATAAGTATTTAAAATAAATATAAAATAGTGTATAATATATATCGAGGAGATTTTATGAAGATTGAAAAATTAGATAAAGATAATATTAAGGAATATATAAGGGATATGAAGATTACTGATATTTCTAATGTAGAAGAGAATGTGGGTAAACTTAATGAGTTTGGTATTAAGAAAGATGATAAGTTTATATTTAGTTTTTTCCTTTCGGATAATTGTATCTGTGCTAGTTTTGGTAATAATAAGGTAGATGATAATTTAGTTAAAGAGATATTTACTTTTTTAAATAATAATTTGTCTTTTGATGGCCATTTACTTGTTCAGATTGTTCAGACTAAGATTATGGATATAATGGATAGTTTATATAGAATTAAGGATGTTTCTGTTAGTAAGAAGATTAAGGATATTTCTCTTAATTCTCAAATAAGAGAGAAATATGCAGAAATTGATATGAGAAGTATTAAGTATTTTGCTTCTAAAAATGATGTCTTTTGTAATTTATATAGTCAGAATATTCAAGATGAAGAGGTTATTAGGAAATTAGATGAATATTTTGTTCTTCTTGATGTTGGTTCTATTAATTTTACTGTTTTACCTGATAGTTTATCTTATATTGAATCTTTAGGATATAAGTGTGATAGTAAGAGATATGTTATTAATTATGAATAAGAGAAGATGTTTCTCTTATTTTTAATATAATATTATAGAATTATTGTTTTAGACGTGATATAATTATTATGGAGTGATGTTTATGTATAAAAATAAAAAGTTTTTCATATTAGGAATGGCTAGAAGTGGTTATGAAGTTGCTAAGTTATTAGCTAAAGATAACACTGTATTTATTACTGATATGAAAGAACAAGATGGGGATAAGGTTAAAGAACTTGAATCTTTAGGTGTTACTTTTATTTTAAGTGATAATCCTACGGATTTACTTGATGATTCTTATGATATTATGGTTAAAAATCCTGGTATTAAATATGATCATCCTACTGTTGTTAAGGCTAAAGAAATGGGTATTCCTGTTATTAATGAGGTTGAAGTTGCTTATCATTATTTAGATCATGATGTTAATATTATTGGTGTTACTGGTTCTAATGGTAAAACTACTACTGTTAGTATTATATATGAGATTATGAAGAAGGCTTTTGGGGATAAGGTATTCTTAGCTGGTAATATTGGTACTCCTTTATGTCATTTTGTAAGTGATATTAAGAGTGGTGATTATTTGGTTATGGAAATAAGTGATCATCAACTTTGTGATATGTATGAATTTAAAACTAATGTATCTGTTATGACTAATATTTATGATTGTCATGCTGATTTTCATGATGGTCATGATAAGTATGTTCAAACTAAGAAGAAGATATTTATGAATCATGGTAAAGATGATGTTAATATTATTAATAAAGATAATAAAGAAGAGATGGCAATTACTCGTGATATTAAAGGCATTAATTATTATTTTAATGGTAAAGATGCTTATTTTAAAGATGGATATATTTATTATAATGATAAAAAAATTATTGATACTAATAGAATTATTTTAAAGGGTAAACATAATTATGAGAATATTATGTGTGCTATTTTGGCCACTAAAAAATATGGTGTTAGTGATAAGATTATTCAAGATGTTGTTAGTAATTTTGGTGGGGTAGAACATAGACTTGAATATGTTGGTAATATTAATGGTAGAGATGTTTATAATGATTCTAAAAGTACTAATACAGAATCTACAGTTATTGCACTTAATTCTTTTGATAGACCTACTGTACTTATTATGGGAGGACTTGATAGGGGACATTCTTTTGATGCTCTTACTAAACCTATGAGTCATACTAAATTAGTGGTGGCTTATGGTGAAACCAAAAATAGAATTAAAGAATTTTGTCATAGTATTGATATTCCTTGTGAGATATGTGATGATTTGGTTAGTGCTACTGATATTGCTTATAATAATTCTAAAGAAGGGGATGTTATTCTTCTTAGCCCTGCTTGTGCTAGTTGGGATCAATTTCCTGATTTTGAAACTAGGGGTAGATTGTTTAAGGATACTATAGTTAAATATAAAGATAAAAATGATTTTAAGTTGTTTTTAGAAAAAGGTAAACATATTTATATGATTGGTATTGGTGGTATTAGTATGAGTGGTATTGCTGATATTCTTGTTAGTATGGGATATAAAGTAAGTGGCAGTGATAGGGTTAGTTCACTTATTACTGATAAACTTATAGAAAATGGAGTTAAGGTATATATTCCTCAAAAAGAAGATAATATTACTGATGATATTGATTTTGTTGTATATACCGCTGCTATTAGAGAGGATAATCCTGAGATGATGGCTGCTAAAAAAATGAATATTCCTATGATGGAAAGAGGAGAATTTTTAGGAGAGATTACTAAATTATATGCTAATACTATTGGTATAGCTGGTACTCATGGTAAAACTAGTACTACTTCTATGGTGTCTTGTATATTTTTAGAAGCAGGAGTTGATCCGACTATACAGGTTGGTAGTATTCTTAAAAATATTGGGGGTAATTATAGAGTAGGAAATAGTGATACGCTTATAATTGAGGCTTGTGAATATTGTGATAGTTTTCTTAATTTTAAACAGAAATCTGCTATTGTATTAAATATTGATAATGATCATTTGGATTATTTTAAGAATTTGGATAATATTAAAAAGTCATTTAATGAATATGTTAGTCATTTGCCTAGTGATGGTTATTTGATTGTTAATACTGATGATAAGAATAGTGTTGATTTAGCTAGTCATACTAAGGCTAAAGTTGTTACGTATGGTATAGATAATGATGCTATGTATATGGCAAGTGATATTGTATTTGATAAAAATGGTTATGGTAGTTTTGATGTTATTTATAATGGTGAAAAGATAGGCAATGTTAGTTTGTCTGTACCAGGAGTTCATAATGTTTCTAATGCTCTTAGTGCTATTGCACTAGCAAGCTCTTATGGTATTTCATTTGATGATATTAAAAAAGGACTTAAGAAATATGATGGAGCTGCTAGAAGATTAGAATATAAAGGTAAGTTTAAGGGCGCTAGTGTATATGATGATTATGGACATCATCCTACTGAGATTAAGGCTGTAGTGGAATCTATTAAGAATATGAAGTTTAATGAATCTTGGGTTATATTTGAACCACATACTTATGCGAGAGCATATAAACACAAAGAAGATTTTGCTAAAGTTCTTAAAGACTTTGATCATATAATTATAACTGATATTTATGCTGCTAGAGAAGAAAATATTTTTGGTATTAAAGAAGAAGATATTATTAAAGAAATTAAGAAATATGGTAAAGAGGCTTTTCATATAAGTAGTTATGATGATATTAAGTTATATTTAAGTGAATATGTTAATAAGGACGATTTGATTCTTACTTTAGGTGCTGGTAATGTTACTAAACTTGCTAGTATGTTGACAGAATAAAAGAATGACTTTGGTCATTCTTTTTTCTTTAAGATTAATTTTTTTGTTTTGGGTTTAGAAATATTTTTGTTATGTGTTATATTTTGCGATGGTACCATTGCTTTGTTGTTTGTTATTTCTTTTTCTTTATTATTTGTATTAATGGTTGCCTTAGTATTGTTGCTTGTTTTTTTATAGTCTATTTTATATATTGCTTCTAGAGTATTTATAAATGATGCTGAAAAGATTATTGCTGCTACATAAGCTTTATTTGTTATTAGATATGGGAGAGCTAATACTGATGATACTAAGTTTATTTTTCTTGATGTTTTCATATTTTTAGTCATTAGCATAGTGCTAGCTAAAGTACTTGATATTATTGGTAGTATACTTAATATTGATGTTATTGTTAATGATCCTGCTATTAAACTTAATAGTGGATACATTATTAGTAACCATTTTGGTTGCTTTTTCTTTTTCTTTTCTTCATATATATATGTTATTATACCTTGTATTGTTAATATTACTGGTCCTATTGATGCTGAATATGCTCCTAGAACTATCATTGATAGAAATCCTGCTAAATTTGATATTGAATTTTGTACTAAGAATTTTTTCTTTTCTTTTGATCTTATACTTGTAATTAGAAATATTCCATTTATTACTGATAATATTTGTGCTATTATAAAATTTGTCATTTGTACACCTCTGGTAAGTATTATACTTATATTATTTGAGTTGTCAATCTTTTATATTAAATATTATTATTTTTTGATTGTAAGTATTTTTCAAGCATTGGTAATCCATAGTTTTGATTATAATAATTTGGAAATTCATTTAAATGAGCTAATGCTATTTTTGTTGTTATTATTAAGTCATCGTTTGTTACATTTGTTTCTTTGTTTATTTTGCCATGTTCTAATTCTATATTTATTCCTGTTAGTAGATCAATTGGAGTAAATTTATTAAATTTTATATTTAGTTTATTTGCTGCTGAAAGGGCATCTTTTAATGTAAACATATTATCACCATTTTATTATATGTTAGATAATGTAAATGTGTTTGAGATTAATTGACACTTGTGTTTATTTGAGTTATACTTATATTGTACATTGTGTATAATGAAAGGTGGTATGAATATGGAATTAAAAGGAAGTAAAACAGAACAAAATTTAATGACTGCTTTTGCAGGTGAATCACAAGCTAGAAATAAATATACTTATTTTGCTTCAAAGGCTAAGAAGGATGGTTATGAACAAATAGCTGCTATATTTGAAGAGACTGCTAATAATGAAAAAGAACACGCTAAAATGTGGTTTAAAGAATTAAATGGTGGTGAAATTCCTAGTACTATAGATAATTTATTAGCTGCTGCAGAAGGTGAAAACTATGAATGGACAGATATGTATAAAGGTTTTGCTGAAACTGCTAGAAGTGAAGGATTTACTAGAATTGCGTTTTTATTTGAAGAAGTAGCTAAAATAGAAAAGGAACATGAGGAAAGATATAGAAAATTACTTGCTAATGTAAAAGATGGTTTGGTATTTTCTAGAGATGGTGATAAGATATGGCAATGTAGAAATTGTGGACATATCGTTATTGGAAAAGAGGCACCAAAAGTTTGTCCTGTTTGTGCTCATCCACAAAGTTATTTTGAAATTAAGAAAGAGAACTATTAGTTCTTTTTTTTGATATTATTGTTAATATTGCATATTAATATAGTGTGATGATTATGAAGAAAAACGATTATAAAAAACTTATTTTATATATTGCTATACCTTTATTATTGGGTGGTATAGTTGGTTTTATTACTTCTAAAGAAAGTATGAATTATAATGGTATAGTAGATGGATGGGTATTTCCTATTGTTTGGAGTATACTTTATATACTTATGGGGATATCTAGTTATATTGTAAGGAATAACAAGGAACTTATGAGTATTTATAAAGTTAATTTGGTTATTAATTTATTGTGGCCTATTATTTTCTTTACTTTGAATTTTAAGGTATTTGGTTTTTTTTGGATATTATTATTAATTCTTGTTGTTGGTTATATGATGTATAAATTTTATAATAAAAATAAGATAAGTGCTTATCTTTTGATTCCTTATTTACTTTGGCTTATATTTGCTTCAATATTAAATTTGATGGAAATTATTTAATGATACTTTACACTTTATTATTTGTATATTATTGACAAATGCATTATAGTGTAGTATCATTGGATTGTACTATTTATAGTAGTACAACTTTTGAGGTGAAATAATGTTAGAAAAAATTATATATATATTAGGGGTTGCTTTTTTATTTTATGCTGGGTATTATCTTATTACTTCGATTGGTATATTTAAGAAAAGAAAAAAAGTTACTAATAACAATGATGATAAAAAGAATTTTTTTGCTGTTATTATTGCTGCAAGAAATGAAGAGAATGTTATTGGTAAACTTATTGATAGTTTGAAAAAACAAAGTTATCCTAGTGAATACTTTGATATTTATGTTATTGTTAATAATTGTACTGATAATACTGCTATAGAAGCTAAAAAAGCCGGTGCTAAGGTTATATCATGTACAGAAAAAGTTTCTACTAAAGGAGAGGTACTAAAATACACTTTTGATTTATTTAAAGATAATAATAAAATTGATGCTTATGCAATATTTGATGCAGACAATATTGTTCATCATGATTTTTTAGCTAAAATGAATGATATGATTAATAGTGGTTATTCTGTTGCACAAGGTTTTAGAGATACTAAAAATATTTCAGATAATTGGCTTACTAGTAGTTATGCTATTCTATATTATTTTCAAAGTTTATTTTTAAATGAATCTAGATATAATATGGGTAGATCTTCTTTTTTGAATGGTACTGGTTTTGTTATAAAAAAGGAAGTAATTGATAAGCATGGTTTTAATCCAAAAACAGTAACTGAAGATGTTGAATTTACCGCTATGTGTGCTATTAATAATGAAAAGATTGGATTTGCTACTGATGCTATTACTTATGATGAGCAGACTAATAGTTTTGATGTTTCATGGAAGCAAAGAAAAAGATGGTCTTTTGGGACAATGGAATGTTTAAGAGAGTATTTTCCTGCTCTTTTGAAGAAGGGGATTAAAGAGAGAAATTTTGAATGCTTTGATGTAGGATTATTTTATTTGTCAGTAATATCGCATGTTGTATTTAATTTATTACCTATATTTCTTCTTATTAATATAATTATTCATTTTAATAGTTTGACTTTTGATAATATGCTTTATAAAATTATTTTTATTGTAATTTCGTATTTGTTTGGAGTTGTTGTAAGGATTATTTTACTTAAGAGATATAATAAGAGCTTTAAAGATAATATTGGTGGTGTACTTTTATTTGACTTATTTGTATTTAGTTGGCTTCCTATTAATTTTATTTGTTTATTTATTAAAAGTTGTAATTGGGATAGTATTAAGCATAATAGAAGTGTTGATATTGAAAATGTTTAAGAATAAATGTAAATTGTTTATTCTTTTTTCTTTTTTTATGGTATAATATTTTATAGTAGAGGAGAGTTTATGAATATGAAAAAGATTTTGGTATTATGTTTGGTTTGTGTTATATGTTTAACAGGATGTGGTAAAAGTGATGATACTCTTATTATGGTTACTGAAGCTGGCTTTGCGCCATATGAGTATTATGATGATGGTGAAATAGTTGGTGTTGATATTGATATAGCTAGGGAAATTGCTAAAGAAATGGGAAAGGAACTAGTTGTTAAGGATGTTGCTTTTGATTCTATTATTAATGAGGTGAAAACTGGTAAGGCTGATTTTGGTGCCGCTGGAATTAGTTATACTGATGAAAGAGCTAAACAAGTTGATTTTTCTATTAATTATTCTACAAGTAATCAAGTTGTAGTTGTTAAAAATGGCAGTAATATTAGAGATGTTAATAATATTGATGGCAAGAAAATTGCTGTTCAACTTGGTAGTGTAGCTGATACTTACGTTACTTCTAATTTTAAAAATTCTGAAGTTGTTAGAGAAAAGAAATATTTGGCTGCTATACAAGATTTGAAGGATGGTAAGGCCGACGCAGTTGTTATGGATGAGCTTCCAGCTAAAGAAATGGTTAAAAATAATAATGATATTATGATTCTTTCTGGTAATCTTGCTAGTGATAGTTATGGAATGGTTGTTAAAAAAGGTAATACTAAGCTTCTTAATACTATTGATAAAGTACTTAATAGACTTAAAGAGGATGGTAAGATAGATAAATATGTAATTAATCATACTACTGAGTAAGGAGTTTTTATATGAATAGTTATATGAATTTTTGGGATAAGATATTTAATTTTTTTGGTGGTATTTGGGATTCTTTTTATCAAAGTGTTATTTACGATAATAGATATGAATTTATTTTTGAAGGTTTATTAAATACGATTATTATCGCTATAGGAGCTGCTATTATTGGCATTGTTATTGGTATTGTCACTGCTCTTATTAGAAATAATCATGATATGAATGGTAAGATGAAAATTGGTAATAAATTATCTAAGTGGTATGTTGATATTATTAGGGGTACACCTTCTATACTTCAACTTATGATTATTTATTATGTTATATTTAAATCTGTTAATATTAATATTGTTATTGTCGGAATACTTGCTTTTGGTATTAATTCTGGGGCATATGTTTCAGAAATTATTAGAGCTGGTATTAATTCTGTTGATAAGGGGCAATTTGAGGCTGGATATGGTTTGGGTCTTTCTTATGGAAAGGTTATGAGATATATTATATTACCTCAAGCTTTTAAAAATATTTTACCAGCAATGGGTAATGAATTTATTACTTTGGTTAAAGAGACTGCTGTTGGTGCTTATATTGGTATTGTAGAACTTACTAAGGCTTCGGATATTATTGCTTCTAGAACTTATGATTATTTCTTTCCACTTATTATTATTGCAATTATTTATTTTGCTATTACTTTAAGTCTTACTAAATTATTTAGTAGAATAGAGAGGAGACTTAATAATGTTAGAAGTTAAAAATTTGAAAAAGTCTTTTGATAATAATAAGGTATTAAAAGGAATTGATTTTAAGGTTAATAAGGGTGATATTGTTGCTGTTATTGGTCCTAGTGGTTGTGGAAAAAGTACTTTCCTTAGGTGTCTTAATATGATAGAAAGACCTACTGGCGGTAAGGTTATTTTTGAGGGATATGATTTAACTGCTGGTAATGTTAATTTGCCTAAAATAAGAGAAAAGATTGGTATGGTGTTTCAACAATTTAATTTATTTCCTCATTTGACAGTTATTCAAAATATTACTTTAGCTCCTATTAAACTTGGTATTATGAGTCAGGATGATGCTAATAAAAGAGCTGTAGAGTTGCTTAAAACTATTAATTTGCTTGATAAGAAGGATTATTATCCTAATGAGCTTTCTGGTGGTCAGAAACAAAGAGTTGCTATAGTTAGGTCTCTTATTATGAATCCTGATATTATTTTGTTTGATGAACCTACTAGTGCACTTGATCCTGAAATGGTGGGAGAGGTACTTGATCTTATTCGAGATATTGCTGATAAAGGAATGACAATGATTATTGTTTCTCATGAGATGAATTTTGTTAGAAAGAGTGCTAATAGACTTGTATTTATGGATAATGGTAAAATATCTTTTGATGGAAGTGTAAAGGAAGGCTTTGCTAATAAGGATAATGAGAGGCTTAAAGAATTTTTATCAAAAACTAAAGATAAATAGAGGTATTTTTTGTATTTTTATGTTATAATGTATTTATAGTAGAAAGTGTCTACTTTAGAGAATGGAAGGGAGAAAATAAAAAATGAATGCTATTGATGTTAAAAGCGAAATTGCACCTTTAAAAAAGGTATTACTTCATAGACCTGGAAAAGAATTACTTAATTTGACTCCAGATACTTTGAGTAGATTATTATTTGATGATATTCCTTTTTTACCAGATGCACAAAAAGAACATGATGAATTTGCTCATATTTTAAAAGAAAATGGAATTGAGGTTGTTTATCTTGAGGATTTGATGGCTGAAGTATTGGAACTTAGTGATGAAATTGAAGATAAGTTTATTAAGCAATTTATATATGAGGCTGGTATTAGAACTCCTAAATATAAAAACCTTGTTTATGAGTATTTAAAAAGTTTTGTTAATAAGAAAGAACTTGTTCTTAAGACTATGGAAGGTATTAAGATGGAGGAAATTAGCAGGGCTAAAAGAGATGTAGAAAAGTCTTTGGTAGATTTAGTTGCTGAAGAATCAGATTTTTTAGCAGATCCTATGCCTAATTTATATTTTACTAGGGATCCTTTTGCTTCTTGTGGTAATGGTGTTATTTTGAATAAGATGTACTCTGTTACAAGAAATAGAGAAACTATATATGCCGAATATATATTTAATTATCATCCTGATTATAAGGATAAACTTGATAAATATTATGATAGATACTTACCTTATCATATTGAGGGTGGTGATGTTCTTAATCTTAATGAACATATTATTGCTGTTGGTATTTCTCAAAGAACTGAAGCTGGAGCAATAGATGAACTTGCAAAGAACTTATTTAGAGATGCTGATTGTAAAGTTGATACTATTTTGGCATTTAATATTCCTGAATCTAGAGCATTTATGCATCTTGACACTGTATTTACACAGATTGATGTTGATAAGTTTACTTATCATCCTGGTATTATGGATACTCTTCAGGTATTT
Source organism: uncultured Mycoplasmatota bacterium (assembly GCA_900543825.1). Lineage (GTDB taxonomy): Bacteria > Bacillota_I > Bacilli_A > RF39 > UBA660 > CAG-302. Next base: position 91,747 of record UQSR01000001.1, read on the forward strand.
GAAATTACTGAAGGGGATATTCCTGATAGCGATGAGGATTTAAATGTTGTTGAAGTTAAGGGTAGTTTGGAAGAGATACTTGAAAAATATCTTGGAAGAAAGATTGAACTTATCCCTTGTGCTGGTGGAGAAAAAATATCTGCTGAAAGAGAGCAATGGAATGATGGTACTAATACTTTATGTATAGCTCCAGGAGTTGTTGTTGTCTATAATAGAAATAATATTACTAATAATATTTTAAGAGAGCATGGTATTAAGGTTATTGAGATGAGTAGTGCTGAACTTTCTAGAGGTCGTGGTGGTCCTAGATGTATGAGTATGCCTTTAATAAGGGGGAATCTTTGACCCGATGACTACTAATAACAAAGAAATTAATTTGAAAGGAAGAAATTTTCTAACACTTCTTGATTATACTCCAGAAGAGATTAGATATTTACTTGATCTTTCACATGAATTAAAAGAGAAAAAGAAAAATGGTATTCCTCATAGATATTTAGAGGGAAAGAATATTGTTTTATTATTTGAAAAAACTTCTACTAGAACAAGATGTGCTTTTGAAGTTGCTGGCCTTGATTTGGGTATGGGCGTTACATACTTGGATCCTGGTAGTTCACAAATGGGTAAAAAAGAAAGCATTGCTGATACTGCTAAAGTTCTAGGTAGAATGTATGATGGTATTGAATATAGAGGTTATGCACAGGAAATTGTGGAAGAACTTGCTAATAACGCTGGTGTACCAGTATGGAATGGTTTAACTACCGAATTTCATCCTACACAAATGCTTGCTGATGTTATGACAGTTGAGGAAAATTTTGGTCATTTAAAAGGAATTAAATTAGTATTTATGGGTGATGCTAGAAATAATGTTGCTAATTCACTTATGGTTGTTTGTGCTAAAATGGGTATGCATTTTGTTTCTTGTGGACCTCGTGATTTATGGCCTAGCGAAGAACTTATTAATAAGTGTAAGGAAATTGCTAAAGAAACTGGTGGAAGTATTGAAATGACAGAAGATGTTATGGAAGCTTCTTCTAATGCTGATGTTATTTACACTGATGTTTGGGTTTCTATGGGTGAACCTGATGATGTATGGAATGAAAGAATTAAACTTCTTAGTCCATATCAAGTTAATATGAAAGTTATGAATAATGCTAATGATAATGCTATATTCTTGCATTGCTTACCTTCTTTTCATGATTTAAATACTACTATTGGTAAAGATATTTATGAAAAGTTTGGACTTAAAGAAATGGAAGTTACTGATGAAGTATTTAGTTCTTCTAAATCTAAAGTTTTTGATGAAGCAGAAAACAGACTTCATACTATCAAAGCTGTAGTATATGCTACTATGAGGGATTAGTATGAGTAAGATTGTTATTGCTTTAGGAGGTAATGCTTTAGGTAAAAGCCCTCAAGAACAGTTAACACTTCTTAAGAGTGTGGCTACGACGATTGTTAATTTAGTTAAAGAGGGAAATCAAATTGTTCTTACACATGGAAATGGGCCACAAGTGGGACAGATATTTCTAGCTATGGACTATTCTTCAAATGGCGATGCTGGAACTCCTAAAATGCCATTTCCTGAATGTGGAAGTATGAGTCAAGGTTATATAGGTTACCAACTTCAACAATGTATTCAAGATGAACTAGAACATCAAGGCATTGTTAGAGATTGTGCAACCTTGATAACACAAGTCTTAGTTGATCCAATGGATAGTGCTTTTAATAATCCAACTAAGCCGATTGGAATGTTTTATAGTAAAGAAGAAGCTATGAAAATTCAACAAGATAAAGGTTATATATTTGTTGAGGATGCTGGACGTGGGTATAGGAGAGTTGTACCATCTCCGAAACCTAAAGATATTATTGAAAAGAATGTTATTAAACTTCTTGTTAATAATAATAATATTGTAATTGCTGCTGGTGGTGGCGGAATACCTGTTATTAAAACAGATAAAATTGAATTACTTGAAGGTGTAGAAGCTGTAATTGATAAGGATAAAACAGCTGCCTTGCTTGCTAATTTAATTGATGCGGATATGCTTTTAATTCTTACTGCTGTTGATAAGGTATGTTTGAATTATAATACTGATAAGCAGGTTGAACTTGATACTATGAATGTAGAAGAGGCTAAAAAGTATATTGATGAAGATCAATTTGCTAAAGGAAGTATGCTTCCTAAAATTGAGGCTTGTATATCTTTTGTAGAGAATTCTGATAATAAGAAGGCTATTATTAGTTCACTTGATAAGGCTAGCGATGCAATTAATGGTAAAAATGGTACAATTATAAAGAGGAGGTAAGAAAAATGGCTAAGAAAAAGACTAAGGTAATGTTATCGTCTTTTTCGATAATCTTAATTCTAATTTTTGGATTAGGAATATTATCACATGTACTTCCAGATGCACAATTTGTTGGTGATCAAATTGTTAATGGAAGTGGAACTGTTGGTGCTAAATTATCACAAGTTTTGATGTCACCAATATTAGGTTTTGAAGATGCTATTGATGTTGGTATCTTTATTATGATGTTAGGAGGTTTACTTGCAGTAATTAATAAAACTGGGGCACTTGAGACTGGTATTAAAGTACTAGTACGTAAACTTAAAGGTAGAGAATTATTATTAATACCTATATTAATGTTTATATTCTCTATTTGTGGATCTACATATGGAATGCTTGAAGAAACTGTTGGTTTCTATGTATTACTTGCCGCTACTATGATGGCTGCTGGTATGGATCCACTTGTTGGTGCTGCAGTAATTCTTCTTGGAGCAGGTAGTGGATGTTTAGGATCTACTATTAACCCATTTGCAACTGGTGTTGCACTTAGTGCTTTACCTGAAGGTGTTACTGCTAATCATGGTTTAGTACTTCTTATTGCAACATTTATATGGCTTACAACACTTGGTATTTGTATATTATTTGTAATGAGTTATGCTAAGAAGGTTAAGAAGGATAAGGGCTCTACTATTTTATCACTAAGAGAGCAAAAACAAGCTGAGAAAAAGTTTGGTAATTTCTATAAAAAGGATGAGAAAGAAGTTAATTTAACTGGTAAACAAAAAGTTACACTTGTTTTATTTGCTTTGACTTTCCTTGTAATGATTATTGGATTTATTCCTTGGGGTGAATTTGATATTACATTCTTTGATAGTTTTACTGGATGGCTTACTGGTTCTTCACTTGGTAATTGGTGGTTCTATGAAGCTGCTTTATGGTTCTTAATAATGTCAATTATTATTGCTGTTATTAATAAATTTGGCGAGAAAGGTTTTATTGATACTTTTGTTGATGGTGCTGATGATATGATTGGTGTTATCTTAGTAATTGCTATTGCTAGAGGTGCTAGTGTTCTTATGGGACAAACTTACTTAGATAATTATATTATATATAATGCTGCTGATTTATTGTCTAAAGTTCCTGAAATGTTATTTGTACCACTTAACTATATACTTCATATTGTATTATCAATATTGGTACCATCATCATCTGGTCTTGCTACATTATCTACACCAATTATTGCTCCACTTGCAGCACAACTTGGTTATAGTGTAGAAGTTACTATTATGACTTTAGTTTCCGCTAATGGACTTGTTAATTTAATAACTCCTACATGTGGTGCTATAATGGGTGGACTTGCTCTTGCTAAAATAGAGTATTCTACTTGGTTTAGATGGGCATTTAAGGTAGTACTTACAATTGCCATTGCTAATATATTTGTATTATGCTTGTTTACTTTATTAGTATAATATCAATAATATAGTATGATAAAAGAACAACTTTTTGGTTGTTCTTTTACTTAATATATTATTTTTAAAGACTTATTTAGAAGGCTTTAAAAATTCTAGTTAAAGACTTGCGACTTTAACTAGCAGTGAACAACGAAGTGTGAACTGATACTAAAAGGGTATTTAGTTCTTTTTATTTGTGTGGTAAAATATTACTAGTGCAGGTGATTGTTATGTATTATAAAATTAGTCATGGTAGTGTTACTCTTGGTAATAATACAGTACTTGAAGATATTAATTTTTGTGTTAAAGATAATGAGAAAATTGGTATTGTAGGGAGAAATGGCTGTGGTAAAACGACTTTACTTAAGGCTATTATTGGTGAATATGAAATTACTAGTGGATATGAAGAGGTAGATATTATTTCTTCTGGGGACTTTAATATTGGTTATGTTAAACAAAATGATGGTTATAGTCTTGATATGAAGATGATAGATTATATTAGGAGTTCTTTTAAAGATATTCTTGATATTGAAAAGAATCTTAATACTTTAGAGGATGAAATGATTACTCATTATGATGAGAAGATAGTAAGTAAATATAATGATCTTTTATCTAGATATGAATATATGGGTGGTTATAAATATAAGAAGGAGATAGAGGTTATTTTAAGTAAGTTTGATTTTAGTGATGAGGATAAAGATAAGTATTTGAATGAATTTTCTGGTGGTCAACTTACGAAGTTATCTTTGATTAGACTTTTATTATCGAAGCCTGATTTACTTATTTTGGATGAACCTACTAATCATTTGGATATTAAGGCTATTGAATGGCTTGAAGAGTATTTAAAGGGATACAAGGGCTCTATTATTTTGGTTAGTCATGATAGAATGTTTTTGGATAATGTTTGTAATGTTATATATGATATTGAGTATGGTACTTTAACTAGATATAGTGGTAATTATTCTTATTTTGTTAAGAAGAAGGAAGAAGATTATTTGAAGAATCTTAAGGATTATGAAAGACAACAACAGGAGATTAAGAGACTTACTGATATTGCGGATAGATTTAGGTATAAACCTACTAAAGCTGGTATGGCTATGTCAAAGTTAAAACAGATTGAGAGAATGGTATTAATTGATAAACCTGATAAGGCTAATACGAAGTCTTTTAAGATTAATTTTAGTCCTGATATGAATAGTTATAGAGATGTTCTTAAGGTTAAAAATCTTTCTATTGGTTATGATAGGGAGTTATGTAAATTATCTTTTGAGGTGGAAAGAGGGGACAGGCTTGGTATTATTGGTGAGAATGGTATTGGTAAGAGTACACTTCTTAAAACTATAATGGGTGAGGTTCCAGCACTTGGTGGTAAGTTTATTTTTGGTGATAGAGTTAATATTGGTTATTTTTCACAGGCATTAGATAATCTTAATTATGATAATTCTATTTATGATGAGATTGACAAAGAATTTCCTAGGCTTACACCTAATGAGATTAGAACTCTTCTTGGGGCTTTTGAATTTAGTGGAGAAGATGTTTTTAAGAAGATTAAAGATTTATCTGGTGGTGAAAAGGTTAGAGTTAGTTTATGTAAGATTTTGAATAAAAAACCTAATGTTCTTATTTTGGATGAACCAACGAATCATTTGGATATTATTGGTAAGTCTACTATTGAAAAGATGCTTACTAGTTATAAGGGTACTATTATTATGGTTAGTCATGATAGATATCTTATTAAGAATGTCTGTGATAGACTTCTTGTTATGGAAAATGGCAGAAGTACTTTATATAATTATGGTTATAGTGAGTATTTGGAGAAGACTAGGATTAGTAATGTAAGTAATGATAATGGGGTTAAGATAGAAAAAAAGAAAAGTATTGATAAAAAAGTTGATTCTTTTGATAAAAATAAAGAGATTAAAAAGATAGAGAAGGATATTTTTGAATTAGAGGAGAGACTTAGTAATCTTAATAATGAGCTTTTGAAGGAAGATATTTATATGGATATTAATAAGGCTAATTTGATTAAGTTAGAGATTGATATTGTAAGTAAGGATATTGAGAAGAAAACATTAGAGTGGGATGAGATTACAAAGGATATGTAATTTGTTTAAAAAATGAATATATGAAGTATGCTTTTATGTAAGTATACTTTTTATTGTTTTAATAATTAATTTTGTCTTTATATTTGATTGATTGTTTAAGACCACCTTACTATGCGCCATAAAAAAAACACCAAATGGTGTTTGAACTTTCAATGGAGCGATAACTTTACTTATATTCGAAAAATTATACTCCCAAGATTGATTAAATCAACCAGATAAATTATATCAGATATAAAAATTATTACAATACTTTTGATAGAAAATTTGCTCGATAATATATTAAAAAAACAGAAATATGATAAAATTAAATTACAATAGGAGGTGAAATTATGTGGATTTACATTATCATTGTAATTATCGTTTTGATTGTCATTTATGCTTTAGCTCTATATAATAGTTTTGTGAAACTAAATAATAAAGTAAAAGAGGCTTTTTCTACTATGGATGTTTATCTAAAGAAAAGATGGGATTTAATTCCTAATATAGTAGAAACAGTAAAAGGATATGCTAAGCACGAAAAAGATACTTTAAAAGAAGTTGTAGAGTTAAGAAACAGTACTTATGATAAAATGTCTGATGAAGAGAAAATTAAGACAAATGAACAATTATCTAGTGGTATTAACAAGATTATGGCCTTAGCAGAGGCTTATCCTGATTTAAAAGCAAGTGAAAATTTCAAAGATTTAAGTAAACAATTAACAAAAGTTGAAGATGATATTGCTAATTCAAGAAAATATTATAATGGCGTTGTTAGAATTTATAATAATAAAGTTGAAATGTTCCCAAGTAATATTTTTGCAGGATTGTTTGGTTACAAATCAAAAGCAATGTTTGAAGCAAGTACAAATGAAAGAGAAAATGTAAAAGTTGAATTATAGTTATGGAGGATACAATGAAAAAAATCATTAAGGGAATTTCTTTATTTGTTGTAATTGCACTATCTCTAGTATTTGCTTACCCATTAAATACTTATGCACTAACTGAACAAACATCTTATGTAAGTATTGATAATACACAAAATTTAGAAGTTGGAAGTTTATCTTTCTCAAGTATTTCATTTAGGGATTATTCTTCCACTTCTACTCAAGCATTTGGATTAACAGGTGTAGTTGCTAATAGTTCTAGCGATACTATTAGTTATACTTCAACAGCTTATTATTATGATTCAAACTATAATTTAATAGCGCAAGGGTATAATTCAGGAGCAGCAATTTCAGGAACTAGCAATTTTAATCAAATGTCTAATTTAAGTATTTTAGGGGAACATAGTATTAATGAAATATATTATTATCGTTTATCAATTAATATAAGTGGTACTACTAATTCATCAGGAACAATCAATTCATCGAGTTTAACACCTAGTAAAAATTATCAATATAGTTCTTACGATTATGTTCTTGATAAGTATGATATTAATATTATTGTTAATGAAAATAATACTTTTGATATAACTGAAACAATTACAGCATATTTCAATATTCCCAAACACGGAATATTTAGAACTATTCCATTAAAAAATACAATTACAAGATTAGATGGTACAACATCAACCAACCGTACTCAAGTGACAAATGTTAGTGTTGATAATGAATATACAACATCTAGAAAGAATGGTAATTATAAATTACAAATTGGGTCTGCTAATAGCACGTTAACTGGTGAGCAAAAATATGTCATTAAATATACATATAATTTAGGAAAAGATCCCGCGAAAAATTATGATGAATTATATTATAATATAATTGGAAATGAGTGGGACACAGTCATTGGTAATATAACTTTTTCAATTACCATGCCTAAAGACTTTGATTCCAGTAAATTAGGCTTTTCATCAGGAAATATAGGTTCAACGGATAATAGTAAAGTTAAATATAATGTCAGTGGAAACAAAATAACAGGAAGCTATAATGGTGTTCTTAGTGTTGGACAAGCACTAACTGTTAGATGTGAATTGCCTGAAGGATATTTTGTAGGTGCAGGGCTAAATATAAATATAATGGATTATATTATGTTCTTAATTCCTGTTATATTTTTAGTAATAGCAATATTATTGTGGTATAAATTTGGCCGTGATGATCAAGTTGTAGAAACCGTAGAATTCTATCCGCCACAAGGATTTAACAGTCTTGAAGTAGGATTTTTATATAAAGGACAAGCAGATAATCAAGATGTAACATCTTTATTAATATACTTAGCAAACCAAGGGTATATAAAAATTGCTGAAACCGAAGAAAAGTCTTTATTCTCAAAATCTAAAGGTTTTAAAATAACAAAATTAAAAGAATATGATGGAAATAATATTAATGAACAAATATTCCTAAATGGATTATTTACAAAAAGATCATCATTTACATCTTTATTTAGTAAAACTCCTGAAACACCTACTGATAATATTAATGAAGTAACTTCAATGGATTTATATGATAATTTCTATATCACTATGGGAAGAATATTATCTAATATAAATAATAAAGAAAACAAACATAAATTGTTTGAAAAATCTGCATCTAGCAAAACAGTCTTTATAATATTAATGATAATAGCTACTTTCTGTATGATAACAATACCCCCTGTTTTTACATATGGTAAGGCAGGAATGTTAATAGTCGCTCTTTTATTCCCAGGCATCGGATTTACTGTGATGTTTAGTATGTTATTCGGTGGAACAAAAACAATTTATGTTAATGGAAAAGCTACTTATTCATCAATTGGTACAAAATTATTTGGACTTATATGGGGAGGAATGTTTGGAGGTATGCCTTGGGCATTTACCGTACTACCAGCATTATTACAAGATCCAACATATTTAATAGGATATATAATTGGTGTAATTTGTGTTCTAGGAATGGTTATTTGTTTGAAATACTTACCAAAAAGAACACCTTATGGAAATGAAATGCTTGGCAAATTAAAAGGATTTAGAAACTTCCTTGAAACTGCCGAAAAAGACAAATTAGAAACTATGGTTATGCAAGATCCAACATACTTCTATAATATTCTACCATACACTTATGTATTAGGGGTTTCTGATAAATGGATTAAAAAATTTGAGTCAATATCATTACAAGCACCATCTTGGTATGATAGTCCTAATGCCTTTGATATGGTAGCATTTGGATCATTTATGAATAATACAATGACATCTGCACAAAGCGTTATGTCATCAAGTCCATCAAGTGATTCAGGTGGAGGAGGATCTTCAGGAGGAGGATCTTCTGGTGGTGGATCAGGTGGAGGTGGAGGTGGCTCTTGGTAGCCATTTTTCCTCAATAAAGTAATGAGAGGTGTTAAGTTTGAATACTGTTAAGTGCCCTAATTGTGGCAATGAGAATTTAAATACAAATATTAGATGTGAAAAGTGTGGCAAACAATTAATAACTGAAGATCAAATGCAAACTATGGATTTAAAATCATCACTTAATATTCAACAAGATCCCGTTCATGATGCCAAAATTGAATCATTTGCAGAAGTGTTTAGTGGTATTGGGACCACTATTGGAGGAGCAATATTCAGTGTTGTTTCATCAATGATAGTATTTAAAGGTGCAGATAACATTACAAAAATTGTTGGTATTCCATTTCTTATTTGTGGTATTGCAGTATTAATTTATGGTATTTCAATGATAATTAAAGGTATAAATACAAAGAAAAATACTAATGATTATGTTAATGGAAAGCTGAATATGGACAAAGTGAAAAAAAGTAAAAAAAACTTTGAAAAAGTTGGGAATATTGTTAATTACATATATATTTTTGGTTTCCTATTATTTTGGTTTGGTTTTTTAATTGTATTTGATACAGTAGCTATTAAATCATGGTCTGACGGTGGGAATTCAATGTTCTTCTTTTCTCTAATTTTTTGGGCTGTAGGTATCTATATATTAATAAACAATATTAAAAAAAGCAAATAAGGTAAAATATATTAAAAGACAATACTAGGTCATGTTTCTCTAGAATTGTCTTTTTCTTTTTGTATATCTTTATTCAAATTATTAAGATTATTTTGTATGCTTTCGGCTCTTTTAGTTATTTCTTTACAATACTTATCATACTTATAAAGTTCTTTAATTTTAGGCTGTATATCATTAATTTCAGCAAGTATTTCAGATTTATCTTGTTCAGTCTTTGCTCTACGATTCGTAAGCATCTATCAATAATTTCATAGGATTTCTTACTAAATTTGCAAGACCATTCAATTTTGGTTTTGAGTTCATCACTCATATTGATTTTCTTCTTTATTATCTTAATCATATCACATCACACCTTTCTTTGCAATAACGTACAAAAAAATCAACTAGTAATAGTTGATTTAATCATTAACGTCACATTGGTGCGACGATTTTATCTTTTGGAGCAGATGAGGGGAGTCAAACCCCCGTCTCAGCCTTGGCAAGGCCGAATTCTAATCGTTGAACCACATCTGCAATGAATATATATACATTATATTAAAAAAATATGGAAAAATCAACTGTTTTTATTAAAAAAGTTTAAAAAATAATGTATAATATGTATTAGGTGATAATTTTATGTTTGAGAATTTAAGTGATAGATTGCAAGATGTGGTTCATAAGATTAAGGGCTACGGTAAAATAACAGAAGAAAATATTAGTGAAATGATGAGAGAGATTAGACTTTCTTTATTAGAGGCTGATGTTAATTATAAAGTTGTAAAAGAGTTTACAAATAATGTAAAAGAAAAAGCTTTGGGAGAAGAGGTTAATAAAAGCCTTAATCCTGGAGAGTTATTTGTTAAAATTGTTAAAGATGAACTTACGGAATTATTAGGTGGAGAGAATACTCCTCTTAATGTAAGTGGTAATCCTGCTACTCTTATGTTAGTAGGTCTTCAGGGAAGTGGTAAAACTACTACTATTGGTAAACTTGCTAACTATCTTAGAAAGAATAATAAGAAGAAACCTTTATTAGTAGCTTGTGATGTATATAGACCTGCTGCTATTGACCAGTTAAAACAAATTGGTAAGGAACTTAATATAGAAGTTTATTCTGAAGGTAAAGGTAATCCTGTAGAAATATCAAAGAATGCTATTAAATATGCTAAAGATAATGGATATGATTATGTTCTTATAGATACTGCTGGTAGATTACAAATAGATGAATCTTTAATGGAAGAATTAGATAATATTCAGAAAGAAGTTAATCCTGATGAAACTATTTTAGTAATTGATTCGATGATGGGACAAGATGCTATCAATGTTATTAATGGTTTTAATGATAAGATTAAACTTAGTGGTGTTATTTTAACTAAACTTGATGGTGATACTAGGGGTGGTGTTGCTTTATCTGTTAAACATCTTACTAATTTACCAATTAAATTTATTGGTGTTAGTGAAAAAATGGATGGTCTTACTCCTTTCTATCCTGAAAGAATGGCTTCTAGAATACTTGGTATGGGAGATATTTTATCTATAGTTGAAAAGGTTCAGGATGAAATAGATGAAAAAGAGGCTGAGAAAACCGCTAAAAAAATGATGAAAGGTAATTTTGATTTGGAAGACTTTTTGAATCAACTTAATCAAATTAAAAAGTTAGGACCCCTTGAGAATATTTTAAAGTTACTTCCTGGGGCTAAAAAAATGGGACTTAATAAAGTTAATATTGATCCTAAAATTATGAAAAGAACAGAAGCTATTGTTTTATCTATGACTCCTGAAGAGAGAAGAAATCCTAGTATATTAAAGGCTAGTCGTAAGAAAAGAATAGCTGATGGTTCTGGGACTACTGTTACTGATGTTAATAGATTGCTTAATCAGTTTGAAGATATGAAGAAAATGATGAAAATGATGAGTAATGGTAATTTTAAAATGCCATTTTAGGGGATATTATGAAAGGACTTACAATTAAAGAACCATGGGCTAGTTTGATAGTTAATGGTTATAAGAAATATGAGTTTAGAAGCTTTAAAACTAATTATAGAGGTAAGATACTTATTCATGCTGGTCTTAATTTAGAAAGTGATAATGCTTTGAAGTTTAAGGATTATAATCTTAATTATGGTCATGGTGAGATAATAGGAGAGGCGTATCTTACGGATTGTATTTTAGTTACTGATGAATTTGAAAATGAGTTATATAATATTAATCCTTTGGTATATGGGAAAAGTAAACATGCTAGAAAATATGCTTGGAAATTGGATAATGTTATAATGTATGAAAAGAGAATTCCTTATAAGGGAAAACTTGGACTTTGGAATTATGATGGTAATATCTAAATTTATTCTAAAATTAGACTTCTTTACTATTTACATATCTTATGTGAACATATTATATGTGTAGATAGGAGGATAATTTATGAATTTTAGTGATGGTTTTAACCAAGGTATGTATGATGGTGATATTGATATTAATATAACTAATACTAATCAAAATGTTAATGATAACACTAATATGAATTATAATAGTGTTGGTGCTCCAATGATGGGGGATTCTGTAATGGGAGGAGTTATGGCTCCAGTTGTAGAAACTCCTAGAGAAAGAGTTGTATATAGAAATATTTATCATACTGTACCTCATGTATGTCCTATAAATACTAGAATTGTCAATAATCATATTTATAAACATACTTATCAACCTAGATATAGTTGTTGTGAAGAAAATACAGTTACTAATGAACAATGTGGTAGCTGCTGTCAATTTAGATAGTATTTATTATTAAGAGCTTATGCTCTTTTTCTTTTTGGCAATCTTTTGTTTGTGAGTACAAGCGTTGCAAATTTACTTTGTGAGATATTGATAAATATGTATTTTATATTATGATATTTAATATTTTTGAAATTTAGGTTGACTTTGTTACTATGATAGTTTATACTTTCTGTGCAATTGCAATATATTTAAAAAAATAATTTTTGGCCGGTTTTTTGGGAGGTTTTAATTGAAAAAAATTGTATTTTTGATTGCTGTTATTTTTACTATGATTCCGTTTCTTGTTAAAGCTAATACAGTTAATCTTGTTAGTGATAGATATGATAATATATATGTTTATTACTATGATGCTGAACTTGGTAGGACAAGGTTCTTGGAAGGTAGTAAATATTCTTTTAACGGTAAGGTAGCTTATTGCTTGGAAATTGGTAAGCGTATTAGTAGTATGAATTATAATATATATGATTCTTTTGATAATATTAATATTAATAATGAGGATTTGAATTATATTAAACTTATCTCTTATTATGGTTATAATTATCCTGGTCATCATACTGATAAGTTTTATATGGCTACGCAAGAACTTATTTGGACAAGACTTATTAGAACTAATGTTAAATGGGTTAATAATATGAATCCAGATTCATTTGTTTATATTGAAAGGGAAAAAGAAGAAATTTATGATTTATATAGAAAGCATTATAAAAAACCTTCTTTTGATGGTAAGGAAATTGATCTTGTTTTAGGTGATAGTAATGTTATTAATGATGAAAATGATACTTTGTATTTATATGATGTTAAAACTAAAGGCGTTTCAATATCTGGTAGTAACTTGATTATTGGTAGTGATTTTGATAGTGGTGAAATTGTTTTAGAAAAGCCTAAATATACTAGTGATAATTTTCTACTGTACACTTCTGGAAGCTCACAGAAAATGATGACTGTTGGTGATATTAATACACCTACTAGTAAGGTTAAAGTTAATCTTATTAGTGGTAGTGTTAGTATAAATAAACTAGATAATGATACTGAGAGTGATTTGCCAATAGGAGAAGCTAGCCTTAAAGGAAGTATTTATGGATTATATAACAATGATAATGTGTTGGTAGATAAATTTATTATTGGTGAAAAGGAAATGATTTCTCATTTACCAATTGGACATTATTATGTAAAAGAAATTAAACCAGGTAATGGATATCTTTTGGATGATAATGCTTATGATGTTGATATTACGAAAGATAATTTGAATATTAGTCTTACTGTGTATGATGAAGTAATAAGGAGAAAAGTTGATTTATTTAAAGTTTATGGTACTAATGAAACAGGAATTATGACTGGTGAAGAGGGAATTAAGTTTATTGTTTATGATAAGGATAATGTTTTATATGATACTATTGTTACGGATAGTGATGGTTATGCTAGTATTATTCTTCCTTATGGGACTTATACTTTTCATCAAGATAATTCTACTCCGGGTTATTATAAGGTAGATGATTTTAATGTTACTATTGATACTTTTGATAGTAGACCTATATATAAACTTTTATCGGATAGTGAAATTACTTCTAAAATTAAAATAATTAAGAAAGATATTGATACGCTTGATAATGTTGTTAATAGTAATATTAAATTTAAAATATTTGATGTTCAAAATGATTCATATGTTTCTTTTAAAATTACATATCCAGAAGTTAAAGTAATAGATGAATTTGAACTTAATACTGATGGTGTATTTGTAACTCCTGATACTTTGCCTGCTGGTGAATATATTTTATATGAAGTTGATGATTATATGGAAGGATATAAGTATAATAGTGATGGTATTAGGTTTACTATTGATGATTCTTCGGATTTTATTAATGATGATGATTATGGTATTTTATTAGAGGTTCCTTTTTATAACAAGAGAGTTAAGGGTAATATTATTGTTAATAAATATGGTGAAGATGTAATATATGATAATGATACTTTCTATTATAAAGATATTTATTTGGATGGTGTATATTTTGAATTATATGCTAAGAATGATATATATGAAAATGGTAAACTTATTTTTAATAAGGATTCTTTAGTGGAAAGTTGTGTTACTGATGATGGGGGATTATGTAAATATAGTGATTTACCATTGGGAAGTTATTATTTGAAAGAGGTTAAATCTAATTATAATAATGTTATAGATAATGATATATATGATATTGAACTTAATTATAAAGATCAATATACTGAAACTATTAATTATGAACTTGATGTTTTTAATCATTTGAAAAAGGGTAAGGTTACTGTTAATAAATATGAAAGTAATAGTAATATTAAATTAGCTAATACTTTGATTGAGATTAGAAGTATGGATGATAGGGTTGTATATAAAGGATATACTAATCATAATGGTCAAATAATAGTTGAGGATTTGCCTTATGGAGAATATTATATAGCGGAGGTTGAGGCTAGTACTGGTTATAGGGTATTAGATGATAATATATATTTTACATTGGATAAAGATGATGTTAGTATTGATATATATAATGAAAGAATAGTTGTTCCTAATACTGGTATTAATATTGGAATTATTAATGTTTTGATTTTGATTACTATTATTTTATTTACAATTATTTGTATTATTTTTGGGGATAATAAGAAAATAGTTTTACTTTGTATATTTATTATTGGTGCTTGTTCTATTTATTTAGGAAGATATTTTTATAGATATTTTGGTGATACCGCTAAAAATGATAAAGCCGTTAAGGATTTCTTTGATAATAATATTGATGATGAATATGATGAAGAATATAAATATACTTCAGTTATTGAGATTCCTTCTATTAATTTAAAACGAGGTATAGTGGATATTAATAGTGATTATAATGATGTTAAATATAATATTGAATTTATGAAGAGAGATGATAATAAAATTATATTTGCTTCACATAATGGTAATTATTATTATTCTTATTTTGGAAAATTAAAGGATATGGAACTTGGAGATGATATTAACTTCTATGATAATAATAGATTATATAAATTTATTTATAGTGAGAGTTATGTTATAAAGAAAGATGGTTATGCTGATATATATTGTGATCCTACAAAAAAGTGTATTGTTTTGATTACTTGTCTTGAGGAAAATGATGATGCACAAATTGTATATATTGGTTATTTGAGTAGAGTAGAACCTTATGAGAATGAGGAGTAGAACTCTACTCTTTTTTCCTTGCTTTTTTATATGTATCGTGTTAAAATTATTATAGGTGGTAAGGTAGAATGGCAACTAAAAAGGATGTTAAATGGGATAAACTTAATGACTATATTACTTATCGTATTATTGATAGTACTCTTTACTTAATTGAAAAAGATGATTATATCAATGATGATAGTTGGAAACTTATTTGTAAAAAGATTAAGTTGTTAATTGAGGACAATAATATTTCATATATTAATATATCTTCTAAAAATATAGATAAAAATAGAAAGATTTATCAGAAACTTGGATTTACAATATCTTATTATGATGTTAATAAACTTAATATGATATATGATGGTATTAAGGATAAAAAGTTATATAGAACATACGGTATAATAACTAAGAATGATTTTTTGAATAGTTTAAAAGATGATAATAAAATATCTTCTAAAAATGAAACGATTGTGTATTCTAATTCTGGGTTTGTTAGTAATGTATTACTTTTATTTGGTGGTATTTTATTACTTTGCTATTTTTGCGTACAAGGGGCTATTTATTTGGTTAAATAGAAAGGATGATTTTGTTATGATTGATAGTATATTAACTATATTGAGGGCACTTATTGATATTTCTCTTGTGTGGATAATTGTTTATTATGTGCTTAAAAATATTAAAAATAATGTTAAAATGGTATTGCTTTTTAAAGGTGTTTTAGTTGTTCTTATTGTTAAGTTTATTAGTGATACATTGAATTTGGTTACTATTGGACTACTACTAGAATATGTTATTATGTGGGGTCCTTTGGCACTTATTATTATCTTTCAACCGGAAATTAGAAGTATGTTAGAGCATATAGGTAGAAAACAATTGTTAGGTAGACATAAGGTACTTACTCTTGATGAGAGAGAGAAACTTGTTTATGAAGTTATGTCAGCGGTTGATTATCTTAGAAAATCTAGGATTGGTGCTTTGATTGTTATTGAGAGAGATATTAGTTTGAATGAGTATATTGAAAGAAGTAAACCTTTATATGCTGATATTTCTTCGGAACTTCTTATATCAATATTTTTCCCTAGAAATCCTTTGCATGATGGTGGTGTTATAATTCAAGGTAATAAAATTACTTCTGCCGGAGCTGTTTTTCCTATAAGTATTAATACTAAGATTAGTAAAAAGCTTGGTACTAGACATAGGGCTGCTGTTGGTATTAGTGAGGAATCTGATGCTATAGCTGTTGTTGTTAGTGAAGAGACTGGTAAAATTTCTATAGCTATTGGTGGTAATTTGAATTATAATCTTTCGTTAGATGATGCAAGAATGATTTTGGTTGAAGAACTTAAGCCTAAAAAAGAAATCCTTTTAGATGATGAATTTGAAGATGAAGCGGAGGATGATAGTAATGAAAAAGCTTAAGAAAGTTATTAAAGTTATTAAAAAATTCTTTAGGGGAATTGGTAATTTTATTGATAAGGTATTTGTAACTCCTATTACTAAATTGGTACTTCGTATTGGTGAAAAGACTGATAAAAATGCTGGGAAGTTTGAAAAATGGCTAAATAAGAAGAATACTTTGGTTTTTATATCATTGTTTGTTGCATTGTTCTTTTATGGTTATGTTAATAATCAGGCTAGTACTGTTATTGATAGTGCTGCTGAAGTTTTATCTAATCAACCTGTAGAGGCTACTTATAATAAAGAGGCTTATGTTATTGAGGGTATTCCTGATACAGCAGATGTTACTTTAATAGGTAGAACAGTGGATTTGTATTTGGCTAAACAATTGTCTACTGGTAAGGTTACTGTTGATTTATCTAATTTAAGTGTTGGTACACATAAGGTTGATTTGAGTTATAAGAATTCTATTAATTCTGTTAATTATAAACTTGATCCTTCTTCTATTACTGTTAATGTATATTCTAAGGTATCTGCTACGAAAAATATTACTGTTGATGTTATTAATAAGGATAAACTTAATAGTAAATTATCTATTCAGTCTATTACTTTGGATAAAGAAGAGGTTATTATTAAGGGTACTGATGATGAAAAATCTATTCATAATATTAATAATGTAGCTACTGTTAAGGCACTTGTTGATGTTGGTGGTATTGAAGAAGCCGGTGTTAATAAGATTGATAAGGCTAAATTAGTTGCTTACGATAAATATGGTAATGTTGTTGATGTTGAAATTGTTCCTGAAACTGTATCTGCTACTGTTAATGTTGAGTCTTATAGTGGTAGTGCTAAACTTAAAGTTATTCCTAAGAATATTGATAAGATAGCATTTGGTAAAGCTATTAGTTCTATTACTGCTTCTGTTGATAGTGTTAATATTTATGGCGATGAAGATGTTGTTAATAAATATGCTGAATCTTATATACCTATAGAAATTGATGTTAGTGGTTTATCTGGTAATAAGACTTATACAGCGGTTATTCCTAAGCCTGATGGTATTAGAGAAATATCAGAAAAGACTATAACTGTTAAAGTTTCTCTTGGTGATGAAGAGAGTATGGAAGTTAATGATGTTCGAATTGATGCTATTAATCTTGGACCTAATTTGAAAGCTGGTGCTATTGGAGAAAATTCTTCTAAGACAACGGTTATTATTAAGGGTACTAAAGAGGTTCTTAATAGTATTGATCCTACAACTATTAAGGCTACGGTTGATTTATCTGGCCTTGGTGAAGGTGAACATTCTGTTTCTGTAAATGTAACTGGTGATGATGTTAAAGCAAGTTATTTTGCTAAGACTTCTAAAATTAAGGTAAGAATTAATAAAAGTTAATATCTAGTTTTGTCTAGTTTTGTCGAATGTAATGCAAATTTTGGAATTATATGCTAATCTTATATTAAAGGAGATGAAGAGTATGCCAACATATGTGTTACTAGAAGATATTTTTGAAGAGATGAGTAGAAATATTTCTTATATTAAACTTAATACTTATTTAAAGAAAGAAAAGAAAATTTAGTTCTTTTCTTTTTTTAGAATGGTTTTGGTTTATATAATAATGTAATGTAAACTTTATATATATAAGTTGTAAAAGTTATTGGTTTATTGTATAATTTATTTATATGAAAGTGGGTGTTAATATGGAAAAGGATAATGAAAGTAAAAAGACTACTAAAAAAGGTAGTGAGGGTAAAAAAAAGAATACTAATAAAAAGGCTACTAAAAATACTGAGGAGGTAGTTAAATTTGAAGTTATAAACAATGATAAAAATACTAAGAGATTTGAAATTAGTGAGGGCTTTTATTATTTACTTGGTATTGTTCTTTCTTTAGTACTTATATTTGCTACTAATGAACTTCTTAGTACTATTAATTATTTGTTTGTAGTTATATTTGCTATTATTTCTATTGTACAAATTATTAATTTTATTATGGATAAGGAATATTTGACAAGAAATTATTCTAGTATGATTATTAGTGTTATGTGTGCTTGGATGGCTATGTTTATATATAAATATGGGGATTTCTTATTTTTAGAGATGTTACCTGTACTTGTATCTTTACTTTTGTTTATTATGGCTACTAGTAGTTTTACTAAGTATTTTGATCGTAAATTAACTGGTAATTTAATTGTATCAGTTATATCGATTATTCTTGGTGTATTACTTATATTTGTATCTAAGAGTATTATGTATATATTATTTAAGATTACTGGTATATATATTTTTGTTATGATTTTGTTAGATTTTATTGATTATAAGAAAAAAAGAAATATATAGATTATGGGTAGATAATTTTTGGTTATCTACTTTTTTTAGGAAATTACTTTGCAAAAGTTATAATTTGTGGTATAATTATGACTTGTGGAAAAAAGAAGGTGTTAATTTATGAAAATTAAAAATATTGCTATTATTGCTCATGTTGACCATGGTAAAACTACTTTTGTTGATCAATTACTTAAAAAATCTGGTACTTTTAGAGAAAATGAAGAAGTTGCTGTTAGAGCAATGGATTCTAATGATATTGAAAGAGAGAGGGGTATAACTATACTTGCTAAGACTACTTCAATTCATTATGATGGTTATAAGATTAATATTCTTGATACTCCTGGTCATGCTGACTTTGGTGGAGAAGTAGAAAGAATTATGAATATGGTTGATGGTGTTATGCTTTTAGTTGATGCTTATGAAGGTACAATGCCACAAACGAGATTTGTTCTTAAGAAGGCTCTTGAAGCTGGAGTTAAACCTATAGTAGTTATTAATAAGGTTGATAAACCTACTGCAAGAGTTGATAAAGTACTTGATGAAGTTATTGATTTATTTATTGAACTTGGTGCTAGTGAAGAACAACTTGATTTTAAGGTTGCTTATGTTAGTGCTCTTAATGGTACTGCTAGTCTTGATCCGGATATTAATACACAGAGTCAAAGCTATGATGATATATTTAAGTTAATTATTGATGAAATACCTGATCCTAAGGCTGATATTAATGGTGATTTACAATTCCAACCTGCACTTTTAGATTATAATGAATATGTTGGTAGAATTGGTATAGGCAAGGTTCATAGTGGTACTATTAAAGTTAATGAAATGGTTTCTTGTGTTAGACTTGATGGCAGTATCAAACAATTTAGAATTCAAAAATTATTTGGTTTTGATGGTCTTAAGAGAGTTGAAATTAATGAAGCTGATGCAGGGGATATTGTTGCTATAGCAGGTCTTATGGATATTTCTGTTGGTGAGACTGTTTGTAATGTTGGTAAAGAGAAGGCACTTCCTATTCTTAGAATTGATGAACCTACTCTTAAGATGACTTTTATGGTTAATAATAGTCCTTTTGTTGGTAGAGAAGGTAAAATTGTAACTGCTAGAAAGATTGGAGAAAGGTTATTTAAAGAGACTCAGAAGGATGTTAGTTTGAAAGTTGAAGAATCTGGTAATGAATCTTGGACTGTTTCTGGTAGAGGTGAACTTCATTTATCAATTTTAATTGAGAATTTAAGAAGAGAAGGATTTGAACTTCAAGTATCTAAACCAGAAGTTATTATTAAAGAGATTGATGGTGTTAAATGTGAGCCTTATGAAGATGTTCAAATAGAAGTTAGTGATGAATGTGTTGGTAATGTTATTGAGGCACTTGGACTTCGTGGTGGAAAAATGGATAATATGTCTAATGTTAATAATTTAATTAGACTTAATTATACAATTCCTTCTAGAGGATTAATTGGATTTAATACTAACTTTATGACTTTGACTAAAGGTTATGGTATTCTTAATCATACTTTTAAAGAATATTTACCAATAGAAGATATTAATTCTACTGAGAGAAAGGTTGGAGTACTTGTATCTACTGAATCTGGTAAAGCTACTGCTTATGCTTTAGGACAATTAGAGGATAGGGGAGTAATGTTTATTGAACCTGGTACTGAAGTATATGAAGGTATGATTGTTGGTGAGTGTAATAGAGAAAATGATCTTGCTGTTAATGTTGTTAAGGGTAAACAACTTACTAATACAAGAGCATCAGGATCTGATCATACTGTTGTACTTAAAAGACCTAGACCTCTTACTTTGGAATATTGTTTGGATTATATTAATAGTGATGAGCTTGTTGAGATTACTCCGGAGAATATTAGACTTAGAAAATTTATTTTAAATACTGAAGCTAGAAAGAAGTTTGATGCAAAGAAATAACTTCTTTCTTTTTTTGTGTAAAAAAAATACCTAGATAGGTAGGTATTTATTTTATTCCTTTACTTTTATATTCATCATATAGTTCTTTGAATCTGGTAAAGTGAACTATTTCTCTTTGTCTTAAGAATAGTAGTGGCCCTATGACATCTGGATCATCTGTTAAATTAATCAGATTTTCATAAGTGGCTCTGGCTTTTTGTTCTGCTGCCATATCTTCTGATAGATCTGCTATTGGATCTCCAGTTGTGGCAAAATATGATACTGTAAATGGTACGCCGTTTGAATCTGTTGGATATAGTCCATAACCATGTTCGGTATAATGGGATGCTAATCCAGCTTCTTTTAATTCTTTTAGTGTGGCACCATTTAATAATTGATATATCATAGCAGATATCATTTCAACGTGAGCTAATTCTTCTGTTCCTATATCTGTTAGGAGTGCTTTTCCTTTGTCATCTGGCATGGTATATCTTTGGTTTAGATAACGAAAAGCTGCTGCTAATTCTCCATTTGCGCCACCATATTGCGTTACGAGATATTTGGCCATTTTTAAATCTTTCTTTTTGATGTTAACGGGATATTCTAATGATTTTACGTATTTCCACATTATTTTTGCACCTCCCATGGCCATGGTGAATTATTCCATAACCAAGTATTTGTTTGAACTTGACTATTTAGAGTCATTGGTCCATATTTACTTTCATAGATGGTTATTAATTCTTTCTCTTTCTTTAAATAACTATTATATTTGTTTAAGGCATTGATATCATTTGGATATAGATCTAAGTATAGTCCTAATTCGATTATAGCAAATCTATTTTCATCTATTTGTAGTATTAAATCTTCTCTTTCATTTGAGACTTTTAACTCTTGTGGTTTATAGTTTTTGTATTCATCATATAGATTATTAAATAAATTTCCTCTCTTGAATCCTATTTGTGAGTCTGCAATATTGTTATTTGTGCTTGTATTTGGTGTTATATAATTATTAGGAAACATATTTTGATAGTTCATATCAGTTATCATGGTATTTGGGTTTGTCATAAAGTTCATATCATTATAGTTATTTAAATAATTATAATAATCGTTAAAATTATTCATATTTTTTTCCTCCTAAAATAGGTTATGATACTATGTCTTTTGTGTATAGGG
Source organism: uncultured Mycoplasmatota bacterium (assembly GCA_900543825.1). Lineage (GTDB taxonomy): Bacteria > Bacillota_I > Bacilli_A > RF39 > UBA660 > CAG-302. The sequence goes on from UQSR01000001.1 coordinate 114,220, forward strand.
TAATTACCTAAGTAAATATTAATTTTTTCTTGACAAAGATTTAATTGTGTAGTATGATTTAATTGTACTAGTGCAGATAGTACAATCATATGCTGATAGTGAAAGGAGATTTTATATGATAAAGATAGATAAGTTATCAAAGAAATATGATAAAGATTATGTACTTAAAGATCTTAGTTGTAATATTAAAGATAATTCTATTTATGGTTTGGTAGGAGCTAATGGTTCTGGTAAGAGTACGCTTCTTAGAACTATTATGGGTATATATGAAGCTGATGGTGGTGTTATATCTGTTGATGGTGAAGAAGTATATGATAATGAAATTATGAAACAAAAAATGGTTTTTGTACAAGATGATTTATTCTTTTATCCGGGTTATACTTTGATGGATACTGCTAAATGGTATGAAGCAATGTATAAGGATTTTGATATGAATTATCTTAAAGAGTTGGCTTCTTTACTTAATCTTAAACTAGATAAGAAGATTAGTACATTTTCTAAAGGAATGAAAAGGCAATGTGCACTTATATGTGCTATATCTACTAACTGTGATTATATGTTTTTTGATGAAACTTTTGATGGACTTGATCCAGTTATTAGGAATACTATGAAGAAAATTCTTATTAAACAAATGAATAAGAAGAGAACTACTATTGTTATGACTAGTCATAATCTTAGGGAACTTGAGGATATTTGTGATAATCTTGGTTTATTGTATCAAGGTGGTATTTTGTTTGAGAGTGATATAGATACTATTAAGACAAATATGTTTAAAGTTCAGATATCTTTTGAGAAGAATTTTGATAAAGAAGATTTTGAAGATTTTGATATTTTAAGTTTTAAAAAGCAAGGTAGTGTTGCTACGATTATTATTAAAGATAATGATGGTAAGAGTAAAAAGAAGTTAGAGAAGATGAAACCTTTAATACTTGATTATCTTCCACTTACTTTGGAAGAAGTATTTATTTATGAAATGGAGGCATTAGGATATGAATTTAACAAGTTTGTTTAATTTTAATTATTTAAAAGAAAATATTAAGAAGTCTAAAGCTATTATTCTTTTATGTATGTTATTACTTCCTATTCTTAATGGTATTATTCTTCTTATGCATGGTAGTACTGGTGATAATTTTGTTGCTAGTATTTATGATGTATCTGGTATTATATTATTTGGAATGTATATTATACCGTTAGTTCTTTCTATTACTTTGTTTAGTTTTATATATAAAAAGGGAGCAGTTGATTTTACTTTATCAATGCCTATTAATAAAAGACAAATATTTTTAACTAATACTATAGGTGGAATGGCTATTATACTTATTATGCAAATTATTAATTTTATTGTTATGTTATTAGTTAGTTTAATATATAGTAATATTATTGTTTCTTATAAGATGTTATTTGATATTTTATTTATATATTCTATTTCGTATATATTTGTATTTGTTTGTACTAATATTGCCGCTAGTGTATCTTCAAATAAGATTACAACAATAGTAGTTACTTTACTTATTATGTTTTTAATTCCATTTATTAGTACATTTATTAATTCTAATGCTTTTACTTATTATGGTAATAGTGATTTTAAAGTTGAATGTGTAAATGATAGTTGTAAGCCAAAAAATTATTATTGTGATACTGTTAAATGTGAAATGGATAAAAAGAATAATATTTATACCGCTAATATAACAAAGTATGATAATGTTACTTATACTTTACCTTATGAATTAATAAAAGATAATTTATTTGGAATTGAAAGTGATAATAGAGTAAATACTTCAATTATTAAGATGATTATACTTAGTATTATATATATAATAGTGGGTACAGTGTTATTTAGTAATAAGAGGTTTGAAATTGTTGGAACTTCATTTAGAAGTGAGAAAATACATATTTTAGTTAGAACTTTAACTACTATTCCTATTGTATGTCTTGCTTATGTTGTACTTAAAAATAGTAGTATATCTAGTTATGATATCTTTTCTATTGTTTTACTGCTTGTACTTATATTTACTTATTTAATTATATATGATTTGATTACAAGAAAGAAAGTTACTAATTTCTTTAAAATGGCTATTTGTTTAGCAATAGTTGGTGGTGTTACTATAGTAGTGGGAGCATTAGTGGGTGTTGATAGTTATAGTATTAAAGCTAAAGATGTTAAAGAGATTTCTTTCTTAGATGATAATGGTAATGTTATTGGAAGTACTAAGAATATAGAAGTTATTAATAATAGTATATCTTTACTTTTAGATACTGAAGCTTTAGAAAATTATACTTATAGCTATACTATTAAGACTAAAGTAAAAGATAGTACATATCGTTTTAATATTTATACTACTAAAGATAATTATAATCATATTAATAATATTCTTATTAATGATAAAGAATTTAGTAAAGATTTTAATAAATATAAAAATAATGATATATTTGGTATTAAATATAAAGATGGTTATAATAGAACAAATAATAGTAATCTTTCTGATATGATTGTTAATAAATATAAAAATAATAAGAATATATTTATGAATAATAATAGTGAAAATGATTTATTTAATGTTACTCTTTATGTTTATAATGACTTTAATGTAAAAGAAATTGACTTTGATGTAAGTGGAGATAAGAATTTAGAAGTTGGCCTTTTAAGATATTATAATGCTAACACTAAGAAGATGTTTAGTAAGATAGATAGTGATAATGATATATATAATTATTATATAAATGATACTTATTGTATATATAATTTTGAATATTATAATGAAATTAGTAAGTTTATAATTGATAATATGGATGATAATTTTGATATTAATAAAGATTATGGTTACATTAGTATTTATACACATAATGGAAAAAATGTTTTTGTTACTAATAAAGTAGATGAACTTAATTTATTGAAAAGTAAATATGCTTCTCTTGATACTGATGTAGTAATAGATGGGGAGTAGGTGATGAGAGATGAGACAGATTATGATTAATTTGGATTATCAAAGTAGAACTCCAATATATGAACAGATTGTTAATGGTATTGAGAAGTATGTGGCTTTAGGAATTCTTAAAGAGAAAACTCAGATTCCTTCGATTAGAGAGATGGCTAGTAATTTAGGAATTAATCCTAATACGGTTAAGAAGAGTTATGATATATTGGAAAATAGAGGCGTTATTACCACTATTAGCACCAAAGGAACTTTTATATCAGAAGATACTAAGAAGGCTACTAATGAGAAGATTAATAAAGAAATTAGTATTATTAGAGAAAAGATTGATGAACTTACTAAGATGGGTATTAGTTATGAAGAAGTTATAGAAAGGATAAAGAAATGAAAATATTAGAGGTTAAAGATTTATGTAAAAATTATGGTAAAGGTAGTACTTTAGTTAAGGCTCTTGATGATATTTCTTTTTCTATTGATGAAGGAGATTTTGTTGCTATAGTTGGTGCTAGTGGAAGTGGTAAATCTACTTTATTACATATTCTTGGTGCTGTTGATAAACCTACTAGTGGAAAAGTTATTATGGGTGATATTGATGTTTTTAAACAAAAAGATGATGCGTTAGCAGTATTTAGAAGAAGAAAAGTAGGACTTATTTATCAATTTTATAATTTAATTCCTATTCTTAATGTAGAAGAGAATATGACTTTACCAATATTACTTGATGGTAAGAAAGTGGATAAAAAATATTTAAAGGAACTTATAGATATACTTGGACTAGAGAGAAGAGTTAATCATTTACCTAATGAATTATCTGGGGGACAACAACAAAGAGTATCTATTGGTAGGGCACTTATTTCTAAACCGAATATAATACTTGCCGATGAGCCTACGGGAAATTTGGATTCTAAGGCTAGTAGAGAGATTATGGATTTACTTAGACTTTCTAATGAAAAATATCATCAAACTATTATTATGATTACACATGATATGAATCTTGCAAAGGAGGCTAATAGAATTATTACTTTAGAAGATGGTCATATTGTTAAGGATGAGAAGATAAAATGAGTATTTTAAATAGATTGACGATTAAGAATTTACGTCTTAATAAAAAAAGAACAATTGTTACAATTATTGGTATTATTTTATCTACTGCTTTGATGGTTGGTATTGGTTTACTTTTTTCTTCTTTTCAAGACTTGATGATTAGGGATACTATAGGTTATAGTGGTAAGTATGAGGCTAAGTATAATGATGTAGATTTAATAAAACTTAATGATATTAAAGATAAAGATTTTACTTACTTCTATGAAAAACCTATTGGTTTTAGTAAAATTGAATCTAGTAATGAATATAAGCCTTATATGTATATTACTAGTGTAAATAGGGAATATTTTGATGAACTTAAGTTAATAGAAGGAGATATTCCTAAGAATGAAAATGAAATTGTTATATCTAATCATGTTATAACTAATGGGGGACTTGATTATAAAGTAGGAGATATTGTTACTTTTACTTATGGAAGTAGAAATATAAATGGAGATATTACTTTAGCTAATAGTGGATTTGTTGATGGTGAGACTCTTACTAATGAAGGAACTCATACTTATAAAATTGTTGGTATAGTGGAGAGAAGTAATTTTGAAAGTTATTCAGCTTCTGGATATACGACCTTTACACTTGATGTAAATAGTGACAAAGGAAATGCAAACCTATATGTCATGTTTAATAAAAATAAAAAGATTATTAAACAGTCTGAAGAACTAGCCAAAGAATTAAACTATAATGGTGATATTAACTATAATAGTACTTTACTTGCTTTATATGGTGAAAGTACTTATGGTAATGTTATGTCCTCTATGGGTGGTATGATGATTATTATGCTATCTTTAGTTAGTATAGGTTGTATTATTGTTATTTATAATTCTTTTGCTATTTCAGTAATGGAAAGAAAGAAGGAATTTGGATTACTTTCTAGTATAGGTGCTACGAAGAGACAGCTATCTCATACGGTGTTTTTTGAAGCAGTATTTGTAGGTGTAATAGGTATTATACTTGGTATACTTGGTGCTTATATTGGTATTGGATGTGTTATACTTATTATTAATAATTTAATTAGTGATATGTTAGAATATAAATTACATCTTGTTACTAATCCTTTATTTATTATTATTCCAGTAATATTTATGATTATTGTTATTGGGGTATCTGCTTTTATCCCTTCTAGAAGAGCAAGTAAGGTTTCTCCAATTGAAGCTATTAGACAGAATGATGATATTAAAATTAATAAAAAGAAAATTAGAACAAGTAAGCTTGTTTTAAAGTTATTTGGAATTGAAGGAGAGATTGCTCTTAAGAATATCAAGAGAAATAAAAAGAAGTATCGTGTTACTATTGTTAGTTTGTTTATTAGTATTGTTTTATTTATTTCTTTTTCTTCATATATGAATTATACTTTAAATACTGCTAGTAGTGTGATGGGTGAAGTGCCTTATGATTATCAGATTAGTTATTTTGGCGATGATAATAATAAAGAAGCACTGGATAAAATTAATGAGATAGTTAAAAGTAGTGATGTTAAAGAATATGTTTCTTATAGTGTTGGTAATTTATCTATAATTGGTGATTATATTTATAGTGATGAATATCTTGATTTTTATAAGAATGCTTATGGCGATGATGGTATAAAGGCTTTAAATAATTTAAAATATCAGAGTATTTATATTTTAGTACTAGATGATAATTCTTATAATAAATATAAAAAGTTAATTGGTTTAGATAAAGATAGTGTTATTTTACTTAATAGATTTAAGGGTGTAAGTTATGGTAATAATAAGAGAGTTAATTATGATATTCCAGTAATTAATAGTGGTGATATTAATATTAAAATATGTAATTTTGATGATGATGAGGAGAATGTGGATACTACTAAGTATTGTAATAAGAATATAGATAATATTTTCGTTACTAATAAGTCTTTTGATTTGATTGAAGAGTTTTCTTATATGGATGATTTTAAACTTATTGTTAATAAGAAATTATATGATAGTATATTAGATGGTGGTACTGATTTTACACAGTTTAATATTATAAGTGATAATACTAATAATATTGATAAATTAACTAAAGAATTAGATAAATATAATAATGTTAATTATATTAATATTAAAGAATCTATGAAACAGACTAATAATTTAATATTGGTTGTTAAAATACTTATGTATGGTTTTATTAGTTTAGTTACTTTGATTGGAGTAACTTCAGTATTTAATACTATATCTACTAGTATGGCACTTAGAAAGAGAGAATTTGCAGTTCTTAGGAGCATTGGTCTTACTAGAGGTGGATTTAATAAGATGTTATTCTTTGAGAGTTTATTCTTTGGTATGAAGTCACTTATATTTGCTTTACCTGTTAGTATAGGGGTTACTATTCTTATTCATTATTCACTTGCTGATATGGTGAGTATAAGTACAATTATTATTCCTTGGAAGGCTATTATTATATCTATTGTTTCGGTATTTATAATTGTTCTTCTTACGATGATGTATTCTTCTAATAAGATTAAAAAGCACAATATTATTGAGCAGATAAGAGAGGAAAATATTTAGTTTTCTTCTCTTTTTCTTGTATTTTTTTTATGAGTATTATATAATTAGAGTAGAGAGGTGAAGGATATGGCTAAGTTTTGTGCTAATTGTGGAAATGAACTTCCAGAAAATGCCGCTATGTGTGTTAAGTGTGGTACTATGGTTAATGGTAGTGGTAATAATAAAGGTAATAAGAAGAAAGGGCTTCCTACTTGGGCTATTGTCTTAATTGTAGTTGGATGTGTTATACTTATTCCGATTATTATATTCGTTGTTATTGGTATTGTGGGATATAATTATATTAAAGATAATGATATTAATATTAAGGATTATATCGAGGAAAATATGGTTTCTAAAGGGACTATTGGTGATAGTCTTACTGATTATGAAACTAGAATTACTTTAAAGGACGCTCTTATTTATTCTTCTATTAATGGTTTAGAAGCTAGTGAAGGTAAGGAATATTTGGTGTTTTTCTTTGAAGTAGAGAATGTTGATGATGATAGTTTATATATATCTAGTCATAATTTTACTGGCTTTGCTGATTTTATAGAAACTTCTTCTATTAATATTAGTGAGGAGATTGATGGCTATAAATCTTTGGGAGAATCTCTTTCTGAAGGTCAGAAAACTAAGGGTTATGTTATTTATGAAGTTGATTCTGATTGGGATAATTTTAGTATTCATTTTAGAAGAAATTCTTTTGATGATGATAGTATTATTTTTGATGTAGTTAATGAAGATAATACTAATAATAGTAGTAATACTGATCAAAGTGGTGTTTAATTATATTTTATGTATAATTTGTATATAATATTTATGGAGGGTGTATTATGAATGTGGCGGATTTTGTTATTATTATACTTTTAGCTTTTGGAGCTGTTGAAGGATTTAAAGCTGGGGTTATAAAAAAGACAACTGATTTTGTTGGTATGCTTGTTATTGTTATTTTATCTTTTACTTTGAAAAATAATTTATCTACTATTATGTATGAGAATTTACCATTTTTTAGTTTTGGTGGTTTTATAAAGGGAATTGATGCTATAAATATTTTACTTTATGAAATTATTGCATTTCTAATTATATTTGCTGCTTTGTATTTTATTTTGAGGGCTGTACTTGTGGTTACTGGTCTTATTGAAAAAATACTTAAAGCTACTGTTATACTTAGTATTCCATCTAAAATTCTTGGTATTTTTGTTGGTATTCTTGAATCTTATGTATATATATTTATTGTTCTTGTTATTCTTACTTTACCTATATTTAATATTCCGTTTGTTAGGGAATCTAAAATGGTTAATTTTATGTTAGATGATACACCTATATTATCTTCTATGTCTAGTGAAATGATAGATATATATGATAATGTGTATAATATTGTTATTAATAGAAAAGATAAGAATAATGAGGAAATTAATACTGAGATTACTAAACTTATGATTGATAAGAATGTGCTTACAAAAGAGTCTGCTAGAAAATTAGTTGATAGAAATAAATTACATATTAATAATAAGGAAATATTGGAATAGGAGGATTTATGGGTTTAATACATTATGAGAATGATTTTGAATCTTTGATTAGGGATAAAGCTGTTGTTGATTTTTATGCTACTTGGTGTGGTCCTTGTAAGATGTTTAGTCCTGTATTTGAAGATGTAGAAAAGGAACATGATTTTAATTTTATTAAGGTTGATGTTGATAAGTATTCTGAAATAGCTAGAAAATATGGAGTTATGTCAATACCTACTGTTATTTTATTTAAAGATGGTATGGAAGTGAAGAGATATACTGGATTTATGGCTAAGGATCAATTTGATGATTTTTTAAAATAGTTTTTGCAAACTATTTTTTTATTTTTATATAAATCTATTGCAATTATTTTTATTTTTTGTTATTATTAATATGATAGTAGAGAGGAGAAGTTATTATGGATAATGAAAATAGAAAAGAAGATAAGAGAGGAATATTTTTAGGAATTGTTGGTATACTTACTTTGATTGTTGCTATAATAGGAGCATCATTTGCGTATTTTTCACTTAATGCTAGAAGTAATGAGAATGCTGTAAAAGTTCAAGCTGCTACTGTACAAATTGTTTATGAAGAAGGACAAAATATTGCTATAGATAATATTATTCCTTCTACTCAAGATGTTGCTCTTGAAACTGTAAGAAGAGCAGGAGAAACTCGTACAGGTACTGATGAGAAGTATGTTGCTTGTATGGATGATAATAATTATAGGGTATGTGGTACTTATGATTTTACATTAACTAATAATGGTACTAATCCTGTTGATATTAATGCATATATTACTCCTACAGCTTTAAAAGATGCTGTTGTTGATAATGAAAATCCTGAAAATAATAAACCTGCTGAAAAGGGCTTTAATAACTTGAAGTTTATTACTTTTGATAGAACAGGTGTAACTGGTAATGATAATGGTACTAAGATTGCTGCTGCAGATGGTTTAAGCGTTGTATATAATGGTGATTTTGGTATATTAGCTGCTGATAAAGCTGCTACTGCTACACTTAAGGCTGGTGAAACTAAGACTTATCGTTTATTTATTTGGCTTGATGAAAAAGGCGAAGCTAATGATGTAGAACAAGGTGCTGTATTTAATGGTACTGTTCATGTTGATGTAGTTGGAGCTGGTCAAGGTATTACTGGTGATGCTAGTTCTAGTCAATAATGTATTTTAAAAAAGCAATTTGATATTGCTTTTTTTTATGTTTTTTGTTATCATTATACTAGGTGATGATATGAAAGATAGTAAGAGGAGAAAGAATGATATTTTTTATTTACTTTTGTTATTTTTTACTTTAATAACTATGATTATTGGTATTACTTTTACTTATTTTTCATTACTTACTAAAGAAGAAGATGATAGTACTAAAGTTCAAACTGGTACTTTGGCTATTAATTATATAGATGGTCAAGAGATTAATACATATGCTCTTTTACCAATTAGTGAGCCTAATCTTAATACTAAATATTCTACTTATAAAAAGAGTTTTTCTATTTCTAGTAGTAATAGTACCTTAGATCAAAATTTTAATATATATATTGATGTAACTAATAATGAGTTTGATAATAATGCACTTGGTTTTATTTTATATGATGCTAATGGTAATAGAATTTCTAGTGGTAATATTCCTTCTAGTGGAAAAGTTTTACTTGCTTCGAATCTTGAACTTAAAACAGGAGAGAATAAGTCTTATACTGTACTTATATGGTTACAGGATAATGGTAAGAATCAGGATTATGAACAGGGTAAGAATTTTGCTGGAGAGTTTTATATTACTACTGAACAGATTAAGTATGAATAATCTGTTTTTTCTTTACTAACTATTTTATTTATTATATAATATTATTAGGAGGATTTATAATGATAGGAAAGAAAATTAAAATTAATGATTATAAATTTACTTATGGAAAAGAAGTTATGTATGTTAATGTTTATGGTGCTTTTAAAAGTGGTAAAAGTGGTAATAAATATGTTATATATAGTTATATAGATGATGTAAATAAGAAAAATAAACTTTATTATGGCTCTGTATTTGTTAGAAATAATGAACTTGTTGTTATGTTATCTAAAGATACTAAAGGGGATGATGTTAAAGAATTTACTACTGATATTCTTTCGGATAAGAATGAAGATAATTATGAAATTATTTCACTTAAAGATATTGATAGTATACAAATTATTGATGATGCTCCTGTTAGTTTTGATGTTGATATAAATAAATTATATGATAAAACTATACCTAAGGTTAAAGTAACTAAAAAAGAAGATAAACCTAAGAAACGTGTTTCTATTGGATATATATTTTTGATATTATTTATTATAGTGGTAGCTTTATTCTTCTTTATTAATCCAGAAGTATTAAAAGGTAAGAATAAAGAATATACTTGTACTAAGTCTTATACACATGAGAAGTTACCCGCTAATATTAATGAAAAGGTAGAACTTGTATTTACTTCAAAAAATGTTATTTCTACTATTAATATTACTTCAGATTATGTATTTAATGATACTGATTATTATAAAGAGTTTAGAGATAATAGTTATTTTTATCAATATATAGAAAAGGGAGATACTTATAAGTTTGATGATGATAATTATACTTATAGATTGTTTTCTAAAATAGATACTTCTAATGATTATTTTATGCCTAGTAAACTAGAAGAATTACTTACTTATTATAAAGATAAAGGATATAGTTGTAAGGGAAATAATATAGAATGAAGAACTTTTATTTATTATATAGTAGTGATGGGGCAATACTTAATAAGGAAATTAATGATTTAGAAAAGAAACTTGATATTAGTGATAATGATATTATTTATTATAATATAGATGATATTGATGGTATTATTAATGAGGCTTCTACTATTGGGATGTTTTCTTTAAATAAATTTATTATTATTAATATGGATAGTTATTTTAAGGATAAGAAGGATATTCCTAATATTAATTTACTTGAGAATTATTTTGATAGTTATAATTCTAATAGTTATTTAGTATTTGTATGTAATAGTGATTCTATAGATAGTAGGAAAAAGATAGTTAATTTAATTAAGAAGTATGGTATAGTTAAGAAAATAGAAGTTAATGATAATTATTTAAATGATTATGTTAATAATTATTTAAAAGATAATGGATATAAAATTAATAATGGAGATGTTGTTTATTTTATTAATAGAGTAGGTAATAATATTAATAATGTTACTAATGAACTTGATAAACTTATGTTATATAAGATTAATGATAAAATTATTAATAGAAATGATATTGATTTACTTACAGTAGAAAATATAGATGATTCTATATATGATCTTGTTAATTGTATACTTAAAAATGATAATGAAAAGGCTATTAAACTATATAATAATTTTATTAATAATGGTATGGATGTTAATCAAATAGTGGCTATTATAGCTGCTCAAATTAGACTTTTATACCAGGTTAAGAGATTATATAATAGTGGTAAATCTAATGATGAAATTGCTAAAATATTAGAGTTTAAGAGTATATATCGAGTTAAATATTTACTTAGTGATAGTTATTATTATAGTGAAAGTGATTTAGTTAAATATTTATCTAAACTTGCTGATATTGATAATGCTATTAAAACTAGTAATGGTGATGGTAATATGCTTATGCAATTGTTTATAGTAAAAAAAGATATGTAATTGTGATATGAACTTCGCTTCTTATGTCCAAGAAACGTGGTTCAGTTCATTGTTACATACCTTTTTTTATGTTATTTAATATTATTGTTTGCTGTTCTTTAGTTGAGTTATTCCATAGTATTTCGAATAATACTCCTAAACCTATTAGTGGATCATCTTCTTTGGAAGATATAGAGTCTTCAATAGATGATTTTATATCTTCAATATTATCATCTTTGAAATTATTCTTTATGTATTGTCTTATATCTATGTTATTCATGTTTATCACCCTTATTAGTATGATATATTATTGTTATTTTATTCCTTGTATTTTAATTATTGTTATGGTATTCTATAGATGGTGATTAAATATGTCTATATATATTCATATTCCTTTTTGTAGTAGTATTTGTTCTTATTGTGATTTTTGTAAGATATTTTATAATAAGAAATATATTAAAAGTTATTTAGATAATTTAAGAAATGAGATTGTTGATAGGTATAAAGGGGAAGAAGTTAATACTATTTATATTGGAGGAGGTACTCCTAGTTGTTTAGAGGATGATGAACTTGTTATGCTGCTTGATATTATTAAATTATTTAATCTTAGTAGTGATTATGAATTTACTATAGAAGGTAATGTTGAATCTATTACTGGGAGTAAACTTAATATTATGAAAAAATATGGAGTAAATAGAATTAGTATTGGTGTACAATCTTTTGATAATGATATTATTAAATTACTTGGTAGAAGGCATACTGAGAAAGAGGTGTTTGATAAGATTAATTTAATTAAGAGATATATTGATAATGTTAATGTTGATATTATTTATGCTGCTTATAATGATATTAATATATTAAAAAGGGATATTGATAAGGCTTTGAAGTTAGATGTTAAACATATTTCTACTTATAGTTTAATACTTGAAGATAATACTTTACTTAAGGTTGATGGATTTAATGGTATAGATGAAGATTTGGATTATGAAATGTATAAATATATAGAAGATATTTTAGAAGATAATGGTTATGTTCATTATGAAATTAGTAATTATGCTAAGAAGGGGTATGAATCTCGTCATAATTTGGTATATTGGAATAATGATAATTATTATGGATTTGGACTTTCTAGTACTAGTTATATTAATGGTGTAAGAATGGTTAATACGAAGAATTTGGCTAAGTATTTAGATGGTGAATACATGGGAAGTGTTGAAGAAGAATCTATTGATATTAGAATGGAAAATGAAGTTATGTTAGGACTTAGAAAGTTTAATGGTATTAATTTGAATAGTTTTAAGAATAAATATGGTGTTTTTATTGATGAGGTGTTTAATATTTATGATTTGATTAATGATGGTTATTTGGTTTTAAAAGATGATTATCTTAAGATTGATAAGAAATATATGTATATTTCTAATGAAATTATTGTTAGAATGTTTAAATAATATTATTTTTATGTTATAATTTTGTTAAGAAAGAAGGTTGTTTTATGGAAAAGTTTATTGCTATTATTACTAGTGAAAAGTTTTATTTACCTTTTGTGTATATTGTTATAGGTGTTGTACTTAATATGTTAATTGGTAATGTTGTTGATAGGATTGGTGCTAGACATAAGAGTATTAGTGGTAAAGATAAAAGGAAAGATACTGTTATTAATTTGGCTAAAAGTGTTAGTAAGTATTTAATACTTATATTTGTAGTACTTGGTATTTTTAAATTATATGGTGTTGATACTACTAGTATTATTGCTTCTATAGGGGTATTTGCTGCGGTTATTGGATTAGCTTTTCAAGATATTTTAAAGGATGTTTTAGCGGGAGCTTCTGTTATATTTGATAATAAATATGCTGTTGGGGATGTTGTACAGATTAATGGTTTTACTGGTACTGTTATTGAGTTTGGACTTAGAACTACGAAAATTAAATCTTTTTCTGGAGAAGTAAAATCTATTGGTAATTCTTCTTTTAGTGAGGTTATTAATTATAATTTATCTGATGCTGATTTATTTATTAAGCTTAATGTTGCTTATGATACTGATATTGATAAGCTTGAAAAGGTATTGGAGAGCATGAAAGAAGATATTCTTAAAATTGATAATGTTAAAGGTTATAAACTTTTAGGTGTTGATGAACTTGGTGATTCCGCTATTATATATATGGTAGATGTTACTTGTAAGGCTATGACAGGAATGGTTATTAAGAGAAAGGTTCTTAGAATGGTTAAAGATAGATTTGATAAGGAGGGTATTAGTATTCCTTATACAACTGTGGATATTAATATAAGAAAGTAGTATGGAAAAAAAAGATTATTTTAATAAAGAATATAATTATGTTAAAGATATTAATAAGAGAAATGATTTGATATTACTTGTTAATGGTCTTCCTGATTATTTTTTTGAAATACCTGCTTCTAGTACTGGTAAATATCATCCGGAGTTTGCCGCTACTGAACATGGTCTTGTTAAACATACTAAAGTAGCTACACGTATTGCTTATGAACTTCTTAATAATCCTGGACTTAATAATTTTACAGATAGTGAAAAAGATATTATTATTATGGCTTTAGTACTTCATGATGGCTTTAAAAGTGGAAAGATTAAGGAAAAATATACAAGGTTTGATCATCCTTTACTTGCTAGTGAGTATGTTAGAGAAAATAAGGATAAATTATCTTTAAATGATGATGAGATTGATTTGATTACAAGAGTTATTGCTTCTCATATGGGTATTTGGAATAAGGATTATAATGGTAATGAAGTTTTGCCTATTCCTAAAGATAAGTATCAAAGATTTGTACATATGTGTGATTTTCTATCGAGTAAGAAATTTATTAATGTTAAATTTGATGGTATAGATATAAGTGACTTCTAAAAGGGGTCATTTTTTCATATTATTGTATTGGTGATTATATGAAACTTAGGTATTTTATTTTACCAATAATTGTTATATCGTTAATGATTTTTATTGTTGATAGTGATAATGATGTTATTAATAAAGAGGTTGTTTCTTTGAATTATGATATTAGTTATCCTTTTTTTAGTAATGATGATATTGATAATTATATTAGTGATTATTTGAATTATGATAGTTATATAGATGGTAATACTATTATAGATTATGATATATATGATAATGATAATTTATATTATTTAACTTTTTATAAGTATTTTTGGAATGATAATATGGTAAGTGATGGTAGTGATTCTTTTGTTATTGATACTAGTAATAATAGTGTTAGTAGAATTAATAAGACTAATTATGAGTATGATGCTGTTATTAATAGGAAGATAGATAAGAGTAAAAAGATGATTGCTCTTACTTTTGATGATGGTCCTAATTATAATACTAGTAAGATTATTGATGTTCTTAATAAGTATGATATTAAGGCTACTTTTTTTGTTCTTGGTAGTAGGGCAATAAATAATAAGGATATTCTTAAAAAGATGGCTGATAGTGGTATGGAGATTGGTAATCATACGTATAATCATTTATTACTTACTAAATATGATGAGAATAAGATTAGAAGTGAGATAGAGGATACTAGTGAGGTTATATATAGTGCTACGAAAAAAAGGCCTAAATTATTAAGACCTAGTTATGGTTCTGTTAATAATAAAATTAAGAAAGTGGCTAATATGCCTATTATTATATGGGATATTGATACTTTGGATTGGAAGTATCATAATTCTAAGAGGATTACTAGTAGAGTAGTTAATAAGGTACGTGATGGTGATATTATTCTTATGCATGATATTTATAGTGCTAGTCTTAATGCTCTTAGTAATATTATTCCAATTCTTCAGGATAATGGGTATGAATTTGTTACAATAGATGAACTTTTTTATTATAAGGGAATATCTTTGGAAAATGGTAAGGTATATGGTTATGCTAGATGATTGTATAAAATTTGATTTTTCTTTACAAAATATTACTTTTGTTATATAATTATATTGGCTTTTTGTGAGGAAGTGAGATTATGGCTTATATCAGTAATGAAATTATTAATGAAATAAGAAATAAGACTGATATTGTTGATGTTGTCTCTAGATATGTTAATCTCACAAAAAAGGGGAAGAATTATATTGGAGTTTGTCCTTTTCATGATGATCATTCTCCTAGTATGAGTGTTAGTCCTGAAAAACAAATATTTACTTGTTTTTCTTGTGGTGCTACTGGTAATGTATTTACTTTTGTATCTGATTTTGAAAAGATATCTTTTAGTGATGCAGTTAGATTACTTGGAGAGAAGGCTGGTATTAGTATTGGTAATAATACTTATATTGGTAATAGTAAAAGAGATGAATACTTTGATATATATGATAATGCTAATAAATTTTATCAGAATAGTTTATTTACTAATTTGGGTAAGAATGCTATTCAGTATTTGAAAAATAGAAATATTGATAGAGATACTATTAAGAAGTTTGGAATTGGGTTATCTGTTCAAAAATTATCTTTAACTGATTATTTAAAGAATAAGAATTATTCTATTGATAAACTTATTGATGTTGGTCTTACTAATGATAATGGTAATGATATTTTTATTAATAGAATTATGTTTCCTATATATGATTTAGCTGGTAATCCTGTTGCTTTTTCTGGTAGAATATATAATACTAAAGATACTTCTAAATATATTAATACTAAAGAAACTGATAAGTTTAAGAAGGGTAAGATTTTATATAATTATCATATTGCTAAAGAACATTTGAAGAAGAATGATAGTGTTATTATTATGGAAGGTCAAATGGATGTTATTAGGGCTAGTACTATTGGGGTTAATAATTGTATTGCTACGATGGGAACTGCTTTAACTCGTGATCATAAAAGTATTATTAAGAATATGACTAATAATGTTATTTTGTGTTTTGATGGTGATAGTGCAGGTGAAAAGGCCACTATTAGCGCAATAGAATTACTTGAAGATACTGGTATTGATATTAAAATCGTTAGATTACCTAATGATATGGATCCTGATGAGTATATTATTAAAGAGGGAAAAGATAGTTTTTTATATCAAATTAGTAATGCTACTAATTTGATTGATTATAAAATGGAACTTCTTAAAAAGAATAAAGATTTTGGTAATATTAAAGATATATCTTCTTATGTTAATTCTGCTTTAAAAGAACTTGTATATGAGAAAGATGATATTGTAGTAGAACTTAATCTTAAGAAGTTGGCTACTAGTTTTGATATTGATTATGATAATTTAGTTAATAAATATGAGAAACTTAAAAATGATAATAATAATAAAGATAGTTATGTTAAGGTAAATAAGCCTAAAAAAGTATATAATAGATATGGACAAGCTGAGTGTTATCTTATTTATTATATGCTTAAAGATGGTAGAGTTATAAATATGGTAGAAAAAAGAGTTGGGTATTTTCCTGATAAAAATATTAGGGAATTATCTAATGAAATTATTTACTATTTTAATAAATATGGTATAATAAATATCGCTGATTTTATTAGTTATATATCTTCTAGAAATGAAATTTTAAATACTTTGAAGGAAATTTTAGCTATGAATATTAAAGAAGACTTTTTAATAGATGAAATTGAAGATTATATTTTTGTTATAAATGAGTATCATAAAGAAGTGAAGATAAATGATTTAAACAAAAAATTAAAAGAAGAAAAAGATCCGTTAAAGCAAGCTAAGATTTCTTTAGAAATTATGAAGATAAGGGGAGTGAAAAAATGATATCAGAAGTTAAAGATTTTGAACAAAGAAAAGAAACACTTATTAAAAAAGGTAAAGAAGTTGGCTTTATTACATATGAAGAGTTAGCAGAAGAATTAAAAGGACTTGAAGTAAGTAGTGATTTACTTGATGAACTTTATAATGCTCTTATGGAAAATGATATTAGTGTTATATCTGAGAGTGATTTAGATGATGATAGTGAAGAAGATGATAGTGGTAATTTAGAAGATATTCTAAAAGATGATAGTATTGCTAAGGAATTAACTATTAATGATCCGGTTAGAATGTATCTTAAGGAAATTGGTAAGATTAGTTTGCTTTCATTAGATGAGGAAACTGAACTTTCTGAAAAAATTGCCGAAGGTGATGAAATGGCCAAAAATAGATTGGCTGAATCTAATTTAAGACTTGTTGTATCTATTGCTAAGAGATATGTTGGTAGAGGAATGCTTTTTCTTGATTTAATACAAGAAGGTAATATTGGTCTTATGAAGGCTGTTGAAAAATTTGATGCTACTAAAGGATATAAGTTTTCTACTTATGCTACTTGGTGGATTAGACAAGCTATTACAAGAGCTATTGCGGATCAAGCTAGAACGATTAGGGTACCTGTTCATATGGTAGAAACTATTAATAAATTATCAAGATTTCAAAGACAACTTACTCTTGAACTTAATAGAGAACCTACTGATGAGGAACTTGCAGAAAAGATGAATATGTCCCCTGAAAAGATTAGAGAAGTTATTAAGATTGCTCAGGATCCAGTATCTCTTGAAACTCCTATTGGTGAAGAAGAGGATTCACATTTAGGTGATTTTGTTCCTGATGAAAGTAATATGTCTCCTGAAGATTTTACTGTTCATGAAATGCTTAAAGAAGAGATTAGTGATGTTCTTCTTACTTTAACAGAAAGAGAGGAACAAGTTCTTAGACTTAGATTTGGTCTTGATGATGGTTCTAGTAAAACACTTGAAGAGGTTGGGCAAATGTTTGGTGTTACAAGAGAGAGAATTAGACAGATTGAGGCTAAGGCTCTTAGAAAACTTAGACATCCTTCTAGAAGTAGAAAATTAAAGGATTTCTTAAATGAATAAGTTATCTGTTAGATTGGAAGCTGTGGCTAATTATGTCGATGATAATTCTAAAGTTATTGATATTGGTTGTGATCATGGCTTTTTATCTATTTTCTTGGCTAAGAAATATGATAATATTAAAATTATTGCTAGTGATATTAATGAGAATGCTTTAAATAATGCTATTTCAAATATTAACAAGCTAAATCTTCAGAATAAAATAGAAACGAGACTTGGTAGTGGACTTGATGTTGTTACTGCTGATGAAATTGATACTATTGTTATTAGTGGGATGGGTTCTAATACTATTGTTGGAATGCTTAAATATGCTAGAAATAAACTTACTTATGTAAAGGATATTATTGTTCAAAGTAATACTGATTTATATTTTCTAAGAAAGAATATTGTTTCTTTGGGATATTATATTGCTGATGAAACTTTAGTTAAAGATAAAAATATTATTTATACGGTTATTAAGTTTTCTAAAGGTAAGAAGAAATATAATTATAAGGAATTATATTTAGGACCGATACTTATTAGTAAAAATGATGATTTATTTAGAGAAAAGAATAGAAAAGAAATTAATACTCTTAGAATGATTGTTAATGGCATTGGTAATGGTCATTACTTTTATAAAAAAAGACTTAAAAGAAATATTAGGATTTTAGAAGAAATAGGAACTTAGGTTTCTATTTTTTGGTATATTTTTATATATATGGAATATGCTTAATTGAAAGGAAGAATGATTATGAAACAGATTATACCATTTAAAAAAGATTTACCATTTAAAACTAAAGTTAGTGATATTACTTCTATATCTTTAGAAAGAAAAATTGAAATATTAGATGGTGGTATTGTTACTGGTACTTTTTATATTACTGGTGATTATAAGATGAATGAAGGTTCTATTAATAGAGAAAAGTTTTCTTTTGATTTGCCATTTGATATTACTCTTGATCCTAGATATGATGTTAATAGTGTAAAGGCTGATATTGAGGATTTTTATTATGATGTTATTAATGAGGATACTTTAAAGGTTAATATTGATTTATATATAGAGGCTGAATATTTACCGGATACTTCTTTGGATAATAATATTTTAACAGAGGAAGATAAATCTGATAATGAAATGAATGATGTTCAAAAAGAAGATGAGCCTGTGGAAGAAGATAGAAATATCATGATGGAGTCAAAAAGTGATATTAAAAATGATGAAAATATAGAAATAGAAAAAGATAAAGAAGTGACTTCTGAAAAAATTAATAATGACGATGCCACTATGAATGATAGTGATATTGAACGTAATGATGTAGATGATTTTGCTAATGATTTATTTTCTAATTTAGATAATACGGAAACTTATACTACTTATTATGTTTATATTGTTAAGGAAGAGGATACTATAGATAAGATTATTTCTTTATATGGGGTTACTAAAGAGGATATAGAAAATTATAATGATATAACTAGTATTAAACCTGGTGATAAAGTAATTATTCCAAAAACTAGTGAATAATTATGTTAGAAAAATTGCTAGTGAATATAATATTCCTATAAATAAAATTACTATTAAAAATAATACTAGAATTATTGATGATAAAATTGTTCTTAAGAAAAAGAAGAATAATGATTTGAATAATGTTTATAAATATTTAAAATCTAGATCGTTTGATTATTTTCCTGAACCAATTACAATAGATAATTTATATGAGGTTTATCCATTTTTAGAAGATACTTATGAACCTAGTGAACAAAAGGCCACTGATATTATGCATCTATTAGGATTACTTCATAGTAAGACAACTTTTTATAGAGAAATTGATATTGATAAAAATAAGGAGATATATGAAAATATATCTGATGAGTTAGAATATTTAAATAATTTTTATAACGATCTTATTACGATGATTGAAAAAGAAGTTTATATGTCACCATCTGGATATTTGATTGCTAGAAATATTAATATTATTTTTGGTAGTATTTATTATGCTAAGCATAATCTTGAAGAGTGGTATAAAAAAATAGATAATAATAAAAATGAGAGAGTTGTTAATATTCATAATAATATTAGTCTTGATCATTATATAAAAAATGAGAAGCCATATTTAATTAGTTGGAATAAGAGTAGAATTGATAGTCCAATATATGATTTGCTTTCTTTTTATAAGAATCATTATTTGGATTTTGATTTTGATGATTTATTTCATTTTTATGAAAGTGGTTATCCTTTAAAAGAAGATGAAAGATTACTTTTGTTTACATATATGGCTATACCGTATAAAATAGAAATTATAAGTGATGAATATGAAATGTGTATAAAAATTAATAAAATGATAGAATATTTATATAAAACTAGTAATTTGATTATGAACTATCATAGTTGATAGTTCTTTTATATGTTGTATTTTGTCTTTTATGGGCTAATGGGGTTGACATTATTGAAAAAATTTATTATAATAGTTTAGCTTTAAAAAGGAGGCGTTTTTTGTATGGAAAATAATAATATGAAGTATATAAATGGCCATTTTTCTATGGAAGAAATAGCTAAAATGGTAGCTTTGACAATTGATGGAGTTTATCCTAAGTCAAAAAATGATTCTAATAATAGTGAAGAGAATAAACCTATTGTTAAGAAATTGGTACAAAATCATAGTAGAAGATAGAATTTTCTATCTTTTTATTTTGTCTTTACTTTGATATTTTTAATTGGTATAATTAATAAGAAAAGAGGTATATAATGGATAAGAATTTTATTAAAGGTAAGTTATATAAACAAATATATCGTAATGAGATGAATGGTTATATGGTTGGTTTATTTAAGATTAATGATAGTAATATTGATTATGATAATAATATTATTAATATTACTGGTGTTTTACCTGCACTTGATGATAGAAAAGAATATATTTTATATGGTGATATTGTTAATCATATTAAATATGGTATTCAGTTTAGTGTTAATTCTTTTGATATTGTTATACCTACACGTGAAGATGAGTTGGTTGTTTTTTTGTCTAGTGATTTGTTTCCTATAGGAGAAGTTACCGCTAAAAAGATAGTTGATATGTTTCATGAGGATACTGTTAATAAGATTCTAGATAATAAGGATTGTCTTCAGTTGATACCTAGACTTAATGAGAAGAAAATAGATAAGATTTATAATGTTCTTAAAGATTACCAGAATACTTCTAACATTGTTATTGAACTTACTAAACTTGGTTTTGATATGAAAGAATCACTTAGTTTTTTGAATAAATACAATAATAAAATTCTTGATACTGTTAATAATAATATATATGAACTTATTGATAATGATGATATGTCTTTTAAAAAGATAGATGATATTGCTCTTGGTATGGGAATTAATGAAGATGATGATAGGAGAGTTAAAGCACTTATTATTTATGTTATGAAGGAAACTTGTTTTAATAGAGGGGATACTTATTTGAAATTAGAGGATATATCTTTTGGTATTTCTAATTATGTAAGTATTACTTCTGAAAAACTGGATTATTTAATGGTTAAACTTACTCGTGATAAGAAAATTGTTATTATTGAAGATAGATATTATCTGAAGAATTTTTATGAGGCTGAGAAATATATTTGTGAGAGGATATGTTTTCTTAATGACATGAGTGTTATTGGTCATACAAATATTAATAAGTATCTTGATAATGAGAAGTTTAGTAATATTGTTTATGATGATGTTCAAAAAAAAGCTATTGAAAGTGGAGTTAATAATAATATTACTATTATTACTGGTGGCCCTGGTACTGGTAAAACAATGATTATTAAGGCTATTGTTAAAATACTTATGGAAGCTGGAAAACTTAAAAATGAGGATATTGCTCTTCTGGCACCAACAGGAAGAGCTGCTAAAAGACTTATGGAAACTACTGGTAAAAGTGCTTATACTATTCATAAGTATTTGGGATGGGATAAGGATAGTAATACTTTTGCTACTGATGAATATTCTCCTAAGGATGAAAAGTATATAATTGTTGATGAGGTCAGTATGATTGATACACTTCTAATGGAGGCTTTACTAAAAGGTATTAAGAGAAATGCTAAACTTATATTGGTTGGAGATTATTATCAGCTTCCTAGTGTTAGTGAGGGACAAGTTCTTAAGGATTTGATTGATAGTGATTGTATTCCTGTTATTAAACTTAATAAAATTTATAGGCAAACAGAGGGTTCTTATATTCTTAACTTGGCTTATGATATTAAAGAGAAGAATATTGGTGAAGAATTATTTTTAAAAAAAGATGATTATTTGTTTGTTAATGGTGATAATGATAATACCATAGGTATTGTTAAGGAAGTTGTTTCTAAAGCTATTAAAAAGGGATTTAGTGATAGAGAACTACAGATACTTGCTCCTATGTATAAATCTATTAATGGTATTGATAATTTGAATGTTATGCTTCAAGAACTTTTTAATCCTAAAAGTGATAAAAAAGTGGAGGTTAATTATCATGGTATTATTTATAGGGAATATGATAAAGTACTTCAACTTGTTAATGATCCGGATAATAATGTATATAATGGTGATATTGGCTATATAGAAAATATTATTGTTTCTCGTGATAAAAAGGTTATTAATCAAATTAATATTAATTATGATGGTAATATTGTTGAATATACTCCTGATAAATTTATTAATTTTAGGCATGGTTATGCTATTAGTATTCATAAAGCTCAAGGTAGTGAATTTGATATGGTTGTTATGCCTATAGTTCCTTCTTTTAAGAGAATGCTTTATAATAAACTTGTTTATACTGGTGTTACTAGAGCTAAAAAAAGTTTAGTTATAGTTGGAGATGCTAATTCTTTTATATATGGTATTAATAATGATTATGTTGATAATAGAAGAACTACTTTGAAAGATTTTATTATTAATTATTATAATAATGTATAAATTGTTTTAATAGGTTAATAATATTATTGTATCTAATTTATTTAGATATAGTCATATTTTAAAGGAGTTGGTGTTATGAAATCCAAAATGGGAATGGCTTTAATGGGTTTAGGTATAGGCGTAGGTAGTGCCGCGCTATATCATAATGTAAAAAATGGTAATATGAAAAAGTGGGTTAGAAAAATGAACTCCGCTAAAACTAAAGCCGTAAACGACCTAGAAAATATGATATAGGAAGAGAAATTATTCTCTTTCTTTTTATGTTAAATAAAAGTATAGTACATATGTTTTGTACTATACTTTTGTATGAATACTTATAAATAAGGATCTTATAGGCTAATTTTGAAAATAATTTATTTGATATTGACTATGAATATTAATTTATATATAATGGTTAAGTGGTAATACTTATATGGGTGTTCTCTCCTTTTTAATTTGATTAGGAAGGAGTGAGGCTATATGAAAGAAATTTCCGTAAAGGGGGTTTTGAGTAGTGAAATCAGTTTTAGCATATGTACTTTGCTATGCTTTAACTATTCTGGTTATTCTTGCTTTAAGTAAGAATAATCATAGATAAAAAAGCGGAGCACTCTACTTAAGGAAGTGTTCCATAAACAAACCAAATGGAGAGAACACCTTTCGAATAAAGGCGCTACCTTTTTATTGTGGGTAAATTTCTCTTTCCATATACATTATATATTATATTTTAATAAAATGCAATAAAAAAAGAAGTAATTATTTTACTTCCATAGTATTTACTTTTTTTGTTAATCTTGATTTTTCTCTATTAACTTTATTTTTATGTACTAAACCTTTAACACCAGCATTGTCTAAAGATTTGATTGCTTTCTTTAAACTTTTTTCTGCTAATTCTTTATTTCCTGCTAATACTGCTTTATCTGTTTCTTTAATGGCATTTTTAACAGTTGATTTTAGTTGTTGATGTGCTAAAGTTGTCTTTCTAATTTGAACTATTTTTTTCTTTGCATTTTTAACATTTGCCATAAAAATTTCATCTCCTTCCAAAACTACTTATAATTTTATCAAAAAAATATAAAAAAAGCAAATATTTTCCTTATTTTTTGTGAAAAATATTAGTGGTGATATATATGGGTCATGAAATTGATTTAAAAAGGTATGATATTAGAACTGATTTGGTTATTGATACAATTGATAATAATGATGATAATATTGATACTTTAGTTGAAGTTCAAGGTGATATTAAGATTACAAAAGTAACAGTGGATGATAATGTTAGTAGGATTATTGGAAAGAAAAAGGGAAGATATATTACAATTGAATTTGATGATGTTACTGATACGGATAATAAGAATAAAGTAGAGGATATTTTTACTTTAGAACTTAATGATATTTTTGATATTAGTAAAGTTAATAGTGTACTTATAATTGGACTTGGTAATAGAGATAGTACTCCTGATAGTTTGGGGCCTAAAGTAATTGATGATATTGTTGTAACTAGACATTTATTTTTACTTGGAGAAGATGTTAGTGATGGTGTTAAGTGTACTTCTAGTTTTAGTCCTGGAGTTATGGGAAATAATGGTATTGAGACCTTTGATATTATTTCTTTGTTATGTAAAGATGTTAAACCTGATTTAGTAATTATTGTTGATGCTCTTGCTGCTTCAAATATTGGGAGGGTTAATAAGTGTATTCAAATCACTGATAGTGGTATTCATCCTGGTAGTGGTGTTGGTAACATGAGAAAAGAGATTAGTTTTGATACTTTAGGTGTTCCTACTATTGCTATTGGTATTCCTACGGTTGTTGAGTCTTCTATTATTGTATATGATACGATGAATTATTTATTCAAACATATTTCTTATATTAAAAATAATGCAAATATGAATAAACTTATTGTTAATAGATATAATTATAAAAATAAAATTGATTATAGTGATTTGTCTTATGATGAGAAAAGGAATTTTGCTGGTTTATTTGGTACTTTATCTGATAGTGATAAGAAGAGTCTTATTAATGAGGTTCTTAACGGGCTTGATTATAATTTTATTGTTACTCCTAAGGAAGTTGATTTTCAAATAGATAGGCTTAGTAGTGTTATTAGTAGTGGTATTAATGGATATATTCATGGTACTAAGGTGTCAAATTAGTGTAATATTCTTTACTTTTTTATTTTTTCTATTATATAATGATAATAGGAGAGTGATGTAATGAGATGTGTAGGAACTGTAAGTAGAGGTATTAGAACAGGTGTTATTAAAAATGGGGATAATTTAGAAGATATTGTTGTTAATTCTGTTCTTAGAGCTAGCTTGAGTGATGGATTTGATATTAAAGACAGGGATATTATTGGAATTACTGAAGCTGTAGTTGGTATAGCTTATGGTAATTATGTTACAGTAGATGATATTGCTACTGATATTAGAAGTAAATATCCTGATGGGGAAATAGGTCTTATATTTCCTATTCTTAGTAGAAATAGGTTTTCAATGATTTTGAAGGGTATTGCTAGGGGTAGTAAAAAAATATATATGTTATTATCTTATCCATCTGATGAAGTTGGTAATCATTTATTTAATGATGAATTGTTAGAAGAATATAATATTAATCCTTATAGTGATTCTTTTGGTATTGATACTTATGATAAGTATTTTAGGGGTATTGTACATGAATTTACTGGGGTTAATTATATTGATGTATATAGTGAAATATGTAAGAATGAGGATTGTGATATTGAATTTATTTTTTCTAATAATCCTAAGGAAATTTTTAAATATACTAGAAATGTATTGGCTTGTGATATTCATACTAGGGAAAAAACTAAGAAGGCTTTAAGAGATGCTGATATTTTATATGGTCTTGATAATATTATGAATAATAGTATTAATGGTAGTGGATTTAATCCTAAGTATGGTCTTTTGGGTTCTAATAAGAGTACTGATGAAAAACTTAAGTTATTTCCTAAGGATGGAGAAGAACTTGTATATAATATTCAAAAAAGGATTAAAGATGAAACTGGTAAAAATGTTGAGGTTATGATATATGGAGATGGAGCTTTTAAGGATCCTGTAGGTAAGATATGGGAACTTGCTGATCCGGTTGTTTCACCATTTTATACTAGTGGTTTAGAGGGAACTCCTAATGAGATTAAACTTAAATATATATCTGATAATGTGCTTAGTAATCTTAGAGGAGAAGAACTTAATAATGCTATGAAGGATGAAATAAGAAAGAAAGAAGATAATTTAGTAGGACAGAATAAAAGTCTTGGTACTACTCCAAGAAGAATTACTGATTTGGTTGGTTCTCTTTGTGATTTGACTAGTGGTAGTGGTGATAAGGGAACACCAGTTGTATATATTCAAGGTTATTTTGATAACTATGCTAATGAATAAGGAGATGATTATAGATGAAGATTGCAATTAATGGTTTTGGTAGAATAGGTAGACTTGTATATAGATTAATGGAAGAAGATGACTTTTTTGATGTTGTAGCTATTAATGATTTATCTAGTAGTGAAGAACTTGCATATTTGCTTAAATATGATAGTACACATAGAAATTATGATAAGGAAGTTACTTATGATGATGATGGTATTATAGTTAATGGTAAAAAAACTAGAATATATGCTGAAGCAGATCCTTCTCTTCTTCCTTGGAGAGAACTTGGTGTAGATTTGGTTTTTGAATGTACTGGTAGATTTACTGATTTAGATAGTGCTATGCTTCATATTAAAGCTGGTGCTAAAAAGGTAATTGTTAGTGCTCCTTGTAAGGGTGATGTTAAAACCGTTGTATATAATGTTAATGATGATATTATAGATAATGATGATAAGGTTATTTCTGCTGCTTCTTGTACTACTAATTGCTTGGCTCCAGTCCTTAAGGTACTTGATGATAATTTTGGTATTGCGAGAGGTTTTATGACAACTATTCATGCTTATACTAATGATCAGGCAACTCTTGATGTTCCTCATAAGAAGGGTATAAAGGCTAGAAGAGGTAGGGCTTGTGCTATTAATATAGTACCTACTAGTACTGGAGCTGCTAAAGCTATTGGAAAAGTTATTCCTTCACTTGATGGCAAGTTAGCAGGAGGGGCACTTAGGGTACCTGTACAGGATGGTTCTCTTGTTGATTTATCATTAGAATTATTAGAAAAGGTTACTGAAGAAGAGGTTAATAGTATGTTTTTAAATAATGTTAATGATACTTTAAAAGCTACTTATGATCCTATTGTTTCTTCTGATATTATTGGTAATAAATGCGGTAGTTTGGTTGATTTATCTTTAACTAAAGTACTTGAAAGTGATGGTAAGCAAATGGTTAAGGTTGTTGCTTGGTATGATAATGAGATGGGATATTCTATGCAGATGGTTAGAACTGCTAAGAGATTTTTGAGTAAATAAGGGCTTTTGGAAGTCCTTTTTTTCTTCTTTAAATTACTTGACAACAGGTTAATTCTAAGATACAATTAATTTGTATAGTTTAAATTAAAATTTTATAATTTTTTCTATAAATGTATTAGAATGGAGGTTTATAATGAATAATACAGTGTTCTCCATTTTTCTATTCATTCTTGGGTTAATTATAGGATTTGTAGTTGTTTTTATTGTTAATTTTTTAAAGAAGAAAAGTGATAATAAGAAAGCTGATTCTATAATTGAGACCGCTAAAAAAGATGCTGATAAAATTAAAAGGGATTCTTTATTTGAGACTAAAGAGGAAATACATAAACTTAAAATTGATGCTGATAAAGAAATTAAAGAAAAGAAGAGTGAAATTAAAGAACAGGAAGATAGATTACTTCAAAGGGAAAACAATATTGATCGTAGGGATTTGGCTCTTCAAAATAGGGAGTCTTCTCTTGATGAGAGAGAAAATAATTTATTAGTTAAACAGCAAAAAATTCAAGAATCTAAAGAAGAAGTGGAAGATATTAAAAGACGTGAGCTTGAAGAACTAGAAAAAATAAGTAAATATACTAAGGAACAGGCTAGAGATGCTGTTATGAAAATGGTTGAGGATAAAATGTCCAAGGAAATAGCAACATATATTAAAGAGGCAGAAGCAGAGGCTAAACTTAATGTTGATGAAAAGTCTAAAGAGTTATTAGTTGGTGCTATGCAAAAATATGCTGCTGATATTACTTCTGAGCAGACTGTTTCGGTTATTAATTTACCTAATGATGAAATGAAGGGTAGACTTATTGGTAGAGAGGGTAGAAATATTAGAACTATTGAGTCTGTTACGGGAGTTGATTTGATTATTGATGATACTCCTGAGGCTATTGTTATATCTAGTTTTGATCCTTTGAGAAGAGAAATTGCTAGACTTGTACTTGAAAGTTTGATTAAGGATGGTAGAATTCATCCTGCTAGGATTGAAGAGTTATATGCTAAGACTTGTAGTGATATGAAGCAAACTATTAGAGAATATGGTAAAAATGCTTTGTACGAACTTGCTTTATCTAAAATGGATCCTGAACTTGTTGAGATTGTTGGTAGACTTCATTTTAGAAGTAGTTATGGTCAAAATGCTTTAAATCATTCTATGGAGGTTGCTAATCTTGCTGGGCTTCTTGCTTCTGAACTTGGTGAAAATGTTAATTTAGCTAAGAGAGCAGGACTTCTTCATGATATTGGTAAAGCTATTGACTTTGAGATGGAAGGTTCACATGTTAAAATTGGTGTTGATTTAGCTAAGAAATATGGAGAGGATCCAATTGTTATTAATGCTATTGCATCTCATCATGGTGATACAGCTCCTACAAGTGTTATTGCATCGATTGTGGCTATAGCTGATGCTATTTCGGCTTCGAGACCTGGAGCTAGAAATGATTCTTCTGAAAATTATATTCAAAGATTAGAACAACTTGAGGATATTGGCAATAAGATTGATGGTGTAGAAAAGGCTTATGCTGTGCAGGCTGGTCGTGAACTTAGGGTTATGGTTAAGCCTGAAGAAGTTGATGATTTGACTGCTCATCAAATTGCTAGAGAAATAAAAGAAAAAATAGAAAATGAACTTAAATATCCTGGTACCATTAAGGTTACTGTTATTAGAGAGACTAGAGCACAAGAAGAGGCTAAATAGTCTCTTTACTTTTATATTTAAAAATGTTATACTTTAGTAGTAAGGAAGTATTGATATGAATAGTTTTAAAATTGAATGTAATGAAAATGTAGATAATTATTATAATGATGTTGTGGTTAATGGTTGTCATAATGATATAGAATTATCATGTGATAATATATTTGAAATTGATGGTATTGATTATTTTGGTGAAACGATTGAAAAATACTATACAATATGTCCTAATTGTGGGTATATGGTTTTTATTAATAGTGATGGACTTGATGAATCAATTAAGAAAAATGCTAAAGATAAAAATAGTAAGCAAATGTATTTATTTGCTAAAAATAAACTTAAATCTGAATATATACATCTTAATTATTTGGAAAGGAATATGGGAAAAAGAAGAGTTCTTAAATAATACAAGGAGGAAATATGGGTTTATTTAATAAGATTAAGAATGCTTTTAGTAAGGATAAAGAGGCAGTTAAATATGATGAGGGGCTTAGTAAAACAAGACGTGAGTTTGCTACTGAACTTAGTAATTTATCTCGTAAATATAAGAATATAGATGAGGATTATTTTGAAGAATTAGAAAATATTCTTATTATGGCTGATATTGGTGTTAATACAGTTATGAAATTTGTTGATAAGCTTAAACATAGGGTTCGTGAAGAAAAGATTACTGATAGTAATGTTTTAAAAGAAATTATTGTTGATGAACTTTTAATTATGTATGTTGATAATGGTGTTATGAGTAGTAAGATTAATTATAATGATAATGGTCCTACGGTAATATTATTTATTGGTGTTAATGGGGTTGGTAAAACTACTAGTATTGGTAAGATTGCCAAGAAACTTATAAATGATGGTAAAAAAGTTTTACTTGCTGGTGGTGATACTTTTAGAGCTGGTGCTACTGAACAATTAGTAGAATGGGGTAAGAAGATAGATGCTCCTGTTGTTATTAGTAAAAGTAAAGATCCTGGTGCTGTTATATATGATAGTATAGATAAAGCTATAAAAGAGGAATATGATGTTGTTCTTATTGATACTGCTGGTAGACTTCAAAATAAAGTTAATCTTATGAATGAACTTGGTAAAATTAATAATGTTATTAAAAAACTAATACCTGATGCTCCTCATGAAACTTTATTAGTAGTGGATGCTACTACTGGTCAAAATGGTATTAATCAAGCAAAGGCTTTTAGTGAGGTTACGGATATTACAGGTATTGTTCTTAGTAAACTTGATGGTACTGCTAAAGGGGGAATTGTGCTAGCTATTAAAGAAGAAGTTGGCATTCCTGTTAAATTTGTTGGTCTTGGTGAAGGTGATGATGATTTAGAATCATTTGATATAGAAAAATATGTTTATGGTTTATTTAAAGATTTATAGAAAGGGTGATTGTGTTGGATAAGAAGAAGAGTACTAAGAAAAAAGAAGAAAAATATAAATTTATTGATACGAATAAATTAAGAAAGATGGAACTTATTATTTCTATATTTGTGGGTATTATATTTTTGGCACTTCTTGTTTGTGCTATAATTAATAAAGTATTTATACCTGCTGCACTTATTTCATTTGCATTATTTTTGTTTTGTATATGTTATTATTATATAGAAGATGAAAGTAAGAAAAAACTTGTATATATTTTATTTGGAGTTGGGGTACTTCTAATTATTATTGAAGTTATTTATACCTTGGTTAATATTATATAATGGATAAAAGAAATTATTTGATTATTTTATATGATTTTTATGGTGAGTTATTAAATGATAAACAAAAAGAGTGTTTTGAAGATTATTATTTTAATAATTTATCTTTGGGTGAAATAAGTGAAAATATGAATCTTAGTAGAAATGCTATTTATAAGAATATTAAGACTAGTGAAGATAAGCTTTATTATTATGAAGATAAACTTAATTTATTTAAAAATAGAGAAAAACTTTATGAAATTGTTGATACTATAGATGATGAAAATATTAAGAATAAAATAAAAGAATTATATTAGGAGAGTAATTATTATGACTAATAAAAAGTATAAAATGATATATGATTATAGAAAAAGAACTAGCGGTGGCTTTTTAGATGCTATGTTTCTTTCTTCTTTACTCATAATAGGGGCTATGATGGTATTACTTTCTTTGATTGGGGTGAAATAAATGGATTCAATATTGGAACGTTTTTCTGATAATTTAACTGATGTTAAGTATATTACTAATCCTGCTGTGGCTAGGGATGACGAAATTAAAAAACTTATACTTGTACTTCTTACTCCTGAAAAAAGTGCTGTACTTGTTGGTAAACCTGGTATTGGTAAAACTGCTATTGTAGAGGGACTAGCTTATAGAATACAGAGAGGAGAAGTTCCTGAAGCTCTTTTAGGATATACTATATATAGAATTAATACTACGGCATTACTTACTAATAATGGAGAAGAGAATAGAGTACTTAAACTTGTTAATGAACTTAAAGAAAAAGAAAAAGTTATTTTATTTATTGATGAAATTCATACTTTAATTGGTAATGATGCTGCTGGAGCATTAGATTTAGCTAATATGTTTAAAGAGGGTTTAAGTAGGGGTACTATTAAAATGATAGGAGCTACTACTACATATGAGTATGAAAAATATATTATGAGGGATAAGGCTTTTTTAAGGAGATTTGAAAAGGTAGATGTAGAAGAACCTACTATGGATATGACTGTAGAAATTCTTATGAAGACTTTACCTAAATTAGAAAAGCAAACTGGAGTAATACTTCCATATACTGATTTTATTAATGAGAAGATTATGAAGTTTATTGTTAATATGACTAGTGAGTTTAAAAGAGTATATGAGATATCTTCTAGGTATCCAGATATTGCTTTAGTAATACTAAGACAATGTTTTTCTAATGCTATATATGAGAATAGAAGAACTATTAATTTTAAAAATATATATGATGCTATTAGAACTACTAAGGCTGTATATCCTGATGTTATTAGTAAAGAACTAATTAGTTTTAAAGAAATATTTAAAGATGAATTAAAGATAGAAGGTACTAAATTAGATTAGTATCTTTTTTTCATTTATAGACATTTTAAAACATATTAAAAGATTGGTTATGAGATGAATGAAAGTCAAGGAGTTAAATTTATTTGATGAAAAAATATTATAGAGTACGGAATAAGAATTAACTGTTAATTTGGAGATTATAGCTCCAAATTTTTTCTAATGACTTTGGGCATTAGAAAATGACGAATAATGAAATGTGAGACGATAAAATAAAAAAATAGTTTTTTTTACTATCATAAGTTTTAAAATTATGTTATACTTATAATGGTGGTAGAATGAAAAAAATAGTATTTAATATTTTTATTGGTGTTTATCTTATTACTACTATTTTAATTACTTATGTATTACTTTCTTATAATAAATATAATATTGCAGAATTTAATAATTCTTATTTATTTGCGGATAAGAGTAATTTGATGATAGTTAATAAAGATGATAATATTAAAAATGGTGATGATATTTATTATTATGGTAATAATGGGAAAATTAAGATGGGTAAGGTAAATAGTATATCTGATGGTGTTTATACATTGGATAATGAGTATGCATTAGATAAGGATAGTGTTCTTGGTAATAAAAATAAGGCTAAAAGTTATGCTATTTTAGGTAGTATATATTCTATACTTACTTCTAAATGGGGATATTTGTTTATTATTATTTTTCCTATGCTTATTGCCTTTGTTTATGAAATATATGAAATTGTTAAGGAAATTAAGAAGAAATAATGAAAAATATTATTAAGAAAATAGGAAAGAAGACTTATATTATTAGTGGTATTATAGTTATATTACTTATTACTTTTATTAGTTATGGTAGATATATTTATAATGATATTAGAGATTTTTATTTTTCTAGTAAGAGTTTTTATTTTAATAGTGATAAACTTACTACTAATAGGGCTATATATCAGGTTGATAATTGGTCTGCTGTTGATCCTTATACTATTGTTATTAATATGAATAGTAGTAAGAATAATCTTGTACATGCTAATAGTGATATTGATTATAATATTACTTATATTTGTTCTTCTAATGTTAAATGTTCTATTAATAAAAGTGTTAGTACTATTTATGCTAGTAGTCATAGTGATTCTTTTACAGCGGTTATTACTCCAAATGATACTTTTAAAGATGGTGATGAGGCTTATATGGAGATTTATGCTAATAGTGTTTATCCATATAAGAAGAAACTTAGTGCTAGATTTATATTAAGGGTTGGAAGAATTGGTCTTTCTTATTCAATTGATGATGAAGTTAAAAGACCTTATTTTAACTTTAATGTTACTAATACTTTTGATTATTATTTGGTTAAACAAGATTTTGATAAATATAAGGTTGATGATAGAATTGATAGAAATACTTATATGGAATTATCTGATGAGGATAAGAAAAAGTGTACATCAGCACTTATTAGTTTATCTTTTGATCCTAGGGAGACGATACTTGATATGACTAGTAGTGCTTATTTGAATGCATATAATGTTTCTATTACTAAAATAGATGGATATGATTATGTTAATGGTATTAGTTTTAAGATGGATTCTGAATCTAGTGAAACTATTAAGTTTTATAAGGCTGATACTGATAAGGATTATTCTTATCCTATTGTTAATGATAGGTCGGTAATTGAATTTAGTTACTCTCAGTAGGTGGTGAAGTAAATGAATGATAGTGTTTGTTTAGAATATATTAATTTTGTTAGGAAATGTATATATAAATATTTTAAGCTTATTATGGGTAAGAATTTTAATAAGGGTATTTTTGATAATCTTATGGATACTTATGTTAAAGTTAGATATTATAATTATTTTGATATTAAGTATAAGAATGTTTCTTCTAATATTAATTATTATATGAAAGATAGTGCTTCTTTAATGTTAAATAATAATGATGATAATTATGTTAAATGTGTTAAAGAAACTTTCTATTTATTTCAATATGTATTATATTTTGATGATGTTATTAGTGATAGTGATATTAAAGATATTATATTAGAGATAGATGAATATAGACGTACTACTTATGGTTATACTGATGATACTTTTTGTGATGAATTATTTGATATGATTAAGGATGATAATAAAAAAAAGAAGACTTATTTGAATTCTTTTGATAGTGAGAGATTTTCTTTAGATATTAAAAAGACTAATAAGAAAAATGTATTTTGGTGTGATCTTAATTATAATATTAAGTTTAATAGGATATATAGTGATTATTCTATTAATAAGGTATATAATGATGGTATTGTTAATGAACAAAAGTTATTTATTACTTATTATTTGGTTAGTAATATGATACTTAGAAATATTATTTCTTGCAAGTTTGATATTTCGTATATTGTTTCTTATCCAGCTTCTTTATTTGAAAAAAGTGATAAGAAGAATAGGCTTTTATCTATTATAGATGATAGTGCCACTAAAAACTATATTGTACTTATGTTTAAATATAGTGATTATTCTAAATATAAAGATGAAATTAATGAATGGATTAAAAATGGTTTTAGAGTGGCTATTTATATAGATGATAGTTTTAAATATGATGATATTAGTAATGAATGGCTTACTATATTTGATTATATTATTACTAATGGTGAATATGATTATGATTTTGATAGAGATAAGATTATTAGTATTGGGAAGTAGGTGAAGGAATGGATACTTTTTTTAGATTTTTATATGAGTTTTTACAACAGTTTTTTTCGGCTTTTATACTTATGTTTAAAGGGATATTTAATGGTATAATTAAGATGTTTGATATTAAGAGTTATATTGGTATTATTAATTTTTATAAGAATGATTTTAATGGTCCAGAATGGGTACTTGTTTCACTTGCAATTTTATGTGTTGTTGTTATTGTTGGTGGTATTCTTCTTCTTATTTATTTTTTGATTAGGAAGTATATTAGGTTTAGAAAGACAGTAGTAGAACAAGAATCTTTATTAGAAGAAGTAGCGGATCTTAATAATCAAGTAGCGGATTTGATGAATGAAAAGGAAAGTATATTGGCTATGAAGGTATCGCAATTAGGTCTTAAACCTGGAGAAGATGATACTGTAAATATAGATGATAAAAAGGATGAAAATGTTGATACTACTTCTAGTAGATTTCCTAAGCTTACCGCTGTGGATAATGAATATGCTAATTATAAGATTCAAACATATGGTAATAGTTTTACATTAGAGGAGCTTGTAGAAACTTTTAGAAATTTTGCTGCTTCACAACTTAAACTTTATTATAAATCTGAGATGATTAGGCTTTTTATATCTGCTTTGGCTTCGACAAAACTTGTTATTTTACAAGGTATAAGTGGTACTGGTAAAACTTCACTTGCTTATGCTTGGGGAAAGTTTTTAAAACATGATTCTTGTGTTGCTTCGGTACAACCTTCATGGAGGGATAGAACAGAACT
Organism: uncultured Mycoplasmatota bacterium; assembly: GCA_900543825.1. Taxonomy (GTDB): domain Bacteria; phylum Bacillota_I; class Bacilli_A; order RF39; family UBA660; genus CAG-302. Next base: position 150,136 of record UQSR01000001.1, read on the forward strand.
ATTTGGTTACTTTAATGAATTTACTAAGAAGTTTAATGAGACTGAGGTTCTTAAGGAATTATATGTTGCTGGATATACAGATGATATTTATACAGTAATACTTGATGAAATGAATATTTCGAGAGTTGAGTATTATTTTGCTGAAATGTTATCTATACTTGAAATGCCTAATAAGGATGAGTGGATAGTTGAACTTGTATCTAGTGCTTGGGATGATGATCCTAAGAATATAAAGGATGGTAAACTTAAAATACCTCCTAATGTATGGTATATTGGTACTATTAATAATGATGACTCTACTTTTATGGTAACTGATAAGGTTTATGATAGAGCTATGCCTCTTGATATTAATGATAAGGGACAGGTATTTGATCCTATTCCTACTGAGGCACAGGATATTAATTATACTTATTTGGATAAATTATTTAGTGATGCTATGGCTAATAATCCTATAAGTGAAGATACTTTAAATAAAATTAATGAAATGGATGATTATGTTATTAAGCATTTTAGAATTGCTTTTGGTAATCGTATTGTGGCTCATATGAAGAAATTTGTTCCGGTATATGTTGCTTGTGGTGGTGATGAAGTAGATGGTGTTGATTACTTTATTGCTAGAAAGATACTTAGAAAGTTTGAACAACTTAATATTTCTTATATTAGAGATGAAATTGATGGATATATTGAATTTTTGGATAAAACCTTTGGTAAGGGTAAGATGAAGGAATGTGAGGAGTATTTACTTAGACTTAAAAAACTTACATAGGAGGTAACTTATGAATGGACTTGAGATAATTGATTTATATGATAAATATGATGATAAAAAAATTAATTCTTTTTGTGATAATATTGATTCTAATCTAAGAGTTGTTACTAATTCTGATAGTGTTGATTGTAATTTTGAATGGTTAGAAATAATGGAGGATACTATTCAATATCTTGATAATATACTTCGTAATCCGAATAGATTTATTGTTAATGAAGAAGATATTGTTAAAATTGAATTGGCTAGAAGAGTTACAGTGGAGAGTATTAAGCATTTGTCTAAGAATACTAATCTTATTCAGGATTATAATAAAGAGACTGGGGATGTTAGACCTAGTAAAATTCTTAATATTAATAAAGAAGAAAGTTTTGATACTTATGAAAATAGATTTATTTATAGTCTTATTAAGAATATGAAATTTTATATTGATAGAAAGAAACGTAATCTTATTACAGAGTCTTCTAGTAAAGATGATACTAAGATGGAATATAATGCTAAAAGTAGTATTGGACGAGAAAATGTTGATATTTCTATGACTATTAAATCTAAAAAAGAAGAAAAGAAATCTAATAAGAATGATGATGGAATGTCTATAGATGAAAGAATTGAGAAGTTAGAACTTCAGATATCTGATTTATGTTCTTCTTCTGTATATCAGACTATTGATAAAATGCATATTTCTCTTGTTACTTCTCCTATTAAGAAAACTAATGTTATACTTAAAAATGTTAATTTTCAATATGCTCTTACTTTATGGAATTATATGCAGACTCATATGGAAGATGATGTTAAGAAAGAAAAGAAGAATAAGGATTATTATGATGAAGGACGTTTGAGAAAATGTATTGATGAATCTTTTCTTCTTGATTATTTGGTACTTAATTCTATTAATAATGATAATAGTTCTGTTGATAAGAATGCTTTATCGGAGAAGATTGCTTCTAATATGGTAGAAAAGATTATGAGTATTGATGCAGATATTGATGAGAAGAAACTTAAGGATATTATTGAAAAACAATATAGTGTTATTAAGTATAAAACTGTTGTTAATGAAAAACAGATAGAGGATACTTTTAAGAAATATATGGATAAGTATTTAAAGGATGTTAGGGAAGTAAAATTGTGATGGTGATGAAAAATGATAGAAAAAATTAATAATAATAAGGCTCTTAAAATAATTGCAATGCTTTTTAAGACAATTGTATCTTTCTTTATTATAATTGTTATTAGTATTATTTTTATTCAGAGAATTTCTAATAATAAGGTTTCTTTGGGTGGATATAGTTTGTTTACAGTTGTTACTGAAAGTATGGTGCCTAAGTATAATGTCTTTGATATGATAGTGGCTAAAGAGGTTGATACTAATGATATTAAAGTTGGTGATGATGTTGTATATTTAGGCAAGAAGAGTGATTTTGCTGGTAAGATTGTAACACATGAAGTTATTAAAATTGATAAGATAGATGGTAATACTTACTTTCATACTAAGGGTATTGCTAATGATGTTGAGGATCCTTTAGTTAGTGCAGATCAAATTATGGGAAGGGTAAGTTTTAAAAGTCATATTCTTAGTTTTATTAGTAGGGTTGTTAATAATATTTATGGTTTTTATTTTGTAATATTTGTTCCTTTTGCTATTCTTTTAGTTATGGAAATTATTGATATTGTATATGAAAGAAGAGAAAAGAAAAGTTAGTAGGTGACTTTTTATGGATAACAAAATTAAAAGAAAGAAAAGAAAAAGAAGAATTAGGGTACGTACTTTGTTTTTCCTTTTCCTTACACTTGCTTCTAATAGCTTTGCTTGGTTTATTTATTCTACTAAGGTATCTAATAGTATTACTGCTAAAGTTAGAAGCTGGCATGTTAATTTTAATGTTGGTGGTGGTGAGACTACTGAAGAATATATTGAAGTAAATATTGATGCTATTTATCCTGGTATGCAACCTTTTTATCAGGAACTTAAGGCTTCTAATGATGGGGAAACTGATGCTAAAATTACTTATGAAGTTGTAGATGCTAATGTATTAGGAGATAATTTAATAGCGAAGGGAATGTCTTCTTTGGATATTATTAATAGTTTTAAGAATGATTATCCTTTTACTTTATCTATTTCTTCTTCTTCGGATATTATTAAAGCTAATGGTGATGAGGTAACTATATCTATTTCTGCTTCTTGGGATTATGATTCTGGTAATGATGAAGAGGATACTAAGTGGGGAAATAGGGCTTATGATTATCATAAAGATAATCCTGATTTATCTAGTGTTAAATTACTTATTAAAGTTAGTGCTATACAAATATAATAATTAATGAGAGAAATTGTTTTCTCTTTTTTTATTTTACTTCGATAAAAGCCTAGGTCTTTCATCGTAATTTAGAGCCTAAGGTCTCTAAATTAAATATTTTACCCCTCAAAAAAATCAAGAGAATATTTTGTTCACTTGATTTTTATTTTAATTGAATAAATGATAGTTTTACATCCATTTTAGCTGGATTGTCTACTTGTTTTGTTGCTTCGGTATCGGCATCGTTATCCATAGTGGCTTCATTAGAATCGTCCCATTTTATATATACTCTAATATTTATTGGCTTTGTATTATCTTTATGTAATACGGTGTTTTCTATAGTAGCGTTATCTCTTTCTAATGGTATTTCGTTTCCATTGTCTATGATATATTTTGTTGTTATTAAATCTTTAACGGGACTGTTTTGATTTACTGAAATTTCTATTTTGTATTTAAATGATACATCTGCTTCGGTGGCATCAATTATTAGATCAAAGTATCCTTCGCTATTTGGAGCTATTATACCACTATTAATATTGTCGTTACCATTAAATATTGGCGTTATGACGGCATTAGTAGTACTATTTTCTCGTATGTCTTTATTATTTACTAATATACGCCATCTAGCTATATTCATACTGGCTGATTCGTTTGTACTTGTTATGTATTTGGCGTATGTATCTTCTATGAAGAAAAGACATAATAAGAAACATATTATACATAATGGTATAGTTATTTTTTTATTCATCTTACACCTCGTATTATGAAAAAATTATATCATAATTGATACTTTTATGCAAGGTGCTCTTGTATAGTTAATGTAAAGTTTATTTTATTTAATTGAATATAAAAAATATTTATGTTAGAATTGATTTAAGATAGAGGGATTTTAAATGGCTAAAGAGATTAAAGTTACGGCGGATAAAATTTATAAGAGAAAGAAAGGTTATAGTAAACTTAAGATTGTTCTAGGAATAGTTTTTTTGATACTTATTTTTTCTTTTATTATTCTTAGTCTTATATATAAAGGTGGTAGATTTACTGTTACTCTTGATCGTAATTTGGCTCTAGATAATAATATTGTTATATATGATGATTTAGAGACTAAAGAAGGAAAGAGAAAACTTGAGGCTAAAGATTTAGATTTTATGGATAATATTTCTATTGATTGGATACCTAGTAATATTAATAATGAGAGTGATGGTTCACATAATGGGGATAATTATATTGCTTATACTTTTTATGTAGCTAATCAAGGAAATGAGAGTATTGATTATTGGTATTCTATTATAATTGATGATGTTATTAAAAATGTTGATGAAGCTGTTAGGGTTATGATATTTTTAAATGATGAAAAGACAGTGTACGCTAAGAAAAATTCTTATACTGGTATGGAAGAAAAAGATACTAAGAGTTTTTATGCTGATGATGAGGCTGTGCTTGAAAATAGAAAGGGATTTGCTCCTGGAGGTATTGATAAGTTTACAGTAGTTATTTGGCTTGAGGGTGATGATCCGGATTGTGTTGATAGTATTTTGGGTGGAGAAATTAAAATGCATATGGAAATAAGAGAAGAACATAAAGGAGAAGAAAATGGAAAAGAAACGAAAGAATAGGTTGTTTTATTTACTTTTATTGTTGTTTATTACTTCTATTAGCTTATCTGTATCTTCTTATGCATGGTTTACTTCTAATAGACTTGTTAAGGTTGATTTACTTAATGTTAGTGTTAAAGCACAAGGGGGAATTGAAATTTCGGTAGATGGTAGTAATTGGAAATCTTCTGTTAGTGCTGATGATATTACTAAGGCTAGAGAAAATTATCCTAGTAGTGTTAATCAAATTCCTAATGTATTAGAACCTGTATCTTCAGTTATGGATATAGATAATGGAAAAGTTAAACTTTTTTATGGTGTTGCTTTAAATAATAGTGATGGTGATTATGTTTTAGATACTACTAGAAGTATTGAAGAGGAATCTTTTGGCAACGAAAGTAGTGGTAAATTTGTTACTTTTGATTTGTTTTTGAAGGTTAATAAGGATACTGATTTATATTTAACTCCAGAATCTAATGTTACTTATGGTGGTGATACTTCTTTTGGTATTGAGAATGCTGTGAGATTTGCGTTTGTTTTGGAAGGCAGTACTTTTACTGGTAGTCCATTAAATGTTATTCAAGGTCTTAGTACTAATGATAGAAATGATGTTTATACATGGGAACCTAACTATGATGTCCATACCGCTAATGGGGTTAGTAATGCGAGAGATATTTATGGTATTAATATTGGCACTACATCTGATAAACTTGATTATGATGGAGTAGCAAGTGAATTTGGTAAGGATAAAAATGTTACTATTAATAAGGCTACTAGTAAATATTATCCTGAATATTTTGGTAATGCTAAAATTGATTTTTATACTACTAGTGGTTTTAATAATAATGTTAAAATGTTTAATATTAAGAATGGTATTTCTAAGATTAGAGTTTATATGTGGATTGAGGGTCAAGATGTTGATTGTGAGAATAATGCTTCAATTGGTAATGTTGCTTTAAGTCTACAATTTAGTAGTAATCCTTCTTAGAAAACTAGTTTATTTTAATTTACATAATTTTGTTTATATGGTATACTTATCTATAGTAGAGGTGAGTATATGAGAAGTGTTAGACGTAAGAAAATGCATACTTTATTTTTTAATAATTCTAAAGCAAAAGTACGTTTTATGACACTTCTTTTTTCTTTACTTGTTTTAGTTTTTGGGGCTATTACTTATTTTAATACTTATAGTGATATGATCCTTGATTTTAAGGATGATGCTGATTATTTAGAAAGTGGTATTTCTGGAAATAAGGTTTATGTTAATGATTTGAAGGCTGATTATGATTATTATATGGGGCTTAATTATACTTCAAGTGATGGTAATCTTCCTACTACTGAAAATAAGAATATTTATAATGATGGCAACTTAGTACAGGTTAAAATTACTTATCTTAGTAATGATGGTAATAATAAGGGCTATGTTTCTTTAAATGAAAGACAAGATACTTTTATTTATTATAAAACTTTAGTTGTTAATGATAATGGTACTACGGATAAAAGTGATGATTATATTATGATTGATCTTATTGATAATCCTTTTACTGATAGACCTACTGATAAGGCTTTTAATGGATGGTTTACTAGTTATAGAGGGGCTTCTTTGAAGTTTGATAGTAATTACTATGAAAGAAAAGCTAAAGTACCTGTTAGTTATGATGGAGATAGACCATCAAAAATTGATATTATTTTTAAGGCTAAGTGGACCGTGGGAAATATTCAGATGGTTAATAATAATTTTAATAATGCTATTAATAATTTATATGATAGTGGTATGAAAAAGGTTGAAACGGTTATTTATACATATGGTGAACTTAATATGAAGGGTTATTTTCATAGTAAGGAATTTAGTTATGGACAAAGTTATGCTGGTTATTATGATAGTAATGGTGTTTATCAGAATAGTGGTTATTGTCGTAATTGGTGGAATGGATGTGTTTATTATCAGAAAATTGAAGATGAAGTTTTTGATAGTAATAGTAGTTATTATGAACTTAAAAATGGTAGTATGCAAGAGGTTGATAATAATACTTTAGAGAAACCTATTATTGATACTAAGATTGATAAAAGTTATGAAAATACTAACATGTCAACATATTTTAGAAAGATTAGTGTTTCTAGATATGGAGATTTGAGTGGCTATTATGATATTAATGGTAATTATTATAATAGTGGTACTTGTAATAATAATACTTGTGATGTTTATGAAATTATTGATTATTATGATGATAATGGTGATGAGGAAATTTTTGATTATAATAAAGAGTATTATTATTTGGTAACTAGAGATATTAATATATTGGTACTTAATCAGGATATTAGTGGTACTTGGGGAAATAATTCTAAGAGTTTTACTTTGACTGGTATTAATAATGGTACTTCTTATAATGCTTCTTGGACTATTAATAGTGCTATTAATTGCTATGGTGATACTACTATTGAGAATCTTAGAATGTATAATTCTAGTGGTACTAATACTTCTAATCCTTCAGGTAGTAATACTTCGGGTAATTTATATGGTAGATATAATAATATTAAACTTGGTAGGGGAATTAAAAGATATGGTTCATATGTTAATTTAAAAGCTATAATTGCTGGAGTTGGTAATAGTACTGGTTCTAGTAATAATCCTACTAAATATAAAACTATTATTGAAAGTGGTATGTATAATACTATTTCTTTGGCTACGCCTTCTTCTTTTGGTGTTTCTTCTAATTATATTAATAATAAGTCTATATATGGTAGTGATTATGATAGAGTAAATAAGAATAATAGTAATTTAAATATTTATTTTTGTGCTTCTGGAAGTTGGGGAAATAATATTTATAGTGGTAGTAGTAATGATATTGCTTTTGATTTGAATGTTAAAAGTGGTACTTTTGGTAGTAGTAAATATAATTATAATACCGGTATATATGTAGGAGGTAGAAATGGTGGTAATCATTATGCTCCTAGTAAAGTTAAAGTTGATGGTGGATATATTTATAATTTAATTGGTGGTCCATTGAACGCTAGTAGTATGAGTGGAGTTAATAGTTCGTATATTTATATGACTGGTGGAGAAGTTGATTTTATATTTGGTGGTGCTGGTGAGGATGCTACTTATGGTAATAGGATTATAGGTATTACTGGTGGTACTGTTAATTATAGTGTTTTTGGTGGTTCTAATGGTTATCAAGGCAATGAAGGTGATGGTACTTTAAATGGTACTCCTTATATTTATGTTGGTGGTACTGCTACTATTGGTAAAGAAGAATATGTAAAAAATAATAATACTTTGTTTAGTGCAGAAGCAGGTAGTATATTTGGTATTGGTAATGGTAGAAAAGGTTATTCTACTATTGGTTCTGCTGATAATTCTATTATTATTATTGATGGTGATGCTACTATTAATAGAAATATATATGGAGGAGGTAACTATGGTGCTACTGGCGTAAGTAGTACTGCTAGTAGTTCTTATTCTAAAATAGTTATTAATGATGGATTCATAAATGGCTCAGTATATGGTGGTGGAAATAATAATGATAGTGGTTCTTCTTCGAAGAATTCGGAAATAGATATTGCTATGTATAATGGTAATGTTGTTGGTTCTATTTATGGTGGTAGTAATGCTCTTGGAACGATATATGGAACTACTAATGTTAATGTTTTAGGTGGCGAAATTACTAATTCTGTATATGGAGGGGGCCGTGGTGGTTATCTTTCTAATAGTAATAAAGGTACTTATGTTAGAGATAATGTTAATGTTACTGTTGGTAATAGTGATAGTAAATATACACCTATTATAAATGGCTCAGTATATGGTGGTAGTGCTTATGGTACAGTAAATGGTACTAGTAGTACTAATAATAGTTCTACATATAAGACTAATGTAACTATTAATAAGGGTATTATTAATAATGTATTTGGTGGTGGTCAAGGTAGTAATGAATATACACCATATGTTAATGGAAATATCTTAGTTACTATAAATGGTGGTGTTATTACTAATGTATATGGTGGTAATGATAAGACTGGTATTCCTGATGGTAAAATGGTTGTAAATATTAATGATGGTACTATTACAAATACTTTTGGTGGTGGTAATGAAACATCCGCTAAAGAGACTAATGTTTATTTAAATGGTGGTACTGTTACTAAAATATTTGGTGGCTCTAATTTAAATGGTACGGTTGATGTTAGTAATGTTACTACTACTGGTGGAACGGCTTCTTATGTATATGGTGGTAATAATGCAGGTGGAACTACTGGTACTACTAATGTTAATATTAATGACGGAAATATTACTTATGTATATGGTGGTGGAGAAAAGACATCTGTTACTAAAAAGACAATGGTTAACCTTAATGCTTCTTGTGATACTTTATTTGGTGGTTCTAATATTAGTGGTGATATTGCTAATAGCTTTGTTAATATTAATGGTGGTACTGCTGAATCAGTATATGGTGGTAATAATGCAGGTGGTATTACTAATCGATCACAAATTGATTTTTATGGTGGTAATATTAAAAATATGTATGGTGGTGGTTTAAAGGCTGAAACTACTGTTACTAATGTTAATCTATATTATGGTAATGTTAATTCTGTATATGGTGGTGGTAATGAAGCAGGTGCTGTTACTACTAATATTGATACTGGAGATGTTACTGCTAATTATGTATTTGGTGGTTCTAATAAGAGTGGTAATGTTAATGATAGTCATATTTTAAGTACACTTAGTTCTAGTAAGAGTGATTTGAATGTTACTACTAGTTTTAAGAAGTCTACTATTAATAATTCTGGTGCTACTGGTATTAATTCTAGTGAAACAATTAGTGTTGATATTCAGAATAATACTGGGGTAAATTTGGTTAAATGGGATTTATATATTAATACTAGTGATAGTATATTTGATTCTAATTGGTCTAGTGTTAAAGTTGATGTTGTAAATGGTGCTTTTCATGCTAATGAAATTAGTAATTGGTATGGAACTAATACACTTAGTAGTGGTGGTTCTTTGAAATTTGATTTTAATATTCATTCCTATGTTTCTTTTGAGGAATTTAAAATAAATGGATATAGTATTGTTGGTTATGATGCTGATGGTAATAAATATATTGGTTATAGTAATGATGGTATTACTGCTGATTATATATATGGAGGTAATAATGCTGGTGGAAAAACTATTACTTCTAATATTAATCTTACACGTGGTAACATAGATGAAATATATGGTGGTGGTGAAAGTGCTGAAACTACTACTTCTAATATCGATATTTCTTCACTTTATGTAAATAATATTTATGGTGGTGGGGATAAGGCTACTACTGATATAGTTAATATGAATATAGTTAGTGCCACTATTAATAATAATATTTTTGGTGGAGGTAATGCTGCTGCTATTAATAAGAATGTTATTCTTAATGTTACTGATACTAATGTTGGTGAAAATATTTATAGCGGTGGTAATCTTGGTGAGGTTAAAGATAATGTAACTACTATGATTAATGGTGGTACTGTTACTAATGCTATATTTGGCGGTGGTAAAAATGCATCGGTTGGTAATAGTGAAAATGATATTGTTTCTAATCTTACTTTGAATGGTGCTAAAGCTTCATTAGTTTATGGTGGAGGAGATGCTGCTGCTATTAATGGTAGTAGTAATGTTAAAGTTACTAATTCTAATATTACACGTGGTATATATGGTGGTGGTAATGGAGAGTCATTATCTACTACTAGTGATGCTACTGGTGATTTGAATCCTGCTAAGATTATGGGTAATACAATTGTTTTGGTTGATGGAAATACTACTGTAAAAGATATATATGGTGGTGGTAACCTTGGAATGGTTATGGGTAGTAGTTCTGTTGATACTAAAGATATTGTTGTTACTAATTCAATATATGGTGGAGGAAATGCTGCTCGTATAGGTGGTAATACTTATGTACATGTTTCTGGTAGTACTGTTAATAATAGTGTATATGCTGGAGGTAATGGTCAAACAGCTATTACACTTGGTAATACTTCACTTGATATAGATAATAATGCTAATATTAATAAGCATGTATTTGGTGGAGGAAATGCTGCTGCTACTGGTAGTTTAGAGAGAAATAATTCGTTAGGAAATGTTAATATTGTTAGTGCTAATATTGGTGGAAATGTGTATGGTGGAGCTAATACTTCTGTTTTATATGGAGAGACAATAGTTAATGTTGGTAAAAATGTTTCTACTAATAAAAATCTTGTTTCTGGTGATATTAGTATTCTTGGTACGGTATTTGGCGGTGGTGAAGCTAACGCTAGTGGTAGTGAAGAATATGATTATTCATTTATTAGTGTAACTAAGGGTATTAAAATCAATATTGATGGTAGTGATCATGATAATTTTGATATTAAAGGATCTATTTTTGGTAGTGGTAATGCTTCTAGTACTTCAGGTTATAGTTATATTGATATTAAAAATTATGGTACTAAAAATGATATTAAAAAAAATATATCTATTCAGAGAAGTGATTTGGTTACTATTGATAATAGTTATATGGAATTATCTGGTGCTACTGATAGAACTAATGAATATTCTACGGTACTATTTACTTTAAGTAGAATTAATGAACTTAAACTTGTTAATAGTTCATCATTATATTTAAAGACAGGAGCTAATTTGGTTAAAAAATTATCAAGTGTAGCTTTGATTGATGGTAAAGAAGTAAAGGCTACCGCTAAGATTGATAATGAAAATGGTACATTTAGTAGAAATGTTGATAATAGAATTTATATGCTTGAGGGTAAGAATCTTAATATTGCTACTAATGAAAGTGTTACTACTTATGGAGAAGTTTCTGGTATGACTTTCTTTGGTATGTATTCTTCTTTGCATAATGGTAATATTATTACGGCTTTATATGATGATTATGATTATGGTCAGACTATTTCTTCTGGAGATGTTTTATTCTTTACAAGTGGTAGTTATGTTCTTGGTAGTCATATGACTAATCATGATATTACTGTAGATGGATTTTATTCTAATTATGGTGATGATAATAATACTAAGGTTATCATGAAGTATATTGAACCTACACCTAGTGATGCTAACTTTTATATGTGGGCAGTAGGTGAAAAGGTAGATTCTTATGAGGTTAACTTGACTGCTTCTAAATATTCTACTTTGGGTACTTATGAGTTATCACTTATTAATCATGTTAAACCTAATACTACTTTTTCAATACTTGGTGTTAGTTATAGTGCACTTGATCCGGATATTTCACTTGTTTCTTATAAGGATATACCTAGGGTTGCTAGTAGTACTGATGCCGCTAATAAGACATTTGGACTTAATATGAGGACTGGACAAAATGGTTGGATTACAAGAGGTAATACTAGTTTTATTACTGGCGGTGATAGTGATATTATTGGTACTATGGATTATGAAAGAGAAAATACTAGTACTGCTGCGGGGCTTGTTTTCTATTTCTATCATTCGAAAAATTTGACTAATAGTGGACAACTTGGTAGTGTTACTATTTCTATGGCCGCTGTTACTCCTATTGATGATCTTAATAGTGAGGTTAAGAGAATTAATATTAATGTTAATTTGTCTACTGCTTTATATAATACTAATGATTATGAAGGTACTATTACTCCTGGTAAGAAATATGAGATGTTTGCTACTAGTAATGTTAATATTACTAATAATAGTAGTTTTAGTGCTTATTATTCTTTGTTTATGGAAAGTGATATTAGTCCTTATAAGGATGGATATCATCGTAGTTTGGTTTCCACTTATTTACTTCCTGTTAATACAAAGATTACAATGATTGATTTTCATAAAGAAAGTAAACCTGTTTATTATTATTATGTTGTTAATGATGAGGATTATAATAATTTTCAAAATGAGTATAATTTGTATGGTGAAGTTTCTTATGATTTATCTAAATTTGTACGGATGGGTAGTACTAGTGGTGATAATAATTATAATGATAATGATTCTAATAATACTTATTATCAAAATGGTATGGCTATTGAGGAATTTATTTTTATGGTTGATTTTAAGGATGCTAATATTGAAGATGATGTCCTTGATAAATCTTTACTTCTTGAAATGAGAAATGGTGATAATCAAACACTTATTAGTGTTCTTGGTATTGAGCAGGAAAATATGAAGTATAATATATATAATAATAAGGATGCTGTTATTGAACTTAATGGTAGTCTTAGTGATAATACTATTTATTTGGGTAAGTCTACTACTTTGAATTTTGATACTAAATTTACACAAAGTACCGCTCTTAATAATTCTATTTACGATACTAGGTATGATGATCAAAAACTTGGTGTTAAATTATCTATTTATGATAGTAATGGTAATTTACTTAATAGTTCTAGTTTGATGGGTGTTAATTTTACATATAATGGTAATACTTATTATCCTAGGTATAATGGTACTGTTAGAATTAATGTTGCTGAAAAGATTGGTAATTTTAAATCTAAGATTGTTATTAATACTGAAAATAGTAATTTATCTACTGGAGAATATACTTTGGTTATGGAATCTTTTGGTTCTTCTGATGGTATTTATTATGGTACTAGTTCTTCTGATAGATTGGAAACTAAATTTAATATTATTGATACGATATATGGTCTTAAAATTAATACCACTGATAAACTTATGTTTATTGATAAGAATACTGGTAATAATCTTAATAATACTAATGCTTATGTGTTTAATATTAATTATTCTTCTGGACTTAGTAATCCTAATATTAGGGTAAAACTTTATAGAAGGGATTATAGTTCGGTATATAGTAATGAATATAATCTTGTTAATTTGACGGATTATGTTAGTAATAATTTGAATAGTAGTTCAAATGAATATGAGTATTATTTAAGTAATAATCCAGTAGATGGACTTAATTTAACTTTATATTTTAAAGATAATTTGCTTTCTGGTACTTATAAAATTGGATTTTCTTTATATGATGATAATAATTATATAGGGGAAGTTTATAAATATGTTATAATTAAGTAAGGAGGTTGTTATGACTAAAAAAATTATAGAAGATATTAGTGATCAGGAATTGTTAGAACTTTATATGGCCGCTGAAAAGTTTACTAAATATCTTGAAGAACAATTGGAGAGTGAAAATAATGACTGATGATTATAATAAAAAAATAGGCGTTCAAAAGGAAGTGCTTGAAGCACTTCCTAGAAATAATGCCAAAAATAATAAAGTATATAAAGAAAAAGTTATAGAACTTAAAGAACAGTATGATAATGATCTTATGCTTTTATCTGAAGAAATTATTAAGAGAAAGAACGAGTACATGAATGCTTTACCTGATAAAAAAATTGATGAAATTACTATTTCAATGAAGGATATTTATAATAAACTTTTAATTGGTAATTGTTTTAATTCTTCTTATGAAAAGAGTGGGCTTGATAAACTTTTATATAGACTTGGGCATTTTTATACTGATACTCATGAAGATATTAATAAAAATATTTTAGCAATACTGGATATTTTTAAGTTGGTAGGAGTTAGTATTAATAGTGATGATTTTTGTTATAGTTATTATTCTAATTTATATATGAAAAAACTTTTGAGTGTTATTTCTGATGATAATAGAGATGATATTCTTAAAGATTGCTTTGATGAACTTTATTGGAAATGTCCTGATATTATTAGTCATATTACGCTTAATTTTAAATATTTATATTGTATTAATAAAAAGATGTTTGATGAATATTATAATAATATTTTATCTGAAGTTACTAATGGTAATTTTAGAAATAATTATAGTGAATTATTTATTGAAAGAGAGAATTGTATATTTAATAGTAAGTATTTATATGTGAATGATTTTATTAATAATAAACTTGATATTAATGATTATAGTTCTGATAGAATTAAAAAAGCTTATGGATATATATTAAATGGTACTCCTAATGATGATATTAATGAGGATGTTATTAATCTTTCTTATTCTCTTATTGAATATAAGAATTATTTGCGTTTTAAATATATTATAGATGATATTAAGAACTTATATAAAGAAAAAGATAAGTATAAAGGTGTATATAACTCTAAAAAGAAAGAAATTAGTAAATTAGAGAAAAAGATATTTAAACAAAATAGGAAAATATTTAAACTAGCTAATGGTAATAAGATGGATAAATTTAATTTTTATAATAGTGTTGTTAATGAGGATATTAATAAACTAAAAACTTTATATGACGAATTACAAGATAATTATTTTTTAGAAAGAGTTTCTTCACTTAATGATGATTCTACTTTATATGATGTTTTATATTTAGCTGCTTCTAATTATAATTATTTAAATTTACTTATGAAGAAGAATAATATTGATAGTAAAAATGAGTATAATGATTTATGTGAATTTGTTTTTTATCCTCATATTAATATTCTTTCTAATATTTTGATTAATGATGAAAGGGATATTGCTACGATTATTATTGATAGATATAATTTATTTGGCTTTGATTTGAATAATGATTTATTAGGAAAGGATAATTTGGATAATATTATAGATAATGTTAATATTATTATTAATAATATTTATATGAATAAACTTGGTATTAATGATAGTAGAATTAAATTTATTAAAGCTGCTATAAATATGAATTTGCAATAAAGAATATGCTTGCATAAGACATATTTATATGCTATACTTAAGTAAAGTGTGGTGATAGAATGAAGAAGGTTTTGAAAATAGGAGGAATTATATTATTAGTTGTATATGCTGCTATGGCTATTACACTTACATTATTCTTACTTAAATATAATGATTATAATATAACTGAAATTAATGGTAATTCTTTTGTTATTGTAAGAGATGATGATCTTAAACCTGATTTTAATAAAGGAGATTTAGTTGTTGTTAAGAAAAATGATAATAAGGATATTAAAATTGGAGATAAGATATTTTTCTATGAAATAGAAAATGAGAAAGTAACTGTTAATTTAGGTAATGTTATTAATAAAGAAGTAGTTAATGATAAAGAAACTACATTTGTAATGGATGGTGAATATCCAATATCTAGTGAATATGTTATTGGAAAAGCTTCTACTAGTAAAAGTTATGCTAAATTGGGTAGTGTTCTTAATGTATTAGAATCTAGATATGGTTTTCTATTTATTATTATATTTCCTATTTTGATTATATTTATATATGAGATTTATGCTGCTATTAAGGAATTTAAGAGTCCAATAGATGATGAATAAGAAAATATTGTATTTTATTTGTGGGCTATGTTTATCTATGACTATTTTTATGGTTATAGATAGTTATGGCCTTTTTGAAAGTAAAAATGTTTTAAATGTTGATAGTAATATTGCTAAATGGAATGTATTTATTAATGGAACTGATATTAAAAAAAATGAGACTTTTGTTGTTGATAAAATTAATCTTATAAATAATGATAATGTCTTAGAAGGAAAGATGGCTCCTGGTAGTAAGGGATATTTTGATATTGTAATTGATCCTACTGATACTGATACTTCTATTAGATATGATATTTCTTTTGATTTTTCTTCTCTTAATGATAAGATTGTAGTTTCGGGTATTGAGGAGATTACTTCTGGTAATCTTGTTAGAACTGGTAAAAATACTTATTCTAAAGTTATTACATTAAATGAAATTAAGAATGGTATTACTAATACTATTAGGGTTTATATTAAATGGGATAATAGTGATGATGAAAGTGATAGCGCTATTGGTAGTGTTATTAATAATTTTATTAATGTACCTGTTACTATAGCGGCATATCAATATTTGGGGGAGAAGATTGATATTTATAATGAAAGTACTGATTAATAAAGTGGTGATATAAATGTTAAAATGCGTAAATAAAGTTTTTCAGTTTTTTACTTGGGTTTTAGTATTTATAATTACTATCTTTATTTTTTTTTCATTGTATAATTTTGCTTCTGTTAAAATTATGCACAAAAGTTATACTAATTTTTGCGGATATAGTATATTTGAAGTTATTAGTGGTAGTATGAGTCCCACTATTGAAGTTAATGATTTGATTTTAGTTAAAAATACTAAGAATGTTAAAAAGAATGATATTATTACTTATTATAATGATGGTGATTTTATTACTCATAGGATTATTAGTGATGGTGATGATTATGTTATTACTAAGGGTGATGCTAATAATAGTGAGGATGTTAATGTTAAAAAGAATAATATTGTTGGAAAAGTTATTTTGTGTATACCTAAGGGTGGTTTATGGCGAAGAATACTTATTCAGCCTAAAGTTATTATTTCTATTTTGATTACTTTATTTTTATTTGGTTTATGTTTTTCTTATACACCAAATAAAAAGAGTAAAAAAAAGAATAAGAAAACTGTTAATTTAGATAATGATTTTAGTGATGTTGATTGTATTAATAAGAAATAAGGTGATATGGTATGATTGATAAGGTAAAGTTTTTGAAGTTTAATAGAGTATCTATTTTAATAATACTTTTTTTGTTGTTGCTTATAGTTGTTCCTTTTACTTATTCTAAGTTTTTTTCTAGTGCTAAAAGTGATGCTAAAGTGGATACGGCTTTTTATATTTTGAAAGCTGATTATTATGAAACTAATATTTGTATTGATGATATTGCTCCTAGTGATGATGTTTATACTTATGATTTTTCTGTTTTAAATAATGATGGTAAGAATAGGGCAGAAACTAATATGGAATATACTTTGAAGATTGTTACTACGACTAATTTACCTCTATCGTATGCTTTATATAAAAATGAAAAATATAATGATAATAATAGTAGTAATATTATTACTGGCGATGTTATTGCTAGAGATAGCGATGCTGAAGATGCTACATATTTTAGAACACTTAGTACAGAAAAAGAAAAATTTGGTTTTAAGAAAGATGAAAAGAATGATTATCAGCTTGTTATTTCTTTCCCTAAAGAGTATGATTCTTTTGAATATCAAGGGATTGTAGAGGGAATTAAAATTGTTATAGAATCTAAGCAAGTTATAGATGAAGATGCTTAAAATAATGGCTTAATATATTTAATAAATAAATTGTCGAATTTTGCTTGCAAATGATTTTTTTTTGTGATATACTGAAATAGAATTATAGGATAGGGAGGATACTCCTGATTCTTAATAAAAAGGAGTGTTGTTATGGAAGAAAAGATTCTTACTGATGATGAGAAAAGACAAAGAAGGGAAGACAGAAAAAAGAGAAGAAAATATAGATTATTAATATTACTTTTATTATTACTAGGTACTGGTACTATGCTTGTTACTTCAACTTATGCATGGTTTACTTCTAATAAGAATGTATCTGTAAGTTCTATTAAGGTTAATATTGAAGCTAAAGGTGGTATTCAAATATCTGCTGACGGTACTAATTGGAAATCTATAGTTAAAGCTTCTGATTTACTTGCTGTAAAGAATAGTACTTATACTGGTAGTACAAATCAAATACCTAATACTTTGGAACCTGTATCTACTGCTGGTGTAGTTGGTGAAGATGGTAAATTCCCTATGTTCTATGGTACTGTTGTTACTTCTACTACCGAAAACAATAATGGTGAGTATATTTTGACTGCTACTAAAGAAACTGAGGTTGCTGGAACTGAAGGTAAATTTATCGCATTTGATTTATTCTTTAAGGTTGAAAAAGAAACTCCTATATTCTTAGTTAGTGGTTCTGGTGCTACTACTGATGATACTACTGATACTGGTATTAAGAATGCTTCAAGAATTGGATTTATATATTTAGGTACTGCTGAAGCAAATGCTACTGTAGCTGATATTCAAGCTCTTAATGCTGCTGCTGCATCTCCTGCATATATTTGGGAACCAAACTATGATGTTCATACTGATGCAGGTGTAGCTAATGCCAGAGACGTATATGGAGTAACAGTTGGTAAAACTGGTGGCGCTGCTCTTGGATATTCTGGTATAACTGCAGAAATTGATACTACTAAGGATATATTACTTGGTAAAGCTAATGCTACTGATAATGCTGATAAATTTAAAGCGGTAACTCCTACGTATACTACTGTTGCTGGATTTACTAATTATCAATCTATATTCCCACTTGCAAAAGGTGTTTCTAAGATAAGAGTATACATGTGGGTTGAAGGTCAAGATGTTGACTGTGAAAATAGTGCATCTGGTGGAAATATTACTTTTGATTTGAAGATTAGTACAGAAGATCCTAATGCTATAGGTGGATAATAAAAATGTAAAGGAATGATGTAAAAAGTCATTCTTTTTTTTACTTTTTTGTTTTTATATTATATAATGTTATTGGAGGTGCGATATGAAGCTTATTGGTTTATTACATAACGTTGATTATGAGATTGTTAAAGGGGATATTAATATATCTATTAATGATATTTGTTATGATTCTAGGAAAGTAGTAAATAATGATTTATTTATTTGTTTGGTTGGTAGTAGTAGTGATGGTCATGATTATATTGATAGTGCTATTAATAATGGTACTAAATGTATAATAATTGAGAAGGATATTGATATTGGTGCTGATGTAACTGTTATTAAAGTTAATGATACTAGAAGATGTTTATCTAGAATATCTATTAATTATTTTGAAAATCCTAGTAGTGAGATGACCACTATTGGTATTACTGGTACTAAAGGTAAAACTACTACTTCTTGGATGATTAAAAATATTTTAGAAGAAGATGGTAAAAGTGTTGGGGTTATTGGGACAATGGGTATTTTTTATGGAAATAAACATTATGAAACAGTTAATACTACGCCTGAAAGTTATGAGATTCAAAAATATTTAAGAGAGATGGTTGATAATGGGGTTAAGTATCTTGTTATGGAGGTATCTTCTCAAGCTTTAAAGGTTGGTAGAGTAGATGGTATGATGTTTGATTACGGGGTATTTACTAATCTTACTAGAGATCATGTTGGCGAAGGGGAACATCCTGATATGGAGGATTATATTTATTCTAAGAGTCTGTTATTTAAAATGTGTAAATATGGGGTGTTTAATGCTGATGATAAGTATTTTCATAAAATGATTAGTAATGCTACTTGTTTTGTTAATACTTATGGTTATGATAAAAATAGTGATTTAGTTATTACTGATACTAAACTTCTTAGAAAGAATCATTTTATTGGAGTAGAAGTTTGTACTGATGGTATTATTAAAGATAATATTCTTATTAATACTCCTGGTATCTTTTCAGTATATAATGGTATTTGTGCTACTTTAGTTACTAAATTACTTGGATGTGATATTAATAGTATTAAGAATGCTCTTAAAAAGGTTGCTGTTAAAGGTAGAGTGGAAATTGTTCCTGTTAGTGATAAATATAGTGTTATTATTGATTATGCTCATAATGGTGTATCTATGGAAAATATTCTTAAAACTATGAAAGAATATAATCCTAAAAGAATTGTTAGTTTATTTGGATGTGGTGGTAATAGAAGTCGTGACAGAAGATATGATATGGGAGAAATATCTGGTAAATATGCTGATTTTACTATTATTACTGAGGATAATTCTAGGTTTGAGGATGTTAATGATATTATGAATGATATTGAGACTGGTATTAAGAAGACTAATGGTAAATATATTAAAATTGCTGATAGAAGTGAGGCTATTAGGTATGCTCTTGATAATGCCATGGAAGGGGATATTATATTACTTCTTGGTAAGGGACATGAAACTTATCAGGATAAAAATGGTATTAGAGTTCATTATGATGAAAGAGAAGTTATTAATAGTATTATTAATAAAAATTAATATTTTAATAGAAGTAGAAATACTTCTTTTTATTTTAATTTTATCTTGTAATTAGTACATTCTTGTGATAAAATTATAATGTAGGAAAATAGGTAATTATTATACTATTTATATTATTAATTCTTTTTATGGAGGTAAATGATATGACTTTAAATATTAAAAATATTATTAAGAAAAATATTAGATTTATTAGTGCTATGATTGTTGTAATTATCTTAGGAATATTTGGAATTAGTTATGCTCTTAAGGTAGCTCCTTTTAATAAAATTGCCGTTAATATTAAATCTGCTAATATGGATGTTAATATTTCTTATGATAGTGGTGTTAATGGTGCTGATATTAGTAATTCTGGTAATTTACTTCCTATTAATGATAGTCTTGTTACTGGTCCTACTGTTAGTGACTCTAGAGTACTTAAGGCTAAATTTTATGTTACTGGTAATACTTCTAATCCGGAAAATAGTATATATGATGTTGCTATTCATGATTTTAATGTTGATTGTGAACTTAGAACAGAGGATTTGAAATGGAGATTGTATAAAAATGGTACATTGTTATCTAGTGGTAATTTATCTCCTAAATTTGATACTATGAGTAATAATAGATTAGTTCTTACTGAAACTCAGCAAGATTTAACTACTACTAAAGATGAATATGTATTTTTACTTTGGATTAGTGAGTCTTGTAGTGGGGATATTGCTAATTGTTCTAAAGAGCAAGACCAGAGTAAGTATCTTGGAAAGAGTTTAAGTGGTTCTATTAAATTAGAACTTGCTACTAAAAGCAAAAAGGCTTTAGTTAGAACTACTGGTGTAAGTGGTTCATGTAATTATACTATGACTAGTACTCCTACATGTAATACACTTACTTATAATGGCAATGAGCAAACTTTAGT
The DNA here is from genome assembly GCA_900543825.1 of uncultured Mycoplasmatota bacterium. GTDB lineage: Bacteria > Bacillota_I > Bacilli_A > RF39 > UBA660 > CAG-302. The sequence goes on from UQSR01000001.1 coordinate 171,425, forward strand.
TAGTGCTGGTGATAATTATACTATTAGTAATGGTACTGGTACTAATGCTGGTGATTATGCTGTAACACTTAAACTTAAAGATGGATATAAATGGAATGATGGTTCTACTAATGATAAGATTTTAAATTGTTCTATAAATAGAAAGAGTGCTTCTATCAGCGCAAGTAATCAAACTATTAAGTATGGTTCTTCTATTGATAATAGTAAGTATACTGTATCAAATTTAATTTCTGGTCATAGTGTTAGTTCTGTTTATTTGGATACTAATATTGATAAAGTTGGTACTGGAGTTATTACTCCTACTAAAAGTAAAATTGTTGATACATCTGGTAATGATGTAACAGATAATTATGATTTAAATTATATATCAGGTACTTTAACCATTAATTGCTTAAATACTGCTGTGCCTCCAACTGTTGGTAATAAGAGATATAACGGTAATGAACAGGTTGGTGTTAGTGGTGGTAGTAACGTTGAATTAAGTGGTACTTTAAAGGCTACTGTTATAGGTAATTATAATGCTTCGGCTGTTCCAAAGGCTAACTATTGTTGGAATGATGGAACTACTACTAAACGTGATTATGTGTGGTCTATTAAGAGTAATACTATGTATATTACTTTAAATAATAAAGAGGCTGATTATACTGGTAGTGCAATTAATATTGATACTCCAATGATTAAGAATTCTGATGGTGATATTATTACTGGCCCTGATTTAACTTATACTTATTACAATGGTGGTTCTTGTAATGGTACTGCTTTGAGTGGTGCTCCTAGTAATGCTGGTAGTTATTCTGTTATTGCTACTGCTAACGCTTATGGGGAATATGCTAGATCTGATAGTAATTGTGCTACTTTAGTTATTAATAAAGTTGATAGTACTTTGGATGCAAGTATTCCTGAAAGTATAACTTATGGTAGAACTGCTACTTTAACATATACTTTAAATCCTACTGGAAATGTAACTTGTAGTAGTTCTAATACTAATGTGGCGACTTGTAGTGTTGATACTACTAATAAAAAAATAACTATTACGCCAGTTAATGTAGGAAATACTCAGATTACTATTAATGGTATACCAAGTAATAGTAATTATAACTCATCTAGTGTTAGTAAAAATGTTGTTATAAATTGTTCTAATACTGCTACTGAGCCTAGTGTTGTTAGTGGACTTATTTATAATGGTAGTTCACAAACTGGCTTAAAAGGTGGTAGTAATGTAAATCTTAGTACGATAAGTGCTATTAATGCAGGTGATTATACTGGTAAGGCTACTCCTAAAACTAATTATTGTTGGGTTGATGGAACTACTACTACAAAATCTTATTCTTGGTCTATAGCTAAAAAAGATGTAAAATGTAATATAACATCGGTACCAACACTTAAGTATCCAAGTAGTGTTACTGGTACTATCAAATATAGTTGTACTGATTCTAAAGTACCTAGTGTTACTAGTTCTAGTACTAGTGATATTACAGTAAGTGGTGTAACTAGTACAAGTGCTACTTTAAAAGCATTAAAAGTAGGAAGTAGTATTATTACTATATCAACTGCATCAGATAATAATTATAATGCTTCAAATAAAGCTACTACAAATATATCAATTTCTGGTGATACTTATACAATAAGTTATAATGCTAATAATGGTACTGGTGCTCCTGCTTCACAGTCTAAATCTTATGGAGTTGGAATTAAGCTTAGTACTTCTATTCCAACTAGAACTGGATATACTTTTACCGGATGGAATACTGCTAGTGATGGTAGTGGTACTGCGTATGCAAGTGGTGCTGATTTTACTAATAATGCTAATACTGTTTTATATGCTCAATGGAGAATTAATAAGGTTTATGTTGGGTTTAATACTAATGGTGGTAGTATAACGAAAAATACTAATGTTTATGTAGCGGACAGTAATGGTAATATAGCTAAAAATGGTTCTTATAAATTTCACTCAATATCATATGGTGGTACTTTGGGTACAAGTGGACTTACTAATTATAATAATACTAAATATTTATATGTTGAGAAAACAGGTAGTTCGGTTACTTCTGGCCAAGAATGGATATGTATGAGTGGTTGTACACAAGCTAATAAAGTCTTTAATCAAACTGATCAATATGCTGCTAGTGACTTTTGTGATGCTTCTAAATCTGATTGTTCTGTTGTTCTTGGTGTTAATTGGAATGATAGATATACTGTTACTTATAATAATAATGGAGGAAGTGGATGTAGTAGTAAGACTGTTACTCCAGGCGGTATATATGGAACAATGTGCGTTCCTACTCGTGAGGGATATACATTTGTTGGTTGGTTTGATAGTGGTTATAAGGATAGTCCTTTAAATTATTATGCTGATACTTATAGTGATTTAAAAAATGCTTTTGGTACTAATCAAGATGCTTTATATAATCATTATCTTGAATATGGTAAAAATGAAGGAAGAAGAATATCACAATATATTGCTAGTGATAAATTTACTGCTAATGCAAATCAGACAATATATGCTGGTTGGAAGGCTGGATATCTTATTGAATATAATGCAAATGGTGGAAGTGGAACGATGAATTCTACTTTGGCAACTACTGGTTCTTCTGTAACTATTAAGAGTAATGGCTTTACAAGAGATGGTTATTTGTTTGAAGGTTGGACAACTAATAGTAATGGAACAGATGATGGTTATGGATGGACAGGTTGGAGTGGTACTTGGAATTACACAAGTGGCAAATATGGTATTGCTAATAGTAAACTTGTATTATATGCTAGATGGAAAACTATAAAAACTTATACTATTAGTTATAATTCTAATGGTGGAAGTGGTACGATGTCCTCTGATACTGTATCTACTGGTGGTGCTGCTACTATTAAAAATAATACATTTACAAGATCTGGTTATACTTTTGCAGGTTGGACAACCAATAGCGACGGAACAGATGATGGTTATGGATGGGCTGAAGGTTGGTCTGGTACTTGGAATTATGATAATGGTCAATATGGTATTGCTAATAATGCGCTAGTGTTATATGCTAGATGGAATCCTAAGAGTTATACGATTAATTATAATGCAAATGGTGGAAGCGGTACGATGTCCTCTAGTACTGTTTCTAGTGGTAGCAGTGTAACTATTAAAAATAATGCATTTACAAAAAAAGGTTATACTTTTGCAGGTTGGACAACTAATAGTAACGGAACAGATGATGGTTATGGATGGACAGCTGGTAAGTCTTATACATGGAATTATGATAATGGACAGAAAGGAATTTCTAATAATACTTTGAAATTGTATGCTAGATGGGCACCAAAAAGTTATACCATTAGCTATAATTCTAATGGCGGAAGTGGTACGATGTCTTCTAGTACTGTATCCACTGGTGGTTCTGTAACTATTAAAAGTAATACTTTTACTAGAACTGGTTACAAATTTGTAGGTTGGACAACTAATAGTAATGGAACAGATGATGGATATGGATGGACGGCTGGTAAGTCTTATACATGGAATTATGATAATGGGCAACTTGGTGTTACTAATAATTCATTAGTGTTATATGCTAGATGGGATAATCATTTTACTGTTACTTATAATGATAATGGTGGAAGCGGTTGTAGTAGTTCTAGTAAAACTGTTACATACGGTAGTGCCTATGGTAATTTATGTACTCCTACTAGAAGTGGATATATTTTTGCTGGTTGGTATAATAGTAGTTATGCTAATGCTCCTTGGACTTATTATTATGATAAATACAAGAGTAATTCAACTGTTTCCTCTATTGGTAGAAATGATAAGGTTGGTTTATATAATAACTATTTAACTAATTCTACTAGAAAGTTTTCTGAATTTACTTCTACTGATACATATAGTGTTAATGGTAATCAAAAATTAGTGGCTGGATGGATGAAGTTTAATTATAAACGTACTAAATATTCTAATTCTGGATCATCATGTAATGATGGCTATTTTGATACAATTAGTGGTGCTTATAATGATTGTTATGGTTCTACGATAACAATATTAAATGATGTTACGGAATCTTCTGCTTATACATTTAAAAATTATGGTGCTGCTGGTCTTGGTAAAGATTATAGTATAACAATCGATCTTAATAGTCATACTTTAACTGTACCATCGTTAATTTTTGATAGCGGTAGTGGTGATGCTGTTATAAATGGACCGGGTAAAATTACTTATAATAGCAGTAGTTTTTCGGATACTTATTTATTGAATATAAAAAGTGGCCACGTATATATTAATGGCGGTACATATAATTCTAATAATATGACTGGTGTAATTAACTTGGAAAGTACTGGCGGTATAAATCTTGCTGATTCTAAAGCACGTCTTGCTATTGAGTCTAATAGTTCTACTCTTTGTTCAAGGGGTATTAATTCATTATCTTCTGATGAAATTGTTATTCAATCTAGAACAAATGGTATTAATATTTATGGTTCATGTTATGGTATTGATCATGCTGGGGTATTAAGACTTTATTCTTATTATCCTTCGGGGAATAATAAAGGCGTTGAAATGGCTGTTATTGGTTATTATGGATATGCTGCATTAAAAAGAACTGGTAATATTCAAGTCGGAAGTCCTGTATGTGCTACACGTGATAGTTGTACTGCCGCGGAAATTGAGGAAGGAAGTCTTGGACATTATGGTTATGGAACGGAAATGTATCCATATCTTGCTTCATATAGTGCTACTACAAATAATAATGAATTGTTTGAGGTTGTATATAACAATTCTGATGTTGTTGTATACTTTACTGGTGGTAGATTAGTTAGTACAAAAACAGGACTTAGTTGTGCTAATGGTGGTATTTATAGTAGTAGTGATGCTTGTAATCAATATTTTTCTAAATTTCCTATTCGCACAGGGAGTTCTTATACTGGAATTAAATATAGTACGGTATCTAATGAGACTAATTCACATGGAGATAATATAAGTGGTTTTAAGGCTATGCTATATAAATAGAGGTGATTAGTATGAATAAATGGTTAAAATTATTTGTAGTTATTGGGGGAGTTTTTGTTATAGGAGGTGTTGGATTTATTATATATAAGGCTATTGATAGTTCTAAAGGTGATATTGTTGATCCTTCTAGTGCCTTATATAAAGAAGACACTATTGTAGATGATTTTCAATTTATGAGTGCTAAAATAAATAAGGTTAGTGATAGTTATTATATGTTTAGTGCAATGGTTAAAAATGTCAGTGATAAGGATTATGATATTGATAGTATTGAAGTTGATTTTTATAATAATAAAAATAAAAAAATTGGAAGTATGTTATATGTAATGGAAGAAGATAAATTTTATAGTTTAGAGACTATACCTATTAATTTGGGTAAAAATATTAATCTTGATAGGGCTTATTCTATTAAATATAAAATTAATTATAAATAAAAAGTGGTTAATTTACTGCTTTTTTTATTTAAAATAATGATTATTTTATTTACTTATTTCATAATATATGTTAATATATATATGGCTTTTCAAAAAATATACACAAATATTGATTTAATTATTCTAGTGCCTTATGGTGAATATTAAAGATGAGATATTTGGAAGCAAAACGAAAGGAGAAATGATAATTATGACAGTAGTATCTATGAGCTATTTGTTAGAAGCTGGAGTTCACTTTGGTCATCAGACTAAAAGATGGAATCCTAAAATGAAAGAGTATATTTATAACTCTAGAGATGATATTTATATCATTGATTTACAAAAGACAGTTGCTAAATTAGAGGAGGCTTATGAAGCACTTAATAAGATTGCTTCAGAAGGTGGTAAAGTACTTTATGTTGGTACTAAAAAACAAGCACAAGAAGTATGTAAGGAAGAGGCTGAAAGAAGTAATATGTACTATATGACTGAAAGATGGTTAGGTGGTACTTTAACTAATTTTAGAACTATTAGAAGAAGAGTAAATCGTCTTGAAGAAATTGAAAAAATGGAAAAAGATGGTACTTTTGATAGATTGCCTAAGAAAGAAGTAGTAGGACTTAAGAAGGAATATGAAAAATTAAATAAGAATTTATGTGGTATTAGAGAAATGACTAAGTTACCTCAAGCTGTTATTATTGTTGATTCTACTAAAGAATATAATGCAATACATGAAGCTAGAAAACTTGGTATACCTGTATTTGGTCTTATTGATACTAATTGTGATCCTGATGATGTTGACTATGTTCTTCCTGCTAATGACGATGCTGTAAGAAGTATTAAAGTTGTACTTGGTGCTTTAACTAATGCTATCATTGAAGCTAATGGTGGTACAATAGTTGATTATGTTGGTGATGAAGAGAAGAAACCTTCTAAAGAAAAGTCTTTTGTAAAAAAAGAAAAGAAAGAAGTAAAAGAAGAAGTTACAGTTTTAGAAGAAAAAAATGAAAAGCCTGAATTAGATTTAAATATTCTAACTGTTGCTGAACTTAGAGAACTTGCTAAGAAGAGAGAAATTAAGGGTTACTCTAAGATGAAAAAAGAAGAATTAATTGAAAATTTAAAATAAGGAGGAATACTATGATTACTGCAAATATGGTTAAAGAGCTTAGAGAACAAACTGGAGCAGGTATGCTTGATTGTAAAAAAGCACTTACTGAAACTAATGGTAATATGGAAGAGGCTATTACTTGGCTTAGAGAAAAAGGAATTAGTAAAGCTGCTAAAAAGCAAACTAGAATTGCTGCTGAAGGTCTTGCTACTGCTAAGATAAGTGGTAATAATGCTGTTTTAGTTGAGGTTAATTCTGAAACTGATTTTGTTGCTAAGAATCCTGAATTTGTTTCTTTAGTAGATGGTATTGCTAATGTTATATTAGATAAGAAGCCAGCTAATATGGAAGAAGCTATGAAATTGGAATTAGATGGTACTTCTATAGAAGAGGCTATTGTTAATAAAACTGCTACTATTGGTGAAAAATTATCTTTTAGAAGATTTGAGCTAGTAGAAAAAACTGATAATCAAGTATTTGGTACTTATTCTCATATGGGCGGTAAGATTGTTACTTTAGCACTTCTTGAAGGAAATGACACAGAAGTAGCAAAAGATATTGCAATGCAAATCGCTGCTATGAGACCTTTATACTTAGATAGAGAGTCAGTTCCAGAAGAAAGAATTCAAAAAGAAAGAGAAATTCTTACTGAACAAGCTGAAAATGAGGGACTTGATTCTAATAAATTACCTATGATTGTTAATGGTAGACTTAATAAATTCTTTGAAGAAATTTGTTTAGTTGATCAAGGATTTGTTAAAGAAAATAAGATGAAAGTTTCTAAATATGTTGAAAGCAAAAATATGAAGATAGTATCTTTTGTTAGATATGAAGTTGGCGAAGGTTTAGAGAAAAAAGAAGAGAACTTTGCTGATGAAGTGGCTAAGCAAATTAATGGATAATTATAATTGAAGGACTTTGGTCCTTCTTTTTCTTTTGTAATTTATGTTTTTTTATTGAATATTCTTAAGTAGGGTGACTATTATGTTTAATAAAGGTATTCATAAACGTATTAAAATTGTTTTACTTATTATTTTATTTATATTTATTATAATAATAGCTAAAGTATTTTATATAGAAGTTATTGATTATAAAAAACTTAATAGTTTAGCTAGTGGCCTTTGGAGTAGAAATTTACCTATTGAGGCTGATAGGGGAAATATTTATACTGTTGATGGTGAAGCTATAGCTAGTAATCTTACTACTACTTCTTTAGTTTTTATTCCTAATCAAATTAAGAATAAGGATTTGGTTGCAGAAAAAATTAGTGGGATTCTTGATGTTCCTAAGAGTAAGATAGAAGAGCATTTATATAAAAAGTCAATGATGGAAAGAGTTCATCCTGAGGGTAGAAGATTATCTTACGAAATAGCTGATAAAATAGAAAATTTACATTTTGATGGTGTTTATTTACTTAAAGAATCAAAAAGATATTATCCACATAACGAAATGTTATCACATGTACTTGGTTATGTTGGTATTGATAATCAGGGGCTTAGTGGATTGGAACTGGAATATGATGATATTTTGACTGGTGAATATGGTTCTATTCAGTATTTTTCTGATGCTAAGGGTAATAATTTAGAGAGAAATTCAGTTTATGTTGAACCTGAGGATGGTCTTGATATTTATCTTACTGTTAATTATGGTATTCAATCATCTATTGAAAGGGAACTTGATAATGTTGTTTTGAGATATAATCCAGATGGTGCCTGGGCTATTGCTATGGATCCTAATACGGGAGAGATTTTAGGTATGAGTTCTAGACCTAATTTTAATCCTAATAGTTATAAAGATTATGATACTGAGACTATTAATAGGAATATGGCTATATGGGCTAGTTATGAGCCTGGTAGTACTTTTAAAATTCTTACTTTGAGTGCTGCAGTTAACGAAGGAAAAGTTGATTTACTTAAAGATACTTTTTATGATGGTGGTAGTGTTAATGTTGATGGCGCTAGAATTAAATGTTGGAAGCATGGTGGTCATGGTAGTCAGACTTTTCTTGAGGTTGTACAGAATTCTTGTAATCCTGGGTTTGTTGAGCTTGGTAATAGATTGGGGAAAGAAACTTTATTTGATTATATTAATAAATTTGGTTATGGTAAGAAGACTGGTATTGATTTGAATGGTGAGGCCACTGGTATTTTGTTTTCTTTAGATAAAGTTGGGCCTGTTGAACTTGCTACAACTGCTTTTGGACAGGGAGTTAGTGTTACTGCCTTACAGCAAGTAGTAGCGGTTAGTGCGGCGATTAATGGTGGTACTTTATATAAACCATATATTGTTAAAAGAGTGGCTTATCATGAGAATGGTCAAATTATTAAAGAGGTTAAACCTACTATTGTTAGAGATAATATTGTTACTAAGGATACTAGTGAAAAGGTTAGAATGACTTTAGAATCGGTTGTTTCGCTTGGTACTGGTCGTAATGCTTATATTGATGGTTATAGAGTTGGTGGTAAAACTGGTACTGCGCAAAAGGTTAATAATGGTATTTATATGCAAGGTAATTATATAGTATCTTTTATTGGTTTTTTGCCTGCTAATGATCCTAAGATAGTGGTATATCTTGCAATTGATAATCCTAAAGGAGTTACACAATATGGTGGTACTGTTAGTGCTCCTATTGTTAAAAATATTATGGAAGATGCTATTACAAGTCTTAATATAGAAAAACAGGATGGTGGTACAGAAAAGAAATACCAATGGTATGATAAAAAATATTATACTGTTCCAAATGTTGTCGGCAAATCTAAAAAAGAGGCTACATCGATGCTTAAAAGTTTTTCTGTTGAATATAGTGGTAGTGGAGATGTTGTTGTTAATCAGTCCCCTGATAGCGATAGTAGAATTGCTGAGGGCGAGAAGGTTAGGTTATATTTAGGCTAGTAATTTGAACTTTTGTTATTTATATGTTATAATATAGGGCGTTTTAGGGGGATATATGGATATTATTAATATGTCAAGTAAGCAGATTACTAGTAATATAACATTAGATAGTTATAATACTTCGGGATATTTGAAAATAGTTAATTATTTTAATAGAAAGATGGTTCTTAAAAAAATTGATCCTATTAGATATGATGAGGTTATTAGTAAGGTTTTATTTTTAAATAGATATAAAAATTTAATGCCTAGTAATTTTGTTATTCCAGAATTTTTGGTATTACTTGATAATAAGGATTTATATATGGCTATTGATTATATAAATGGTAATAATCTTGGCGATGTATTAAAAGATAAAAATATTAATATTTGTGATAAAAAGATATATTTATCTTATATAGGTAATACTTTAGAAGAAATGAGGCATATGAGAGAAAATCCTTTACTTAGTGATTTTTGTTTAGGGGATTTACACGAAGATAATTTTATTGTTTCTAATAAGAAGTTATATACTATTGATTTAGATGACGCAAAGATTGATTCTATTAGTCCGATAGCTAGTTATTTACAAGTTGGGTCTTTATTTAGTTATTTGCATACAGATAAATATATTATTGAAGATTATAATCCTTATTTTGTTAAATATGAAGTTAATTACAATACTGATTTATATTGTTATATTATGATTATTTTGAACTTTTTATATGGAGATAATGTTAATAATATGGATATAGAGGAGTTTTATTGTTATCTTGACTATTTAGATAGATTAGGAATTGATGGTTCTTTACTTAAATGTTTTAATAGTATTTATTCTTCTGATGATAATATTAATCCTATGAATTATATTGATAGTTTGACTTCTAATCAAATTTATAGAGCTAAAAAGATTGTTTATAAATATAATAAATAGTTATTTACATTGTATTGTAAAATAATAAAAAAGATACTATTTTATTTTTATTAGTTGTGATATAATATATTTAGAATATATTTGGAAATGGGGAGTTAGAATGCTTACATTAACTAAATCGTTATTTGCACTTATGCTAGGCTTTATTGTGGCTACTTTATTCGGACTTGTTGCTATTCCTTTTTTAAAGAAGCTTAAAGCTGGACAGAGAATTAATGTTTATGTTGAGGCTCATAGAAGTAAAGCTGGTACTCCTACGATGGGAGGACTTATATTTATTATACCAACTTTTTGTATTACTTTATTTTTATTACTTACTGGTAAAATAGAGTATTCCGTTAATTTGGTTATTGTTTTATTTGTATTTTTGGCTTATGCTCTTATTGGATTTTTAGATGATTTTATAAGTCTAAAGAGAAAGGCTAATAAGGGACTTACGCAATTTCAAAAATTATTTTTACAATTAATTGTAGCACTTGTCTTTTATATATTATTTAGAGAATTTACTGATGGTGATTCTTATCTTAGAATATCTGCTTTAGGTATTGAATGGAATCTAGGCTGGTTCTATGGAGTATTTATTTTATTTATGCTAGTTGGTTCTTCTAATGCAGTTAATTTAACTGATGGACTTGATGGTTTGGCTGGTGGATTATCCGCAATTGCTTTTTTGGCCTTTGGTCTTATATCAATGGGTAGTTGGTGGATTGAAGGTAATGCTGATATGGGTATTTTCTGTTTTGTATTAGTGGGAGCTATTATGGGATTTTTGGTATATAATACTAATCCCGCTAAGGTATTTATGGGTGATACTGGTAGCCTGACTTTGGGAGCTACTATGGCTACCATTGCTATCTTGACATCACATGAATTATCACTTGCGGTTATTGGTGGTGTATTTGTTATAGAAACTTTAACTGTTATTATTCAAATTACTTCAGTCGTATTACTGAAGAGAAGGGTATTTTTAATGACTCCTATTCATCATCATTTTGAGAGACTTGGTTGGAAAGAAAATGACATTGTTAAGTTATTTTGGATAGTTGGATTTATACTTTGTATGTTAGCACTTATATATGGCGTATGGCTTTAAGAAAGCAGGATTATTCCTGCTTTTTATAATATTGTTTTCTTTTTGACTACAGGCAAAAAGAACCTAGAAAGACTATAGGCTTTCTAGGATATTTATGAATTTTTATCTATATTTAATAATATTCCCATATTTATTAAACTTATTAGAAGACTACTACCACCATAAGATAGAAATGGTAATGTTACTCCTGTTACAGGAAGAAGTCCTACTACTACCATAAGATTTAATATAGTTTGAAAAGCTAATCCAAACGTTATACCAAATGATAGGAATTTTCCAAAATTATCTTGACATTTCATTGATATTTTTAATCCCGAGTAAATGATAGTTATAAATAATGTCGCTACTATTAATACTCCTAAGAAACCAAATTCTTCACTTATTATGGCAAATATAAAGTCTGTTTGAGGTTCAGGTAAGTAGAAGTGTTTTTGAATTGAATTGCCAAATCCTAGTCCTAATAAACCTCCTGGACCAATGGCGTAAAGACTTTGAATTATCTGAAAACCACTTCCTAGTGGATCAGTCCATGGATTTATGAATGATACTATTCTTTCTAATCTATATGGGGCAATTAAAATTAGAACTATTACTCCTATTAATCCTAAAATTCCTATTTTTATAAAGAAATTCATTTTTACACCACTTATGAATAGTAATACAATGATGGTCATTACGATTACTACGCCAGTTCCAAAGTCTGGTTCTAACATGATTAAACCAAATATTAAAAGGAGAACACCTAAAATAGGAAGGACACCTTTCTTTATATTTTTTAGTTCTTTAGTATTGTTGGCTAGGTATTTGGATGTGAATATTATTAATCCTAATTTTGCAAATTCTGATGGTTGTAGTCCTAAAGAACCTATGCCAAACCAACTTCTACTACCATTTCTTACAGTTCCAATACCGGGAATTAATACTAAAATAAGCATTATAGTACATGTTAAAAATATTATATTAGCTAACTTTTTATAGTTTTGATATGGGAATTTACTTATGATAATCATTAATATGTATCCAATTATTAGAAATATGGCTTGTGATTTTAGGTATTTATATGGATCATTATATTTATATTCGGCCCAAATATTTGATGATGAATATATCATTAGAAGACCAAATAAACTTATTAATATTACCGCTAATAAAAGTAGTTTGTTATATTTTTTCATTGGCATATCACCTTAATTTATTTTATTAATTTTAATCTATATATATACGATAAAAAATACTAATCTTTTTTAATTAGTATTTTTTCTATATAACTTACTATTAGATACATAAGATATGATACTATTAATAATATTATGATACCTGACATTACTAGATTTAAATTAAATACTTGAGATCCATAGGTTATTAGATATCCTATTCCTTGTTTTGATACTAGAAATTCACCCATTATTACTCCTATTAAGGTCATACTTATATTTATTTTTAGGGAACTTATTATTGTATTATAACTACTTGGTAAGATTACTAGTTTGAATATTTGATATTTAGTTGCTTTAAATGATTTTAATAGATTTATTTTGTTTTTGTCTGTTTCGATAAATCCATTATATACGGTTATAATTGTTACTATTAGGGAAATTAATAAAGCCATTATTATTATTGATTTGATATTAGCACCAAAAAATATTATTATTATTGGCCCTATAGCTACTTTTGGTAGGCTATTTATTATTGTTAAATATGGATCGATTACTTTGTATAGAAAGTCATTCCACCATAGTATTATGGCTATTATAATACCTAGTATTGTTCCTAAGGAAAATGATATTATTGTTTCATAGATTGTTGCCCATATATGAATAAATAAATCTTCTTTATTATATAGACTTATTATGGTACTTAATATTCTACTTGGTGAAGATGATATAAAAGGATTGATGATATTATATTTGGCTAATAATTCCCATGTTAATATAATAGTTAGTAGTAATAGTATTCTAAATGTTTTTATTAATAGTTTTTTGGTTTTATTTTTTCTTATGTATTTTTGGTGTTCTTTACTAAACATTTATATCAATATCCTTCCATATTTTATCATAGTAGTATTGAAATTCTTTTTGTTTTCTGTTGTTTATTGGGTTTTGTTTATTTTTCATTTCTATAGTATAAATACTTTTTACTTTAGAAGGTCTATTCGTTAATACTATTATGCGATCCGCCATAGAAATTGCTTCGGCAATATCATGAGTTATCATAATAGTTGTTTTCTTTTCTTTTTTTATTATTTTCCATACATCATCTGATACTGCTAGGCGGGTTTGATAATCTAAAGCAGAGAAGGGCTCGTCGAGCAGTAGTATATCGGGATTTGTTGCTAATGTTCTTATTAGCGCTACTCTTTGTCTCATTCCTCCGGATAAATTGTTTGGATATTTTTTTATGAAGTCTTTTAAGCCATAGGTTTCTAGTAGTTTTGTTACTTTTTGGATATTTTCTTTGGTAATATTTTTTTCTATTTTTAGTCCTAATAGGGTATTATCTAAAATATTTAGCCAAGGAAATAGGGTGTCATTTTGAAGCATATAGCCCATTTTTTGTTTTCCTTGCGTGTATATTATTTCTCCTTGCGATTTTTCTTCTAATGAACATAAAATTGAAAGAAGGGTAGTTTTGCCGCAACCGGATGGTCCTACGATAGCTACAAATTCTCCTTCTTTGATATTTAAATTTAAATCTTTAATAGCAGGTATTTCACTTTTATTTGTATGATATATTTTTGATAGTTTTTTGATTGTTAATATATCATTATTTGAATTTACTGAAGTATTTTCCATATATTAGTTTATCATATGGAACATATTCTGTTAATTCATTTGATGCTCTCATGATGTCTTGAATATGAGTCCATTCGGTTTCATTTATGGCAATGGTATCACGCCAAGCATCATTTTCTTTGTATCTTTGAATCATAGTAGTCAAGTCTTCAAATTTTGTATCTGGAAAGTAAGATATTATACTTTTAGCTATTTCTTCTGGTGATTTTTCTTCAACGAATTTTAATCCTTTATCTATTGCTTTGGAGAAACTTAGTATGGTACTTTCGTTATTTTCAATGAAGCTCTTTTTAGCGTTATATGCGGTATATGGTACTTCTCCTCCAAGGGTACCTACATATGCGACAATGTGTCCTAAACCTTGCTTTTCTACAGAAGTAGCATTTGGTTCAAATAGGGTAACAAAGTCACCATTACCTCCTATGAAGGCTCCTTCCATGGCTGCAAAAGCTACTGATGTATCTATGTTTAAGTCTTTTGTTGGGTCGATGTTATTTTGCATAAGTCCCCAAACAAATGTCATTTCGGGCATACCGCCACGTCTTCCTCCAATAACTGTTTTTCCTTTTAAATCCTCTAGAGTAAAATTATCTATTTTTTCTCTAGATACAAGAAATGAACCATCTCTTTTTGTTAGGGCAGCAAATACCATAGGATAATCTTTTTCGCCACCATTATATACATATATAGTTGCTTCTGTACCGGAAAATCCTATTTGAGCGTCTCCTGATAGAACTGCTGCAGTTACGGCATCCGCTCCAGGTGTTAGTATTAGATCTATGTCTATTCCTTCGTCTTCGAAGTATCCTTCACTTATGGCTACATATTGTGGTGCATAAAAGATACTATGAGCTACTTCCGCTACGGTTAGTTTGGTAAGATCTTCTTTAGTGTTATCTTTATTTCTATAGACACCTAATATTGTTACTGCTAATACTATTATGAATAGTATTAGACTAACTATTGTTCTTTTCATATTAACCTCCAATTCATAATTATTATATTCTTTATGATTATAAAGGTTCTAGATGTAATGGCTATTTTATAAAATAAAAAGATATACATTTTTTTGTATATCTATTAGCCTAACTTGTCGCCGTTTTGAGCTTTTTTATCGGGGGTTATTAAAATTACACCGCCAGTTGAATATGTTCCTAATATTAGCACTTCAGAGATGAAGTCTGCAATTTGCTTTGGTGGAAAATTTACTACCGCTAAAAGTTGTTTGCCGATTAATTCATCAGGTGTGTAATAGTCTGTTATTTGAGCGGATGTTTTTTTGATGCCTATTTCATTACCAAAGTCTATTTTTAGTTTATAAGCTGGTTTTTTTGCTTTTTTATTTAGTTCGGCTTCTAATACTGTGCCAACTCTTATATCTATTTTTGCAAAGTCTTCAAATGTTATCATATTTCCTCCTTTTGATAGTATAATGTATAAATAAAACTCCTTTAAGAAGGAGATTTCATACATATTATGGTGCGCCCAGTAGGAGTCGAACCCACAGCCTTTTGGTCCGTAGCCAAACGCTCTATCCAGTTGAGCTATGGGCGCATTTCTTTGGATACAATGATAGTATATAACAAATGTGATAAAAATTCAATATTTTTTCATTAAAATTACAAAAAAAGGTTGTCAAATATGAAAAAATGTTATATAATTAACTAGTCAACGAGAAATGTTGGTATTGCCTGAGTGGCGGAATAGGTAGACGCACAGGACTTAAAATCCTGCGAGATTTAACCCTCGTGTCGGTTCAAGTCCGACCTCAGGCACCATCTATGTTGGAGGAATACCCAAGTCTGGCTGAAGGGACTGGTCTTGAAAACCAGGAGGTCGTGAAAGCGGCGCAGGGGTTCGAATCCCTTTTCCTCCGCCATTTATTGTTAATATCGCGGGATAGAGCAGCCTGGTAGCTCGTTGGGCTCATAACCCAAAGGTCGGAGGTTCAAATCCTTCTCCCGCAACCAATGGTTCCGTGGTGTAGCGGTTATCACACTCGCCTGTCACGCGAGGGATCGCGGGTTCAATTCCCGTCGGAACCGCCATTGTGGCTTCATAGCTCAGTTGGCAGAGCACAAGACTGAAAATCTTGGTGTCGTTGGTTCGATTCCAACTGAAGCCACCATCTTTAAAAAGCTAACTGAGCTTTAAAATATATTTTTCAGGACGATATTGTCCTCATAGCTCAACTGGATAGAGCGTTTGACTACGGATCAAAAGGTTGGGGGTTCGACTCCTCTTGGGGACGCCATAATATCGGGAAGTGGCTCAACTTGGTAGAGCACTCGGTTTGGGACCGAGTGGTTGCAGGTTCAAATCCTGTCTTCCCGACCATATAGATTATTAACCTCGTGTTTACGAGGTTTTATTTTTTATTAATATATAAATAATTTGCAAATTAACTCTGAATACCATGTGACTCAGAGATTTTTATTGAATAATTTGACAAAAAGTGCTAAATGTGGTACAATTGTAGTACATATGGAGGGGTTTTATGAATAATGAAGAGAAAACTTTATTTGAAAATAGTTTTACTTTAGAAACTAAACATAATAATATTAAAAAACAAACAATTAAAAATATTTTAAACATGATACTTAATACAAGTGAATTTGATAGAAACGATAATTTAACTGCAACTTTAATCGATTTAAAAATTAAACAAAGTACATATAGTAATTATTATTTAAGTGGTGTATACTTTGTAACAGATGAAAGTGTTACTCAAAATAGAACATTTACTGGAACTCTAAATATTAAAAATGGATTTGCATATTTTAATTTAGAAATTACTAAATATGGAAAAAACACTTTAATAATACACAAGGAAGAAGTACTAACTAATTTTGGACTATCTAGAATACTTAGATTAACTACTGATTTAACAGAAAAAGAAATATATAGTAAAGAAATATTAAAAGAAGAATATGATAAATATAATAACTTTGAAAAAAATGCTATTAAATGTTTAAAAAAAGGTAATTGGAATGAATAAAGTATATAAATTTAGTAATGAAAATTTAACTAGTTATCAAGAACTATATGACTTTACTGATAAAAAAGTTCTTTCAGTTATAGGAAGTGGGGATCAATTTTTTTCAAGCATTTTATATGGTGCTAAAGAAGTAGTGTGTTTTGATATGAATCCAACTAGCAAATTATATTTAATGTTTAAATATACTGCTATTAAATGTCTTTCATATAATGAGTTTATAGAATTCTTTATTAATTCAAATATGAAAAATGAGAATATTTATATGAAGATTAGAAGTTATCTAAATAAAGATATTAGAAGATTCTTTGATATAAATTTTAAACTAGGTCTTAATAAACTAACATATTTAGTAATAGGATTTGAAAGAAATGAAAATACTCATACTGGAAGAGTAATACCTTATTTAGATGAAGGAAATTATAACTTATTAAAGAAAATGTTAAATTATACAAATATACCTGTTACAATAATAAATACATTTCCAGAACTTATAAAAGATTTAGAATATGACTATGATTTGATGCTCTTATCAAATGTGTATAGTTTTCTAGGAATTAATATAAAAGAGTACAATAAAATTATGATTGAATGCTTTAAACACATGAATGATAAAGGTGTAATACAAGCAAACTATGTATGGAATAAAAATAGTGATTTTTTTGAAGGATTTTCTGAAAATAATTATGAAATTAATGAAGTTTACGGAGTACAAGGAAATTTATCTAATAATTATGTTGCAACTTTAAGAAAAAAATGATAAAATTTAATTATAAATCTTGTGATGAAAGAATAAATTTACAAACTTATTTGTAGAGAATTAGTGTTTGGTGAAAACTAATAATAATAGTAAATTTTCCTACTTTCTGAAGAAAAATATAAAAATATTTTCGGTTAACTACCGTTAAAAGTTAGAGAATAAATTAAGGTGGTACCACGGATTTTCGTCCTTTTAGTACTACCTTTTTGTTTGGAGGGAATATGAAAAATAATAAAATAACTAGTAGAGATGTTGACTTTGCAAAATGGTATAATGATGTAGTAGAAAGTGCAAGACTTGCAAGATATTCAAATGTAAAAGGGTGTATTATTTTTGAACCAAATGGATGTGCTCTTTGGGAAAGTATTAAAGAAAATATGGATAAACTATTTAAAGAAATGGGACACAAAAATATAATGATGCCTATGTTTATACCAGAAAACTTACTTAGAAAAGAAGGAGAACTAGTTAATGGGTTTGCACCTGAAGTAGCTTGGGTTACAATTGGAGGAAGTAAACCACTTGAAGAGAAGTTAGCGGTTCGTCCAACTAGTGAGACTTTGTTTAGTGATTACTTTCATGAAGTAGTAAAGTCTTATAGAGATTTGCCATTAAAGTTAAATCAGTGGTGTAGTGTAGTTAGATGGGAAAAAGAAACTAGGCCATTTTTAAGAAGTAGAGAATTCTTTTGGCAAGAAGGACATACTGTACATGCAACTTGTGAAGAAGCAGAAAAAGAAACACATGATATGTTAAATATGTATAAAAAATTCTTTACTGAATATTTAGCAGTACCAGTTGTATCTGGTAAAAAGACAGAAAAAGAAAAATTTGCAGGAGCAGAGTATACTTTAACAATTGAGGCTTTAATGCATAATGGAGTATGTCTTCAAAGTGGAACAAGTCATTACTTTGGTCAAAAATTTAGTGAGGCATATGACATAAAATTCTTAAATAAAGATAATAAACAAGAATATGCTTATCAAACATCATGGGGTACATCAAATAGAATGATAGGTGCTGTTATAATGGTACATGGAGATGATTATGGATTAGTTCTTCCACCAAAAATTGCACCAATAAAAGTAGATATTATACCAATTGGAAATGATATATTAACAAGTAGTGAAATAGAAATAATAAAGAGTAAATTAAGTGAAAATAATATAACTTTTAAAGTAGATGATAGTGATAAAACTCCAGGATTTAAATTTGCTGAAAGTGAAGTAAATGGAACACCTATTAGAATAGAAATAGGTAAAAGAGATTTAGAAAATAAAAAAGTAACACTAGTTAGAAGAGATACTAGAGAAAAAATAAGTGTTGATATTAATGAAGTAATAGATAAAGTTAAGTTTTTATTAACTGATATACAAGATAACCTATATAATAAGGCCTTAGAAAGAATGAATGCTCTTACATTTGAAGCAAGTACAATGAGTGAGATGGAAAGTATTATAAAAGAACATCCAGGATTTATAAAAGCAGATTGGTGTGGAAGAAGTGAATGTGAAGTAAAACTAAAAGATAAAACTTCAATTAAATCTAGATGTATATTAGAAAATGAAAAGTTAATAACAGGAAAATGTGCTATATGTGGTAAACCTGCTAAAGAACTAGTTATATGGGGAATACAATATTAAGATGTACTAATTAAAAGTACATTTTTTTACTTGTTAAATTGTTAAATATTGGTTATAATATACATAGGGTGAGATAGAAAGTGGTTAAAAGAAGATTAAATGTTAAAAAACTAGGGGTATTTATTGGTATTATATTAGTTATTTTGTTAGTAGTTATATTTGGTATTAAGTCTTTAATAGATGAAAATAATTTAAGAAAGACTACAGATTATAAACTAAGTGAAATAGGTTATACAGCAAATGAAATTAGTTTAATAAAAGAATTAAAAAAAGAAGAAATAGATACTATTTTAAAACATAAATATAATGTTAATATAACTAAGTTAATGAAAGAAAAGTATTTTATATTTAAAAACTTAGATAAATATTTAGATTATATAACTGAAAGTAGTGAAAGTAATTTAACAACTGTTGTTGCTAAAGTTAATACTAATGCTAGTATGGGTTGGTATAAAACTATAATTGATACTGATACTTCTAAAAAAACTAGTATGCTTGTAAATAAATTTTATAAATTGAGTGAAGATTATATACCAGATGATTTGATAGATGTAAGTGCAACTTATGGATATCAAGGTAAACAAGTTAGTTCTGTAATATATGATGAGTTAACTAATTTAATTGATGCTGCTAAAGAAAAAGGTTATAGTTTAATAGTGACTCAAGGTTATAGAAGTTATAAAGATCAATTAGAAGCATATGATGAAATAGAAAGTAGTAGTGGACAAGATTATGCTGATGAAGTAGCAGCAAGGGCTGGACACTCTGAGTATCAAACAGGACTTAGTGTAGTGGTTAAACCACTATATACTGAAGGACAAGATATGGAGAATAGTCCTGAACATACTTGGCTTCTAGAAAATGCTTATAAATATGGATTTATATTAAGGTATCCTAAAGATAAAGAGGGTATTACTGGATTTAGTTATGATGCATGGAGACTAAGATATGTTGGAACTAATATATCTAGAATAATACATAATGAGAATATAACATTTGATGAGTATTATGCATATTATATAAAATAACATGGGGGATTTATGAATAAGAAAGTAGTAGTCTTAGGGGGAGGAACTGGACTTTCAGTACTCTTACAAGGATTAAAAAAGTTTCCTTTAGATATAACTGCAATTGTTAATGTTTGTGATAATGGTAGTTCTACTGGAAAACTTAGAGAAGAATTTAATACACCTGCAGTGGGTGATATAAGAAGAGTTTTAATTTCACTTAGTGAAACAGAACCATTAGTAGAAAAATTATTTAATTATAGATTTAATACTTATAGTGATTTAAATGGACATACTGTTGGTAACTTAATATTAACTGCAACTAAAGAAATTACTGGTAATTTAAGTGATGGAATAGAAGCGCTTTCTAAGGTGTTTAATTTAAAAGGTAAAGTAGTACCACTTACAGAAGATAATGTTACGTTAATGTCTTTAATGGAAGATGGAAGTATTATAGAAGGAGAAAAAGAAATAACTTCTAGTCCTAAAAGAATAAAAAAGGTTTTCTATAAAGAAGAACCTATTATAACTCCGCAGGCAATTAAAGAAATAAGAGAAAGTGATGCTGTAATACTTAGTATGGGTAGTATTTTTACAAGTATTATACCTAATTTAATAAATAAAGAAATTATTGATGCTATAGATAATTCTAAAACAAAAGTAATATATGTATCTAATATGGTTACACAGCCAGGAGAAACTGATAATTTTACAGTAAGTGATCATGTAAATTTATTAAATTCTTATTTAGGTAAGAAAAAGATAGATGTAGTAATTGCTAATAATAAGAAAATAGATGAAGATGTATTAAAGAAGTATCAAACTAGTGAACAAAAAGAACAAGTGGTTTTAGATAGAGAAAACTTAACTAATGTTAATCTTATAGAAGATGACTACTTTATTATAGAGAATAATATGGTAAGACATGATGCTTTAAAAGTAGCATTCAATATATTTATAGAAGTATTTAAATATTAAAATAACCAGTTTATTAAAACTGGCTTTTTTTATAAAGTTAATTTTTTCTCATTATCAGCATATACTACACTAAACTTAATTCCATTTAGATTATTATTTATTGCAGTTACTTCAAAATCTATCATGTCTTCAGGTAAATTATTTATATCACACCAAACTATTTCTTCACATTTATTTGGTTCATTAATTTTAATAGTTCCTTCATATTTACTTATTTCAAAATAAACATCATAGTAGGGCATAAGGGATTTATTTTTTCTTGCTACTACAAATGTATCTATTATATCATTAATATTTATTTTAATATCTAGTTCTTCTTTAGCTTCTCTAATAACTGCTTCATAAGGGTTTTCGTTTTCATCAATGTGTCCTGCAGGTAGAGCAAGAAATCCACACCATAATTTAGTACCTTGTCTTCTTTGTAAAAGTATTTTTCCTTCATTGTTTCTAATAATTAAATAAACTGATGATAAAAATTTTTCTTTTTCCATAAATAACTCTCCTTATATCAAAAAAAGTCCATAAGGACTTGATTTTTTTCATTGGTGGAGAATGCGGGACTCGAACCCGCGACCCCCTGCGTGCAAGGCAGGTGCTCTAGCCAACTGAGCCAATTCCCCAACGGTAGGCACTTGATTAAATCAAGCATTAAAAGTGTACCATAAAACAAGTGCCTATGTCAACCCTTTTTTAAAATATTTTTATTTAATTTTCCTTTTAATATATTTTTTAGGATTTTTATAATCATCTTTTATAACATCATTACTAGTAAATATCATTGGTTCATGTTCTAAATATTCAATGTCTCCATTATCATTATACCAAATAGTGATAAAATAATTTCCCATTAAATTAGGTATTTCATTTTTCATCATAAATGAACTAGTATCAACATTACATGGACATAAGAATGTATGAACATTTCTATATAACATATAATATGATTTATGATAATGTCCCCTTAAACTAATTTTAGGTTTTGTTTTAGAAGGTATTCCATCAATTCCATTTTGTGGTTTAGTTGATAATATTCTACTAGTTCCTCCACCTGGATGAAATAACTCCATTTTACAATTATCAAAATAATAGAATCCTCTATCTTGTCCTAAAAATTCAATATCATCTCTTCTTTTTTCTAATTCTTTACCTATATCAACTCCATAATTAAATAAGTGTGTCTGATCATGACTTCCTGTAATAATGTGCCATTTCATTCCAGGATATTTTGGTAAGGTGTCTAAAGTGTACTCAAGTTGTCCAGTCGCACCATACAAAAATACTTCATAATTATGTATTGGTCTAATTCTACTATAGTCTCCATCAGTTATATCTCCAACATGAAAGATATCAGTTATACCACGGTTATATGCTTCGAAAACTGAAGTGTTTACCATAGAAGGTTCACTATAAATACTACCATAATGTGTATCGCTTACAACTAAAAATTCTTTTTTATGAAGTTCTTCTTTTGGTGGTTTAATATATATACTTTTTGATTTTTTAAAATTCTTTTTAACAATTAATTCATCATCAATATCTATAATTTCAATATTCTTTCCTCTTTGATTTAATAAATCAATAATACCCATTAATTCTTTATCGTTAACACCAAGTTTATTCATTAAATCATTAAAACTTTCTTCTTTCTTAATATATTTATAAATATTATCCAATTTAAGTGTTAAATTATCTTTTTTAGGTTTAATTTCTTTAACTTTTTTATCACTAGTTATAACAAGTGGTTTTAAAGTAATATACGTTTCTTTACTAGGTATATAATATGGTATTAAAGTTGATGTAAGACTTTTCATTTTACCATTTTTATTATAACTTAAATGAAAAGTATAAGCACCAATTGTATTTTGTTGACTTAAGTTTCTCATTTTAGGAGTTCTTGCAACTAAAGAAGGAATAGTAAACATTCTAGTATCTCTAATAGTAGGAAACTCTTGTGCAGTTAGTGTTCCACCTAAAAATATTGCATCATAGTCTTCATAACTGGCAAGACTTCTTGCATATTTTTGAGGAGGATATGCAATTGTATAACTTTCTCCTTGTTTCTTTAATGCTTCAATTCTAAAATTAACTTTATTAAAATTAACATTAGCAGATTTTGGTCCTAAATATATTAAATCACTTCTATTATTTTCAATATATTCTCCAATATTTAATTCTTTACTCCAAGTATGATCACATTTTCCAGTAATAAATAGAGTAGTAATACCATCAACTTTAGGAAAGTATTCAATAAAATGATTTGCTTGACCGAGAGCTGTATTACTTATTAAACTCTTCCCATACTCATAGATGTCCTTATTTTTGTATTCACCTTCTAAAAGGTTTCCAGCAATGATAACGTATTTAATATTTTCATTTTTGAATTTTTTATATAAGTCATTTAATATGGAAATTTGTTCATTAGTAGAACCAAATCTAGTATCACTTATAACAGCAAATTTAGTTATATCATCAACATCTTCAGTTATATTGTAAACATTTTCTTTAGTATAATCTGGGTGATAATTAATAATGAGCCTAATGTTATCACCTTTACCGGTACTAATAACATCAAGCCCATCATCTTTTATTTTTTTAATATAACCAAATAATTCAAATTCTGACACATCAAAATACTTTACTAAATTAGTTACTGTTTCTCCTTTTTCAAGTTTTGTTTTTAATTCTTCTATATTCATGTCACACCTACCTTAATTTAATTATAACAATGTTTTATTAAAAATAAAAGAGAATTTTGACTATAAAATAATGTTATGTTATAATTTTATTTAGAAAGAGTGATTATATGTATATAGATAGCAAATATAATTTAGTTTTACCTAAAAATATTGATTTACCAAAAGAAGTTTATTTAACTTTTGTGGATAATAATACTTTAATAATTTGTTCTAAAATAAATGAGTTATCTTTTTCTAAAGATAAAGATATAAGAAATACTATAAGAATAATTCTTTCAAATACATTTAAAGTAATTAATAATAAGGGGCTTATTAGAATACCTAATGTTATTTTAGATAAACTAGATTTTGAAGAATTTAATATAGAGTATACTAGTAATAATAGTATAATAGTTAAGGGTAAAAGCCTAGAAAGTAGTAGAGGAAATAATGTATAAATTTAGAAATGATTTGTTAAATAGTGATAGTGAGTTTAAAAGTATTTTTAATGAGTTATATAATAGGAGTAGTATAAGAGAGTTTTCACCTGAACTTGTTAATATTATAAGAAAAGATAAAACCCCAATTAGAATAGAAGGGTATGGTCCTTTAGCATTTAGTGATTTATTTAGACTTGATTTAACTGGAGGTAAATGTAGAACGTGTACTTATGAAATGGTTTTACTTTTAGATAAATTAGGAATTTATAGTGAAGCTGTGTATGCGGTTAATAAGCATTTTGTAGGTACGATAGGTAGCTCTTTTGGAGGACACTGGTTTGTTGAAATACATACTTCTAATGGTATTGTATGTGTTGATACATCACTTCAAGTAATGGGTTCTAAAAGTGCTTTTACTTCTTTAGGACATGATGTAAGAGAAAGAAAAGATATAGATTCATTATTTAAAATGTATCCTGATTTAGTAGATTATCAAGAAAATATGGTAATTGATTCTTTAATTAAATAATTTCTATATCAATAAGATTTTTATAATATATTCTAGTATTATTTATTAGAATATATTTTTCTATTTCATTAACATTTTTTATATTACCTGTTATATAGAAAAGCACTCCTTTATTAAAGTATTTAACTTTAACTAAAGTATTTTCATTAACATCTTTTAAAAGATTATCTATTTTAATAATTCTATCTTCCATAATAACTGGTTTATCTATTAAACTTCTATTTCTTTCTATATCTAATATATCTTTATATTTAAGTAATGTATTAAAAGGTTTCCATTTAACCATTTTTCTTTGCATAAAATCCTCCCATTACTTATTATGTCCACCCATCTTTTTATTACGCATTTTTATTGTACTATAATTAAGTAAACTAGATGCTTTTAAAATAGCATTATCTCCAAACTTTTTATTTATTTCATCAACTACTATTGGAATTTCATTAATAGTTTCATTAACTTCTTCAAATAAATTTAATTGTACATAGTTATTATCAGTTATCTTACCTAGAGATATACTAACTTTTCTAATAGGTTCTTCTTCTATGTAAGAATCATATATGCTTTTACATACATTAAAAATAACATTTTCATTATCTGTACTTTCACTTAGTTTTTTAGAATGATAAAATCCTCCACCAACATTTCTAGAGTATCCTATACCAAAACCAACTACACCACAAACTTTTTTATTATTTCTAAGTCTTTTACAAATAGTTTCACACATTTCTTTAATAATTAGTATAGCTTCTTCAGGTGTATAATCTTTATATAGTATTTGACTAAGTCCGTAACTTTTATTCTTTATTTCATATTTATCATCTTTTATATTAGAATTATCTATTCCATTTGCATGTAAGTATAGTTCTTCACCAAGTACACCAAATCTCTTTTTATAAAAGTCTTTACTATATTTATTAATATCTCCAACTTTATATATTCCTAAATCATTTAATTTTTTCATAGTTTTAGAACCAATTCCCCACATTTCATCTAGTGGTGTTATATTCCATAATTTAGTTTTAACATCTTCATAAGTCCATTTAGCAATAAAGTCAGGACTATGCTTACTTTCAATATCAAGTGCTACTTTAGCAAGAAGTAAGTTTGGTCCAATTCCACATGTACTAGTAAGACCTGTTTTTTCTTTGATTCTAGCCATTATAGTTTTAGCTAAAGTAACGTCATCCATCTTATATAATTTTAAGTAATCTGTAACATCTAAAAATGCTTCATCTATAGAGTATACATGCATATCTTCTTTACTTACAAAATCTAAAAAACAATTAATAACTTCTTTACTTTTCTTAACATACAAACTCATTCTAGGTGGTGCAGTAATATATTTGATATTCTTAGGTATTTCAAAAACTCTTCCACGAGAAGGTACGCCAAGAGTTTTCATATACGGAGTAACTGCAAGAGTAATCGCTCCACCTTTTCTAGATGGGTCGGCCACGATTAGTGGGGTAGTAAACGGGTCTAAATTTCTCTCAACACATTCAACTGAAGCAAAAAAACTTTTTAAATCAATACATAAAATATTTCTTTCATTCATTTTAACACCACCTTTTGTTTGTATTAAGTATAACATATTTTTGTTTGTATGGTCAATAACCAATATATGGAATTAAAAATGGTTGACTAGAAGTATATAAAAAAGTATAATAATAATTACTAAGGGAGGTTTTATTTATGAAATATGATAAGAAGTTATTTGAGTTAAGCCAAGAAGTCTATTCAAAGTCAAAAAATACTACTGATAAGGAAGTAAAACAAAAACAAAAGGAATTATTAAAGATATTCTTAAAAAGATTTAAACAAGAATTAATAAACAATGAGGAAAATGATTTACTTAAAGTGCGCTTCCAAAGTGAATTTTGGTGTGAACCAGATGAGGGATATGATTTAATTAATGAATTAGTTGGTTCAGAATATTGGAAAGATAATGTTAATAATTTTGATAATTTTTTCAAAAATTACTTTATATATTTAGGTGATATGAACCGCAGAAGTGACGAGTTTAATCCTTCATACTTTGAAATTATTTGGGATTACAAATCTTATTATGAAATTATAAAGGATGCCAGAAAAGTATTAACTTTAAAGTAGAAACTTAATTTAAGTTTCTTTTTTTAATATTTTAATAAATCAAGCATACACTTTACTAGGGGGAAAATATGAATAAAAAGTTACCTAATATATTTGTTAATAAAAATACTGGAATAGTTAAAAATAATGAAGAATTTTATTATGGAAAAGATAATATAAATAATGAGACTAAAATAATTGATAATAATATGAAAGATATATTAATTAGAAAAAAGATAGATGATATTTTTAATAGTAGTAGTTTTATTTATAAAGCAAGAGTTATTATAACAACTAAAGATAATGATAAAGAATATACATTAATTGGAAGAGATAAAAATAAATTACTTACAATAGATAATGAAACTATATTAATAAGTGATGTGTTAGACATTAAAAAAATATAATAAAGAACTCACATTGTGAGATTTTTTATTATAAACTAGTTTACTTTCGTTCCACAAAATGCTATAATGTAGGTACGAAAGTAAAGGTAGAATTATATGAAAAGTGAAGAAAAAGTATTGAATTTTTTAGAAAATAATTATGGTTATATTACTACAAAAGATATTTTGAATTTAAAAATAAGTAAGCCTACAATAAAATTTTTAATTAACAAACGAGTTATTGAAAGAGTTGATCGTGGCTTATATATGAATACAAATATAATTAAAGATGAGTATTATATTTTACAAAAAAAATATAAAAGTGTGGTTTATTCTTATAATACAGCATTGCATATTTTAAATCTAACAAATAGAGCACCTATGAAAATTGATATAACTGTTCCAAGAGATAAAAGAGTAAGAGGTAATTATAATGTTCACAGAGTATCAGATAAATTATATCCAATAGGTATAATTGAGACAATTAGTCCTTATGGTAATCCAGTGAAGGTTTATAATGCAGAAAGATGTATATGTGATATGATAAGAGATGAAAAGGAGTTTGATTTAGAACTTCAAAATAGAGTACTTGATTATTATTTTAGAAGTAATGTTAAAGATATTGATAGATTACTTGAATATGCAAAGATTTTTAATATTTATGAGAAAATTAATACAATAGTGGAGGTGATGTTGAAATGGTAAATAATAGTGATTTCAAAGAAAAAATCAAGAATATTGAAAATGAATATAATTTAACACATTATGAGGTTTTGCAAAGGTTTATGTTTGAAAGAATTTTAGAAAGAATTTCAATTTCTAAATATAAAAATAATTTTATATTAAAAGGTGGTTTATTATTAAGTGCAATGTTTGGAATTGATAATAGAACAACAAAAGATATGGATACTACAATAACTGGAATAGATGTTTCTAAAGAAAAAGTAATGAAAATTTTAAATGAAATACTGAGTATTGATATAAATGATAGTGTTAAATTTGATTTAATTAATATAACTGATATAAGACAAGAGGATGAGTATGGTGGTAATAAATATCATATAGTTGGTAAATTTGAAAATCTAAAGGTAAATCTAGAAATTGATATATCAACGGGAGATAAAGTCACTCCAAGACAATTAAAATTTAAGTACCCTTTAACTTTTGAAGACAGGAGCATTTTGATTAATAGTTATAATATGGAAACTATATTATCTGAAAAAATAGAAACTGTTTTAAGAAGAGGTAGATTTAATAGTAGGATGAAAGATTTTTATGATATATATTATTTTTTAAAATATCTAAAAAATGATATGGATATGAATATTTTAAAAATGGCAATTAAGAATACCTTTGATAGGAGAGATTCACTAAGTTATTTTAAAGATTATAAAGAAATTATGAATTCAATAAGATATAGTGAATTAATGATTAAACAATGGAAAATATATAGTAACAAATATAATTATGCGAATAATATTTCTTTTAATGATATTTTAGATATGTTGGAAAAATTTTTGAATATTTTATAATATTAAAATAGAAAGGGTGTTATAATGAAGATTAAAACAAAAATAATATTATTTATAACTTTAATATTAATGTTTATTATATTTACTATATCTATATTATTTAGATTAAATGTATTTGATAAAACTAAAGAAGGTAATGAAAGTAATATAGAAATAATAAATAAACAAGTTGAAACTAAACTTAAAAGTGGCTATAAACTATTAGATATAAATAATGAAGGGATACTTAAAAGTCCTTATATAAAAGTAGAAAATAATAAATATAATATTAATTTACATGATAATAAAGATAACTATATAAATGTTTTTAATGAGGAAAATATAACATATTATGAATGTAAAATAAATGAGTATTGTTTTAATTTTGATAACGGGAGTTATTATTTTAGTAATAAAACTACAACTAATATAGTTGATTTAGATAATCCTAACTTTTATGTACTTAGTAGTTTTTTAAGAACTAATAAAGATAAAATAATAGATAATACTAATATAAAGGTGAATTATTATGTAAATTTATATCATACTAAGAATGGGGAAAATATTTATAAGTTAATTGTTATTGATGAAAATTTAGATTTATATGAATTTAATTATATAAGAAGTTTAAATTTTAAAAGAGTTAATACTTGTAAGATAAGTAAAGTTTTATATAAACAAAATAATAATAAATTATCTTTATTAATTATATTTGAAGATACTAGTTCTAAAGAATATAATGATTATTTGAAAGATGGTAATATATAGGTATTGATAAAATTAAAAAAATATTTTATAATTAATATTGTAATAGAATAGGTGATAA
>UQSR01000002.1 GCA_900543825.1 uncultured Mycoplasmatota bacterium
GCAAACATTTTGCTATTTTTAGCACTTTTTTGAACTTTTCAAAATCTCACAAACCTTTATTTTATGGGCTATTTACCACAACAGTTCTTGTATTTCTTACCAGACCCACATGGACACAAATCATTTCTACCAACTTTAGTACTTTTCTTTTGTACCTTAGCATGGTCCTTGCTATCATTTGTTACAGTATTCTTAGCAACTTGTTTTCTCTCAATATTTTGTCTAATTTCAGATTTTAATAGATAAACACTAATATCTTTATTAATTCTGGCAAGCATTTCATCAAATAACTGATATCCTTCCATTGTATATGCTTGTAGAGGACTAGTGTTAGCATAACCTCTAAGACCAATACCATCTCTTAAATGCGTCATTGTAGAAATATGTTCCATCCAGTAATTATCGATAACTCTAAGAGATATAGCTTTTTCAAACTCATTTCTAACCTCTTCTGGAATATCTTCAAGTTTCTCTTCATAATCCTTTAAAGCGTTTTCATATATTATATCAATAACCTCACTAGGATGTTTACCATTAATTTCAGATAAGTTAATTCTATATTTTCTAAGTAAGTTTTCATTTACTGCTTCAAGTATTTCACTATAATCATTTTCTTTAAGCTTATTACTTTCTACTAAATGAGAATTAACAATATCACTAATATAATCTTTAAAGTCGTTAAGAATATTTTCGTGAATAGAATCATTATCTAGTATTTCATTTCTCTTAGCATAAATAATTTCTCTTTGATTATTCATAACATCATCATAGTTAAGAAGTTGCTTTCTTATATCAAAGTTATTACCTTCAACTTTTCTTTGAGCGGATTCAACAGTTTTAGAAAACATCTTATTTTGAATAACCATATCACCAGAAAAGCCTAAATTATTAAGCATTCCTCTATATTTATCCGAACCAAATCTAACAAGTAAATCATCTTCGAAAGAAACATAGAATTGAGTAAATCCAGGGTCTCCTTGTCTACCACTTCTACCTCTTAACTGATTATCTATTCTTCTAGATTCATGTCTTTCACTACCAATAACACATAAACCACCTAGTTCTTTAACACCTTCACCTAGTTTAATATCAGTACCACGGCCTGCCATATTAGTAGCAATAGTAACAGCACCTTTTTCTCCAGCATGAGCAATAATTTCTGCTTCTCTAGCATGGTTCTTAGCATTTAATACTTCATGAGGAATTTTCTTTTTAGTAAGCATTTTACTAAGTAATTCCGAAGTTTCAATAGCAATAGTACCTACAAGTACTGGTTGTCCAGTTTTATGTCTTTTTTCAATTTCACTAACGATAGCATTATATTTACCACTTTTACCAGGATATAATAAATCAGTAGCATCCTCTCTAATAACTGGTTTATTAGTAGGAATTTGAATAACAAACATATTATAAATATTTCTAAATTCTTCTTCTTCAGTTTTAGCAGTACCAGTCATACCAGCAATTTTATTATACATTCTAAAGAAATTTTGGAAAGTAATCGTAGCAAGAGTTTTAGTTTCTTGTTGAATCTTAACACCTTCTTTAGCCTCAATAGCTTGATGAAGTCCATCAGAGAAGGCTCTACCCTTCATAAGTCTACCAGTAAACTGATCTACGATAACAACTTCACCATCTTGTACAACATAGTCAACATCTAAACTCATAGCATAATTAGCTCTTAAAGCTTGATTAATATGATGAACCAAAGCTGTGTTATTGATATCATACAAATTGTCAATATGGAAAGTATCCTCAGCTTTTCTACTACCTTCATCAGTAAGATTTACTGCTTTAGTTTTTTCATCCATAATATAATCTTCATTTTCTTTAAGACGTTTAACAAATCTATCAGCATCAATATATAGATTAGCGGACATCATAGCACCACCAGATATAATAAGAGGAGTCCTAGCTTCATCAATTAAAATAGAGTCAACTTCATCAACAATACAAAAATTAAGAGGTCTCTGAACTCTATTTTCTTTTTTAACTACCATATTATCTCTTAGATAATCAAAACCAAGTTCATTATTAGTACTATATAAAATATCACAATTATAAGCTTCTTGCTTTTCTTTGAAAGATAATTCTCTTAAGTTAAGACCTACAGTAAGACCTAAAAACTTAAATATACTACCCATCCATTCAGAATCTCTAGTAGATAAGAATTCATTAACAGTAACTATATGAACCCCTCTTCCATCAAGAGCATTTAAATAAGCAGGAAGTACACAAGTAAGAGTTTTACCTTCACCTGTTTTCATTTCAGCAATATTACCATAATGAATAGCAAGTCCACCAAGTAATTGACAGTAAAAAGGTTTCATACCAGTACATCTATAAGCAGCTTCTCTAACAACAGCAAAAGCCTCAACTAAAATATCTTCAAGAGTTTCTCCATCTTCTAATCTCTTTTTAAATTTATCAGTATAACTAGCTAATTTTTTATCAGATAATTTACTCATTTCTTCATCTAAAGCATCTATCTGATCCGCTAGTTTTCCAAATTTATATAATTCTTTATATTCATTGTCAAATAATTTCTTTAAACCTTTAAACAATTTAATCATCTCCTATAAATAGTATTTTACTATATTTTAAAGAAAAAAACTAGTAAATATTAAATATTTCCCTTATTTTATTATAGTTTCACCTTCGTACCTATAGTCACTCTGGTGTTTTTGAAGCCCAAGGTCTTCAAAAAATAGTTTTAAAGCCATAAGTCTTTAAAACTTTCTAAGTTATTAACATTACTTGTGGACATACCAGAAAATAAAAAAAAGTATCAACATAATTGTTGATACTTAAAATATTATTTAGTTTCAATTAAACCATAATTTCCATCTTTTCTTTTGTATAATACACATACTTTATTAGTATCCATATCTTTATATACAAAGAAGTTATGACCAAGAAGTTCCATCTCTAAAATAGCTTCTTCCTCATCCATAGGCTTCATCTCTATATTTTTTCTTTTAACGATTTTTTCTTTAGCATCTTCATCGTTAGTCTCTATTTCATAATCAAAATTAAATTCTTTGACACTCTCCTTAGTGCTTCTATTCAATCTAGTTTTATTCTTCCTTATTTGTCTTTCCAATTTATCTGTTACTAAATCAATAGCAGCATATAAATCATCACTTTCTTCTTCACTTCTTAGAATAAACTTACTAGTAGGAATAGTAACTTCTACTATTTGAGCATTACCTCTTACTCTTGTAAGAACATTAGCGGTAATATCATCATCCTTAAAATATTTTTCAAGTCTACTTAGTTTGTTTTCAGTGTAATCTTTGATAGCATCTGTAACTACCATTTTGTCTCCACGAATATTGTATTTCATATACATCATCCTTTCTTACACCTTAATTATACCAAATAAGAATTAAAAATTAAATAGATTTTTGTAAATAACATAATTTAACATAATTACTTCCAAATGTTCTCTTCATACTCTCCATTAGAAATTAAATCTTTAATAGCATTTTTTACCGAAGGAGTATCTTCTTTATATGTAACACCATACCAATTAGCGGTAGTTAAACTAACCTTACAACTAGCTTTGCCACTAACAATTAAAGAACTAAGTACTTCCGGTATTAAGTATTCACTAGTTAATAAATTATCCTTATTATCTTCAAAAAACTTAGGAAATAATTCTTCTATGTAATTAAAAATTGTCGGTGTAAATAATAAGAAATTCATACTAACGGTAGTATCATCACTTACTGTGAAGGATTTATCACCACTAAGAGGTTCTGCAATAATAGTACCATTCTCTCTATGCACTTTACTTTCAGTAATCTTAATTAAATATCCATTATCTTTAGTCTCACAGATTCCTCTTTTAACAGAGCCATTTTCAGTTAATGTATTAGCGGTTTTATACCCAATCATACCATAGTTATTAGAATTTTTATCTATATTAGATAAATAATTATAAGCACGTACAAAAGCATCTCTTCCATAAAAATCATCTGCATTAATCATTGCAAAAGGTTCATGAACACAATCTTTGGCACACAATACAGCTTGAGCGGTACCAAGAGGCTTAACTCTATCATGAGGAAGTTTATATCCTGAAGGAATGTTGTTAATCTCTTGAAATGCATATTCTACTTTAATATATTTTTCAATTCTCTTTCCTATAGTTTCTTTAAATAATTCATAATTTTCTTTTTTTATAATAAAGACAACTTTATTAAATCCTGCTTTAATAGCATCATATACAGAATAATCAATGATAAATTCACCATTAGGACCAAAAGGTTCAATTTGTTTAAGACCTCCAAATCTACTTCCCATTCCGGCGGCCAAAACCATTAATGTAATATCTTTATTCATATAATTCCTCTCTTTCTATTATTACCATCATAACAAAAATAATTAAAAAAGTTAATACTTTGTATAAAAAAAGACATTACTTTACAAAATATAATGAATATTCGCAGATATTCACATAAGAAAATATTTATTTATTTTCTTTTTTTTGTTATACTTAAATATGGAGGCAATAAAAATGGATATATTTTGTAAAATAGTAAATAATGAATTACCATCATATACTTTATATGAAGATGATATAGTAAAAGTATTTTTAGATGTTAATCCAAATCATAACGGTCATACATTAATAGTACCAAAAAAACATTATCAAGATTTTTTTGATATAGATGATGAAACTTTATATCATGTATTAAAAGTAGCTAAAGACATAGCAAAATTATTAAAAGAAAAATTAAACTATGATGGAATATCTTTAGCGGAAAATAATGGCTTAGGTCAAGAAGTAAAACATTTTCATTTACATATAATACCTAGATATAATAATGAAAAAAAAATACCAGTAGAGGAAATATATAATATATTAAAGTAGGACATCCTACTTTTTATTATACAAAAAAACTATCCGAAGATAGTTTCTTAACTTAAGATATTTTAACAAAAGAAAGCAGAACCTATTATAATGGCAAGTAGAATGTATAAAACAATTACAACTAAGAAGCCATTACTTCCTTTACATGAATTATTTCCAGACATATTTTTGCACCTCCTTTATTATATCCAAGCGCCTAGTATAATTATAAGTAGAATAAATAAAACTAAAACAATTGCAGCAGATGAACCACATGTTCCACAGTTACCCATATACATTCCTCCTTTTTTTCTATTCACAATATT
Organism: uncultured Mycoplasmatota bacterium; assembly: GCA_900543825.1. Taxonomy (GTDB): domain Bacteria; phylum Bacillota_I; class Bacilli_A; order RF39; family UBA660; genus CAG-302. The sequence continues at coordinate 5,185 of UQSR01000002.1, forward strand.
TTATGGAAAAATAAAAAAAAGGTGTTAGGCAAAAAAACCATATAAAAAAATATAAATAAAAAATATGGTAAATTAACCATATTTAAAAAATAAACTTGTATTTTTTACCTATTTTTGTTATTATATTAATGTATCTTAAGAAAGGAGATAAATATGGAAGATAAGAAAAATAAAAAGAATAAAGAAACAAATAATAAAGTAAAAGAAACAAAAAATAAAAAGGAAAAAAATATAAAGAAAGAAGAAGCAAAAGTAGCACCAAAGAAAAAAGTAAATAAAGACACTGATAAAGTATTTAAGTTTTATGAATTCTTTGACAAATACCATTTAGCTATCTATGGTGCATTAGGAGGTATCTTAGTAACAGTATTAGTAGTAGTATTAATATGGCCAGATAGAATAGCTACATTAAAAGATGGAACACAACCAGTAGCAACAATAGATGGTATGACTCTTACAGCAGATGAATTATATGAAGATATGAAAGATATATATTCAGTTAGTTCTTTATTAGACAAACTTGATACAAAAATACTTACTGATAAATATCCCGATACTGATGAAATGGATGATGAAGTAACAAGTCAAGCAGAGAATTATTACAAAGCTTATGAACAATATTATAAAATGTCTAAAGAAGATTTCTTAAAACAAAATGGATTCAATACAGAAAAGAAATTCTTAGAATATCTAAAATTAAATAATAGAAGAACAAAATATGTAAAAGAATATACAGAAAATGAAGTTACAGATAAAGAAATAGATAAATATTATGAAGACAAAGTATATGGTGATATCAATACAAAGCATATGCTAGTAAAAGTAGACTCTTCAGCATCAGATGATGACAAAAAAGAAGCAGAAAATTTAGCTAAAGAAATAATATCTAAATTAGATGAAGGAAAAACATTTGATGAAGTAAAAGAAGAATATAAAGATAAAATTACTTATGAAGAATTAGGATATAAATCATATAATGCTGCATTAGAAGAAGCATATAAAAATGAAATGAAAAATCTAAAAGATGGTGAATATAGTAAAGAACCAGTAAAAACATCTTACGGATATCACATTGTATATAGAATAGATCAAAAAGAAAAACCTGCTCTTGAAGATATTAAAGATCAAATTAAGGAAGAAATAGCAGATGAAAAAATTTCTAATGACAAAAATCTTTATTATGTTGTTTTAGATAAAATGAGAGAAAATGCTAATTTAAAATTTGAAGATACAGTATTAAAAGACAAATATGATAATTATATGTCTCAATATAAATAATAAAAGCCCACTAGGGCTTTTTAATTTTTGATTCTATTAATAATTTTAGCGGTTTCATAAAAACTATTAAGCTTTTTATTCCAATTATGTTTAATTTCGTTAATGAGTTCTTTCTTTATTAAAGAAATATCTTCATTTTCTTTTTCAAAATAATCATAATACAAATATTTTAAATTAGAGTTATTATTTTCACTATTAATATAGTTAATAAGAAATTCTCTTCTTTCTGCCTCTCGTCTATTAATATTATTTCTATTAATTTTTTTTCTCTTTATAATATCAATATCATAAATATCAATATCAGCAGCCTCTTCCAAAATCTCATCTTCTTCATCTATAAGAAGACTACTTTTTTTTATAACTTCGCCTTTATCATTACACAATATTCCGATAACTTCCATACCATTTGTGATTAAACAAGAAGGGCCTATTTTAATTTTATTGTAGGCAAAAGTTTTGTCTCTTATTTTGTCAACAAATGCACTATTTATTGTAACACTTTCATATTTAATAATTTTATATGTCTCGTTATTAACAAGAAATAAAGGCATTTTTTTTATATTAATAATATTATCTTCTTTTTCCCATTCATAAAACTCAAAAAAATTATTTTCATAATTGACTACAATATCATAAATAAATCTCATATATCTTTTTCTCCTTTTATAGTAATAGATAAAATCATAATAGTAAGACCTATAATACTATAGTAGCATTCCGGTTCCCTTATAATAAAATTAACATAATTACCAAAATTATACCCCATAGTCATTAAATTCAGATAAAGAATAATAAAACTAAGACCAATAACCATAAATCCAAAGCCAAATAAAAAGAAAAAAACTCTTACCATTATATCCCTCATTTAAATTTATTCAAATAAAGAAATAATATTAAGAGTTTTATATTTATTTATGTTCTATCTCATCTTTGATTTCTACCCTACTAATAGAGTCAAATCTTTTGCTAATTTTATCAGTAGTAACATGTATGCTTTCAATATCTTTATTAACAGTTTCAATACTTCTAGATAATTTATCCCATCTATCTTTATATCTAGAAAACTCTACACCAAGTTTATTAAGTTCATCATGTATAATACTAGCATATTTATCTCTTTCCATATTCTTAAGTAATACTTCAATAATAGTAAATGTACTAATAAGAGTAGTAGGAGAACAAATCCATACCCTTCTTTTATGTGCGTATTCTACTAAATCATTATGATAAGCATTAATTTCTGCAAATAAAGCTTCAGCGGGTAAAAACATAATAGCCTGATCAGAAGTAACGCCAGGTATAATATATTTGCTGGCAATAGCATCAATATGCTTTTTAACATCCATTTTAAATGCCTTTTCATATGCATTTCTATCTACTTGAGGTAAATTTTTATCAACCATTTTTTGATAATGTTCTAAAGGAAATTTAGAATCAATAGCAACTGTTCCAAGAGGTTCTGGAGCAAAAATAACACTATCTGCTATTGTACCATTAGGTAGACTATATTGAAGTCTATATACATTATCATTTTTTTCACCAAAAATACTAACTAAAATATGTTTAAGATTAACTTCTCCAAAAATACCACGACTCTTTTTATCTGTAAGAATACTTTGAAGAGAAACAATATCGGTAGACAAAGTATCAATTTTCTTTTGTGCCTCATCTATTTTAGATAATCTTTCTAATATATTAGTAAATGTTTTATTCGTTTTAGCAAAATTATCATCAAGTCTCTCATTAACTTTATCATTAATTTGACTAAGTTTCTTTTCCATTCTTTCATTTAATCCATTAAAATTGTCATTCATTGTTTTCATTATATCTATTTGAAAACTAGATAATTCTTTAACTGTAGTAGTTTCTAAATTACCAAGTCTTTCAGTAATTTTTCCTTCATTAACATTCTTACTAATTGCTATAATAACTAAGATAATTACTACAATAAGTAGCCCTATAATTATATAATCTAACATTTTATACCTCCATATTTCACATTTAAAGTATATCATATATTTAATATCAAGTAAATAGAAAATATAAAAAATATCGAACAAATGTATATAAAATATTATAGTGTTTAGTAAAGAGCTTGTAATCTCTTTACTATCATTAAAGCCTAAAGTCTTTAATGAAAAAATTGAAGCCTGTAGTCTTCAATTTTAAGTTTATCTTTTTATTCCTTTTTTATCTTCTTCACTAGGAGGAGCCATATAATATTTATCAGGGTTATTCCTTATTTCTTTTATAATGTTATCGGGACAAATTAGTTTATTCAAATCAAAACCATGAGGAAGAACAAGCCCATCAGCATTAGTAAGATGACCAAGAATTATACCATAACCAATACTTTCAGGGAGAACAAGTCTCTTAGCATTAGTAAGATAGCCCAAAAACACCTTATTGCCAACACTTTTGGGAAGAATAAGTTCATCAACATTAGTAAGAGAGTTTAAATATATGTCACTACCAATACTTTCAGGAAGAACAAGCCCTTCAGCATTAGCAAGAGAACTTAAATATATACCACCACCAATATTTTCGGGAAAAATAAGTTCATCAGCATTAGTAAGAGAGTTTAAATATATACTACCACCAATACTTTTGGGAAGAACAAGTTCATCAGCATTAGTAAGAGAGTTTAAATCTATATCACAACCAACATACTGAGGAAGAACAAGTTCATCAGCATTAGTAAGAGAGTTTAAACCTATATTTCTACCAACATACTGAGGAAGGACAAGTCCCTCAGTGCTAGTAAGATTATTTAAATTTAAATTACCATTGACTTGTTGTGGAAAAACAAGTCCATCTGAACTAATAAGATTGTCTAAAATTAAGTCCCCATATATATATCGAGGAAGAGTAAGACCATCAGCATTAGTAATTCTACTTAAATGCAAATCACCAAATAAAAATTTAAACTTTTCTGGATTACTTTCCCATTCTTCTTGTGATAAAGCAATGTCTTCTTCTTTAATGTTGAATAAATAAGCATAGTCTTTTTTACAGTTTCTCTTACTTTTGATTTCTTTTATTCTAGGGTCATTTCCACAACCAAATCCACTAATTTTATCATCTATTTCATACAAAAATTTAAGTTCTTCAAGAGTAAGTTCGATATTATTATTTACCTTTTTATCAATTAAAGTAAGTAATTTCATATCATGTTCTTTTTTTAGATATTTATCTTTATCAGGAAATTCTTTTAATTTTTCTTCAAGAATAGGCATCATTTCAGGTTCCATATTTTGATTATCTGCAATACCTCTAATCTCTCCAATTTTATCTTTACCATCCATTCTAATAGCAATTCTAGGTACTTTAGCCTCTCCATTTTCATCTAATGAGTAATAAACATAAAAGTCACCACCTGCTAACTGGTCTTTGGCAAAGTTTTCACCAGCAGCAGTACACCAACCAGTATAATAGCCTTGAAGTGAATCTCTTAAAATATTATAATCACTTCCTTGTTCATATTTAATCCATTTACCATCGCTATTATTACTTTGATGTTCTCCTTTTAAAAAGCTTTGCTTAATAACATACTCGTATAAAAGTTTAAAATTCCCAGTACTTAATGCTTGTTTAATATCTTCTTCGCCTTTTTTATCTTTAAGAAAATCTTCCATTAGTTTTAAAGTGGTAAAAATATATTCTCTTTCTACCGGAGGAAAAGGATATACTGTTGTTTTATCTCTTTTACTAAATTTACCAGTTTCTTTATCATATTTACCTAAATTTTGTAGTCCTTGAAATACCCAGTACTTTTCCCACATTCCATAAGATTTACTTTCTTCATCATATAAAAAGTATTCAATCCATTTATCTAAACTTTTCTTTTGGTCATCAATAACTTCTTCAGTCATTCTCCTCTTATCTTCTTCAGTTAATTTTATATTACCATAACCTCTTTCTCTAGCAAGTCTAACTTGATTTTGAAAGTAAGCATCAGGTATATTTTCTGGTTTAATAACATATAAGTCATAATAAAAATTTTTAAGTAATTTTTCCCCAGTAACACTTTTAGTCTTAGCCACCTTATTGTGTAATTCTTCAAGCCTTTCAAAATATTTTAGTAGTCTTTCTCTCTTTTTATCAGATATATTTGAAGCCTTAAGAACTCTATCACTATTATGTAAATTAGTATAAACTTTAGATATCATATCTAGCCAAGCATTTCTCATGTTATCATCCATAGTTATCACCTCTTCTAGTATAAATATATCACATTTAAAAATAACAATAAAGGAAATACTAATATTTTACATAATATTTTACATAAAAAAATCCTAAATTAATAGGATTATTTAAGTAATTTACTAAAGTATTTATCTATTTCTTTTACTCTTGATTTAAATACAAACATATCAACTATGGCACTTACAGAGTATACAATAAGAATAATACCAATTAATGTAGTAATAACAAGAGCAGTATTTCCTGGATTAATAATTAATACTACACCACATATGATCATTAAGATAGAGGTAAATAAAGATATAATATAACTATTATCAATATCTTTAATAATAAATGATATTCTAGAACTAAATGCACCACTTATAATAAAGAAAATACCTAAAGCAATTGGTAAAATACTCTCAAAAATACTAGGATTTAAAAATACGCAAATACCAAGTAAAAATGATAAAATACTATTTGTCATTTGGAATAAACAAAGAGCAGGATTAATACTAAAACTATCTATAAAACTATAAATACCATAGATAATCATAATAGTACCGATAACATAAGCAAAAGTATCAAGAGATGCTTTAGGCCATACTATAAGTAGTATTCCTACTATCATAAATAAAACTGACAATATAATCGATAAATTAATGTATTCATTTATTTTCTTAATCATACTAACCATCCTTTCTAACAATATTATAACAAAGATACCAAAAATTACAACACATAACTAAAAAAATAGTTGTGAATTTTTTTTTACAACTATTTAATTATTAACTCCATGTCTTACTACTGGTGTATCATTAGTAATAGCTTTAAAAGTATAACCATTATTTTTTCCGTATCTTATAATGTCGCTTAAAGCATTAACAGTAGCTCTATGATTAGCAGAATCATGCATAAGAACTACGTTAGCTCTGTTATGAGAGACATTATTAATAACATTATAATATATATTAGAAGAATTATTAATATCACTTCCAGCATCATTAGAATCAACATTCCAATCAAAATAATTATAGCCTCTGTTTACTACTTCTACTGTCAAATAAGACATAATACCATTATTATATTTTCTACTTACAGTATTAGAACTACCACCAGGGAATCTAATGATATTTGGTCTTATATTAATAACATTAAATACTTTATCACTAATATTATTTAAGTCATTAAAATAATTATTACTACTAGTATAAATATAAGAGTAACTATGTGTATTACTATGAAGCCCGATAGTATGTCCACTATTATAAGCCCTTTTAGTGGATTCATTCGCCCCACATACAAAAAAAGTTGCTTTTATACCTTCCCTATCTAATATATCAAGTATTTCTGCTGTTAAATAACTGGGACCATCATCAAATGTTAGATATATAATACCATTTCCTGAGTATACTGGCCTCTTTATAACTATTACTTCTCTATCTATACTAAACGCATTATCACTACTATCTTTAACTTCGTAAGTAATTTTATATTTACCAATAGTATTTGTATCAACATCCCCTGTGGATACAACCTTATTAGTAATATCACCATCACAATTATCAAAAGCGGTATATCCTTCTTCGGTATAAGAACTACCTTTATAAATATATATAGTCCTCTTACCCTTAAGTTCTATACTAGGATTAATCTTATCTTCATGTATAATATCTCTTTTAACTTCTGATTTATTAAAAGAAGAATCACAAACTTTATATAAAATATTATCTTTACCTATAATAGTATCAACTTTATCAGTAATATCACCATCATAGTTATCCAAAGCAGTATAACCTTCTTCAATATAGTCTTTGTTAGGACATACATAAGCAGGATTATCCCCCTTAAGTTCTATATCAGGAGGAATCTTATCAACAACTTTAACTATAAAATCCTTCTTAATATTGTAAAATAAGTATTTAACACTAGCCCTAACTTTATAATTACCTATTTTAGAAGTATCAACATTACCTGTTGATACAATTTTATCCGATAAATCACTAAATAGATTATAACATTCATAATCAAAAGTATAATCACTTCCTAATTCTATTTCCATATCATTAGTAATAATATTAGGATAAAATACTGTATATAACAAAAAAATAAATGTAACAATAATTAAAAATAAAAGTTCCTTCTTAACAATTTTCATACATCATACTCCACTATAATTATAGCAGACTCCTAAAAAAAATACTATTCTAGGATAGTATTTTTATCTGGCTTTACACCTCTTTTGTATATATGAACCTGATAGTTATCATCACAAGTAGCAAGTAGTACCTCCCTATAATCTTTTATTCCTTGTATATCAAGTTCATGATCTAACCATTCTTTATTCTTACCAATTGCTTTCATATTATTTTCCATATATTTACCATCAATAATAATATTAGCGGTAAGTCCCTTATTCTTACATTTAATCTTCATATCTTTTTTATTTACTGGTTTATCCTTTTCATTAGGAAGAAAACTAATACTACCATTAATTTCCATAATAGCATAATCAATCTCATTTAAATCAAAATAGCCGTTAATTCTAGCCTGAGACAAAAATTCATTAATATCAATCTTCGATTTATCAAACCCAGATTGAATTATTTTTCCTTTTTCCACAAGAACTGTTGGTACGCCATTAAATATTCTTCTAAGACTAATACTTCTTAATGTAACAATAGATATAATATAGGAAGCAAGTCCATATAAAAAAATAGCTAAAATACCAGAAATTAAATTTTTTTCTAAGTCCAGAGAAATATCTGCGGCAATAGAACCAATAGTAATACCAATAATATAATCAAATAAATTAAGTTGAGATATCTGTTTCTTACCAATCATCTTAGCAATTAGAAATAATAATGCAAGTACAAATATAGTTCTATAAAATACACCAAAAATATTATCCATAAAAAAACACCTCATAAATATTATGAGATGTTTTAAAATTTATATACCATTAATATTATTAATAATCATCGTTATAATAAGAATAAATATAATTATTAAATAATAATTCCTAAATACATTCATTATTACTTTAATAGAAGTATTACTATTTTTAATAATATCAAAAATAAGCATAATACTAAATACAATAAAACTAACAAATAAAGGTATACCAAGAATATTATATTTAATTGCTTCGATAAAATCAAAATTAAGTATACATCTAAAACTACGTGTAAGTCCACATCCAGGACAACAAATATTAAATATTCTTTTAAATATACAACTATAATGAATAGTACCACTTACCATTAACAAAACGAATATAATAATAATAGTAAGTATAAGTAGATTAATAACTCTTTTCATTAGTCACTAAGAGTATTACCATTAGCATCAGTAGTAATATTGCCACAAAGAATAAGAATACCTTCAATAAGTCCCCATACAGCAGAAATAGGACTTAAAATACCACAAGATAAACAAGTAATAAGAAGTTGCGCTATTGCTTTACCAGTATTACCTAAATAAAAGTTATGTATACCCAATCCTCCAAGGAATATACCTAATAGTCCAGCGGCCATTTTAGATTTAGCCTCACCATTAGCCTTGTTAACTCTAACTCCACACTTTAAACAAATATCTTGCCCAGGATTAATTTCAGCACCGCAGTTAGAGCAGTAGCCCTTAGCATTACTATTTTGTGTAGCATTATTATCTACCTTAACACCACAGTTTAAACAAACCTCTTGTCCTTCGTTAAGTTCATTACCACAGTTTTTACAAAATTTAGCCATATTTATACCTCCTTTACATTCAATATTATTTTATCATAAAAATACTATTTTGTAAATTTACTTAATATTATATCTAATCTTTCTTTTTCTTTCTTTAAATCTTCTCTCTCTTTATTAACAATTGCTAGAGGTGCCTTAGATACATAATTTTGATTAGCAAGTAAATTATTTCTTCTCTTAATAGAGGCCTCTAATGCTTCTTTCTCTTTTATAAGATTTTCCATTTCTTTTTCTCTATTACTTGACATATCAAACATATATTTAATGACATATTCCCCTTCTTTAGCGGTAATACCATCTAAAGTACTATCATTTGTTAATAAAGAATTATCTACCTTAAGTAATTTTAATATAATATCACTATAATTACCATTAAAATATACTAAAGCATCTTTAGGTATTTTATTTTCTTGTTTAATATTACGAGCTTTAACAATAAATTCTATGACATTATCTAATTCTTTAGCATCATCAAACACATATTTTTTATCATAAGTTGGATAAGAACTAATCATGATAGACTCACTATCACGTATAGGAAGCATATCATATATCTCTTCAGTAACAAATGGCATAAATGGATGAAGCATTTTAAGAATGTCAGTTAAAACTTTAAGTAATACACTCTTAGTAGTATTATCCATATTTATTTTAGCAAGCTCAATATACCAGTCGCAGAAGTCACCCCAAACAAAGTTATAAACTTCTGTACCAACTACGTTAAACTCATATTTATCCATATGTTTAATTGTACTCTTAATTAAATTATTACATTTATTTAATATCCATTTATCTTGTACCTTAAGACTATCTAATGTATAATTATCTTTATTTAAATCTTCTATATTCATAAGAACAAATCTTGAAGCATTCCAAAGTTTATTAATAAAGTTCCAAGTAGCTTTAACTTTATCCTCATCATATCTTAAATCAGTTCCAGCGGCAGTATTAGTAGTTAAGAAAAATCTAAGAGAATCAGTACCATATTCATCAATAACATCCATAGGATCTATACCATTACCAAGACTTTTACTCATTTTTCTACCTTGTTTATCTCTAATTAGTCCATGTATTAAGCAATCTTTAAATGGTCTTTCATTTAAAAACTCAAGTCCTTGGAAAGTCATTCTATTAACCCAGAAAGGAATAATATCATAACCAGTAACAAGTACATTATTAGGATAATACCTCTTAAGCATATCTGTATCATCTGGCCAACCCAAAGTAGAAAATGGCCATAAAGCAGATGAAAACCAAGTATCAAGTACATCATTATCTTGTACCCATCCATCACCTTTAGGAGCTTCCATACCTACGTATACTTCATCACCTTTATACCAAGCAGGAATTCTATGACCCCACCAAAGCTGTCTAGATATACACCAATCATAAGTTATTTCCATCCAATGATTCATTACCTTTTCATATCTAGTAGGAACAAAATTAACTTTGGTATCCTTATTTTTTTGATTTTCAAGAACTCTATCCGCTAAAGGACGCATCTTAACAAACCATTGCTTAGACAAATAAGGTTCTACCATAACATTAGTTCTCTCAGAAAAACCAACATTATGATTAATAGGTTCAACCTTTATAAGAAGTCCCATACTATCTAAATCATGAGTAACAGCTTCTCTACATTCAAATCTATCAAGACCGTTATATTGAAGAGCATTCTCATTCATAGTACCATCAGTATTCATAACAACAATTCTCTCTAAGTTATGTCTATTACCAACTTCAAAATCATTAGGATCATGAGCAGGAGTAATTTTAACAACACCAGTACCAAATTCCATATCAGCATGTTCATCTGTTATAATAGGAATCTTTTTATTAACAATAGGAAGAATAACATTCTTACCAATATATTTTTTATATCTATCATCATTTGGATTAACCGCTACTGCTGTATCACCAAATAGAGTTTCAGGCCTTGTAGTGGCAACCTCTAAATAATCATCACTATCTTCTAACATATATTTAATGTGGTAGAAGGCTCCAGGAGTATCCTTATAAATAACCTCTTCATTAGATAAAGCAGTTTTAGCTAAAGGATCCCAGTTAATAATTCTTTCTCCCCTATATATAAGACCTTTATTATATAAAGATACAAATACCCATCTAACAGCCTTAGAAAGACCATCATCCAAAGTAAATCTTTCCTTAGAATAATCAAGAGATAAACCAAGTTTAGCCCACTGATTATGAATATTCTCGGCATATTCTTCTTTCCAGGCCCAAGCAACCTTAAGCCATTCCTCTCTATTCATACTTCTAGGATCAATACCCTCATCGCGAAGTTTCTTATCTACTTTAGCTTGTGTAGCAATACCAGCATGATCCATACCAGGAAGCCACAAAGCATCATAGCCTTGCATTCTTTTATATCTAATAATAATATCCTGAAGAGTAGTATCCCAAGCATGTCCTAAATGAAGCTTTCCAGTAACATTAGGAGGGGGAATAACAATACAATATGGTTCTTTACTTAAATCTCCAGATTTAAAATAATCTTTATTTTTCCAAGTTTCATATTTATCTTTTTCAACCATTAAATGGTCATATTTTTTATCAAGCATTATAAGCACCTATCTTTCCATCTATATAATTATTAAGCACACCCATGATCTGCTTAAAAAAGTTTTCTATTTCTTTATTATCAAATGTCAAAGAGTCCATCATCTTAGTAATATAATTATTCTTTCTAAGTAAATAATAAGAATATCTATAATTAAATGAGTACATCTTTGACAATACCACGAGTACCGTATCAGAAGAGTTTTCACTCATCTTAGGACTAATAGTATGAAATTTCTTAAATTCATCATATACAAGATTATTAGGATAAGCATCAATTCTTGTATCAACATAAGGATAGTTAACAAACAATCTAAAAGAATCTAAATTATGAGCATCTTTTATAATAGCACATATGTGTTTTTCTTTTTCACCTATATCACTTGGGAACCCATCTTTATCATAAGCATATAGAGCCATTTTAATAATATTATCATATTTAGTTTCTTTACTAATTTCTCTAATCAATCCCTTTGTAAATAAAATGTTGATAGTTTTATCATAAGCATCATCAATATCATCATCGATATGATAATTAGGAGTCAAAGAAAAATTACCTATTTCATGAAATAAACCAATAAGTTCAATAACAGAGATCTCTTCTTCATCAAAAATACCAAGACCATTAGCAAGTTCTTTTGCTATTTCCATTACTTTTAAAGAATGAAAATACTTAGCTTTAATATTAACATTATTCATATCATATTTTCTAACATATTGTTCAAATATCTTCATAACTCTACTACTTTTCATAAAAAGACCTCCAACTCATAATTTAATATAAGTATATAATAAAATAACTTATTTTTCAAGTAAAATAACAATTATTCTCGTTTTCATCTCACACATTGCCCATCACTGTTTTATGAAGCCAAAGTCTTCATAAAAAAAGTAGAGCCTAAGGTCTCTACTTTAAAGTATTATCAATATTAAATAGTTTTCTTTTTAGTCAAAATTTTCTTTTTATCATAACCCAAAGCAATTTTATAAAAATTACTTAAAGTATCTATATCAACAGGAACTTTTTTCATAATTGCGATAGCTTCATCATCAATAGAGTCTATTTCTTGAAAAGAACCTGGTTCACAAGTATATACCTCATATTTAATTTGCCCACGCTGATTAAAAATCATTTTAGTTTTAATACCAGCATAAGCTGTACTATAATAAGCTGTACTATAATAAGTTTCAAAGTTACCTTTTTCTTTATAGACACCTAAAGTAAAAAAATTATTTATAAACTTTTCTCTAAAATCAAATAATTCCATAAAATCATCATATACATTGACAAATGTATTATTATCCAATACAGGATAATCGTATTTCCAATATATAGAGCCATTAATATCTCTACATAAAGAATTTCCACAATGATTAATAACACTATCCTCATTATTATCAATATATGATATATATATTTCAGAAGTATCATCAACATTACCTAATAAGCTAATACTAATATTTTTAATACTAATGTTCTTATTACTAGAAATATTATTAATTTTATTAACTAATTTTTCATTATAATAAGCTTTACTATAACATTCATTAAAATAATTTCTAATTTCACAATAAAGCTGGTAAAAACTAATAGTATTATCATTTCTCTTAACATTAGGTCTATTTAAAAACCTATCTACAAGTATTTTATTATAACCACTTAATTCCATAATAACCTCCCTTATGTCATTATTATATCAAAAGTAACATTTCATTGCAATAATATTATACTATAAAAACAAAAGACACATATTTAATATATGTATCTTTTGCTACTTATAAAGTTCTTTTTTTTACTAAAATATTCTTACTTTTATTAGTTAAAATATTTTTAAACACATCATCCAAAGAATTAATATCAACTGGTATTTTTTTCATAATACTTTTTTCTTTGTTAGCAATATAATCTCTAATCACCATATCCTTATCAACATTATTTATTAAATGTTCAGGTATATCTAGTTCAACATAGTGAAAAAGATTACCATATTGATCTATATCAATACTAGCTTTAAAATATCCAGTTTGAATAGATGTACTAAAATTATTACCATATTTAGAAAGATAAACATTATCAGACATCAAAGATGAAATATATTGTTCTTTAAAATCAAATAAATTCATAATATCATCATAAAATCTCGTTAAAATATCACTATTTAAAGCAGGATATTCTCTTTCCCAATATAAATTATTACTATCAGAATCTTTACATAGATAATTATGCATCAAAGCAGAATTATTAGTTTTACCATTAAATCCAAAAAATATTTTAGCGGTACTATCAAGATTACCATCTAGCATAACACTAATATTAGTAATATTAATATTATTACTATTACCATTATAATCAACAGAATAAGGTCTAGCTAAATTAATAGCTCTAACTAAACTTTGGTTATCATTTGCTTTTTTATTAACAATAGACATATATGCTTTTACCATTTTATATAAATGATAAAAACTAATAGTATCACCACAATTCTTAATATCAGGTCTATTCAAAAAATTCTTAATACTTTGAAGCATTTCTTTCTCATCTTTAAAATATAAAGACGAATTAAAACTATTATCCATAATTTCCCCCTTACGCCGAAGTATTATAGCAGATTTTACAATTAATTGCAACTTTTAATAATATTTTTTATCTCATCTATAGTTTTTTCCATATCGTCATTAATTATAGTATAATCATACTTATCACTATAACTAATTTCTTTTTTTGCAATCTCTAACCTATTTTTAATATTATCCATACTATCAGTACCTCTATTTATTAATCTTTTTTCTAATTCTTCAAAAGAAGGAGGCATAATAAATATCGATAAAGCATCACTATATTTACTTTCAATTTTCATAGCCCCTTGTACATCAACAATAGCAATAACATTTTTTCCATCATTAATATTATTAAATACAAAGTCTTTAGGAGTACCATAATAGTTATTATTATAAATAGCATATTCAAATAAATTATCCTTTTTTATATTATCTAAAAATTCATCCTTGGACAGAAAGAAATAATCTTTCCCATCAATTTCTCCTTTTCTTTTGTTTCTGGTGGTCATAGAAACAGAATATATACCAAGACCATTATTAATGAGCCTACTAACAATAGTATCCTTACCAACTCCAGAAGGACCAGAAATAACAACAAATACACCTTTTTTCATCACAATCACCCTATTCTAAAATTTTAATACTGTTAACAACAATTTGATACTTATCAAATCTTCTTTCTACTCTTCCACTAATCTCTATAATATCATTAATTTTAATATTATTAAATCTACTATAAACATTAGGAAATATTGTTAAACTAACATCACCATATTCATCACTACCTACTACAAAAGCCATAACATCATTATTTTTTGTAGTAGTTTCTCTAATATTACTAATCAAAAGAGCCATCTTAATATTTTTATCAAAGTAATCCTTAATATTCATAGAAGTAACTATATAATCTTTTCTATACTTACTAGCGGGATGGAGAGATAAATAAAATCCTAAAGTTTTAAGTTCCATCTTAATAACATCTTCCTTACTATATTCATCATATATTTCCATCTCTGGTTTTTCAATTTCAATCATACCAGCATCTTTTGCTATGTCAGCATAGTTAATAACATTATCAATATTTTGAATTAAAGTTTTTCTATTATAACCAAAGGAAATAGCTCCCGCTGATATAAGATTAGTTATAACCCTTTGATTAACAGAAGTACCTTCCATTCTAAGTACAAAATCACAGAAATCAGTAAATTTACCATTTTCTCTTTCATGAATAATATCATTACTTACAGATGTACCAACATTACTAATAATGGACAAAGGACATCTAATAAAATTATCATAAGCAAAGTACTTATCAGTACTCTCATTAATATCAGGAGGCAAAATAGTAATACCACTCATTCTTGCTCTATTCAAATATATGTTTGTTTTAGCATTATTACCAATAACATTAGTAAGCATAGCGGATATAAAATATTTAAGAAAATAAGTTTTAATAAATGCCATTTTATAAGCAGTAACAGCATATGATATAGAATGTGCTTTATTAAATCCATAATTAGCAAACTTAAGAATTAAATCATATACTTTATTTGCAATATCTTCACTATAACCATTTTCTAAAGAGCCTTTAATAAATTTAGGCCTCTCTTCTAAAATAATAGATTCCTTCTTTTTAGACATAGCTCTTCTTAAGATATCAGCCTCTCCATATGAATAACCAGCCATTCTTCTTACTATTTGCATAATTTGTTCCTGGTAAATAATAATACCATAAGTTGGTTTTAAAATATCTTCTAAATCAGGATGAATATAATCTATTACCTCTTTTCCTTCTCGTCTTCTGATAAAACTATCAATATTATCCATAGGCCCTGGTCTATATAAAGCCAAAGCAGTAGCAATATCCTCAAATGACTTAACCTTAAGTTTAGATAAAAATCTCTTCATACCAGTAGATTCAAATTGAAAAATACCATCAGTATCAACATTATAAAATATATCTAATGTTTTCTTATCATCCAAAGGAATTTTATCAAAACTAATATTAATATTTTCTTTTCTTCTGATCTCATCAATAACATTACTCATTAAAGTAAGATTATCAAGCCCTAAAAAGTCCATTTTTAGTAGCCCTAAAGGTTCCAAATAATCTTTAGAAAAAGCAGTAGTATAAATACCAATAGGATTCTTATATAAAGGAATAATCTCATCAATATCACACCTGCTCATAACAATTCCAGCAGCATGTATAGATATATGTCTAGGAAGCCCTTCTAATTTCAAAGCAATATCATAAAGTTTTTTATATTCACTTCTTGAATTAATAAGCCTATTAAATTTAGCATCATTAACATAAGAGTCCTTTAGTTCCTTAGAAGTAATACTTTTAGCAAGATCATCTATAATAGGAAGTGATAAATTCATACATCTACCTAAATCTCTTATTACTTGTTTAGCCCCTAAAGTATTAAAAGTAATAATTCCAGTAGCTCTCTTTTCACCATATTTATGAGTAACATAATCAATAACCAAATTTCTTTTTTCACTATCAAAATCAACATCAATATCAGGCATAGTAACTCTTTCAGGATTTAAAAATCTTTCAAACAACAAATCATATTTAATTGGATCAATCTCCGTAATACCAATAGAATAACTAACAAGACTACCAGCGGCACTACCTCTACCAGGACCAACTAAAATATTATTAAATTTAGCATACTTAACATAGTCCCAAACAACTAGAAAATAGTTACAAAATCCCATTCGATTAATAACATCAAGTTCATAATTAAGTCTCTTTTGATATATCTCACTAACATTACCATTAAGTCTTTTATTTAACCCCTTATTACATAAGTTAGTCAAAAATTCAAAAGCATTAATATTCTCATCATATATAGGCAATAAATTACTATTATATTCAAAAGAAACATTACATACATCTTCAATATATTTCATATTTGAAACAATATTATTAGGAACAAAAATATCAAATTCTTCCTTAGTAAGAAGATGCCTTCCCTTATAAGTACCAAGTTCAAACTCCCCTAGCTTCTTATCTTCACGTATCATAATTAAATAATCTAAATACTTATAGTCATTCCTATCAATATAACAAGTATCATTAATAAATACTTTGTTATCATCAATATTATTAATATCATCTAAACTACTATATCCAATAAAATATTCATCATAAATACTAATAATCCTCTTATCAAAACATTCATAAGGAATAATAAGAATAATATCTTTATTATATAGTTTCAAAACATCTTCATTTATATTATCTTCTGATATTAAAGTAGATAATTTAATCAAATTTTTATAACCATTATTATTCTTAGCAAGTAATATAAATCTTTTATCATCAAATAAAATCTCAATACCAATAATAGGTTTAATATTATATTTAAGACAAGTCAAATAAAACTCATATGAACCAAACATATTATTAGTATCAGTAATAGCTAAAGAGGAATAGCCAAGTTCTTTAGCTCTACTAACAAGTGCTTCTATTTTATTTAAACTACCCAAAATAGAATAACTAGTTTTCACTTCTAAAGATGTTAACATAACTATCCCTCCTTTATATAAATAAATATAAATTAAAATTAATATCTAAGATTAAAGTAAGCAAGTGCTACTCCTGCTAAAGCAATAAGACCAGCAAGTAAAGCTACACCAGCAAATCCCTGACTTTTAGGACCAATATCCTGTAAAAGAGGATTGGTCTTTACCTTTTTCTTAACTTTAGGTCTGTTAACTAAAGTAACATTACTAGGCATATTAAGAGGAGCATTATCACTCTCAATAACAACTCTAGATTTACCACCATTATCTTCAAAAGTACCTTCCTTATAATTATTTTCCATTTTTATTCCTCACTTTCTTCTATTTTCCGCAATCATTGTAATATTATCTGTTAAAAATTTAATTCTTTCAATAATTCTTCTAGCCTTAATCCTGCCTTCACTATCATTACTAGCTAAGTGTACTTCCAATTCAGAAATAGTAAGATTAGAAGTAAATAGCGTAGGAAGACCTTCTTGCATTCTATATTGTAAAATAGTTCCTAAAATTTCATCTCTATTCCAACTAGTAACAGTCTCAGCCCCAATATCATCTAAAAGAAGTATTTCAGAATTTTTAACATCATTAAATATTGTTTTAAAATCATCAGAAAAACTTTCTTTTAGTTTTCTCAAAAAATCAGGATAATAAACAATAGCAACTTTTTTTCCCTTTTTTGCTAGTTCATTCATACTAGCGGCTACTAAATAAGTTTTACCACATCCAAAGTTACCTGTCAAGTATAATCCTTTAGTTTTAGTACCAGCTTCACACTTTTTGATAAAAGTAGTAAGCCATTTAATTGCTTCAATTCTATTCTTATCATCCGTATAAATATTTTTCATTGAAGCATTAAGTATTTCACGTGGCATATCAATCATTATAATATTATTTTGATATTCAGTATCCTTATCGAGTTTCTTTTTATATTTACAAGGAATATAAGAAAATACAATTTCATCATTAAGAACACTAGGATAATAAACATGTCCATTAACAGCATTTCGACATTCCAAAATATTCTTACAATTTTTACAATTTTTAATTTCTTTAGCAGAATCCATAATTAAAGAAGTATAACTAACAAGTTTTTCATTAGGCATATCAATATCATTAACAATCTTTCTAAAGTCATCATCTTCATATGCTTTATCAAAATTCTTTTTAAGTTCATAATCATCAAATTTATATTTTTTAATAATATTAGTAGCTTCTTTCATTATTTATACTCCTTTAAAAGTTCTTCTAATTGATTTTCTTCATCACTAGAAATAGAATTCTTAGTAATATTTTTATCAAACCAATCAGGTGTTTTAACATTTATATTTTCATTTTTAATAACTTTTTTATTTCTTTTCTTATGTTCTTTTTCAGCGGTACTCATAGCTTCCTCAACAGTTTCAATACCAAGTCGTTGCCATTCTCCTGCTAAAGTTTCAACGTAATTCCTAGTTAATTTTTTGTTGTTAACATTAAGAATGTAGTCTATAAGAACATTAACAACTCCAGGTTTAAGTTTATAGTCAACAAGCAAATCTTCAAGTAGCTTTAAATCTCTTCTTGTAGGTTCACTACCATTATTCTTTTTAATAAGTAGTTCCCTTGGAGAAATAGTTTCAAAAGTATAAATCATTTTAGCCCTATTAGAAGTATCTCCAACAGGCTTTCTAAGATATTCAGGTTGACTATTATCAATAATAGTAGGAAGAATACCACCATTATCAAATTGATAATAATTCCTAGAACTCTTTCTTAAAAGTTCTCTATTAATGGTTCCCCTTTCATTTAAACAGCCCTTAATAATATTTGACATATGAATAGCATCAATATCATATATAAAAGATAAATTAATAATAAGCTCTTTAATCTCCTTAGTAAATACCCTATTAACATCTATATTTTTAGGCATAGAATTAATAAGAAAGTTAAAATCAAAATTACTATTAATATTAAGTTTAAGTTTATTGTATTTCCTAATATCATCTAAAGATAAGTCATAACTAGTCATACCAGTAGACTCAAAGACATCATTAAAGCTTTTAGTAATCTCATTATAATTACTAGTATTAAATCTAGGTAATTTATAAGCTTTAACCAAATTATCATATTCAATCTTTCCTATATTACTATATAATACAATATTAAGTATTGGATGAGATAAAAATTCAGTAGCACTAGCAGGAGAATATAGTTCATATATATAATTGTTTACTTCCCCTTCTTTAACCAATGTTTTAATAAGCCCGATTGCCTCTAACTTAGATCTATTATCATATATTTCATTAATGGTCATTCTAAGACTAGATACCAATTTTTGATGGGAAAAGTCTTTACTTACTATTTGAGAATTATCAAGGGATGACCAAAGACAAAAATATAGCATAACAGCATCCGCACCAATAATAGGCAAATAAAGATCAGTAAGTATTTTTCTATCCTCGTCATGAAGAATAGTCTTATTAATAACAACATAAGTATCAGCGGGTAATAAAGTATATTTCTCCATAACAACACTTCCTTACACATATTGTATAATAAAAAATATCAAAAGTAAAGAATAAAGAAGTACTATTTTTCTATTTTATTTATCATAATATAAAGGTATAATAAAACAAAAAAATCAAAGCTTTATTCTTTGATAATAAAATAACTAATTATAATAAGTAAGAAGCCTAATATCAATATTACACTATTATAACCAAATAAAAAAGTAGCAATCATATTAGCAGAAATATGTACAAATATAGGTATCAAAATATCCCTTTTAGTAGAATATAAATAACCATTAACAATACCAATAATAAAAGCAAAAATCATTGTATATATACCAGTATGACATAGTGCAAATATAATAGTAGATAGCCAAATAGACAATTTCCTAGAAAAATAAATCTCTAACTTATTAATAAGACTATATCTAAACAATATTTCTTCAAATATTGGCCCTATAATTGCAGAGGCAATAATATTAATAAAAATATCAATATTAGTAACATCATTAATAATTCCCAATTTAAAAATAATCATATTGTATATAACTGCTATACCAGTACCAAGAAGTACATATGGAAAGTAAAGATTATTACCAATGTTTATGTCAAAAATATCTTTTCTATATTTATATATAATATAACAAATCTCAATAAAAATAATAGCTAATGTCCCTATCACAATACCATTATTTTTACCGAATACTAAAATAATACCAATCAAAATTGCATACTGAACAATAAGTAAGACAATTACTTCCCTTATTGATAAGAGAAAATTTCTAACATTATTCATATATCCTCCAATAAAAAATAAGATAGCTTAAACTTCTAGCTGTCTTATGTATTAAATATTAAGCTTTAACATTAGATTCTGCCAAAACATTTATAGCCTGTAAACCTTTAGCAGTTTCAATAAGATCAAATTCAACTATTTGACCTTCAGATAAAGTTTTATAGCCATCCTGTTTAATAGCAGAATAGTGAACAAAAATATCTTCTCCACCTGGATAGTCGATAAATCCATAACCTTTTTCATTATTGAACCATTTAACTCTTCCTTGCACTCTTGCCACCTCACTTTTCTATTTCTACTTCAAGAATATTATAATTCATTGTTGAATATTGATGCAACTAATTAAGTAAGACAAATATCGATAAAAAATTATAAAGCCTAACTTTAACGCGTGCAAACTAATCTTATCACTGGTATCGTATAAAATCAGTTCTAACGCGTCATAATAACAAAAAAGAAATTTAAAGCCAAATAAGTTAACTACAAAGTAATAAAAAAGTAGAAATATTTAATTTCTACTTAATATCAATATTCATAATGTCCAATATTCTATTCAAATCATTTACATTTTCAAAATAAATACTAATTTTTTTATCGTTAATTTTAACATTAGTTCCAAGAATATCCTTAAGTTCATCCTCAACTTGAGAATAGTTATAGTTGTTATTATTTATTCTCTTATTTATAGGCATTCTTTTCTTAATATCATCTTTTTTACTAATATCCTCTAATTCGTGAACACTAATATTTTCATGAACAATTCTATCGGCTAGTTTTATAACCTCATCATCATCATCCATTTTACTAAGTACTCTAGCATGTCCCATACTAATATCACCATTTAGTATCATCTCTTGAACGCTTTTAGGTAAATTAAGAAGCCCTAAAGTATTAGTGACATGACTTCTACTTTTACCTATTTTTTGTGCTAAGTCCTCTTGCCTAATATCAAGATTATCAATAATACCTTTATAAGCCCAAGCAAGTTCAATAGCTGTAAGATTTTCTCTTTGAATATTTTCAAGTAAAGATATTTCACGCATCTCATCATCAGTAAACTCTTTTACTATAGCTGGTATTTTTGTTAATCCAGCAATTTTACTAGCTCTAAGTCTACGTTCACCTGCTATAAGATCATATCCTCTAAGGCCCTTCTTTACAATGATTGGTTGAAAAACGCCATAGTTTTTAATAGATTCAGCAAGTTCATTCAAAGCTTCCTCATTAAAAGTTTTTCTAGGTTGATAAGGATTAGGCCTTATTTCTGATACAGGAATCTCCTTAATATCATTTTCTTCAGCAGTTTCCATAATATTACTTTCAAAAGTATCAAAATCAAGTACTTCACTAGAAAATAATTCTTCTAACCCCTTACCTAGTGCTTTCTTTTTCTGTTCCATTTCTATCAATAACCTCCTTTGCTAAATTTAAATAAGCAATAGTGCCTTTGTTTCTAGGTTCATATTCAAGTATTGGTTTACCATGACTAGGAGCTTCAGCTAGCCTTACTAATCTAGGAATAATAGTATCATAAACCCTCTCTTTAAAGAATCCCTTGATACTTTCAATAACTTCAACACCCAAATTAGTATTAGAGAACATAGTAAGAAGTACCCCTTCAATATCTAAGTTCGGATTAACTTTCCTTTGTGCCAACATAATAGTATTAATAAGTTGCATAATGCCCTCTAAAGCAAAATATTCACATTGTACCGGAATAAGTACTGAATCAGCAGCAGCCAAAGCATTAGTAGTAAGAATACCAAGACTAGGAGGACAATCAATTAAAATAAAATCATATTCATCTTTAACTTTACCAAGTTCATCCTTAAGTCTAGTTACCCTATTAAATTTTACTCCTGTTTCTTTCGCTTTTCTCTCAAGTTCGATAAGTTCCATATCTACACCTGCTAGATTTAGATAAGCAGGCAATAAATATAAATTCTTACTTTTAGTTTTAATAATTGAGCCATTAATATCACTCTTCATAGTAAGAACTTCATAAATACTACTAGAGATATCTCCTTTATCAACTCCAACTCCTGTAGTAGCATTTCCCTGCGGATCCAAATCCACAAGTAAAACTTTTTTATTTAAAACTCCTAAAGAGGCAGATAAATTTATACTAGTAGTGGTTTTACCAACACCACCCTTTTGGTTTACAATTGCAATAATTTTTCCCATAATGTCACCTTATTTTCCTCAATTACAATTGTATCAAAAAAAGTCAAAAAAAGAAAGTAGTTTTTAAATATTTTATAATATCATTAAAAACATAATCAAAGTCTATATATAAAAGTTCTAAAAATCACTTGACATAATTAAAATTAAAATATATAATAAAGTAGCATTTGACTTGGAGGTGTATTATATAATGAAAAGAACTTATCAACCAAATAATAGAAAAAAAGCAAAAAAACATGGTTTCTTTGCTAGAGTTAAAGGTAATGTTTTAAAGAAAAGAAGAGCTAAAAAAAGAAAAAAATTATGTGCATAATTTTGTTTTCTTTTTTTCTTTTTATCTAATATGAAAAAAATAGATATAATAAAATCATCTCGTGAATACACAGAGATAATAAATTTAGGTAATGCTAAAAAAAGTAAATACTTCAGCATCTATTATCGAAAGAATAACAAAGATAATAGATATGGTATCACAGTACCAAAGAAAACAGATACTGCTGTTGGAAGAAATAAAATAAAAAGAAGGGCAAAAAACATTATCGATAACAATAAAAACACTATACAAAACGGTTATGACTATGTTATAATTGTTAGGAAAGGCATATTAGAATTAACGTATAAAGATATGGAAAAAGAATTGTTAAAACTAATAAAAAGTATAGGTGATTAATTTGAAAAAGAAAAATGCAAAAGTACTACTATTAATAATAAGTTTAATAATGCTTACTGGATGTACTAAAACATTAACAGACGAAAATAAAAAAGCAGTAAAATTTGAGGATACTGGAAAAACTTTAACAGAAAATGTTTTATGTAGACCAACCGAAGAAAAAGTAATAGAACTATATAAGGAAAATGGAGTAGATACAGACAAACTACCAGTTTGCGAAAACTTCAAACCATTTGACAATTATGAAGGCCTATGGACAACCATATTTGTAAAACCACTTGCTTGGTTATTAATAAAGGTTGGCGCATTGTTAACTAGTATAAATCTAAGTAAAGGATTAGCAAATGGATTAGCTATAATATTATCAGGTTTAGCTATAAGACTTATATTAGCACCATTTACTAAAAAAACTGCTATGCAATCAGAAAAATTAAAAGAAATTCAACCACAATTAACAAAATTAGAAGCTAAGTATAAAAATAGAACAAGTGAAGAAGATCAAAAAAGAAAAGCAGAAGAAATGATGATGATTTATCAAAAAAATAAAATAAATCCATTTTCAAGTTGCTTACTATCATTTATTCAAATACCACTATTATTTGCATACTTAGAAGCCATAAATAGAACTCCAGTAATATTTGAAAATAAATTTCTAAGTTTAGACATGGGAACTACTATGTCACATGGATTATTTTCTAGCAATTGGTATGCATATTTAATATTCTTACTACTAATACTAGGAACATCATATCTATCATTTAGAAAAACATTAAAAGATCAAACAGCTATGCAAGGACAAATGAAAGGTACCATTTACTTTATGTTAGCTATGATAGCCATAGCAGCATTCAGTTTACCAGTAGCATTAGGATTATATTGGATAACTTCATCAATGTTTACTGTAGTTCAAAATAAACTAGTTGAAGGAAAGAAGGCTAAGAAGTAATGAAGACATATACGTTTGAAGGAAAAACAAAAGAAGCTGCTGTAGAGTTAGCATTAGAAGAATTAAAAATAAGTGAAGAAGACCTAATAATAAATAATATTACAGAAAAATCAGGATTATTAAAAAAATCAGTTGAAATAGAAGTATTAAATATAAATGAAATAATAACATTTATCAAAGAAACAATAAGTAAAATAACAAAATTAATGGGAACTGAATCAAATCTTGAAGTAAGAAGAAGAGACAATAGTATTTCAGTAACAATTTTCTCAGATAATAATTCAATTCTAATTGGAAAAAATGGAAAAAATGTAGCAGCTCTACAATTAATAATAAGACAAATGGTAAATTCAAAATTAAAAGAACATTTATCAATAATTATAGATGTTGGAAACTATAAAGAGAAAAGAGTTAAAAGTATTGAAATATTAGCTAAAAGATTAGCTAGAGAAGCTCATAAAACTAAAACAGAAGTAACTATGGATAGTATGAATTCTTATGAAAGAAGAATTGTTCATTCAGTTTTAGCGGATGATAAATATGTATATACAGAATCAATTGGTGAAGAACCAAATAGAAAAGTAGTAATAAAATTAAAGGAAGAGTAATCTTCTTTTTATTTTTCTTACTACTTGCATATAATAAAGGTATATGTTATAATTGTTCTTCCATAAACGAAAGGAGATGGATAAATGAATTATATAAATGAACTAAAAGAAATTTTAAAGTTAAATAATATTTATGTCCAATTAACGCTTAAAACAATTTTATGTATACTAATAATATATATTATTGAAAAAATAGGCATAAAGTTATTAAAGAAAACCAAGGATGATAAAAAAGAATATAATTATACTCAAAAATTCAAATTAATAATCAAAATAATAATGTATAGTATAATAATCATCATTTGGAGTAGATTTATTAAAGATGCATTAACATTTATAAGTGTCATATCAGCGGCTTTTACAATAGCTCTAAGAGATTTAATATTTAATTTCTTCTGTGGTATATATATTAAAATAAATAAACCATTTGAAGTTGAAGATCGTATTGAAATAGATGAATATAAAGGTGATGTAGTAAATATAAAAGCCATGAATTTTGAAATATTAGAAGTAGATAATAATGCCTTATCAGGCCAAAGTACAGGTATAATTATCCACTTACCAAATTCAATAATATTTCATTATCCATTAAGAAACTATAATAAAGCCTTTAAATATATTTGGGATGAAATAACCATCAATGTTCCACTAGATTGTGATCTAGTAAAAGCAAAAAGCACCATCTATAAAATAGTTAATTCCAACGAGATATTAAAAAAGGTACCAGCCAAGTTAAAAAAACAAATTAATAATGTAACCAATAATTATCGTATATATTATAACCATTATGAGCCAATAATATATACCAAAGTAGAAGATGACCATATATCATTGCAATTAAGATATTTGGTTCATCCAAAAAAAGCCAGATTTGTTGAATCAACTATATGGAACAATATATTAACAGCATATAAAAATAATGAAATAGAATTATATAAATAATAATTCTTTTCTTTTTTCTATAATTGTGCTAAAATACTAAGGAGGAAAGAAGGAATATATTATGAATGATACCATAGCAGCCATATCAACTACTACTGGTATAGGAGCCATATCAATAATAAGATTAAGTGGTCCAGAATCTTTAGAAATAGCTAGCAAAGTATTTACTAAAGATTTAACCAAAGTAGAAACACATACCATTCATTATGGATATATAAAAAATAACAATGAAAAAATAGATGAAGTATTAGTAAGTGTAATGAAAGCCCCAAAAACATTTACTAAAGAAGATATTGTAGAAATAAATTGTCACGGAGGAATAGCTACAACTAATAAAGTATTAGAAATACTTTTAAATAACGGAGCAAGATTAGCAGAACCCGGAGAATTCACTAAAAGGGCATTCCTAAATGGTAGAATAGACCTATTAGAAGCAGAAGCTACTATGGATTTAATATCATCAAAATCAGATAAAGCAAGAAAAATGTCATTAAATACTTTAACAGGAGAAACTTCTAACTTGATAAAAGATCTTCGTAGTGATATAGTAGGTATCATAAGTAATATTGAAGTAAATATAGATTATCCCGAGTATGAAGATATCGAAGTTCTTACCAATGAAAAAATATTACCAGAAATACAAAAATTCAAAGAAAAATTAGAAAAAATAATAAAAAAATCCCAAGACAGTAAAGTAATCAAAGAAGGTATAAAAGTAGGTATCATAGGTAAACCAAACGTCGGAAAAAGTAGTCTCCTAAATTCACTATTAGAAGAAGAAAAAGCAATAGTTACAAACGTTCCTGGCACTACAAGAGACATAGTAGAAGGAACTATAATATTAGATAATGTAATCTTAAATATTATAGATACCGCTGGTATTAGAGAGTCTGATGACATCGTAGAGAAAATAGGTATAGAAAAAAGTCTAACAATAATAAATGAAGCGGACTTAGTAATATTTATTTTAAATAACAATGAAAAAATAACAGCAGAAGAAAAAGGATTATTAGAAAAACTAAAAGATAAAAAGAAAATAATAGTAATAAATAAAATAGATCTAGAAAACAAATTAGATAAAAGTATTTTAGATAACTATATAGAAATATCAGCTAAAGAGAATATCGGTATAGAAAAAATAAAAGACGAAATAAAAAGATTATTCAATCTCGGAGAATTAGAAGCAAGTGATCTAACATATATGTCAAATGCTAGAAGTATCAGTCTTCTAGGAAAATCTTTAAATAATATAAATGATGCAATAAGTGAAATAAATAATAATAGCCCAATAGATATTGTAGAATTTCATCTTAAGGATGCATGGAATAACTTAGGAGAAATAATAGGAGAAACATATACTGATGAGTTACTAGATGAACTCTTTAGTCGTTTCTGTTTAGGAAAGTAGGTGAAAGTATATGAATTATGAAATAATAGTAGTAGGGGGAGGCCATGCCGGTTGTGAAGCAGCCGTAGCAGCAGCAAGAAAAGGGCATAAAACTCTATTAGTAACAGGAAATATAAATAACATAGCAACAATGCCATGTAATCCATCTATAGGAGGTTCCGCTAAAGGAATAATAGTTAGAGAAATAGATGCTTTAGGTGGAGTAATGGGTGAAGTAGCAGATAAAACATTAATTCAAATGAAAATGTTAAATTATGCCAAGGGCCCAGCAGTAAAATCACTTCGTGCTCAAGCAGACAAAATAACATATCCAAAAGAAATGTTAAAACTATTAAGACAAGAAAAAAATTTAACTATTAAAGAAGCCATGGTTGAAGATTTAATAGTAAAAGATAATACCGTATATGGAGTAGTATTAGCCACAGGAGAAAATATAACATCAAATGCAGTTATATTAACAACAGGAACTTATTTAAAATCAGATATTCTAATAGGAAACACTAGAACAAGAAGTGGTCCACACAATGAAAAACCATCAATGCATTTATCAGATAATTTAAAAAAGTATGGCTTTAAAATATTAAGGTTAAAAACAGGAACTCCACCACGAATAGATAGAAGTACCATAGATTTTACAAAGACTAAAAGAGAAGATGGTGATAAAAAATACTATACATTTTCTCATACTAATAAACCAGTCTATGATATAAATGCACAAGAACCATGTTACTTAATATATACAACAGAAGAAACAAAAAAAATCATATATGATAATCTAAACAAGTCAAGCATGTACGGAGGACTAGACGATATAACTGGTGTTGGGCCTAGATATTGTCCATCCATAGAAGATAAAATGGTAAGGTTCAGTGATAAAGATAAACACCAATTATTCTTAGAACCAGAAAGCCTATACTATGATGATATATATCTTCAAGGTTTCTCTACAAGTATGCCAAAAGAAATTCAAGAAAAAATGGTTCATTCATTACCAGGATTAGAAAACGCTAAAATATTAAGATATGCCTATGCTATAGAATATGATGCCATCTATCCAACACAAGTAAAACCAAATCTAGAAACAAAAGTATTAAATGGCTTATTTACAGCAGGACAAATAAATGGAACCAGTGGTTACGAAGAAGCAGCTTGTCAAGGCTTAATAGCAGGAATAAATGCCTCATTAAAATTAGAAAATAAAGAACCATTAATTCTAAAAAGAAATGAAGCATATATAGGAGTACTAATTGATGACTTAGTAACAAAAGGAACCAAAGAACCATATCGTATGTTAACATCACGAGCAGAATATAGATTACTACTAAGACATGATAATAGTGATTTAAGATTAAGAGAATATGGTCATAAAGTAGGACTAATAAATGGTGAAAAGTATGATAAATTTACAAATAAAAAAAATAATATCGAAGAGTTAAAAAATAAACTAAAAGAAACAAAAATAAAAGTAGACAACGAAAAAAGAAGAGTAACAACATCAGTATATGATTACTTAAAAAATCCAACATCAAATCTAAAAGCAATAATAGAAACATATAACCTAGATTTAAATTACGATGACGATGTTATAGAAGAAGTAGAAATACAAATAAAATACGAAGGATATATAAAGAAAGTAGAACGTGAAGCAGAAAAAATGCTAAAGAACAGCGAAAAACAAATACCTGAAGATATAGATTATGATAAAGTTCCAAATCTAGCTAGTGAAGCAAGACAAAAATTAAAAGAAGTAAGACCACTAAACATAGCTCAAGCAATAAGAATAAGTGGTGTAAACCCATCTGACATATCTATACTATTAGTATATTTAAGGAAACAATATAATGAATAAAGAAGAATTTATAAAAGAATTAAAAAAACTAAATATAGAACTAAATAACGATACACTAGCTAAATTAGATGAATACTATAATATATTAAATGAAGAAAATAAAAAATATAATCTAACTAGAATAATAACTAAAGAAGAAGTATATCTAAAACACTTCTATGACAGTCTAACAATAACAAAAATAATAAATATTAAAGATCAAAGTATATGTGATTTAGGTTCTGGAGCGGGATTCCCAGGACTAGTTCTAGCTATATGCTTTCCATCCACCAATATAACTTTGATAGAGTCAAATGGAAAAAAATGTTACTTTCTAAATTTAGTAAAAGAAAAATTAAATTTATCAAATGTTACTGTTTTAAATACTAGAATAGAAGAATATGCCAAAATAAACAGAGAAAAATATAGTGTAGTAACCGCTAGAGCGGTGGCTCCATTAAAACACTTATTAGAATATGGCATTCCATTAGTAAAAGTAAATGGCTATTTTATAGCAATGAAATCAAATATCGAAAAAGAAGAATATAACATAAATAACTATTTAACCAAATTAAATATTGTAGAAAAAGATAGAATAGTATTTAATCTCCCATTTGAAGACAGTTTAAGAACATTAGTAAAATATCAAAAGCAAAAAGAAACAGACTTAAAATATCCAAGAAAATATAACGAAATATTAAAAAAAGAAATATAAAAATCAAAATTATATTTCTTTCTGTTTATTAAATTAATTAAAACATCTTGAAAAAAGACAAAAATTATAGTATTATTATATTAGTGTAGGAAAGAATACGAAAAGAGGGTATAAGTATGAAGATGAATAAAGAAGTCGTAATGGTTAGATTAACAGATATAATTCCTAATAGATTTCAGCCTAGATTAACATTTGATGAAGAAGCCTTAAACGAACTAGCAAACTCAATTAGGGAACATGGAATAATACAACCCCTAATATTGAGAGATTTAGGAAGTAAATATGAAATAATAGCAGGAGAAAGAAGATATAAAGCTGCCACATTAGCTGGCTTAACAGAAGTTCCCGCTATAGTAGGAGCAATGGATGATCAAACTAGTGCTGAATTAGCTTTAATAGAAAATATTCAAAGAAAAGACTTATCTGCTATTGAAGAAGCAAAGTCATACAAAAAAATATTAGATATGGGTAACTTTACTCAAGAAGAATTAGCTAAAAGAATGGGTAAAGCACAATCAACAATAGCTAATAAAATGAGACTATTATCTCTAACAAATGAAGTTCAAGTGGCGCTAATGAATAATTTAATATCTGAAAGACATGCTAGATGTTTACTTCAAATAAAAGATGAAGATAAACAAAAAGAAGTATTAAATAAAATAATATCTGAAAGAATGAATGTAAGAGATACTGATAACTATATAAAAAACATGTTAGGAATACCAAATAATACACAGGCTCCCGCTCTAGAAACTCATGAAGTAGAGCTACCTAAAGAACTTGTAACACCAGTAGCAGAACCAATACAACCAGCTCCAACACCAGAGGTTAGTAATATCAATATAGAACCAGAAGTTACAAAAAATAATACTATCGAGAATCCTAATGTATATACCCAAACAGACAATAAAGATTTTGTTAACATAGGCAGTTTAAATGAAGATAATAGTGTAAAGAATGCCTTAAATGATTTAAACGTAACAGATAAAACTTCTACTATTTTTAATGATAGCACTTCAAGTATAGAGGAAACACCAAAAATTAACATTCCTAAACAAGAAAAACAAATAGACAACATGTCTAAAGTAAAATTAGCTACCGCTATTAGACTAGCAAAAGACACTGTAGAAGATATAAAAACAGCAGGTTACAAAGTAACAATGGAAGAAAAAGATTTAGATGATAACTACGAAATAATAATAAAAGTAGAAAAATAATGTATAAATAAAATAAATATCACTCATAATTAAATAGAAAGAGTGATATTTTTTATGAAAAAGATAATAATAATTTTAACATTAATAGTAGCATTTTTAATGTATAATAATATAAAAGAAGATACTATTGTCATACCATCTACTGCTATCAGATTAAGAGTAATTCCAAATAGCAATTCATCACAAGACCAATATATAAAAGGAAAAGTAAAAGAGTATTTAGAAGATAATACTTATAAATTAATAAAAGATGAAGATAACATAGATGTAGCTAGAAGTAAAATAAAAAACAATATACCAACAATAAAAGAAAATGTTAATAAAATATTTAAGGAAAATAATTATACCATGCCTTATGATATAAATTATGGTTATAACTATTTTCCGGAGAAACAATATCGAGGTATAAAATACAACGAAGGATATTATGAATCAATTGTAATAAGCATTGGAAATGCTGAAGGAGACAATTGGTGGTGTGTCTTGTTTCCTAATTTGTGTTTAGCAGATTACGAAAGTAATGACGAAAATGAATATAAATTATGGGTAGCAGAAAAAGTAAAAAAAATATTTGATTAAAAAAAGCATACATTTAAATAGGTGATAACATTGAAAATAATAACAATTATTTTAATAGCCATAAGCCTATCAATGGATGCTTTTTCATTAGCTTTAATCTATGGTACTCAAGGAATACAAAAAAAACATAAATTATTACTAGCCACGATTGTCGGTTTATATCATTTAATAATGCCATTAATTGGACTAACAATAGGAAAATATATAGAAAATAGAATAATATTTAATTCAACAATAGTTGTTGGTATTATACTATCACTTATAGCCATTGAAATGATAATATCAAGTTTTAAAGAAAAAGAAGAAAAATTTCTAATAAGTATACCAGGGTACTTAATATTTGGATTATCAGTAAGCATAGATAGTTTGACTACAGGTATAGGATTACCTGCTATTACAAATAAATCCCTATTAGCAGCTTCAATATTTTCTATAATAAGTTTTATATTTACATACTTAGGTTTAAATCTAGGAAATATTTTAAACAAAAAATATGGTAAAGTATCAACATTAATAGGAGGCTTAATATTATTAACAATAGGAATAACATATATGCTTAAATAATATTGTAAAAAAACTGTCAAAAAAAATATAAAGAATTGACTAAATACTATAGAAATATTAAAATTAATTTAAGAGAAACAAAACAAATATAAATAGATTATCTAGTATATCTTTTATTAAGGAAGGAGTAACTATGACCAAAATAAAAATAGAGGGTGGTCACAAACTAACAGGCGAAATACAAGTAAGTGGAGCTAAAAATAGTGCCGTAGCCCTAATACCTGCAGCTATCTTATGTGATGAAGAAGTAAAAATAACCAATGTTCCAAATATATCTGATGTAAATTCATTAGAAGAAATATTAAACTATTTAAATGCCAAAATAATAAGAGAAGAAAATGAAGTTACAATCGATTCTTCTCATATAATAAATAAAGAAATACCAGAAGAAATGTCGCAAAAACTAAGAGCCTCATATTATTTTATGTCCTCACTATTAGGAAAATATAAACATGTAGAAATGTATTTTCCAGGCGGCTGCTCCATTGGTGAAAGACCAATAGATCAAACACTAAAAGGCTATCGTGCTCTAGGAGCAACCGTAGTAGAAGAAGGTAATAGATATGTTATTGACGCCAAGGAATTAAAAGCCGCCAATATATATCTAGATATGCCAAGTGTAGGAGCAACCATAAATATAATGCTAGTGGCTGTAAAAGCAAAAGGAACAACAATCATAGAAAATGTAGCCAAAGAACCAGAAATAGTTAATGTAGCAACATTTTTAAACAATATGGGAGCAAAAATAATTGGAGCTGGTACCAACAAAATAAAAATAACAGGAGTAGAATATTTACATAAGTCATATCATGAAGTAATTCCTGACAGAATAGAAGCCGGAACCTTTGTCATAATAGGCTCACTTTTAGGAGAAAATTTAAGAATTAAAAATATCATACCTTCTCATATAGAATCATTAACTTCTAAATTAATAGAAGCAGGAGTAAATCTAAAAATAGGAGAAGATTATATATATGTAAACAGTAGCAATAAATATAAAGCAATAAATATCAAAACATTACCATATCCAGGCTTCCCAACAGATTTACAACAACCAATAATACCATTTTTAACTCAATGTCACGGTACAAGTACTGTTGAAGAAACAATATATGAAAATAGATTTCAAAACATTTATGATACTAACAGAATGGGAGCTAGTATAATTGTAAAAAATAATAAAATAGCCAAAGTAAAAGGAATAACACCACTTCAAGGAAAAAATGTAACAGCAACAGATCTAAGAGGTGGAGCTTCTATGCTAATATGTGGTCTTATAGCCAATGGTACTACCACAATAGATAATGTAAAATATATACTAAGGGGCTATGACGATATTTGTGGTAAGCTAACTAAAGTAGGTGCTAAAATAGAATTAATATAAATATACTTAATTAGGAGGATTATGAAAAAAGTATTTTTAATATTAATTCTTTTTTTATCATGCTACATAATATATAACAATACAGTGGATAATAAAATGTATTATTTAACAATAGGAGACTTTCTTTCAAAAGGAACAAACGAATATGGTATATCATCATATGGATACAGCGACTTCATCAAAGATTATTTATATAAAACAAAGAAACTAAAAGAATATAACAAAACATTTACTGATAATGATTATCGTATTTCAGATATCGTAAGAATATTAGAATATAACGAGTCAAAAAATAATGAAACACTAAATAGATTAATAAAAAAAGCAGACATAATAACCATATCACTAGGTATGAACGATTTATATTACAAATTAGACAACAATCAAAAAATATACACATACATAGACAACATGTTATTAGATTATGATAAGATATTAAATTACATAAATAAATTCCATCATAATGAAGTATTCATACTAGGCTATTATAATACATCAGGTCAAGATAACGATATTTTTGAATATGCCAATTACAATCTAAAAAAAACATGCGATAAATATAAATTCACTTATATAAATTTATCAGATATTTTCAATAATAATCCAAAATATTTCTCTAAAAGCAACAATTTTACCCCAAATATCAAAGGATATGAAAAAATTTCACAAATAATAGTTGAAAAAATAAAAAATAACTGATATAATATACCATGTAATTTTATTACTATGACTTTTTGTCATGGCGGAAGGAGAGAAAAATATGAAAAAAGATATACATCCAAAACAAAAAATGACTAAATTTGTATGTGCTTGTGGAAATGTAATAGAAGCAGTTTCAACAAGAGAAGAAGATACATTTCCTATAGAAGTATGTTCAGAATGTCATCCATTTTATACTGGAAAGCAAAATTTAGGATCTAAAAAAGGACAAGTTGAAAAGTTCAACAAAAAATTTGGTTTTACTACTGAAAAATAATGTGATTAATTCACATTTTTTCTTTTTTATGTTATAATTATCTCGAGTGATAAAAATGAAGAACGGTAAAGAAAAAATAAAAAAACTATTAAAGATAATAAAGAAAGACTATCCAGTAGAAATATTCTTTATTATATCTAATTTAATTAACGGGTTAATAATAAGAATAGTGACTGTAAAAAATGGCCTATTTATATCTCCTTTATTAGTAGATTTAGGCTTTCTAATATTAGTTACATTAATCTCATTAACAATAAAAAAAGAAAAACGTATAAGATATTTTATTACACTATCAATAATATTTAATATAGTATGCATAGTCAATAGCATCTATTATCATTACTATAGTTCTTTTGCATCAATATCATTAATTGCTAACATAACTTTTGCTTCAGATGTAAGCGATGCAATAGTCGAAAACGTATTAAAAGCAGTTGACTTAATATACATATGGCAAACAATAACCTTAGTTATTATTTATAAAAAAACAAACAAAAAAGAATACATAAAGCACAAAGAAAATAAAAAGAAATTAGTTAAAACAGGTTTAATAACGTCATTATCTTTATTTGCAGTAGCAGCATTATTTATGCCATTAAATGCTTGGAGTAGATTATATAATTTATGGAATAGAGAATCAGTAGTAATGAATCATGGAATATATGTATATCAGTTAGATGATTTTATTCAAAGTCTAACTCCAAAAATAACAAGTGTTTTAGGACATGATAAAGCATTAAAAAAAGTAACAGACTATTATAAAGAAAATAAATATACACCTAGTAATAACGAATACACAAATATATTTAAAGGAAAAAACATTATAGTAATTCATGCAGAAAGTATGCAAAAATTTGCTATGGATTTAACCTTTAATAACAAAGAAGTAACACCAAATTTAAATAAGCTAGCTAATGAAGGAATATTTTTCAGCAATTTTTATTCTCAAGTTGGCGTAGGAACATCAAGCGATGCAGAATTTACTTTCAATACATCACTAATGCCATCTACTAAAGGAACAGTATTTGTAAACTATTTTGATAGAGACTACATATCAATTCCAAAACTATTAAAAGAACAAGGCTACTATACATATAGTATGCATGCCAATACAGGAGACTTTTGGAATCGTAATACCATGCACAAAAGTCTAGGTTACGATAAATTCTATAGTAAAGACTCATATATAATAGATGAAACAATAGGCTTAGGTCTATCAGATAAATCATTCTTCAGACAATCAGTAGACATAATGAAACAAGTAAAAGAGGAAGAAAACAAACCATTTTATAGCCTTCTAATAATGCTAAGTAATCATACACCATTTAGTGACTTAGCCCTAATGGAAGATTATAAAACTACAATAGATGTAACAATAGACAACCAAACAGTAACTAGAGATTATCTAAACAACACAACAATGGGTAACTATTTAAGATCAGTACACTATGCAGATTCAGCTATTGGAGAATTTATAGATAATTTAGATAAAGAAGGATTATTAGAAAATACAGTATTAGTAATATATGGTGATCATGATGCCAGACTAGATTTTGAAGATTTTAATTTACTATATAATTACGATCCAACAACAGATACAATAAAAACAGAAAATGATGAAGGCTATATACCATATACAAAGTATAACTATGAACTAGATCGAAAAGTACCATTTATAATATGGACAAAAGATCAAAATTATAATTTGAATGTAAATACACCAATGGGGATGATAGATGTATTACCAACTCTTGGTAATATGATAGGTATTCACAGTGATTATCAATTAGGAAAAGATATAATGAATTTAAAAGGAGATGATAACACAGTAACATTTATCGATGGCTCATTTCTAACATCAAAAGTATATTATAATTCACCAAAAGGCGAAATATATTCCATAAATAATGAACCAATAACAGAAGAATATATAAAAGAAAGAGCAAAAAAATCATCAGATTTAATAGAAGTATCAAATGATATAATAACGTATGATTTTATCAAAGAAATCAAAAATCAAAAAGAAGAAAAGTAGTTTGAAGCAGTACCTTAAAATAAATTAATTGGAGGTAAAAATGATAAAATTTATAATATGTGAAGACAATTTAGACACATTAGAAAGAACAAGTCAAACAGTAACAAAATCAATGATGAAATATGATATGGAATATAAAGTATACAAATTTCCAAAATATACTAATGAATTAAAGAAATTAATAAATGAAAATGGAGATATAAAAATCTATATACTAGATGTAGAATTACCAGGTATTAGTGGTTTAGAAATTGCCTCAGAAATTCGTGAGGATGATGATGAAAGTATAATAATATTTGCAACAGCCCATCCAAACTATCAAGATGATATATTCTACTCAAGATTAAGTGCAATAGATTACATTCCAAAACAAAAAATGTATTGTGAAAGATTACAAGATACAATAGAATACGTAATAGATAAAAAATATAAAAACAAATCCATAAATATTATATCAAAACATACTCATTGTAAAATATTGTACAAAGAAATAAATTATATAGAAAAGTGCCAAATGCAAAATAAATGTAAAATTCATTTAGTTAATGGAGAGACAAAAGAAGTAACAACATCAATCGCCAAAATGAAAGAGCAATTAGGAAATACATTTTTTCAAACACATAAATCATGCCTTGTAAATTTAAAAAATATCAAAAACATAGATTATAGTAATTGCATAATAACATTTCAAAATGGTGATAAAACAACTCTATTTGCAGTTGCCACAAAAAAGGAGTTGAGAGAACATGCTAGAAATATTTAATGCATTAATAGCATGTCTAATCACTACCATTACTCTATATATAGCAGGCACAATAATATTCGGCAAGTCTAAAAATACTACTTTAAAAAATATAATAATACTAATAATAAGCGCAACTATACATACTATTATGTTTTTATATTTAAGTGGAATGGTAAAAACAATAGCAATATATATTTTATTTATATTGACTTTCAAATATATATTTAATATTAAATTTTCAAAGGCAACACTATTTTCTGTTATATATATAATACTATTACTAATACCAGACCTAGTAACCTTGTTTTTTACAACAAAACTATTAAATATACCTAAAGAAACAATCTACACAAGTTTTGCTGGAAGCATTTTAGGAAATATTTGTACTAATATTATAATGTTATTAATAATATATTTACTAAGGAAACCATTAAAGAAGATGTTAGGCTATAGTTTCTCTACAAATAAAAAAATTATAATTGTATCTATCATAACTATTATTATTACCGTTTATTTTTTCTTTAAAATAATTGCTGGTTATAAAGTTAATAATAGTGTGATAACATATTTGATGTGTATGATAGCTTTTATAACCATATTATTAACGCTGTATAGAGAAAAAATAGAAAATGAGAGTATTATTAAAAAATATGATGAACTACTAGATGTTATGAAAACATATGAGATTGATATAGAAAATCAAAGAACATTAATTCATGAAAATAGAAATGAATTAATGACCATAAGAAGTAAAGCAATAGATAAAAATGCTTCTAAAGAATTTATAGAATATATGGATAGTGTAATTGGTGATAAAGTAAGTACTAGCATAAGCAAATATTCTAAATTTACTCATCTACCCTCAAATGGATTAAAAGGTTTCTTTTATTACAAGTCTATGGAAGCTGAAAGAAGAGGAATAAAAGTATCAGCAAATGTTTCTAAAAAAATAGAAAATTCTTTTCTTAAAGACTTAGATACAAAAACATATAAAGATTTGGCTAGATTAATAGGTGTATACTTAGATAATGCTATTGATGCAAGTGAAAAATCAGAAGATAAAAAGCTTGGTATAGAAATATATTTAATAAAAGAAAATATAAAAATAATTATAACAAATACCTTTTCAAATGATGTTGATTTAAATAAAATTGGAAAAGAAAGATATACAACTAAAGGAAAAAATCATGGTCACGGACTTCTTTTAGTTAGTAGTATT
This sequence comes from uncultured Mycoplasmatota bacterium, assembly GCA_900543825.1. GTDB lineage: Bacteria > Bacillota_I > Bacilli_A > RF39 > UBA660 > CAG-302. Next base: position 44,378 of record UQSR01000002.1, read on the forward strand.
ATTCGTAATAATAATAGATTTATTGCTAAGACAAAAATTGATAAAAACTTATATATACAAGAATTAACCATAAATAAAAATTAAAAATCGGTTCATCTTATGAAACCGACTTTTTTATTCAACATATAATTATAATATTTTTGTTTTAGATTTGATTTTAATTTTTTAAATTTCTTATTTTTCTAGTAAACTTTTTGGCATTTTAGGCTCGTCTATAAACAAAACAGTACAAGCTTTAGTACCTGTAGCAGCCGAAAGCGAACCAAGCCAAGATAATAATGATGCGAACATTTCTTTACCTCCTTTTTATTTTATTAGCCATATAAATTAATAATTAGAAACATCATATGTCTTATAATTATCATATGGCAATTGAAACACCCTATATGTAAAAGGATGAATCATCATAGTAGCAGCCAAAAGCCCCATAAACAAGTAATCACTGATAATTTTATCTTCAAATGTAAATATAATGATTACATATATAAAACTAATAATGATTGAGAAAATCTTATAAATTTTTCTTTTTTTAGCATTAATAAGTGGTCTTTTATAAGTATCAGCCGGAGCATATAATATCATACAAACAAAAGCTATCAAAGAAAGCACAATCTTAATATATATATTAATATCAACATATTTACATAAAAGTGCTCCACCTATAAATACTGAGATAGATATTAAATAGCAGTGCCAACTTTTTTTAGCATGCATTCCAAACGCTGTTGTTCTAAGTAAGTTATAGAAGAATAATAGTATAATCAACTCTTTCAGCACTCCTAGAATATATGCTATACTAAATATAACAATCAACTTAGTAAAAGTAAGATAAATAGCTTCAAGACCATATTCAATCTCATCTAACTTATCTTGATTATATTCCGGATATTTACTCTTAACAGAATTCATACACCATTTTAATGTTTTACCCTTCATTTCTACCTCACGATATGAGTATAACACCAAGCAAAAATTAAAATTACATATTATACCATTATTAAACAAAAATATTATATAATTAAAAATGTTAGCAACAGAGTAACAAAAAATAATATCTTGTTATAACAAAAAAAATGTAGTATAATGTATAAGAGGTGGAAACAATGGGAATGGAAACATATCAATATATAATTATATTAGCTATATTATTAATAATCGCTTTTGCAATAGTAAAAATGAATAAAAAGGATGTAAAATTAGAATTAAACAAATTAGTAGAATTATTAGGAGGAAAAGATAATATCCTTGATACAGAAGTAGAAATGTCTAGATTTAAAGTGACTCTAAAAGATATATCTAAAGCTAATAAAGAAGGAATTATCAAGTTAGGTGCCAAAGGTGTAGTAGAAATAGATGATCAATTAAAAATAATTCTAGGTAATAATGCTAAAAAATTAAAAAAATATATCGATGATTTGAAATAAAACAGAAGAACTTACAAAAAGTTCTTTTTTTCGACACCATTCGACAAAATTTGACAAAATAAAAATATATAATATTGTTGAAGGTGAAAAAATGAGTATAACAATAGTAGAAAATATAATTTTAAATATAATATTAGTGGTTTTTCCACTTTTAGTATACTTAGTCTTAGTAATATATAATGATAATACAAGTAAGAAAAATAATAGTAATTTAATGACAATAACATTAATAACATCACTTTATTTATGTATAAGATTTGGCTCCTTAGAGCCAAACACAAAAGTACTTTTATTCTGCAATATACCAATAGTTATAGCCTATATGCAAAAGAAACCAATATTAGCAATTATGTTATCTTTAGCAAATATAATATATTGCTATTATATGTTTAATTCATTAATGATAATAATTATAATAAAGTATATATCTTACCTGATTCTATATTTATGTGCCAGAAAAAAGAATCTCAGTGTCAATGGTTTTATACTGTCTATAGCGGTAATTCAAGGTTTCTTTCTATCATTTGAATATTTTTTTAGAACAACAAACATAACAATAAACGATTTTATTGAATTAATGATATTAGTATTCGTATATTACTTTGTAACATTTGCCATAGTTTATATATTTAGAGTTACTCAAAAAGTAGAGTCATTAAACAAGACAGTAAAACTTTTAGAAAAAGATAAAATGGTTAAAGATGGTTTGTTCAAATTAACTCACGAAATAAAAAATCCATTAGCGGTTTGTAAAGGATATTTAGATATGATAAATCTAGATAATAAAGAAAAAAGTAATAAATATATATCTATTATGAAACAAGAAATAAACAGAAGCTTAAATATAATGTCCGACTTCATGGATTTCAACAAAATTAAAGTAGTAAAAGAACAAATAGAATTAAACCTTCTATTAGAAGATATATATGATTGTTTTAAAATAATAATAAAATCTAAAAATACAAATCTTATATATAATGATAGAGAGGGAGAAGAAATATATTTTCAGGGAGACTATGAAAGATTAAAACAAGTAATAATAAATTTATTAAAAAACAGTTTAGAATCAATTGAAGATAAAGGAAGAATAGAATTGTCCTCTAATATATATAAAAAACATTTAGATATAATAGTGGAAGATAATGGTATAGGAATGACCAAAGAAGAACTAGAAAAAGTAACAGAAATGTTTTATACAACAAAACCAACCGGTAGTGGTTTAGGAGTAGCACTATCAAACGAAATAATAAAAGCTCATAATGGAGAATTAATATATACATCGGAAAAAAATAAAGGAACAAAAGTAACAATAAGATTACCATACAATGGCTAATCTTCTTTTATTTATAAATAATATCTGCTATAATATTTTATAGAAGGAGTTTAACTATGGAAGATATATTTATAAACAGACTACCAACTATAGATTTACATGGCTACGATACAGCATCAGCCAAAGTAGCTACCAATGATTTTATAAGTGATAATATAATTTTAAAAAAAGATAAAATAATAATAATACATGGTATAGGTACAGGCCTAGTAAGACAGGCAGTACACGAAGTTTTATCACAAAATAAATATGTATCAGAATACCATACATTAAACCTCAATAATGGTTGCACAATAGCATATTTAATTATTGACAACAAATAGTTAGTATGCTATAATAAGGGCAATTTTGGAAGGTATATATGCACAAAAATAAAGATATAGTAGATTTAATTAATAATATAAATGATTTAATAAAAAGCATAATAATCATAGTACTATTAATAATCATATGCACTATAATATTTATTGATAGCATATAACCAATAGGGAGGTTTATTATGGAAGATGAAAATAGAATAAATTGGTTAGGCCTATTTATTAAAATAGTAATCATATTTATATTCGCCTTAATCATCGTATGGTTAGTAGTAAAAATAATTGGTAGAAATAAATTATCTGATACATTTAAAAATAATATTAATAGTATGGAGTCTGTAGCGGTAGAATACTTCAAAGGAGAAGATTTACCACTAAGTAAAGGACAAAGTAAAAAAATAACATTACAAGAGATGATAGATAAAAATCTAATATTATCAATAAATAAGGATGGTTCTAGTACTTGCGATACCAAAAATAGTTATTCAAAAATAACAAGACAAAAAGACAAGTATAAATTAGAAACAACACTAAAGTGTGGTAAAGAAAAAGATACAATTACAAGAGACTTTTCTCTAAAAGATTGTAAGAATTGTAATCAAAATACTTCCAATAATAGTAGCAAAGATACAAATAGCAATAAAAATAATGATAATACTAATTCACAATCCGATACTAAAGTAAATGAATCAAAAGCCACTTCTGATAATAAGGCAAAAACTACATATTATGAATATGTAAAAGAAACAACTACATATTCAAGCTGGGCAAGAGGAAATGTTACAGGAAATAATATAGAAAATAAATATGAATATTATGGAATAGCTAAAGATACATATTATACATTAGGATATGTTAAAGAAAGTGAAATAGGTAAAACAATTAATTATACAGTTAAATTAGATAAAGTACCAAATAATAAATACTATTTTACAACAATAGAAGATTCAAAATACTATACCGCAGCAGATGAAAGTAAATATACCACTGCTAATAATGTATCATTAGTTAAAAGAAAAAATGATAATAACAATAACATTTCAAAATATTCTTTAGGAGAGTCAAACTTTACATATAAATTAGCACCATATTATAGAAAAGGCTCATATTATGTAGATATAACCATAGTGGTAAATAATACAACTGGCGTTTCATCATATAAAGATAGTAAATTAAATACAAATATTTATTATTTACCAATTAAATTAGATATAAAATTCGCTTCAAATGAAATAACAACTAACAAACCAAGTGGTGATTATGAAACAATAACATACTATAGATATGTTGGAAAAAATAAAGAAACAAAATGGTCTACAGAATCATCACTAGAAGGATATACAAAAACTGGAAATACTAAATCAGAATAATAAAAAGGATTGCAAATAAATGCAATTCTTTTATTTTAATATTTTATCAACAATACCATATTCTAAGGCTTCATCACTATCCATAAAATAATCTCTTTCAGTGTCATTATTAATTATTTCTATATCCTTGCCGGTGGTATCCGCTAAAATATTATTAAGTTTTTTCTTAAGCTTTAATATTCTTTCAGCGGCTATTTTAATTTCAGTCGCTTGCCCTTGAACACCACCTAAAGGTTGATGAATCATAACTTCAGCATTCGGAAGAATACATCTTTTTCCAGGATGCCCTGTTGTCAATAAGAAAGCCGCCATTGAAGCAGCCATACCAACACAAATTGTTGATACATCACTTTTAATAAAATTCATAGTATCATATATTGCCATACCAGCAGTAATACTACCTCCAGGAGAATTAATATAAAGACTAATATCATCATGATTAAGACTATCTAAATATAAAAGCTCTGCTACTACAGTATTAGCGGTATTATCCGTAATCTCACCATTAAGAATAACAATTCTATCCTTTAATAGTCTAGAATAAATATCATAAGCTCTTTCTCCCATTTCATTCTTTTCAATAACAGTAGGAATTAAATTCATTTTTATCACCTACAAATAGTATAATATATTAACACCAATTTAATACATAAAAAAGAATGACAAAATAACTCATTTTATGATATAATATTATATAAAGAATAAGGAGGAATATATGGAAAATATAATATTAACCTTAGATAATGGAAAAAAGAAAGAATTCGTAAAAGGCATAAAACTAAAAGAAGTAATAAATCTATTGAAAGAAGAATATCCTAATGATATTATCTCCGCTAAATATAACAGTAGTATTATAAACTATGAAGATACAATCAATAAAAGTGGAACATTATCACTATATGATATCAATACAAAACAAGGAAATAAAATATATGAAAGAGGACTATTATATCTATTTGAAGTGTCTGCTTTAGAAGTATTAGGAAAAGATACAAAAATAATAGTAAAATACTCATTAGACAAAGGAATATTTTGTAAAATAGATAAAAACATAAACACTACTGATATAACAAATATTAAAAAAATAATGAAAGATAAAGTAAAAGCTTCTCTACCGTTTACCAAAATAGAAACAACTAGAAATGAAGCCATAGAGTATTTTAAAAGTATAAAAAGAGAAGATAAAGTAAGAAATTTATTTTATAATATTTCAGAGTTTGTAACATTATATAAATTAGAAGATACATATAATTATATAATAGGAGATTTACCTAATAACACCTCTGTATTAAAATACTTTGACTTATCATTAATAGAAGGAAAAGGAATAGTAGTAAGATTCCCATCAATATATGATAATTCAAAAGTATTAAAGTATACTCATCACGATAATTATTTTAATAGTTTAGAAGAATATTCAGAGTGGGGTAATAAATTAAATATAAACAACTTAGGAGAACTAAATGATTACATATCAAATAGTAATAGTGGTAACTTAATTCAATTATCAGAAATAATGCAAGACTATAAATTATTAAATATAGCGGAGGAAATAGTATTAAATAAAGATGACTATAAGGTAATATTATTATCGGGACCATCAAGCTCAGGAAAAACAACAACCTCAATGAAATTATCTTTATATTTAAAGAGTTTAGGATTAAACCCAACTCATTTATCTATGGATGATTATTTTTTAGAAAGAGATGAAACACCATTAGGACCAAATGGTAAGCCAGATTTTGAATCACTAAATGCCTTAGATATTAAACTATTTGATAGTCAAATAAGCAAACTACTAAAAGGAACAAAAGTAACAGTACCAACATTTAACTTTATAAGTGGAAAAAAAGAATATAAAAGAACTATTCAAATGCAAAAAAATGATATTCTAATTATTGAGGGATTACATGCTTTAAACGAAAATATATTAAAAAATATTCCTAAAAAAAATAAATTTAAAGTATATATAAGCCCATTAACATATTTAAATATAGATGATGATAATAGAATAAGTATGACAGATTTAAGATTATTAAGAAGAATAGTACGAGATAATAGAACTAGAGGATATTCTCCATCAACTACATTAAATAATTGGGAAGATGTAAGAAAAGGTGAAGAAAAATACGTATTCCCATATCAAGATAATGCTAATGTTATGTTTAACACTAGTTTAGCCTATGAATTAGGAGTTCTAAAAACATATGTAGAACCACTACTATATACAGTAAAAGCAGATGATCCAGAATATTTAACTGCCAGAAGGTTATTAGAATTATTAAAATGTGTTCTACCGATATCAAGTGAATCAGTACCACAAATATCAATAATAAGAGAGTTTATTGGAGGAAGCTATTTTGAATAAATAAATCAAAGAGTATATAAGAAAAACAAAAACATATATATTAATAGGTGTATATAATGAATAAATATAAACTATTAATACTAATATGTTTTTTTCTTTTAACAATATCTTTACCTAATGTAACAGCCTCCATTAATAATTTAAATTTATTAGGCAAAATAATTGTATTAGATGCAGGTCATGGCGGTACTGATTCCGGAGCAAAAAATGGTAAAATAGTAGAAAAAGAATTAAATTTATTATTGGTAAAAAAATTAGAAAAAGAATTAATATCACGTGGAGCTACAGTATATTTAACTAGAGAAGAAGATAATGATCTATCAGCAAGAACATCAGAGAGAAAAAGAAGTGACTTATATAATAGAGCCAAATATATAAACACCATAAAACCCAATATGTACATATCAATTCATTTAAATGCTACTACTTCATCATCATGGAAAGGTCTCCAAGTATTTTATAATAAAAATAACGAGGAAAACAAAGTTATTGCCGAAACAATAACAAATAATTTAAAGAACAATATAAATAACATTAGAGAAGTCAAAGAAGAAAATAAATACTATATGTATAAATATATAAAATATCCAGGAGTTCTAATAGAAGCAGGATTTATATCTAATCCTGATGAGAATTATTTATTAAGACAAGAAGAGTATCAAAACAAGTTAATCATTTTAATAGCGGACGCAATTGAAAAATATTATCAAAAGTAACAAAAATACTTTTCAAAAAACCAAAAAAAGTATATACTTATAATAGGTGATGGTATGCAAAAAATATATCTAATATATGATGAATATAATCCACCGGTTGAATGTGATTATGGATTTATAAAAGAGATGATATACTTAGGCTTTTTATATCCACTAAAAAAAAGAAATTATAAAATGTTTTATATCATGCTATTAACCGAAGTAGCAGTATCATCATTAATAATGGCTTTTATACCATTCAAAGTGGGAATCATAACATGTATACTAATGCTACTTTTAACTAACATATTATTCGCAGGAAACTATAATATGATAGTAATAGAAGAACTATTAAAAGAAGGTTATATTCCAATGGATCATAACTCTTCAGAACTATTAATAAAAAAAGGAATATATTTTAAATTACAATAATTTAACTATTTTCTATATTTATACCTTAATTATCCCATAATTAAGTAATATAATGAACATGAGAAAGCAAGGTGAATATAGAAGTATATAAAAGAATAATAGGTGTGTGAACTAATGGAAAAAATATTTAAAACAATAAATGAACAAGTAGAAATATTAAAAGATAAAGGTTTAATTATCGAAGATGAACTAGAAGCAAAAGAAATACTATTAAGAGAAAACTATTTCTTTATTATGGGTTATCGACATCTTTTTATGTCACGTAACAACAAAAGCAAATTCATTTCCGGAACGACCTTTAATGAGGTATATGCTTTATTTGAATTTGATAGAAATTTTAGGAATATAATATTTAAAAATGCTTTAGTTATAGAAAATCAATTAAAATCCGTAATATCATATCAATTATCAAAGAAATATGGTTATCGTGAAAAAGATTATCTAAATCCCAAAAACTTTACTCAAGACCATGATAAGATAAAAAGAGTACATGATTTAATAAATAAAATGAAAAGACAAATTAGAATAAATGCATCAAGTCATAATGCCACTATTCACTATATGAATAATTATGGATATATACCATTATGGGTATTAGTAAAAGTATTATCCTTTGGTATTGTTTGTGAATTATTTACCATATTAAAAAAAGAGGATCAAATAGAAGTAGCGGACATCTTTGGTACAACACCAGAAGTATTACAAGATATATTAATAATTTTATCAAACTATCGTAATCTATGTGCTCATGAAGATATAGTCTTTGAACATAGAACAGAAAGAGTAATACCAGATACCAAGTATCATGAAGAAATGAACATACCTAAAATGGATGGAGAATACATATATGGAAAGAATGATTTATTCGCAGTAATAATAATATTCAAAATATTATTAAATGAGAAAAACTTTAGATTAATGATGAAAGAAATAGAATATGAAATAGAATTATTAGATGGTAAAGTAGATACTATTGAAATAGATAGAGTACTAGATCGAATGGGATTCCCAGAAGATTATATGAATATAATAGGTAGGTGATAATAATGACAAAGAAAAATAATAAAATAATAATTCCATTACTAGTTTTTCTAGCATTTATATTAGGAGCTTCGTGGTCATACCTAGTAATAAATCAATTAAATAAAGGCACAGTAACCACTAGTGGAAGTGGTGGTAGTTATACTATAAATGAAAATAGTATTTCTGGAGCAGTAGATAAAATATATGGTGCTACTGTAACAGTACAAACGTACAAAAATGGATCAGCAGTATCAACAGGTACAGGATTCGTATATAAAAAAGAAGGCTCAACAGCCTATATTATGACTAATAATCATGTTATAGCAGGAGGAGATTCTGCTAAAGTAGTATTTAGTGATGGTACATCAGCAGATACAAAAATATTAGGTGGTGAGACATATGCAGATATAGCAGTACTTACAGTGTCAGCAGCTAGTATTAAGCAAGTTGCAACATTAGGAAGTACTAAAGACATAAAATTAGGAGATACAACTTTTGCAGTAGGAGCTCCACTTGGTGATACCTATAGTGGCACAGTAACAAAGGGAATACTTTCAGGGAAAGATCGTTTAGTAGCAGTATCATTTTCTGGTACAACTTCAGACTATTATATGAAAGTATTACAAACAGATGCTGCTTTAAATCCAGGTAATAGTGGAGGACCATTATGTAACGTTAATGGAGAAGTAATTGGTGTAAATTCATTAAAATTAACCCAAGAAAGTACAACAACAAGTAAATATAGTGTAGAAGGTATGGGCTTTGCTATTCCTATAGAAGATGCATTATCCTATGCTGGTATTATAGAGTCAGGTAAATCTGTATCAAGACCATATTTAGGAGTAAGTATGCTTGATATAACAGATAGTTACTATTTATGGCAGGCAGGTATAAAAGTACCAAAAGATATTACCGAAGGAGTAGCAGTATTAGAAGTAGTATCATCTTCTCCAGCAGCCAAAGCAGGTTTAGAAAAAGGTGATATCATAATAAAAATTGAAGATGAAAAGATATCTTCAGTAGCTAAATTAAGATATGAATTATATAAACATAATCCAGGAGATACAATTAAAGTAACATATAATAGAGATGGAAAAGAAAATACTGCTGAGGTAACCTTAGAAGAATCAAAATAATCTAGATTAATTCTAGATTTTTTCTTTTATCCACTCGAGCCTTCTAAAACAGAAGTCTTTCGTGGTGTCAAAAAGCCATATATATCTGTCTTTTTGACAAACAATCCTCCAATTATAAACAAAATAATAATGTAAAAAAGACTATAAAACTATTGTATTTTATCCGTAATATTTGTTATAATAAAAGAGAAAAAGAAAGGTGATAAAATGGATGGATATAAAATAACAGTACGCAGTGAAAAAGAAACTATTGCTGTGGCTCAAAATATAGAATCAGAAAAATTTCCAAACATGGTAATATGTTTGAATGGAGATCTAGGTAGCGGTAAAACAGTTTTTTCAAAAGGTTTTGCACAAGCTATGGGTATTGATGATGTAACATCACCAACATTTACAATAATAAAAGAATATATAGGAGAACTACCACTATATCATATGGATGTATATCGTTTAGAAGATTCAAACGAAAATATAGGTATAGAAGAATATTTTGATAAAGGCGGCGTAACCATAATAGAATGGGCTGATATTATAAAAGATATTCTTCCAGAAGAAAGATTGGATATAACTTTCAAAATAGTTGGAGAAAATTCAAGAGTAATGGTATTAACACCACATGGTGAAAAATATGTAAATATTTGTGAGGTTGTAATATGATAAGTTTATTTATAGATACATCTTTAGCAGATGTATCTATTGCCCTACTAAAAGAAAACAAATTATTATCTCAAATACATAACAATATACCAGGAGAGCATTCAATTTATGTAACTAAATATATCGAGGACATATTAAAAGATAATAACTTATCCCCAAAAGATGTTGATGAAATAATTGTAGTAAATGGACCGGGATCATTTACTGGTATAAGAATTGGTGTAACTATAGCTAAAATATTTGCTTACATAAGAAAGATAAGAATAGTAACAATAAGCTCATTAAAAGCAAGAGCAATTGGCCATAATGGAGAATATATTTTATCCAAAATAGATGCTAAACATGGTAATTATTATGTAGGCCTATATGATAAAGATTATAATAAAGTAACTGAAGAATTTATGAATATTACTAAAATAGAAGAATTAGTTAAAAAGTATAAGCCATTACAAGTAGATGAAGAAAGTGAATACCATATTGAGGAAATAGTAAAATATACTAAAAAATTACCAAGTGAAAATCCTCATGCAGTAAATCCAGAATATTTAAAATTACCAGAAGCAATGGAGAAGAAATGTTAAAAGAAGAAAAACTTGAAGATATAAGTCCATTTGCTTATGAAATAACGTATATTGAAGACAATAAAATTTTAGGTAGTTTAAAGTATTCATTAATATATGATAGAATGGAGATAGATAATATTCTAGTGGAACCATCCCATCGTGGTAAAGGTATAGGAAATAAATTAATGAGTTATTTAATATCCGTAGCCATAGAAAATAGAGTAGATAATATAACCTTAGAAGTAAGAGTAAGTAACGATATAGCAAGAAATCTTTATAAAAAATTTAATTTTAACGAAGTAGCCATAAGAAAATATTATTATGGTGATGAAGATGCTATACTAATGGAAAAACAGGTGATGTAAATGAAAGATATATATATATTAGCAATTGAATCAAGTTGTGATGAAACAAGTATGAGTATAATTAAAAATGGCAGAGAAGAAATAGCAACAGTAGTATTAAGTCAAATAGACATACATAAGAATTATGGCGGTGTAGTACCCGAAATAGCTAGTAGAAATCATATAGAAAATATAACTATAGTATTAGATGAAATATTAAATAAAGCTAATATGACATTAGATGAAATAGATGCCATTGGAGTAACCTATGGTCCAGGACTAATCGGGAGTTTATTAATAGGTGTTCAAGCAGCTAAAACAATAGCATTAGTAACAGGTAAACCATTAATACCAGTACATCATATAGCAGGACATATATATGCTAATAATTTAGAAAAAAGATTACAATTTCCATTAATAGCCTTAGTAGTATCAGGCGGCCATAGTGAATTAATTTATATGAAAGAAGACTATTCATTTGAAAGAATAGGAGGAACACTAGATGATGCCGTTGGAGAATGCTATGATAAAGTTGGAAAAGTAATAGGAGTACCATATCCAGGTGGACCAAAAGTAGATAAATTAGCTCATGAAGGAAAAGATACATATGACTTACCATATCCATTAGATGATAAAAGCTATAACTTTAGCTTTAGTGGTATCAAATCAGCAGTAATAAATTTAGTACACAATGAAAAACAAAGAGGAAACGAGATAAATAAAGAAGATTTATGTACAACATTTCAAAGTAGAGTAGTAACCATATTAACAAAAAAAACAATGCGTGCTTTAAAAGAGTATAATGTTAAAAACTTAATATTAGCAGGAGGAGTATCCGCTAATAAAGGATTAAGAGATTCCTTAGAAGAAGCATGCAAAAAAGAAAATATAGATTTTTCAGTACCACGCATGAGCTATTGTACTGATAATGCCGCTATGATAGGAGCAGCAGCATACTATGCATATAAAAAAGGTATCGTAGCAGATCAAACCTTAACAGCTATGGCAACAGATACATTGTATAAATATAAATAAGTGATAACACTTATTTTTTTTAAATTTTATATCTAACCTATTGCAATAAAAATAAAAATATTATATAATGTAAGTATCATAGGATAGGAGGAATAACCAAATATGAATAATAAAATATATAAAAAAGTAGGGTTACTAAGTATTTCAGCATTAGCAGCTTTATCATTAGCGGTTCCAGTAAAAGCAGAACAATCTTGTACAGAATATGCTAATTACTATTTCTTTAGTGAAATATATAAAGAAAGCGAAATTAACACCATAATTAATGAAGGAAAGGAAAGATATCACGCTACATATTTCCCAGCTTTGCCGAAAGGAGCAACGGAAATAAAACAAAGCAAAGTCTGCCTATCGAATACAGAGAGTGATCTAACATGTATTAAAAATGATTTTGATTTGGATAAGTTTTACACTAAATATAAAGAAATATTGGATAAAAGCAACAATCCAAAGGAAACAAAATTTACTATAAAGGAACTAGACAATAAAGAGGGTAGTAGCACTTATATAACACAGGGTAATACTTCATACTATTTACATGGTACTTGGTATGAAAGTGATAAGGAAGGAAATATAACAAAATTAGATAATGATGGAGTGTACTATAATGAAGTAGAAACTTCTGAAATAATAAAGGGCGCTATAATTTCCAGTAGTACTAGCTTTTCACTAACAGCTAAAGATGATGAAGAATATGTGAAATTTTTGATAACGAGATCCATTAAAGAAGCTGATAAAGCTGATAAGCCAGGTTTTGATTTAGCATGGGGAAATGGTCAAAAAGTATATTTAACACCAGCACTATATAAAATCACTTATCAGTTGTGTGAAGATAAATTTAAAGCTGAAATAGAATACATAAATAAGGACACGGAAAAGAAAGTACATGATCCATATAAAAAAGATGATTTATCAAATGGCGATAAAGATAGTGTAGATTCACCCAAAATAGATGGTTGCACATTAGTTAACAATGATGATAGCACAGTAGATTATGAAATAAATAATGATGACTATCATTATATAGTTTACTATACTTGTAAAGCTGAAAATCCAGCAGTTAATCCTAAAACAGGTAATGCCCTAATATTTGTTGCTTGGGTAGTAGGTTTAGGAAGCTTAGGATATTCAATATACTGGTTTAAAAAGAACAAAAAAGAAGAGGTTTAATAAATAGAACTTAAAAAGATTATAAAAAAATTATAATCTTTTTTCTTTTTGGACATTCACTATTACAAAAGATTCATTTCTATCATAAAATAAAGTAATTATGAATAGAGGTGAAAAAATGGAATTTATAAATCATAATACAGAATTAATAATAACATTATTAGCAATGATCGTTAGCTGGATATTAGGATTTATTGCTAAAAAATGCCCTTATATAAACAATAATCTAATCATAATACAAAATATAATAGTAGGTCTCTTAGTTTCAATATTATATTTCATAATAACAAAAGATTTCAACTTAGCAATATCGTTAAGTGGTGTTTTTGCAGAAACAGGATACAATCTTATTCATAATATAGAAAAATTGATTAAGGAGGGTGATAATGGTACCAATAGTGAAAATGATAGTACCTAGCAGTAGATACTATCTAAAATGCCCTTATGAAATGACACCTACTCGTATTGTAGTACATAATACCGCTAATGATGCTTCCGCTAGAAATGAAATAACATACATGACAAATAACGATTATGAAACATCTTTCCACTATGCTGTTGATGACAAAGAAATAGTACAAGGAATAGAAGAAAATAGAAATGGCTGGCATGCGTCTGATGGTAATGGTAAAGGCAATAGAGAGGGTATAGCTATTGAAATCTGTTACTCATTGTCTGGTGGCGAAAGATTCATTAAAGCAGAAAAAAATGCCGTAGACTTAATCGTAGATATATTAAATAGATATAATTGGAACATAGATAAAGTAACAAAACATCAGGATTATACTAACAAATATTGTCCACATCGCACACTAGATATGGGATGGGATAGATTTCTAAATATGATAAAAGAAAAATTAAACGAAACTAGAGAAAGACCATTTATAATAGGAGATATAATATATAATACTAGTGATTTGTATTTACATGAAACAGCAGGTTACGGCGGCAAATCAATGCTATTAAAAAAAGGCACTAAAGGGGTAGTAAAGAAATACCATTACAACAATGGTCTATACATGGCATTAGGAGATGAAACTTCATATTATGATGCTGCTTGGACAAATGAATTTGAAAAGTTTACAAAAGAAGCCCCAAAAGAAGATAAACCTAGAGTTGAAGAAGAAAATAAAGAAACAAATATAAAAGACAATAAAACGGAAGAAAGCAATGACAACAAAGTTAAAAAAGAAAATAAAGATACAACAAGAGAAGAAAATAAAGAGACAGAAGAACTACCAGATAATCAAGATAAAAGAGTAAATGCCTTACTTTGGCTAGTAGATAAAATAATATTATTCATAAAACAAGTATTCAGAAAGAGGAAATAATATTCCTCTTTTTAATTTTATATTTCTCTATAAAAATAAATAAAAAATATTACCATCTACACTTCACTATCTTATTAAAGTATGATAAAATTAAAAAGAAAGATGGTGACATAATGAATACACAATTATTAAATAGCGAACAGCAAAAAGCTGTAAATCATATAGATGGACCAATGCTTGTTTTAGCAGGAGCAGGTTCAGGAAAAACCAAAGTATTAACAAATAGAATAGCAAACCTAATCCAAAATGGCGTAAGTCCAAGTAATATATTAGCAATAACTTTTACCAATAAAGCAGCTAAAGAAATGAAAGATAGAGAAATATCACTAATAGGAACACTAGCTTATAATATTCAGATATCTACATTTCATTCTTTAGGCTTAAAAATATTAAAAGAAAATTATTCACTTTTAGGATATGATAAAAATTTTACCATTATTGATAGTGATGATGTTTTAACTATAATAAAAAAATTAATGAAAGATTTAAATATGAATAAGGATAAATATAATCCACGAGAATTAAGAAACAAAATAAGTTCAGCAAAAAATGCTATGATGACCACAGATTCTTTTGCTAAAGTAGAATTTGACTATAATGTAGTAGAACTATATCGAAAGTATCAAAAGAAGTTAAAAACCGGTAATTCAGTTGATTTTGATGACCTATTAATTCTTCCAATAAGATTATTTAAAAACTATCCCAATGTTTTAAACGATTATCAAGATAGATATAAATACATTCTAATAGATGAATATCAGGATACCAATGAAGCCCAATATACTTTTAGTAAGTTATTAGCAGCCAAATATCGTAATATCTTTGTCGTAGGAGATAACGATCAAGCAATATATGCTTTTAGGGGAGCCAACTATAAGAACATACTAAACTTTGAAAAAGACTATCCAGAAGCCAAAACAATATTACTAGAAGAAAATTATCGTTCCACTAAAACAATATTAAATGCTGCCAATAGTGTTATTAAACATAATAGAGAAAGAAAAGATAAAAACTTATGGAGCAATAATATTGAAGGAGATAAAATAAAGTACAAAGTAGTAACAAATGAAAAAGAAGAAGCTATCTTTGTTGGAGAAGAAATTAAGAAACTATTAGAAAAAGGCATCAAAGAAGAAGACATAGCAATATTATATCGTACTAATGCTCAGTCTCGTGTACTAGAAGAAGAAATGTTAAAAAAGAACATCAAATATCGTGTTGTAGGAAGTTTCTACTTCTATAATAGAAAAGAAATAAAAGACTTATTATGCTACTTAAGATTAATAAGTAATCATAAAGATGATGTAAGCCTACTTAGAATAATAAATACTCCTAAAAGAGGAATAGGCGAAAAAACAATAGAGAATTTAACTACTAAAGTTGTAGAAAATAACACGTCTATTTATGATGCTATAGATAGTGGCAAGGAACTAGAATTCAAAAAGCTAATAGAAGAACTAACACTTGCTAGTGGCAGTATAACTCTAACAGAATTAATAGATTTAA
The DNA here is from genome assembly GCA_900543825.1 of uncultured Mycoplasmatota bacterium. Taxonomy (GTDB): domain Bacteria; phylum Bacillota_I; class Bacilli_A; order RF39; family UBA660; genus CAG-302. The sequence continues at coordinate 61,082 of UQSR01000002.1, forward strand.
TACTAGAAAAAAGTGGTATAAAGAAAGAATTACAATCATCTAAGTTACTAGAAGACGAAATAAGATTAGAAAATCTAAATGAGTTTAAAGGTGTAACTAAAAGTTATGAAGAAGAATACGGTTCTGCTACTCTAGAAGATTTCTTAAATGAAATATCTCTAGTAAGTGATATGAGTGAACATCAAGATGGATCAAATAGAGTAAGTTTAATGACTGTTCATTCCGTAAAAGGATTAGAGTTTGATTATGTCTTTTTAGTAGGAATGGAAGAAGGAATATTTCCTCATTATAATGCTATAAATGATGGAAGTAATTCCGCCATTGAAGAAGAAAGAAGACTTTGTTATGTAGCAATAACAAGAGCAAAAAAAGAATTATATATAACTAGTGCCGAGACAAGAATGCTATTTGGAAATACAAATAGAAATATGCCTAGTAGGTTTATTGAAGAAATAGATAAAAAATACTTAGATATTGAAACTAAAGGAAGAATAAGTAATATAGTATCAAAAGTAAAAAAGACAATAGATAAAAACGCAACATATGAAGTAGGAGAACATATATTGCATACCGATTTTGGTGAAGGCATCATTGTAGCGGTAGATAAATCAATAATAACAGTAGCCTTTCCACATCCGATAGGTATAAAGAAACTCATGAAAGGTCATCCAAATATAACAAAATTAGATTAAAGAAATAGAACAAAAGAAGTATCTATTTCTTTTTAATCTCATATAATACTACTGGAGGTATATATGGATTATAATATTTTAGTAAATAAAGATAATCCTTTGCCAAGAGCACATATTCCAAATACATTAGTAGATGCAGAAAGTGAATATAAGAAAAATGTATATATAGATAAAAAAGTAAAAGAATCATTTGATAGATTAAAAGAAGCCGCAAAAAGAAATAATTATTTAATAGACATAGAAAGTGGTTATCGAGATTATGACTATCAAGAAAAATTATATAATAAATTATTAGATGAAAAAGGATTTAACTATACAGTAACAAGAATAGCACGTCCTGGTTCATCAGAGCATCAAACTGGATTAGCTATTGATTTCTGTGTATATCAAAATGAGAAGTCTTATATTGAACATGAAATAGAAGACTTAATAGAAACAAAATGGGTTCATCAGAATTGTCATAAATATGGTTTTATATTAAGATATCCAGAAGGTAAAGAAGATATAACAAAATATAGTTATGAACCATGGCACCTAAGATTTGTAGGAGATATAGCATCATATATATATAATAACAATTTAACATTAGAAGAATATAAAGAAAGAAAATCTATTTAGGTTTTCTTTTCTTTTTATCGTCTCACACTTTGTTGTTCGCCGTTTTCTAATGCCTGTAGTCATTAGAAAAAAGTTTAGAGCCATTCGTCTCTAAACTTAAGTATTATTTTGCAATAGAATTAGTTGACATATATAAAAATAAGTGGTAATATTTAAATATATGAATATATATTCATATATAGGAGGAATGCTATGTCGGAAGAAATAGATATAAATAAATTAAAAAAAAATATGTTAGAAGAAGATACAATAATAGATATAGCAGAGTTATTTAAAGTATTTGCAGATTCAACTAGAGTAAAAATAATAAATGCCCTATTATTAGAAAAATTATGTGTAGGAGATATAGCTACTATAATTAATACAAGTCAATCGGCAGTATCACATCAACTCAGAATATTAAAATCAGCCAAACTAGTAAAATATACTAAAGTAGGAAAAACAGTATATTATGAATTAAGTGATGATCATGTAAAAACATTATTTAATATGGGAAAGGAGCATATAAATGAAATATAAATATAATATTAAAGATTTAGATTGTGCTAATTGTGCAAAAAAAATAGAAGAAACTTTAAATAAAGATAAAAATATAAAAAGTGCTAGTATAAATTTTGCTAAACAAACAGTTACTGTGGAAACAAATATATCAGACCCATTTAACTATGTTAAAGATATAGTAGAAAAGATAGAACCAGATGCTATATTAAGTAAGGAAGAAATTAAAGAAACTAAAAATAAAGATATTTATAGAATACTATTAGGGGCATTTTTAGGAGTGCTAGGAATAATAATAAAAACTCCAAAATACTTAAGTATGATATTGATACTTTTAGCTTATATAATATTACTATATAGGACATTAACTACCGCTATTAAACAACTAAAAAATAAAACTATAAATGAAAACTTCTTAGTAACAATATCCACAATAGGAGCTTACTTACTAGGAGAAATACATGAAGGTTTAATGGTAATATTCTTATATGAAATAGGAAAAATGCTAGAAAGCAAAGCCGTAAATAAAAGTCGTAATTCAGTAGCAGAATTAATGAATATTAAAGAAGAAACATCAAATTTAAAAGACAATAACAAAATAAAAGTAGTCCCTACAACTGAAATAAAAGTAGGTGATATTATAGTAGTAAAAGAAGGAGAAAGAGTCCCTTTAGATGGTATAGTAGTAAAGGGCGAAACTATGTTAGATACTAGTGCCCTAACAGGAGAATCTCTTCCCATATCAGTATCAATTGGTGATAAAGTATTATCAGGTAGTATAAATAAAGGTGGTGTATTAGAAATAAAAGTGTCATCATTATATAAAGATTCCACTGTAAATAAAATACTAGAATTAGTAGAAAACGCAACCGAAAGAAAAACCAAAGTAGAAACAATAGTATCAAAATACTCTTCAAAATATACCATAGGAGTAATAATTATAGCCATATTAACAGCACTATTTCTACCACTATTTACTAATATGACATATACAGATAGTATTTATAAAGGATTAACAATCCTAGTAATATCATGCCCATGTGCTATAGCCATATCTATACCATTATCATATTTTTCTGGTATAGGAGCGGCATCCAAAGAAGGAATATTAATAAAGGGAAGTAACTATTTAGATAGTATTAAAGATATTAAAGAAATAGTATTTGATAAAACAGGAACAATAACTACAGGAGAATTCTACATATCAAAAATAAATATCCACGATAAAAAATACACAGAAGATCAAATAATGGAAATATTCGCAGGTGGAGAATCACTATCAAATCATCCAATCGCTAAATCTGTATTAAAAAATTATACTAAAGAAATAAATCACGAAGATATCAAAGACTATAAAGAAGTATCGGGAAAAGGCATTGAGTTTACATATAAAAAAGATAAAGTAAGAATAGGAAATGCAAAATTCTGCAAAAATAAAGAAGAAAATAGTAATATATATTTAATGATAAATAACTCTATAGTAGCGGATTTAGAAATAAAAGACGAAATAAAAAAAGATGTTGTTAACACAATACAAAAACTAAAAAACATGAATATAAATATTCACATGTTTACTGGAGATACTAAAGAAAAAGCAACAGAAATAGCCCAGCAAGTAGGCATAGATAATATTAACTATAGTATGCTTCCTAGTGATAAGTATACATACTTAGAAGAAATAATAAAAAAGAAAACAGAAAAAAGCATAGTATCATTCGTAGGGGATGGGATAAATGACGCTCCAGTATTAAAATTATCAGATTTAGGAATATCTATGGGTAGTCTAGGAACCGATTCAGCCATTGAAGCATCAGATGTAGTCATAATGAATGATAATCTAGAAAAGATAGTAACAGCAATAAATATATCTAAGAAAACAAATAAAATAATTAAAGAAAACCTAATTTTTGCTTTAGGAGTAAAATTGCTAGTATTAGTATTAACGTTAATAGGAATATCCACTATGTTAGAAGCAGTATTTGCAGATGTTGGTATAACAGTACTTTGTATATTAAATACATTACGTTTACTAAAAAAATAATAATAGTTGTAATATTAGAAAAAGTAATATATAATGATATTACAATAGGAGGAAAATATGGACATAATAATTGGAATAATATTCATATCAATAATAGGAACACTGCTTCACTTTATGTATGAATTCTCAGGACATAATAAAATAGTATCACTTTTTGCAGCAGTTAATGAAAGCACCTGGGAACACATTAAAATAGCTCTAACACCAACATTTATTTGGACTCTTTATGATGGTGCAGTATATGGAATGAATGAAAATTATTTTATAGCAAAAACATCAAGCATATTAGTAATAATAATCTTAATACCATTACTATTTTATGCTTATCAATTAATAACAAAAAAAACCATCTTAATAGTGGATATAATAATATTCTACTTAGCTATAATCTTAAGCAATCTAACATTTAGTTATATAATAAATTTAGAACCATTACATTTCTTTTATTCCTATATATCAGTAGTAGTTCTATTCATCATATTTGGATTTTATATGGTATTAACATTATTACCAATAAAAAATTTCTTATTCAAAGATCCAATCACTAAAAGATACGGAATAAGAGGCCATTCACATCATGAACATAAAGAAGATAAATAAAATGATAGAAACATGTTTTAATAACATGTTTTTTCTGTTATAATATAAATAGAACATGGAAGTGAACAAATGAGAAATATATATGATTTAACATTACAAGAATTAGAAGAATACTTTATTCAAATTGGTGAAAAACCATTTAGAGCCACTCAAGTATATGAAGGACTATATAAAAAGAGACTAAATTCATTTGATGAAATGACTAATATTAGCAAAGAACTAAGAGAAAAATTAACTAACGATTTTTCTTTATTTAAAATAAAATTATTAATAAAACAAACAGGTAAAGACGTAAATAAATACCTATTCGAGTTAGAAGATGGTAATAAAATAGAGTCAGTTTTAATGTTTCATGATTATGGAACTAGCATATGTGTATCCTCACAAGTAGGTTGTAATATGACATGTGCTTTCTGTGAAAGTGGTAGATTAAAGAAAGTAAGAAACCTATTAGCCTATGAAATAGTAGAGCAAATACTTCTTATTGAAGAAGATATAAAGAAAAGAATAACTCATGTTGTTATGATGGGAATAGGAGAACCATTTGATAATTACGATAATATTATGCGTTTTGTAAAAATAATAAATTGTAGTAAAGGCATTGATATTGGTTCTAGACATATAACAATCTCAACATGTGGTGTTATTCCGGGTATAAAAAAATTTATGAATGAGGAAGGGCAAGTTAATTTAGCCATAAGTCTTCATGCTCCTAATGATGAATTAAGAAGTAAACTAATGCCTATAAACAAAGCCTATCATTTAGAAGAATTAATGGATACCATAAAAGAATATATAGCAAAGACTAATAGAAGAGTTACTTTTGAATATATTATGTTAGAGAATATAAATGATAGTGAAAAAGAAGCCAAAGAATTAGTAAAATTATTAAAAGGTATAAATTGCTATGTAAATTTAATACCATATAATGAAACAGAAAATATTGGCTTTAAACGTACAAAAAAGTGGAAAATTTTAGCTTTTTATGATATACTTAAGTCAAATAATATAAATGTAACAATAAGAAAAGAGTTTGGCGGTGCAGTAGATGCTGCTTGCGGTCAATTAAGAGCTAATAATTAAAGAGGAAGTGAAATAATGCAGACATTTTACATGACTGATGCAGGAAAAGTAAGAACACATAATGAAGATAATGTGACAATAATAAGTAACAATAATAATGAATTCATTCTAGCGGTAGCAGATGGAATGGGTGGACATAAAGCAGGAGAAGTGGCTTCAAATATAGCTATAGAACATATAACAGAGAGTTTTGAAAGTATAGAGTCATTAGGAAAAAAAGAAGATGCTATCGAATGGCTTCGCAATATAGTAAAAGAAATAAATAACAAAATATTCGCATATACTAGAGAACATCCAGAAAGTAAAGGTATGGGTACAACACTAGTAATTGCTGTAAAAACAGATGACTATATATTATATGGAAATATTGGCGATTCATCAGGATATGCTATAAAAAATGAAAAATTACATAAAATAACTCATGATCATACATTAGTAAATTTACTAGTATCTACTGGAGAATTAACACCTGAACAAGCAAAATTTCATCCAAGAAAAAATCTTCTAACAAGAGCCTTAGGAGCCAATGATCCAATAGAAATAGATATTTTTGATGTTGACAATAATGTTCAGGGATTATTTTTATGTAGCGATGGCCTAACAAATATGGTTACAGAAGAACAAATAGAAAAAGTATTAAACAACAAATCTTCAATTGAAGAACAAGTAGAAAAACTAATCAAAAAGAGTAATATGCGCGGTGGCACAGACAATATATCAATTGCTTATCTAAAAAAGGAGAGTGGTGATCTATAATGCTATCAAAGGGACAAAAAATTAATGACAGATATGAAATCATTAAAACAATTGGCGAAGGTGGTATGGCTAATGTATATTTAGCCAATGATTTAATATTAGATAGAAAAGTTGCCATAAAAGTATTACGTGGTGACTTATCAAATGACGAAAAATTCATAAGAAGATTCAAAAGAGAAGCCTTATCAGTTTCTAACCTTTCTCATCCAAATATTGTAGAAGTATATGATGTTGGAGAAGAAGATGGTAACTACTATATTGTAATGGAATATATTGAAGGCAAAACATTAAAACAATTACTTCAAAAAAGAGGAGCATTAACTCTTCCAGAAGTAATAGATATAATGAGTCAACTAACAGATGGCCTAGCACATGCTCATGAAGCATATATAATCCATCGTGATATCAAACCGCAAAATATCATGATTGAAGATAACGGTATGATAAAAATAACAGACTTTGGAATCGCTATGGCCCTAAATTCAACACAACTTACCCAGACAAATTCAGTAATGGGATCAGTTCACTACCTACCTCCTGAGCAGGCAAATGGAAAAGGATCCACTATAAAAAGTGATATATATTCATTAGGAATATTAATGTATGAACTATTAACAGGATCTGTACCATTTAAAGGCGATACAGCGGTAGAAATAGCACTTAAACATATGAAGGAGAAAATACCAAGTATCAGAAAACAAAACCCAACAATACCACAATCAGTAGAAAATATTGTCATAAAAGCAACTGCTAAAAATCCTAAAAATAGGTATGACAGTGTAAGAGAAATGTACTCTGATCTTCAAACAGCAATGGAAAGAACAAATGAAAAAAGAATTGTCTTTGAATATCCAGAAAACGATTTAGAAGAGACAAAGGTAATAGCTCCTATAAAAGAACCTAAAAAAGTAGTAGAAAAACCAGAAGAACCAAAAGAGGAAGAAATAATCTCAGAAGAAAAAAGCAAGAACAAATTGCCAATAATTTTAGCAGCGGTACTTCTAGTTATTCTAATAGCTTTAGCCATTATATATTTAGTTATAAGTAATCATGATGTAAAAGAAGTAAAAGTACCAGACGTTGAAGGACTAACAACTGAAGAAGCCATAAAAGAATTAAAAAAATATGGTTTAGCCTATACAACAAAATCTGAAGAAAATACAGACATCGAAGAAGGAAAAGTAATAAGAACAGAACCAAAAAAAGGTTCTACCAAAGTAAAAGGCAGTACCGTAACAATAATAGAATCATCAGGCAAAGAGTTTTTAGTTCTTGAAGATTATACTGGTCAAAACTATTATGAAATAAAAGGAAAATTAGAAGCAAAAGGTATAAAAACAGAAATGAAAACAAAAACTGTTGAAAATGCTTCAGAGTATAAAGATAAAGAAGATTTAATAATCGATCAAGAACCAAAATACAATAAAGATGAAGAGAAAAAACTATACAAAAATGATACAGTTATTCTATATATTCCAGAAGTAGATGTATATCCAGATATGGTTGAAGAAAAATGGACTTTAGAGCAAGCTCAAGATTTTGCAAAAGAATACAAATTAACATTAGATATAACATATAAAGAAACAAAAGATGTTGATGAAAATATAATATTATCACAAAGTCGTGTCAAGGGAGATCCAATATATGAAGGATACACATTAAAAATAACAGTATCCAAAAAACCAGAAGATAAAAAATTAGAAGATAAAAAAGATTCGGTATCACCAAGTGATAATGAGTAAAGGAAAAAGTATGGAAGGCATAATAATAAAAAATCAAAGTAATGATTATACAGTAAAAACATCAAAAGGAATAAATATATGCAAGCCAAGGGGAAAGTTTCGCAATGAAAAGATAACTCCTTTAGTAGGAGACCATGTTATAATAGATGATATAAACAACTACTTATTAGAAATAAAACCAAGAAAAAACTTTTTAATAAGACCAAATATAGCAAATGTTGATATAGCACTAATAATAACATCGGTAAAAGAACCAAATTTTGATAATAATCTATTAGACAAGTTACTAACAATAATATCATACAACGGTATCGAACCAATAATATGTTTAACAAAAACAGATCTATTAAACAATACCGAAGAAAAAGAAATAAAAAACATAATGTCATACTATAAAAAAGCTGGCTATAAAGTAATAACAAACAATGAAATAAAAGAAATAAAAAAGCTAACAAAAAATAAAGTTGTAGTTTTCGCAGGTCAATCAGGAGCAGGCAAATCAACATTATTAAATAAGTTAGATAAGTCATTATTATTAGAAACAAATGAAATATCTAAAGCATTAGGAAGAGGAAAACATACTACAAGGTGTGTAACTCTATATGATATAGATGGTGCCTTAATAGCGGATACTCCAGGATTTTCTATGATAGACTTTCGAGGTATGACAAAATTAGATATCCGAGATAATATGAAAGAAATGTATGATAATTTAGAAAAGTGCAAATATAGAGATTGCATGCATATTAAAGAAGATGATTGTTATGTCAAAGAATTAGTAAAAAATGGTAAAATACTAAAATCAAGATATGAAAATTATAAATCATTTCTAGGAGGAAAATAATGAGATTATCAGTATCAATATTAAATTCAAAAGACAAAATAAATATGATAAAAACATTAAATAATACAAAAATCTCATATATTCATATAGATGTAATGGATGGATTGTTTGTCTCTCAAAAATCATTATCTAGCGATGAAATAATAAAAATATCACCATTTTCTTCCAAATCATTAGACATTCATCTAATGGTAGAAAATCCAATGTATTATATAGAAAGAATTAAAGAATTACCAAATATAGACAATATAACAATACATCTAGAAATAAATAAAGATATAAAAAATATACTAAATAAAATAAAAGAATATGGTTTTAAAAGAAGTTTAGCAATCAAGCCAAATACCGATATAAATCTATTAGTTCCATATTTAGATATTATAGATAGAATTCTTATTATGACCGTAGAACCAGGACTTGGAGGTCAACAATTTCTAGAGAACAGTCCAAATAGAATAAAAGAAATAAAAAAACTAATCAAAGATAAAAACATTGAACTAGAAGTAGATGGTGGAATAAATAATCAAACTATAAACAAAGTAAAAGATGTAGATATATCAGTAGTAGGATCATATATAACTACTAGTGATAATCCAGCCCAAAGAATAAATGACTTATTAGTATAAAAAAGACTCCATTCTTTATAATAATAGAGAAAGGAGTTTTTTATTATGCCAGAAAAAGAATTAATAACCAAAGAATTACTAGAAGAAGAATACAGACTAGGAAAAGAATACTATTCTAAGTTACTAAAAGAAGCAAAAAAGCAAAATCAAAAATATAATTAACAACTTATAAACAAATTCTGTTGATAAATTAAAAAAAATAATGACATTAAAAGCAAATTATGTTAATATATATTCGAAGGAGCAGTAAACTACTATGAATATAATATATAATGGCGAAATATATTTAAAAAGAGGACCTGAAATAATAGACCCTCGTAATAGTATCGAATATCAAGAATTAGAAGATACAATAGCAGATATCGAATTCGAACTATCAAAAGAAAACCCTGATTTAAGTAAAGCAGAATATCTTGAGCCCCTGCAGGCATACAAAGATATTTTAGATTCCAAAAAAAGTATCACAAATTATTCAGGGACAAATAATTTTTGGGAATTATATACAAATGATGGTAAACATATAGCTATGAAGAGCAATGAACAACATCCATTAATAAAAGATTATAATAGTGTTGAGGAAATGAATAAAGACTTCATAAAACTAACAGAATTTCTTAAAAAGTCAACATATGTAGGAATGGAATTTGTAAGAACAAAACCAATAGTTACATATGATAATAAGTTTGATAGAAGTTTTATGAAAATAAATCCTCTTCTAGAAGAAGAAAAACATATAGTATTATATGCTATGCAAGATTTATTCCTAATTAGAGTAATAGATGATCCATTTATTAAAGACAGATATGAATTAGTAAATTCAAAATATACTTTAGATGGTAATTATAAATTTATAGGAAAAGTCTATAGTGAATATAAAGATAAAACAAAAGTATATAAAGAAATATATGAAGAATTAAGAGAAAACAATAAAAAAAGAAGAAAAACAAAATAACAAAAAAATGAAACATCTAGTTTCATTTATAGTTAAATTAATCTTCTTTTTTATTGTTCTTTTTCATTGTTCTAGCTTCTCTAACACTAGTTTTAATCTTGTTACCATCTTTGTCAATAACTGTAGTAAAATTAACCTTTTGAGTACTTTTTGTAATTTTTAAACAGTTAGGTCTATTATTTACAGATCTAGTTTTTTTAGTTGTTACTTTCTTCATCGTATTCCCTCCTCATCAGTTCGATATTAACTTTATCATAAAAAACCATTTAAGTCAATAATTATTTGAAATTTTACTTGTCTAGCCCCTCTTTTTTAATAAATTCACGCAATATTTTAGTTATAGCACGTTTTTCTATTCTTGATACATAACTTCTAGAAATACCAAGTTTTTTAGCAATTTCTTTTTGTGTAATTTCATCGTTATTATTAAGACCATATCTTTTAGTAAGAACATCTCTTTCTCTAGGAGTAAGAATATTCATATATTTCTTAAGTGATTTAATGTTATCATTTCTATAAATTTCATCGGCAAAATCAGGATCATTGGTTTTTAAAACATCCAGTATTGTAATTTCATTACCCTCTTTATCATAACTAATACCATCATAAATACTAATATTTTTAGAATTTTTCTTATCCGCTCTAAAATACATCAGAATCTCATTTTCAGCACATTTAGCAATATAAGTAGTAAGCCTAACATTCTTATCAGGAGAAAAACTATCGATACCTTTTATCAGCCCAACAGTACCAATACCAATCAAATCATCAACATCATTAGTATTAGACTCAAACTTTTTAACTATATGGGCAACAAGCCTTAAATTATGTTCAATAAGTTTACTTCTAGCATTTGTATCTCCATGTAACATTTTATTAATATATTCTTCTTCCTCTTCTTTACTTAAAGGTTCCGGAAAAGCATTATTAGAATAAGCCCCCGTAAAGAACATAAAATTATGAATAATAAAATTAAATAAATTAATAAGCATAAATCCCCCCTAATAAAACTTATGCAAACAAATAATAATAAAAATATAAATAAGTGTAAATAACTTTATTTTTCTAAAAAAATAAAGTATAATTAAAAAGAGGTGGAACATGAATTATTTTTATCCAGATATATATCAAAAAAGTATTTATACGATAAATTATAATAAATTAAAAGATAATGGCATAAAATGTATTTTATTCGATTTAGACAATACATGTGTTCCATATATAGATAAAACACCAACCAAAAAGTTAGCTAAGTTATTTGATACTTTAAAAGAACAAAATTTCAAAGTAATAATATTTTCTAATTCACCAAAATCAAGATTAGAAAGATTTAAGAAAGAATTAAATGTAGATTGCTGCTATAGTGCGCAAAAGCCAAGAAGAGCAAAATTTTTAAAAGTATTAAAAAACTATAATTATGATATATCGGAAGTAGCTATCGTAGGAGATCAATTAGTAACTGACATATTAGGAGGAAATAGAGTAGGAATAACTACAATTTTAGTAAACCCAATGTCTGATATTGATATGCCACTAACTAAAATATATCGCTTTATTGAAAAAAAAGAAATAAAAAAAATGACTAAAAAAGGAATATTCAAGGTAGGAAGATATTATGATTAAGAAATGTATTGGTTGTGGAATACCCCTTCAGACCAAATATAAACATATTGAAGGCTATGTAGAAGATATAAATAAAGAAATATGTGAAAGATGTTTTAAATTAAAATACTATGGAGAATATAAGGAAGTAACGTTAGATAATAAAGACTATCAAAACATATTAGATAACATTCCTGGTGACTCTTTGGTAGTATACCTAACATCAGTATTAAATTTAAATCTAGAATATATAGAAAAATTTAATAATGTTATAATAGTTTTAACAAAAAAAGATTTGCTACCAAAATCAGTAAAAGACTATAAATTAATAAACTATGTATCAAAGATGACATCGAATTATAAAGATATAGAAGTAATAAGCACTATAAAAAATTATAATTTAGATAATTTAATGAGTAAAATAAAAAAATATAGTAATAATAAAGAAGTCTATTTTGTAGGAATGACTAACTCAGGAAAATCAACACTAATAAATAAAATAATAAAAAATTACACTGATAGTAATACAGAGGTAACAACAAGTATTTATCCATCAACAACATTAAATAAAATAGAATTAAATATAAATAATTTAAAAATAATAGACACGCCCGGATTACTAAGTAAAGGTTCAATATTAAATAATTTATCACAAAAAGAAATAAAAAAGATAACTCCTAAAAAAGAAATAAAACCAAGAAGTTATCAATTAAGAGGAAATAATTCATTAATAATAGATAATAAATTAAGAATAGACTTTTTAGGTGATAACAATATAACAATATATATAGCCAATAATATAAATATAGTAAAAGCCCATCTAACTAACAATACATTAAAAAATAATATTAAACATGAATTCAACATAGAAGAAAATAAAGATATAGTAATAGAAGATTTTTGCTTTATAAAATTAACCAAAAGAAGTAAAGTAAATATATATACAAAATATAATGTAAAAATATATATAAGAGATAATCTAATCTAAATAAAAATAGGAGTAATTATGGAAGAAAAAGTAGTAACAAATGAAAAAAAATTTGCTGACGGACTGTGTTTTAAGAAAATATTTTTAATATTTGTAATATTTAGCTTCATAGGCTGTCTCTATGAAGATTTATTATTTATTTGTAAAGGATATATAAATGAAGGCATAATAAATTATAGTACCAAAAGAGGTCTATTATATTTTGAATTATCACCAATATATGGTTGGGGAGCATGCATAATGGTATATCTTTTATCTATAAAAGAGTACAAAAAATATCAATACTTTTTATTTGGCTCTTTAATAGGGGGTACATTCGAATATTTAATAAGTTTTCTTCAAGAAACATTTACAGGGACAACATCGTGGGATTACAGCACATATTTATTAAATATAAATGGAAGGACGACTATACCATATATGCTCTTCTGGGGCTTACTATGTTACATATTAATGGTATATATATATCCATTTGTTTCAAATAAAATAGAGTCGTTACCATATAATATAGGCAATAAAATATATTATATATTATTGGTACTAATAACCATTGACATGTTTTTATCATTTAGTGCATGTATAAGAATGGGATTAAGACATGATGGTTATAAACCAATAACACATTATGGTGAATTTTTAGATAAAATATATACAGATGAAAGAATGAAAAAAAGTTATACGAATATGGTGATAAGATGATAAGAATAATAAGCGAAATAATAATAACAATATCCATTTTAACATTATTATATAAATATTTAATAATGAAAAAAAATACCAATTATCCACAAAAAGAAAAAAATGGCCATAACTATGCAATATTAATCCCCGCTAGAAATGAATCATTAGTTATTGAAAAATTACTTATTAGTATTGAAAATCAGACTAAGAAAATAAAGCCTGAAGATGTTTATATAATAGTAGAAACAAAAAAAGATAAGACAGTATCAATTGTAGAAAAACATAAAATGACAATCGTATATCGTAAAAACTTAAATAAAAAAAGAAAAGGCTTTGCTCTAGATGATGCTATCAAAGAAATACTAAAAAGTAATAAAAAATATGATGCTTACTTTATCTTTGATGCTGATAATATTTTAGATAAAAATTACATCAAAGAAATGACTAAAAGTTTTGATGAAGGATATGATATAGGAATAGGCTATAGAAATACTAAAAATAGTAAAAACCTAGTATCAGCAGCATCAGCTTTAACATTTTCCATGATAAATACAATTGGAAACAAAAGAAAATCAAAATATACTAATAATCTTATCATTTCAGGTACAGGATATTATATTAAAGGAACAATAATAGAATCATGGAAAGGATTTCCATTTAATTCCTTAACAGAAGATTATGAACTAAGTCTATATAGTATCTTAAATAATCTAACAACAACATATAATGATAGTGCTATATACTATGATGAACAACCAGAAATCTTTGACGTAACAATAACTCAAAGATCACGTTGGGTAAAAGGTTACTTCGATGCCAGAAGAAATTATATACATAAAATCAGAAAAAGTATATCAAAAAAAGATAAAAATTATGCTTCAAAAATAACAGCCTTAATAGGAGTAAATCCATTAATAACACTTATTATTGGTATTTTACTATTACTAATAGATAGTATTACTAGTTTTAAAAACTTTATTATCAGCCTTCTAATAATATTTATATTAATATATATAACTTTAATGATATTTACCTATATAATTATAAAGAAAGAAGAAAATAAACTAGATATAAAAGTATCAAAAATATTATTAATATTTTATAATCCATTCTATCTATTAAGCTATATTTATTGTTTATATATAGCAGTAACAAAAAAGGATTTAGGATGGCAAGAAATAAAACACACAAATAATACAATTTAAAGAAAAGATATTTACTTTTCAAAGAAATTATATTATAATTTATTTATAATAGAAAGGGGTATGTATATGAAGTATCTTACTAAAGAAGAATTAGATCATATAGCAGCCAGTTTAATAGAAAACCCAAGTTATGAAACATTAAAAAACTTAGATAACGAATTAGCAAGTAAATATAATATAGGTGGACCAGCAGTATCTGAACCAACATTATCAAAAGTTGAACCAATTCCATCAGCAGTAAATGAACAAGTGGTATCACCATTACCACCAGTATCAGAACCTATAGTAACAAATGGTACACCATTAGTAGCGGAACCAAGTATTACAAATAATACACCAATTCAACAAGTGCCAAGTTTTGAATTACCTAAGATAGAGCAGGCAAATACAAATAACATTAATCAAAATAATGTAAATAACAATCCAATTAATTTTACTGGTAATTTATGGGAACCAATGGGGGATAATTTAATGGCTACAACAGATAATTTCAATAACATGCCAACTGGTAATCAAAACTTCGAAGTACCAGTATCAAATGGACAATTCTTTGGTCCCCAGAGAGAATCAGCTCCTAATCCAATACCAATAACTGGTGCTCAGCAAATACAAACAAATCAAAATATACAAGGACCAAGTATGTTTGGACAATTTGAACAAAATTATAATAAAACAGCTTAGCTGTTTTTATTTTTACCTAGTTGACTTTAACAAATAAATAATATATAATAACAAGAAAGAATTGAGGTAATTGTATGAATACAAAAACAATAAATATTCAAGTTTTAGCCCTTTTAGGAGATGCAGTTTATTCACTATATATTAGAGAAAAACTAATTAAAGAAGGAATTAATGATTCTAATAAATTACAAAAGTTAATTATAGAGTATGTATCTGCTAAAGGAGAAGTAAAAGCATTAAATTATTTAATAGAGAATAACTATTTAACCGAAGAAGAACAAGAAATTATAAAAAGAGGAAGAAATTATAAAAATAATAATCACCCCAAAAACACAGATATTATAACTTATAAATTATCAACAGGTTTTGAAGCATTATTAGGAGATTTATATATAAATAATAAAGAAAGATTAGAAGAAATATTAAATTTAATAGAGGTGAAATAATGTTAATATATGGAAAAAATGTAGCGGTAGAAAAACTAAAAACACAAGATAAAATAAATAAAATATATTTAAGTGACAAATTTAAGGATAAAGAAATATTAGACTTAATAGAAAAAAGAAATATAAAAATAAAACTATTAGATAACCATGAGTTAGATAAAATGTGTAAAGGATTACATCAAGGAATTATATTAGATGTTCAAGATATAAAAACATATAATTTAGATGAAATAATACCAAATATAAATAAAGAGTACCCTCTTGTTGTAATATTAGATCATTTGGAGGATCCTCATAACTTTGGAGCTATAATACGTTCAAGTGAAGCTTTTGGCGTAGATGCAATAATAATACCAAATGATAGATCTGTAGATATAACAAGTACTGTAGTAAAAACATCAGTAGGGACTATAGAAAAAATGAAAATAATTAAAGTATCAAATATTAATAATGCCATCGAAAAATTAAAAAAATATGGTTATTGGATAGTAGGTACAGATATGGAAGGTATGCCATATACCACTATCGATTATAAAACAAAAATAGCAATTGTTATAGGAAATGAAGGAAAAGGAATAAGTGATTTAGTAAGTAAAAATTGTGACTATTTAGCCAAAATACCAATGGTAGGAACAGTAAATAGTTTAAATGCTTCAGTAGCTTGTGGTATCTTTTTAGCGGAGATATCTCGTTCTAGAGGCAATTAATGAGTGATATACTATTACAACCAGTTCAAGACAATAATATAGAAAAGACATTAACTATATATCAAAAATATAATTATCTAATAAATAAAAAAATATCCCTTTATAGTGGTTATAATAATTCTTCAGCGGATGATTTAAAAAACGAAATAGCATTATCAATATATAAAGCAGTATCAAAATATCCTGATAGTGGTACTTTCCCAATTTATTTAAATAAAGCAATTGATAGAACACTATTAAACCACTTAAGAAAAATAAACAATAAAAAAGATAAAGTATATCAAGAATCAATCAAGACAGATAATGATCAAGACTTTCAAGATAATAGATATAATCCAGAACAATTATTTTTTGAAATATCAAGTTATAATAACTTAAAAAGAAAAATAATAAATGAATTAACATGGAAAGAAGAACTGGTATTTACAATGCGAGAACAAAATTTTACAATAGAAGAAATATCACAAGTAACTGATAATTGTATAAAAACTGTATATAATATAATTAATAGAATAAAAAAGAAAGTATCAAATTTGTGTAAAATTAGCTAAACATTCCAATTAAAATATTTACATTTAGTAAAAATTAATATACAATATACTTGTTAGGAGGCGTACTATGGAAGATATAAAGTTACCAGAAAATGATAAACTAAAATTAATAGAAAAAATAGTTAATAATGATGGCTTATATGCATTAAATGAATATCTTCAGAGTTTAATGCCAAATAAAAAATTAGAAGTAGCGGAAGAATTACCTTTAGAGGAGAAGTTTACGAATATCCAAAAAGAGTCAGTAAATAATCCACAAGAAGCAAGCATATATAGAAAAGAAGCAATACCACTAGTAAAACAGGACTTAATTAATCATCCATTAGAACCAATAAATAGTTATTCTAATGAGCCAATAATTGAAGAAGAAAAAAAAGAATATACTGGTCCTGTAAAGAAATTAGTAAACAATCCATGGTCTACTGCTGAAGGAATAAAGACAGTATCACCAGGTGAATTAAATTTAAAATAAAGTGCTAAATTAGCATTTTTTTATTTAATAGAAAATAAAAACAAATGTACGCAAAAAATATTGACTTACAATGCCCACTGTGATATAGTAGTATTGAACAAAAAAAGAAAAATAAAAATAAATGGAGGTATACTATGGATAAAATAATAATAAAAGGTGCAAGAGAAAACAATCTAAAAAATATAGATATAGAAATACCTAAAAATAAATTAGTAGTAATGACAGGAGTATCAGGAAGTGGAAAATCATCTCTTGCTTTTGATACCATTTATGCTGAAGGACAAAGACGTTATGTAGAAAGTCTATCCGCTTATGCAAGACAATTTTTAGGAAATAGTACCAAACCTGATGTTGATGTAATTGAAGGCTTATCTCCAAGTATATCAATAGATCAAAAGACAACTAATAAAAATCCTCGTAGTACCGTTGGAACAGTAACAGAAATATATGATTATTTAAGATTATTATTTGCTAGAGTAGGCGTTCCATATTGTCCTAATCATCATATTCCAATAACATCACAGTCCATAGAAGAAATGACAAATAGAGTTCTATCTTTAGAAGAAAATACCAAAGTAATGATATTATCTCCTGTTGTAAAAGGAGAAAAAGGAACATTTAAAGATCTATTTGAAAAATTAAGAAAAGAAGGTTATATAAGAGTAAAAGTAGATAATGAAATAAAAGATTTATCTGAAGATATAGAATTAGAAAAAAATAAAAAACATAACATAGAAGTAATAATAGATAGATTAATAATAAAAGAAGGAATAAGAAGTAGATTATATTCATCATTAGAAACATCTGCTAATTTAGCCAAGGGTAAAGTAATTATAGATGTAATAGGAGGAGAACCAATAGTTTTATCAGAAGACTATGCCTGCCCATACTGTAATTATTCTTTAGAAGAATTAGAACCAAGAATATTCTCTTTCAATGCTCCTTATGGGGCTTGTCCTGATTGTAAAGGTTTAGGAGTAAAATACAAAATAGATGTTGACTTAGTAATACCAGATAAAAACAAATCAATATTAGAAGGAGCAATCAAACCAATAAACCTAGATGAAGAATCAAGTATTATGTATACAGAATTAGATACTGTAGCAAAACATTATAATATCGATTTAAATAAAAAAATAAAAGATTTAACTAAAGAAGAATTAGATATAATATTATATGGAACAAAAGAACTACTAACATTTAATTATAAATCAAAAAATGGAAACACTAGAAAAACAACTAGTTATTATGAAGGTATAATAACTAATTTAGAAAGAAGATATATTGAAACCAAAAGTACATGGATAAGAGAATGGATAGAAGGCTACATGACTGAATTAACTTGTCCTACTTGTAAAGGTTCAAGACTAAAAGAATCAGTACTAAACGTTCTTATAAATAATAAAAATATCTATGAAGTAACATGTATGTCAATAGATGAATTAAAAACATTCATAAGTAATCTGAAGTTAACTAAAGAACAAGAAGAAATATCATCATCGGTAGTAAAAGAAATATCATCAAGACTAAATTTCTTAAATAATGTTGGCTTGGGATATTTATCACTATCAAGAGAAGCAGGAACACTATCCGGTGGTGAAAGTCAAAGAATAAGATTAGCGACTCAAATAGGTTCAAGATTAACAGGAGTACTTTATGTATTAGATGAACCAAGTATAGGACTTCATCAAAGAGATAACCAAAAATTAATAAATTCCTTATTAGAAATGCGTGACTTAGGTAATTCATTAATAGTTGTAGAACATGATACAGACACAATGTTACAAGCAGATTATCTAATAGATATTGGTCCAGGAGCAGGAGAACATGGCGGAACAGTTGTTGCAGCGGGTACTCCAAAAGAAGTAATGGATAATCCAAATAGTTTAACAGGAAAATATCTAAAAGGAATCGAAAGAATAGAGGTTCCTACTAAAAGAAGAAAAGGTAATAAAAAATATTTAGAAATAAAAGGAGCAAAAGAAAATAACTTAAAGAATATAAATGTAAAAATACCATTAGGAACAATGACTCTAATTACAGGAGTATCAGGAAGTGGAAAATCAACACTAATAAATGAAATATTATATAAAGCTCTAGCCCAAAATATTTATGGTTCCAAAGATAAACCAGGAAAGTATAAAGAGATAAAAGGACTAGACAATGTTGATAAAGTAGTTCAAATATCACAAGCTCCAATAGGAAGAACACCAAGATCTAATCCTGCAACTTATATCGGAGTATTTGACGACATAAGAGACATTTTCTCAGAAACAAAAGAAGCTAAAATAAGAGGCTATGATAAAGGTAGATTTAGTTTTAATGTCAAAGGAGGAAGATGTGAAGCCTGTTGGGGAGATGGCGTAAAGAAAATAGAAATGCATTTCTTACCAGATGTATATGTACCATGTGAAGTATGTAATGGAACTAGATATAATAGCGAAACATTAGAAATAAAATATAAAGATAAAAATATTTATGATGTATTAAATCTAAGAGTAGATGAAGCAATGGAATTTTTTGAAAATCATCCAAAAGTATTAAATAAACTAAAAGTATTACATGATGTCGGATTAGGCTATGTTCGCTTAGGGCAAAGTGCTCCAACACTATCAGGAGGAGAGGCCGCCCGTGTAAAATTAGCCAAAGAATTGCAAAAGAAGCCTACTGGAAAAACAGTATTTATACTAGATGAACCTACTACTGGACTTCATCAAGATGATATTAAAAAATTATTAGTAATATTAGAAAAAATCGTAGATAATGGCGATACTGTAATAATAATTGAACATAATCTAGATGTTATTAAAGTAGCGGATTATATAATTGATTTAGGACCAGAAGGAGGAAACAAAGGAGGAACTGTTGTTACTACAGGTACTCCTGAAGAAGTAGTAAATAATCCTAATTCATATACAGGTAAATATCTAAAACAAGTATTATAATATATATACCTCATTAACCTAAAGTTTAATGAGGTTTTTTGAAGCCCAAGGTCTTCAAAAAGTATTTTAAAGCCTAAGGTCTTTAAAATAAAAAGTTTAATTTATAAGCGAACAAATGTACGAAAATGTATTGACATAGAAATAATAGTATGATACATTTAGGTTGAAACAGAAAAGCTGATAATATTTAGGGAGGATATATGGAAGAAAGCAAAATGCATTTAATAAATAAAATCTTTAATAATGAAACAATTAGAACTATCTGGAGTAAAGAAGAAGAAAAATACTATATTAGTGTTGTTGATATAGTGAGAATACTAACAAATAGTGACAATCCAAGAAAATATTGGAATAAGTTAAAGCAAAGACTGAAAGAGGTAGGAAATGAAACGGTGACAAAATGTCACCAGTTGAAATTGAAAGCTCAAGATGGAAAATATCGTATGACTGATGTTGTTGACATTGAAGGTATGTTCAGAATAATAGAGTCCATTCCAAGTAAAAATGCTGAACCAATAAAGATGTGGCTAGCAGGTTTAGGGAAAGAAAGAATCAATGAAATATTTGATCCGGCATTAACAGTTCAAAGAGCAATAGACACATATAGAACTAAAGGTTATGATGAAAAATGGATAGCTAAAAGAATAAAAGGTATTCAAGATAGAAAAGAATTAACGGATATATGGAAAGCAAATGGTATAACCGAAGGAAAGGAATATGCTATACTAACAAATGAAATATATAAAGAATGGTCTGGAATGACAGCCTCAGAATACAAAGAATATAAAGGATTAAGAAAAGAATCATTAAGAGATAATATGGATAACCTAGAAGTAATCCTAGCAGATCTTTCGGAAGAAACAACTAAAAGACTAGCAGAAAAGCATAAACCACGAGGTTTAGAAGAAAATAAATTAGTAGCCAAAATGGGTGGACATTCCGCTAAAGTAGCCAGATATGATATAGAAAAGAATCTAGGAGAACAAGTAATAACACAAAACAATCATTTAAACTATGAATACACAACTAATAATCAAATAGAAACAAAATAAACTTGTTTTTTCTTAATATTCTGTTATAATATCCATTAAGGAGATTTATATGGACGAAGAGAAAAATATTGAAGAGTCAGCTAATACATTTATAAAAAGTTTTTTTGATGCAACATATAATGATAATAAAGTATTATTTAATAATATGCAAAATATATATGCACTAATTTCATTTTTATATTATAATATGCAAGAATTAAATATAGAAAAACAAGATATACAAAATGGAACAAGAAAAGATTATGTAGAAAAATCTAAAATAATAGATAACTTCTATAAAAATATTAATGTTGACTTTAAAATGGAATATATAACAAGAAATGGTGTACTAAATATATTAAGTACAAACACTCCTAAAGAAGCAACCCATAGTCAAATATATACAGGTAGCAATAATTATGTTATAACTGAAGAAGCATATACCAATCCCAAAACAAAAGAAAGAATAGTACTTTATAGAAAATTAGATAAAACTATAAATGTTCATAATAACAACTTATTAAATGACTCAATAATATGGGTACATGAAATATCTCACTACAAAAACCAACCTCCAGAAAAAAGAGGAGAAGTAAATGATATATTAACAGAGTTAATAGCCTATACTGAAGAATTAATTTATACTGACTATCTAAGTCAGATAGGCTATGAAGAAGAAGCAAGAATGTTTATGATTGAAGAATATAAAAGTTTATATCATCTAATAGGACTAGCCTATCATGTAATAAAAATAACCCTTTTATATTATCTTCTAGGAGAAGTATCAAAAGAAAACTATTTATTACTATATAAAAATAACAAAGATTATAATAAAGCTTTAGAAATATTTGATAAAGAAAAAAATAAAAACCAAAATGTCATTTTTCTATCATTATATTATTCAGTAGGAATAATTTCATTCTATAATTATATAGAATATAAAAAAGATCCAAATTTCCTAGAAAAAATAAAAAAATTAAATAAAGAAATAATGACAGACATCTCATTAGAAGAAGCATTAAAAATAATTAACATAAGTTTAAATGAAGAATCACTAAATAGAATATTAGAAAACATAAATATATTTAGAGATAGTCTTATCAAGGAAAATAAAAAGAAGAAAATATTAAATTAGAGACTACAGGCTGAAGTGGCATAAATAAAAAAGATAATTCCCAAAAGAATTATCTTTTAATATACTAATTATTATGAATATACCAAGTCCTATTAATATCACAACTTTGACTTAAAGGTTCAGGATTAGGTTTATCAAGTATAGCAATAGTAGGTAATTTAAAAGCAGTACCGAACATAATACAAGAACCAGGATGTAAAGTCTTAATCTTATTAGTAACAGTAATATCAGCACTAGAAATAATATCCTTAATAAACTGAAGATCCTTAGGATGAAACATCTTAAATACTAAGAAATTACTACATTGAGATATAGTAGTTTCAGAAAGTTCAGAAGGCCTTTGCGATACAATTCCTAAAAGAAGACCATACTTTCTACCTTCTTTAGTAATTCTCTCAAAAATATTATAACCAAGAATATCAATATCACTATCATTCTGTACATATCTATGAGCCTCTTCTAAAACAATATGAAATGGCATAGAAGCCCTTTGATTAAGAGAAACAATATAATCAAATAAAAGCTTAGAATAAATCTTAACTAAAGTCTTAGCAAATCTATCATCAACATAATTAATATTAAAATTAACTATCTGTGCTTTTCTACCATTAGGACAAGTAAGAAGTAAATTAATATATCCCTCTCTATTAACATAACCATTATAATCAAAATATCTAGCATAATTACTATTCATTAAAGCATTAAATCTAACTTTAAGAACATTAGAAAGCTCAAAAGCCTTATCACTATTCATAGTACCTTCTGATAAAAGAGCAAACTCTAAAGCAAGAGAAAAATCCTTCATTGTATACATAAATTCCCCATTAGGCAAAGAAAGTTCAAAATTATCAAGACATAAACTCTCTAAATACTCAATAACAAGTTCAACGTCTGCAAATTCTCCCCCTTGTTCTACAAATAAACATTGTCTAATAGTTCTTGTCCATCCGCCTTTCTCAAGCTTAATATCCAAATTCAAATTACTAGTATTAAACTTAGTAAGAATAGAAACAAACTTATTTCTAATAAGACTAGGAGCTTTCCCAGAGAATAAAACATCAAGTAAACATCTAGCAATAATATCATTCTTTTGTGATATAACCTCTTCTTCACGTCTAGAAAAATAAGAAACAAGTTTAAGTGCCTTCTCTACAGTAGGAATCTGTTCTTTAGAAGTAACATTCATAAGTAAACATAAATCATCTACCCCTAAAAGCCAAAAAGGATAACTAATAATCTCAAATTCAGTACTATTTAAATCAGTAGTATATACTTTATAATTAATATTTTCATTAACTTCATGTATTCTTGAAAAAGCTCTCTGATATTCACCATAAGCATCAAATAAAAATATATTCGAATAAAAAGGTAAACTTCTGCATTGATAGAAGACACTCTGAAGTATTTTAGCAACAGAGTAAGATTTACCACTACCAGAATTACCCAAAATAGCAAAATGATTAGAAAAGAAATTGCCAATATCAAGTTTAATATCATAATTAGGATAAACATAGGACTTACCAAGCGTAATAGTATTTTCAGCATCACTATTAAGAATAATATTAAGAATAGAATCATCAATTAAATAGCAGCCAGCTTTAAAAGAAGGTTTAGAAATATCTCCATATAAAAATTTATTATCTTTAATTTCTCCAACTAAAGCAGCATTCATAATACCATTATCAATACCAATAACTTCACCAACACTAATAATATTATTATCTCTAAATACCACATTCTTACTAATTAAATTATCATAGTCATAAATATTAATATCCAAATGAACAGATACAATACTATCTGTAATTCCAATAATCTTCCCTAACATATTCTTTTCACCTATTATAATTATACAACATAATAAAAAAAATGTATATAAATAAATTGTAAAAAAATATATCTTCTACTAATATATATAAATATAATAAAAGACTATAGAAACTCTTTAAGTTTATCTATAGTCTTTTCTTGAAATTTAAGAAATTCACGAGCTATATCAAGATCACTCTTATCTATCTCTTTATCATAGGCTTTAATCTTCTTTTCCATTTGAGTACTTCCAGTAGATACCCCTTTAATTATCATCTCAGCAATAGCGGAATCACTATTATCACATTTAACTTCTTTTTTAATCCCCATATTAGCCATCATTTTTTCAAAGAAAGAAGTATCAGTAATTTCTGCTTTTCCTTTCTTTAAATACTTCATAGCCTTCTTCTTCCAAGACTCATATTCTTTCATGATATCCTCAAGAGTCTTCTTAATTTTGTTATCCTTATCTTTTAAATCACGTATAAGTTTAGTTAAAGTATAAGAAGCCATCTCAGCATCTTTATAAATATGCTCCATAAGTTCATAATTTTCTTTCATATCATATCCTCCTAAAAATATTATTACCAATATCTATAAAAATATAATAAAAAATTATATGCCTCTCACACTACATTGTTCGAGGTTTTTGAAAGCCAAATGGCTCTAAAATAAAAGTATTTATATAAGCTATAGATTTATGTCTATAGTTTTTCTTATATCCACATATATTGTTGATAAACAAAATTACTAAAAAATAATGACAAGAGTAAAAGCAAGTGCTATAATAAACATTAAAACAATTGAAGGGAGCACTTATATGAACAAAGAAGAAGAATATCAAGAAATATATATAAATTTAGATGATTCAGGTAAATTAACAAAAAAAGAAAAAGTATCAGTATATGCAGGAATAGTCTTTTTATCAAAACAAGAAAAAGATAAATTTATAACTCAGTATCGCAAAATAATAAATGAGATAAAATGTTCCTACTGCGGACAAACAAAAGGAGAATGTACTAAAAAATGTAAAGAAATAAAAAATACAAATATCAAGAAAGGTCATAAAAGAAGACTTATGAACTACATAAGTAAATATTATACTATTGCCTTAATAATAAATAATACAAAAGTATATGATCATATTATAAGTAATAAAGCCTCAAAAGGAAGATACATAGATTACACAATAAGAAGATTAATTAAAAGTACCATAGAAGAATTAATAAAAGATAAAAAAATAAACCCACATAAAAATGTGAGATTAATAATAAATATAGATGAACAATCTACAAAAAGTAATGGTTATTATAATTTAAAAGATGGTCTAACAGAAGAATTACTACATGGAATATCTAATTTTAATTATGACATAATGTACAAAAATATATTATATGGAAAATTAGAAATAAGATTAACATATCAAGATTCAGGTAAGAGTTACTTAGTGCAAGCAGCAGATTTAATAGCAGGTACTACTAGAGGAAGAGCATTATCAAATATTGATTCTGATATTGATATTATCGATCATAAACTATTATTTCCATAAAAAGAAAAGAGACTATCAAGTAGTCTCTCCCCAACTCAAGCGGTGTACTTAACATACACTTAATTTAATAAAATCGACATTGAGCTATCGACCTGACGAGATTTCTCTCCGGTAATACAATGATACTATAACTATCATAAAAAGTCAAGTATATTGCACTATTATTATACTCAAAATAACAAAAAAAAATACCAATAATAAACTACTTTAAGTATATATTTTATGCTTATATATAATAAGTATTAATTATACTTATTTGGAGACCAACTAGGCTCCAAATAACACTAGCAAGACAAATGGCTTGCAGTGCTAAAACAATTGCCAAAAGTAAAAAAAATGAGATGTGGGTGTGAGTTTTTGTCGTGCCTGCATCTATATATATAAATAGAAGCTATATGGATGCAATATATTCATATAACTTTTTTTGATGGGAGGAATATTATGATAGATATAAATATAAGTAAAGTATGTAAGTCATTTGGTTTTGACTTAGTATTAAATAATATAGATATAACAGTACAAAAAGGAAAAAAAGTAAGATTAAAAACATTCTGTTTAATCCAAAATTCATATAACTTCTTAATCCTAGATGAACCCACTAATCACATTGATATTGATACAAGAGAAATGCTTGAAGAGTCACTAAAGGAGTTTACTGGTACTATATTATTTGTATCTCATGATAGATATTTCGTAAATAAAATAGCCACTAGTATAATAGAAATAAAAAATAAGAACATAACTAAATATATTGGCAATTATGATGATTATCGTGAGAAAATAAACAAAATATGATATAATTAAATAGGAGGAAATATGAATAACATACCAAAATTAAAATTTAAATATTTAACTCTTGAAGAAACATCTGAGATACTATCATGGACACTTAAAGATACTGATAACATATTATCAGTAAAAGAAGGAACATTATTCCTATATCCAGAATTAAAAAGACTTACTAAAGAAGATAATATCAAAGACATAATTCAAAATAGATATAATAACTTTATAAAAGAAAATAATAACTTGAGAGAAGAATATACCACTATCTGGAATGAATACAATGATAAATATATGTTAGAAATAAGTAATTACTTTAATATAAAGTGGCCAAAAGAATACAAAGAAATATCAGTAGGAATAGGACTAATACCAGTATGTCCTAGATACATTAAAGAAAAAGCCTTTGATATTCATAAGAAAAATAAAGAAGATTTAATAGATACCTGTATGCATGAATTATGTCATTTCCTTTTCTTTGAGAAATGTAAAGAAATATATCCAAATTGGAAGTATGAGGATTTTAATAGCCCAAGCTTGTTATGGTACTTAAGTGAAATAATCATAGACCCAATACTAAATAGTGACGGCATACAAAAAATATATAAACATAAGTTTAAATGCTATGATATCTTTTATAATGTAGAAATAGATAATATAAATTTATTAGACAAAATAACAAGCATATATAAAAATAATAATATAGAGACCGCTATTAAAGAAAGTTATAACTATCTAAAAGAATACGAAAAAGAATTCATAAACAAATGTAATAATAAATAACTTATCCACAGAAACTGTTGACAGGCAAAAGTGTCAATAGTTTTTTATTTGACATAATTTGCATCTTTCTATATAATATAAGCATCTAGAAAGGAAAAACACCATGGAATTAAACATTGACTACGTATCCGATTTACACTTAACTCACTACATAAGTAAAAATAAAAGCATAACAAAAATAGATAAATTAGTCCAAGATAAAATAAGTATGCAAGTAAAAGGAGATATTCTTGTAGTAGCGGGAGATATAGATGAAGATATAAATAGAGTGAGTGAACTATTATATTCATGTTCAAAATATTATAAAAAAGTAATATTTGTTCTAGGTAATCATGAATACTATATACCAGTAATAAAATATATCTATACTGATCCTATGGCAAAAGAATATAACTATAATAGTATGAATAAAGTATATAGATTAAATGAAATATTTAAAGATAATAAAGATATAATCATACTAGATAAAACAAATAATACTAAAGGACTATATACCTATAATACCTTCTTATTAGCGGGAGATACCCTTTGGTATAAACCAGTAACATTAGTAGATAAACTATATAACTATCCTATGCAGAATGATTCAAGATTTATCTTATCAGAATTATCTAAGAAAGATAAAATACAAAAACTACATAACGATAGCATATCTTGGTATAATAACTTACCAAATAATATAGATTTAATAATAACCCATGTACCACCATTTAGAAATAAAAGTAATAGTAGGGGTAATAACTCTTGTTACTATACAGAAGTAAAAGAATATAAATCACCAGTATGGATATATGGTCATGATCATAAAGAAGAAGATATAATAATAAATAATACAAGATTAGTATCTAATCCATGGGGTTATGATACTAAAGAATTTAAAATAAAAACATTAACATTAACTAAATAATAAACTAAGATATCAAGTCTTAGTTTTAATATACCTATATATTATCTCTATTATGTCCACTATAAGCCTTACTATGTAAGTCTTATTAGTGTTTAATTAAGCTAAGTAAACTTATCTTAATTAAATGTATCCAAGATACCTATTATATATAAGCAGTAGATATATACTAATATTATTTTAGTATAAAGAAGTAATTATATAAATAAGAGTAGAAAAATAATCGTATAGTCATATATAACAAAAAACTATGATATAATAATTTCAGGTGGTGAGATTATGTGTTTAATATGGAACTTAATAAAAGCATTTGCAGATACAGAAGATGATAATAAAAAAGATAATAATGATTTAGAAGATTGGCAAAAAGAATTAGTAAAAGAAAAGAAGTATGATACATTTAACTTTGAAGAAGAAGAACTAGAAGATGATGACTATTATTCAGAGGATGCTGATGAATAAGAAATTTGTCAAAATATATTGATTAAATATAAAAAGTTTGATACAATATAGGCAGTTAAAGGAAGAAAGACGCTAGTACAGGTCTATTTAATAGATTTTTTGTGCTGGTGTTTTTTTTGTAGTAGGGTGATATTTAATGAAGAAAAAAACAAAATTGATTTTAGTATGTATTATACTATTGATGCCATTAAAGGTTGGTGCAACAAGAGGATGTTGTTCACATCATGGTGGTGTTAGTGGTTGTAGTAGTTCTGGAAGATTGGTTTGTAATGATGGTACTTTAAGTCCCAGTTGTACATGTACACCAACAGTTACTTATACTTATGGGTGCACAGATAAAAATGCAAGTAATTATAATTCTAGTGCTAATAGAGATGATGGAAGTTGTATCTATTATACATATGGATGTACAGATAAAACAGCAAAGAACTATAATTCATCAGCAAATAAAGATGATGGAACCTGTGAATATTATGTACTAGGATGTAAAAATCCATCAGCAGACAACTATGATCCAAAGGCAGAGATTGACGATGGAAGTTGCGTATTGCTAGCTGATAAAACTATTGATGATAACGATGATGATGTTGCTAGTGAAGACAAAACATACAACAGTGGTTTGTTGAATGCTATACTAGGTATAGGAACAATATCGGGAGGAGTATACCTATATAAAAGAAAACATAAATAAAATTTTAAACATATTAAATTAAAAAAATAT
The DNA here is from genome assembly GCA_900543825.1 of uncultured Mycoplasmatota bacterium. Taxonomy (GTDB): domain Bacteria; phylum Bacillota_I; class Bacilli_A; order RF39; family UBA660; genus CAG-302. The sequence goes on from UQSR01000002.1 coordinate 90,989, forward strand.
ATAAAAAGGATAATTAATTATTAAAAATGTGATATAATCTGAATAGATTGTATTATTCTATGAATAATATTTTTTTATTGGAGGTGTAATTATGTATTATATTAATGATAAAGTTAAAAATAAATTTAATAATGATGATTATTTTGATGGAAAGGAATATGTAGAAAAAATAAAAGATGCAGTAAAGACGGATGATATAAAATCAATCGGGGTTTATGGGAAGTGGGGTATAGGAAAAACATCGATAATAAAAAATACCATTTCTGAACTGATAGAAGATGGCGAATATAAAGAAAATCAAATTGTTGAGTACAATGCTTGGAAATATAATGAATATGATTTTATGAGAGATTTTTTAATTGTATGTTCTAACAAAATTGAAGGTAAAAATATTGCTAAAGAACGTGAAGAAAGTTATTATAGTGATAGTTCTGAGGATAGACAATTATATGTTATGTTATGGAAAAAATTTTTTACCTTTTTAAAGAAAAGTTGGAAAGTATTATTATTTATATTAATTGCCTATATTTTTTCCGTTATAACAATACTTCATGTAAATAAAATTCACCCTACATGGTATGACTGTGCAGATTTGCTGACTCCATTAACATTAACTATAATTAGTTTTATTCTACCATTATTTTTAGTTTCTGAAATAACTCACAAATCTGTAAGCAAAAAGTTTTCACCAGAGCAGTTTGCAAGAGATTTTGAGGAAATTGTAAAAAATAAGAAAATTTTAATTTTTATTGATGACATTGATAGATGTAATTATCAGGAAATAAAGTCTACCTTTGATACATTAAAAACATTTATCTTAGATGAAAATTACAATGTTAAATTTATTATTCCTGTTGATCCTAATATTATTTTTAATTCATTGGATGATCAAACTTATGATTACTTTTCTAAAATAATTGATTATTCTATAGAAATAAAGAATTATACTAAAGTTAAATTTGTCCCTTTAAAAGAAGAAATTATAAGTAATGTTAAAGAAGAGTATAAAAATATAGTTAATGATGGCTTGTATTTGGCATCTAAATTTTATATTGATACCCCAAGAAAAATGAAAAAATTTGCTAATGAATTCGTAAATGAAATTTATAATTACTCTTCGGAAGAAATTTATGATAAAGGATATATGTTTGCAAAATTAATTATATTAAAAAATGAATTTCCTAATTATTATCATAATTTAATTAGAGATTATAACACAATTTTAGAAGTTACTAAAAATGAAATAGTGAAGTATCAATCAATTGACTATACAGATTATACAAAAAATATAAAAGGAATAGTTTTTAGTGCTAGGCTATTAGACTTTTTATCAAAAACAGATAATGTTGATTTATATAATTTTTCAATGTATGAAAATAAGATATCTTATGCTGAATATAAAATAAAGGCAATTTGTGAAAACCCTATCCCTAAAAATAAATTTGATAATAATATAAAAATTGATTTAAAGAAAAATTACAATTATTTGGCTTATGAATTTACGGAAAATATTATTAAACCATTATTAAATAATAAGTTTTTGTATGGCGATTCGATGAGGAGGATATGCTTTTTAATTGTTGAGTTCAAAAAACAATTAAACAATAATTTATTTGATATATATTTTGAGCAGATTATTGATAACTATGAATTGTTAAAAGATGATAGAAATCTTTTTGCAAAAGAACAAATCAATGGACAAGAAGTAAATTATTTAAATGTGAAATATATAACAGAATGTTTAATTGATTATATAGAATACTTGAATGAACAAAAAGCAAACTTATTAGATGACAAATTTATAAATAAATCTTTAGAGTTAATAAATAAAAATTTGGATACTGATTATAAATATATTGAAAATGATTTGCTTGAATTAGTTAAAAAATTTAATACATCCAGAAATATAAATAATTCTTACTTTATTGAGGTAATTAGAAAATTTTTGGCAAGTGATTTTAAAAAGTATCACAAAGAACTTAGCTGGTATTTTGAATTTAGCCCCAAAACTGGCGATATTTGTTATGTAAAAGATATGATAAAATTATTAAAAAATAATGAAGAATTAGAAGAAGAAATGATTTTAAAATATTTAAATAATAGATATGAAACAATAAATACTGAAATATATTTTAACGAATTATCAAGCAATATCAATGAAATATTATCTGAACCATTAAAATATAAGATTATTGTAGAACCATTAATTATTAACTTAAAAGGTAAAGATGTATCATTTGAGAAATTTGAAGGATTTTTAAATAATACTAAACTCATCTCCTCAAATGAACTTATAAATAAATTAATATTAAAGGTAATTGAAGAAATGAAAACAAGTTCAGATTTTGATAGAGAAAAATATAATAATATTTTGACGAATATAGGTATTGAATATAAAAATTCCACTCCGATAAAACATGAACTAAGGGATTTGATTCAAAAATGTGATATTGATGAACAAAAACTTATATTTGGATATAGTGAAGAAAACAATTCTTTTAGTAATTTCAACTTATTAAAAGAATATGGCGATGTTTTTGAACAAAAAGATGATGAATTATTTGAAATTATTAGTAACTCTTATTGTAATGAAGAAGGATATGTAATAAAATCTGATTTAGAAAGGCACGGCTTCAATCTTAAAGATCATAAACAAAAAATAAAGTATTTACTCGATAGAAATTTAAATCAGACAATTTATTTAGCTGATTTATTTACCAAAGAAGAAATTAGAAGTATTAATTTAAATGACATAGAAATAGAAGAATTAGACTTCGAAAATATTGAAAATAAAGAATTATTATCTAAAATTATTAATCAAATAAAAGTGATTTTAGATGAATGTATAAAAACAATAAAAGCAAATAAAGATGATAAAGAAAAGATAAAAGAACAAGTTAATAGATTTTTAACGCATGCAGATATATTATATTGTAAAATGAAATATAATGATCAAACATTATGGACTAAATTAAAAATAATAGATAAATATCTTGCCTTAAATAAGTTAATTGAAAGTTATTATATTCCGAAATTGAAAGAATATAGTAACTTAATAGGTTTGTTTTCTAATGGCAAGTATAAGGATAATTATTTAAAAGACAATATATGTGCTGATAAAATCATAGCTGGTATAAAATAAAAAAATATTAAATATGGAATAAAAACAACCCAATTTTTTTAGAAATTGGGTTTTAAATTAACATAAAATATAAATTTATTCATTTAATGAAAGTTAAATATCTAAAAGCACTGTTTATATGTTATAATTAAATAAGAGATGAAGTATGGGTGATTTAAATGATAATAAAAGATAATAAAGAATTAAAACAAAAAGATTTTAAAAATGAAAAAGAATTACAAAAATACTTTGAGGAGAATTTGCAAAAGATTCTTGGATATAAATTTGTAGAGACAGAATTTGCTGTGGGTAATTTTAGACTAGATACCTTAGCATATGATGAGGAGAGTAAATCGTTTAGAATCATAGAATATAAGAAAGTTAAAAATCATAGTTTAGTAGATCAAGGATATACGTATTTAAAATTGTTATTAGAGAGAAAAGCGGATTTTGTGCTAAAGTATAATGAAAAAAATGATTCTAATTTAAAATTATCAGACGTAGATTGGAGTCAGTCAAGAATTATATTTGCATCACCAATTTATACAAGTTATCAGCTTAATGCTACTGATTTTAAAAACATTCCTGTAGATTTAATTAAAGTTACAAGATATGAAGAAAATATAGTGGATATAGAATTTATAAAGAAGACAAGCAATGTAAAAGTAGAAGATATACAAATAGAATCAGAACAAAAAGAAATTAATAAAGAAATTAAAGTATATACAGAAGATGATCATTTAAACAAAGTATCTGAAAAAACCAGAAGACTTTATAATATATTAAAAAATAGAATATTAGAATTAGATGATATTGATATAGATGTAAAGAAAGTATATATTGCTTTTAAAGGAAGAAAAAACATAGTTGATGTAGAGTTTACTCAGAATAAATTGAGACTAGATATTAATATGAAAAAAGGAACATTAAATGATCCACTAGGTATAACACGGGATATAACAAATGTTGGCCATTGGGGCAATGGTGATTATAGAGTAGAAATATCTGATGAAGATGATATAGATAACGCTATGCCATTAATAAAACAGTCTTTAAGAGTAAATAAAAAATAAACTTCTTTTGTATATAAAAAGTATTAGCTAAAGTTTAATTGATAGGGGGATAGAATGATTTATGAAATTTTACAATTTATATTTAGTCTTGCAATAGTTATTCTCTCAATAACAATTTTTGTCAAGGGATATAATGACTCTGAAAGTGATCTTGAAAAAGCACTATATATTATAATGTCGGTTGCATGTATGTTCCCACTGCTAATTTATTATTTGGATAGATACAATATACCAACAAAACTCGGGTATACTGAAAATATAGTTTCGAGAGATTGGGTAAACATAATAACAACTTATTCAACATCAATAATTTCAACCTTACTTAGTGCAATTTTTTTGATATTTATAACATTTAAACAAATGAGAGAAACATCCAACGATAATATAAGATTAAATAATGAAACTCAGAGAATGCAGAATTTACCATATCTACAATATGATTTTACAAATGAAATAATAGATAAAAATTTATGCAGCGACAAAATAAAATTGATAACTATAAATGATAATAACAATAACAATAACAATAATAATGATTCTATAGATTTTACTATTAAAATTAAGAATATTGGTTTAAACACTGCAAGAAAGGTAATATTTGAATTGAAATCCGATCTCTTTGAAAAAGAAGAATATTCAGAATTGCAAAATCAAAGCATGATAGAAAAAAATGAGACAAAAGAAAAAGAGGTTATTATTTTGAATGTAGCAAAGGGTACACATAGAATAGAAATAATTGTGTATTATCAAGATTTACTGAAAAATTGGTATAGTCAAAAAATATATTTAGTAATTTCAGTTACAAATATATATGATTCGAAGACAGGAAATTGTGATCATATAGATTCATTTATTGTTAATGATGAAGAAAAAATGATAAATGAACCATCAATAATAAAAATGTTAAATAAAGATTTAATAAAATAAATTATTAGACTATAAAATAAAATTTGTAGCATAATTAAAAGTGTAATACAATTTTTTGAATAGGTAGGTGTAATCAATGTCTAATTATGAAAGTGAAGCAAAATTAGAAAATAGAATGATAGAGCAGCTTAGAAAGCAAGGGTATAGCTATATTGAAATAAATGATGTTAAGGAGTTAGAAAAAAATTTTAGAAGCCAAGTTAATTTACATAATAAAGTGGAATTAAATGGAAGAGATTTATCGGATAAAGAATTCGAGAAATTAATGATAAAAATATCTGGTAAAAGTATTTTTCAATCTGCAAAAGAATTAAGACAAAAGCATGATATAATTCGTGATGATGGCACAGTTGCATATATTGAATTATTTAATACCAAAGAATGGTGTAAAAATTTATTTCAAGTTACTAATCAAACTACAGTTGAAGGAAAATATGTTAACAGATATGATGTAACAATTCTCATTAATGGCCTCCCATTAATTCAAATTGAATTAAAGCGAAGAGGCATTGACATGAAGGAAGCTTTTGATCAAATTAAGAGATATAAAAACCATTCCTACAATGGATTATACAGATTTATTCAATTATTTGTAATTAGTAATGGTGTTGATACAAAATATTTTGCAAATGGAGATCAAGAATTAAATTATGGGTTTACTTTTTATTGGACCGATGTAAATAATGACAGAATTACTAATTTGGAACAGTTTTGTACTTTCTTTTTAGATAGGTGCCATGTTGCCAAAATGATAGCAAGATATATGATAATAAACGAAACAGAAAAAATGCTCATGGTAATGAGACCTTATCAAGTATATGCAGTTGAAAATATTGTTGATAGAGCAATAAATACAAGTAATAATGGTTATGTATGGCATACGACAGGTTCAGGAAAAACAATAACGTCTTTCAAAACTAGTCAAATTTTATCTTTAGAGCCGTCTATTAATCAAGTGTTTTTTCTAGTAGATAGAAAAGATTTAGACAAACAGACATTGGATGAATTTAATAAATTTGATCCTGGTTGCGTTGATATGACAAATGAGACATTTAAATTAGTTCAACAAATTAAAGATAGTACAAAGCCTTTGATAATTACAACCATTCAAAAAATGGCCAATGCTTGTTCTAACCCAAGATATGCCACTGTAATGGAAAAATATAAAGATAAAAAGACAGTGTTTATAATAGACGAGTGTCATAGAAGTCAATTTGGAGATATGCATAAACAAATTGCTAAAACATTTACAAATGCACAGTATTTTGGATTTACAGGAACACCAAGATTTGAAGAAAACAGGAGTCAAGATGGTAGAAGTACAGCAGACATTTTCGAAAAATGTTTACATACATATCTAATTAAAGATGCAATTAACGATGGAAATGTTTTGGGATTTTCTGTTGACTATGTTAAAACAATCGAAAGCAGCATTGATGACAGTAATGATGAAAGAGTACAAGCTATAGATACTGATGAAGTGTTCATAGATGATACAAGAATTATAATGGTAGCACAGCATATTATAGAACACCATAATATTAAAACAAGAGATAGAAAGTATAATTCTTTATTTGCAGTTTCATCTATTCCAATGCTTACAAAATATTATAATACATTTAAAAAGCTTGATCATAATTTGAAAATTGGAGCAATATTCACTTTTGGTGCAAATGAAAATTTAGATAATAAAGAAGAACATTCGAGAGATGTACTTGAACGAATAATAAAAGATTATAATAAAATGTATAATACTAATTTTACTACAAATAGTTTTGATGCCTATTTTAGAGATGTTTGTAAGAAAATTAAAAATACAGATATTGATATAGTAATTGTAGTAGATATGTTGTTAACAGGATTTGATGCGAAAAGATTAAACACTTTGTACATTGATAAGCCATTAAAGTTTCATAGTTTAATTCAAGCATTTTCAAGAACAAATAGAGTTGAATCAGATACTAAACCATTTGGCAATATTGTATGTTATGATTTACCATCTAAATTTAGAGTAGATGAAGCAGTAAAATTATTTTCTCAAACAGATAGAACAGATACCGTTATTATGGCACCGTATTCTGATTATTTAGAAAAGTATATAAAAGCAGTTAATTATCTTCAAACCATCGCTCCAAATATTGATAGTATTCAAAAGTTGGAACAAGAGGGAAATGAAGAAAATTTAAAAAAGTTTATACTAGCATTTAGAGAAGTAGCAAAAATATTAGTAAGTTTAAAAACATTTAATGAATTTGACATGAATGATGAAAAAATGCCTATGGCATCGCAAATGTTTGAAGATTATAAAAGTAAGTATTATGAAATATATAGGAAGCTAGCAACATCCAAAGAAAAAAGTTCGATTTTAAGTGATATTAGTTTTTCACTAGAATTAATTCAAACAGATAAAATAAATGTTTCTTACATATTAAACCTAATTAGAAATGTTGATTTAACAAACGAAGAACAAAAACAAAAAGATATAGATGATATAGAATCAAAATTAGTCAATGTAACAGATGATGAGTTATTCCTAAAATTAGATTTAATTAAAAGATTCTTATCAAATGTATTGCCAACTTTAAAACCAGAAGATTCAATAGATGATGCATTTAACAGTCACATGAATAAAGAAAGACAGAAAGAAATAGAAAAATTTGCCAAGGAAAATGATATTGATTTAGAAGTATTACAAGCAGTAATTGATGAATTTGAATATAGTGGAATATTCCCAAATGAAATGATAGGAAAGTCAATTCATGCCCCATTCTTAAAGAAGATATCATTAATTGATAATGTAAAAGTATTTATAAAGAATCTTTCAAGAAAGTATTTATAGGAGGATATAATGTCAAGAGAAGAAAAACAACAAACTCAGCAAGCAGAGTTACAAAAACAATTATGGAGCATTGCTAATACCTTAAGAGGTAATATGGATGCTAATGATTTTAAAAATTATATTTTAGGACTAATATTCTACAGATATTTGTCTGAAAATCTTGTTAATTATGTTGAAAGAACATTATTAAAAGATGATGGGATAAGTTATGTAGATGCATGGAAAAAAGATGAATATAGAGATGAATTAAAAAGATATTTAATAGAAGATTCTAATATGGGATATTTCATTGAAGCGGATAACTTATGGAGTGAATTAATATATAAAATTCAAACAGGTAAATTTGATATTTCAATGTTATCAAAAGCAATTAATTCTATATCAGACTCGACATTGGGTAATGAATCTGAAGATGATTTTGAAAACTTATTTGAAGATATGGATTTGAATAATTCTAAATTGGGTAGAGGTGAGGCAGAAAGAACTAAGCTGATTTCAACAATAATGTTAAAAATAAATGATATTGACTTTCACCATGAAGATGCTGAAATTGATGTCTTAGGTGATGCTTATGAATATTTAATATCAAACTTTGCAGCCTCAGCAGGTAAAAAAGCAGGAGAGTTTTATACACCACAACAAGTATCAAGAATATTAGCAAAATTAGTTACTATAAATAAAAGTAAAATACAAAGTGTTTATGATCCGACATGTGGTTCTGGTTCCTTACTATTGAGAGTAGGTAAAGAAGCAAAAGTTAGTTCATACTATGGACAAGAGTTTAATTCTACAACTTACAACTTAGCGAGAATGAATATGCTATTACATGGAATATCATTTAAACATTTTGATATAAAAAATGCAGATACATTAGAAAATCCAAAACACAAAGATATGAAATTTGATGCAATTGTGGCTAATCCTCCATATTCAGCACAATGGAGTGCAGATCCTAAGTTTATGGAAGATGAAAGATTTAGTGCCTATGGGAAATTAGCACCAAAGTCTAAAGCAGATTTTGCGTTTATTCAACATATGATTTATCAATTATCTGACAACGGAACAATGGCAGTTGTTCTTCCACATGGCGTTTTATTTAGGGGAGCATCAGAAGGTACAATAAGAGAATATCTAATAAAAGAAAAAAATTATTTAGATGCTGTTATAGGATTACCTGCAAATATATTTTTTGGAACCAGTATTCCAACTTGTATATTAGTATTTAAAAAATGTAGAGAGAATGAAGATAATATTCTATTTATTGATGCTTCTAAAGATTTTGAACCTGGAAAAAATCAAAATAGATTAAGAGATGAAGATGTAGATAAAATTATTGAAACATATAAAAATAGAGTGGAAATAGAAAAATATTGCCATGTTGCTCCATTAAGTGAAATAGCGGAAAATGAATATAATTTAAATATTCCTAGATATATAGATACATTTGAAGAAGAAGAAGAAATAGATATTAAGGCAGTACAACAAGATTTAAAGCAAATAGATAAAGAAATAGCAGAGGTAGATAAAGAACTTAATGTATATCTAAAAGAACTGGGTTTAGATGAAATATAATATTGATATTGCAAATATAAATACATATCCCAAAGAACTTATTGATGCAATATATACTAAATCAGATATTGAGATTGGTAAAGTATTATGTAATTGTAACTTATTATGTTTTCATTTTACAAGGCTAATTTCAATAAATGATGTTAAGGAAAAAGGAATAATAAAATTAAATTTTGATAAATACATTTCTTATTTTTATGATGTATATAAATCAAGAATTAATGACGAGAGTAATTTAGAAAAATTTATACATGATTTAAAAGATTCATCAAGAGAGTTTGCCGAAAGAAATAATAGAATTTCTTTTGTTGCTGGATATAATCAACATATTTTTAGTGATTATTCATACTATTCTGAATTTTTTGGTGGAGAATATATAGAAATGATTAGTAGAAAATATAATAATATTAATTTGAATTTAAGAAAAATAGGGATACCATGTGTTGTAAAATTTATAGTTCCCGTAAAAATTATAAAAAAACAAAAATTTTTAAACTTTGATTTGCTCATTAACCGTGTAAAAAATAATGTGTTAAACAATGATAATGAATGTATGGAGTTATATACATATAATTATGACATACCAGCAACAAATATATTGGAAATTAATGAATTATAAAAGGACTTATACAAACATATTTTGCATAAGTCCTTTTTTAAATTGCACAAGTTTTTCTAGTTTTTTTTCTTCAATTTGTATTTTATTAATTATGACATTAATATATTTTGAATATTTAATCTGTTCTTCCATTTTTGGTAATAAAATATATATAGTTTTAAATTTTGTGATACTTAATGCATACCTTGTGCCACCTTCTTTAGTAGACAAAATTTTATTTTTAAAACTACCATTTTCATTTATATAATATACGAAATAAGTTTTATTTACTAAGTTTTTTTTAATATTAAAAACCGGATATGCAGGGCTTACTATACCGATATCAGTGATATCTTGTATATTAAAATGAAATTCACCAGTATCACTCATAGACCTATAAGTAATAAGTCCTTTAGGAATTATCTTATATCCTGTATTATTATTACTTGCTGCCCGTTTATTAAAATACTCGTTTTGAAATATTATGCCATTAGCAGTAGATGATAATACTTTGTATTGATTATTTTCAGTTGTTTTATCATTGTATTCAATTATTAAATTTTCTACTTTATATTCATCAGTGCAGTTTGAAAAAATAAATTTATTTAGTCCCTTTTTAAATAACTTAAGGTCTTCAATTTTTTTACTTTGTAATTCTATTTTTTTATCTAGTAATGATAGAAAATTTGCTACCTTAAGTTGTTCTTCTTTAAGTGGAATATTTAGCTTAACACTATATACTAACTCACTGCTGATATTGCTTACAACACCACCAGCAGATAAAGTTTTATACTGCTTTTGAATAAGTGGAGAACTCATAAAATGATACAAATATTCTTTATTTAATAATTTTTCATAATCTCTAACTACGAACCATCCATCGTGAATACATCCATCAAGATTCAAAATATAAGGCCTTCCAAAACTCATAGAATTGGAAAGAATTATCTCTCCCTTATAAACTTTTCTAGATTTTTTTGCTCCTTCTTTAGTGATTTTTTCTGATGTACTCTTTATATAAGTTTCATTCGGAGAAACATCTCCAATTTTAATCCAGTTAACACTATCTTCTGATTTAGTAATAAAATTAACAATGGGTCTAGGAGAACCTCCCCTATATAGTTTTGCAACATCATTAAACTTATATGCTTTATATTCATCATTAAATTCTTTAAATCTTAATTTAGGGACATTCATTTAATCACCACTTTTCAAATCCTTAAGTTTAATAAAAAGTTACTAAACATCTAATATAATTATATCACATATTTTCAAAATTTTATCAAAAAAAGAAAAAGTTACATATTTACTTTTTCTTGGAATATTTTACTTATTAAATCTATACATTTTTTCTTTTGAGAGTATCTTGGATGAACATATAAGTTCAATGTTATATTAACATTTGAATGTCCTAATAATTCACTAACTGTTTTATAATCACATCCTAGTGATATACAATTCGTTGCGAATGTATGCCTTAATGAATGAAAATTAAATTGCTTTATTTTTAACTCCTTTAATATTTTATTAAAATATTTTCTATACGTTCTGGGCTCTATATATTTATCTGAATTTGACAAAATATAATTATTTTTATCTGACCTTATATTTTTTAATATTTCTAAAAATTCTTTATTAATTGGTATCTCTCTGTTGGCGTTTTTAGTTTTAGGTGAAGTTATAATAATTTTAGAAATACATTCATTTTTGTCTTTGACATAAATTCTTTGTACTGTTTTTGATATATATAACTTATTATTTTTAAAGTCTATATCTTTCCATTGTAAGGCACATAGCTCACCAATTCTTATTCCTGAATATAATGAAATTAAAACCCCTATATTTTTAGGCGTACGATTATTTAAAACATAATTAGTTATTTTATTTTGTTCTTGTTTTGTAAGTATATAGATATTCTTTTCTTTATCATCTCTGGGATAATTAAATGACAATTCAATATGCTTTATTTTTCCTTCATTTATGCCTTTTTTTATACTTCCTTTAACAACGATTGTAATATCTTTAATTGTTTTTTCTGATAATCCACCATTATTATCTTTACGCCCATTTTTAGATAATTCTAATAAAAAGTCTTGTATAATTTTATGATTTAATTCGTTTAGTTTGTAACCACCTAATTTTGGTATTATATGATTAAAAACAATATTAGAATAATTAGCATATGTTGATTCTTTGACATAATCTTTTTTTTCAACAAGCCACGTATAAACCCAATCTTTGTAAAATATTTTTTTTGATTTTATAATCATTAATTTTTCCTCCTTCTATAATAATTATACAAAAAAATATAATTGCATGCTTTTTAAGTATTAAACTTGAGGGCTTGAAAAGTGGTGATAAAATGAACGTTCCTAAATTAAGATTTAAAGAATTTAATGATGAGTGGATTAGTTATAAATTTTATGATTTAGTTTCCATTATAAATGGTCAAGTTGATCCAAACAAAAAAGAATATTGTAATTTACCACATATTGGTCCTGGTAATATTGAAAAAGAAACAGGAAGGTTATTAGAATATAATTTAGCAAAAGATGATAAATTAATAAGTTCAAAATATCTATTCAATGAAAAATCTGTAATTTATGGCAAAATAAATCCTCATTTTGCAAAGGTTTGTTATCCAAAATTTGTAGGGTTATGTAGTGCAGATGCATATCCAATTAATCCAATAGAAGAAAAATTAACATCAACCTTTCTTTTATATTTATTATTAAATCCTAAATTTACTAAATTTGCTACTTCGGTCTCAATGAGAACAGGAATGCCTAAAATAAACAGAGATGAATTAGGCATATATAAATTTATAATTCCTAAAATAAATGAACAAATAAAAATTGGAAAAACATTAGAATTATTAGATAAAAAAATAGAACTTCAATCAAAGAAAATTAAAGACCTTAAGTTATTTAAATTGTACATGGAAAATCAATTTATTTTTAAAGATGATGCTTCATATATTGAATACAAGTTAAGAGATATTTTAATTGAAGGGAATAAAACACCTGTGGCAGATACAAGTAAATATCAAAAACTTACCATTAAATTAAATTTAAAAGGTTTAGAATTTAATGAATCTCAAAAAGAAATGTCTGATAAAAGGCCTTTTTACGTCAGAGATGAAAACGAATTAATTATAGGAAAACAAAATTATTTTAATGGAAGTATTGCCATAGTAAATAAAAAATATGCGGGCGGAATTTGTTCAAATGCAATAATGAGTTTTAAAGCAAAAGATGGATTCGATATTAAATATATCTACTTATATTTATCACAAAAATCTTATATGAAACAAAGAGAATTTTTAGCAAATGGAACTGGACAAAAAGAATTATCTGAAAAAGAATTTTTAAATTTTAGCATTAGAATACCATCTGATAATAAAGTTAAAAAAATAATCAAAAATGTTAATTGTATATCTAAAAAAATATTACTAGAAGAAAATAAATTAAATAAATTAATAGAACTTAAAAGGGGACTTATGCAAGATATGTTTGTATAAGTCTTTTTTTCATACCTTACAAACTTGTAATATAAAATCCATCAATATAATGATATAATAGAACTATAGAAAGAAGGAAATATAATATATGAAAAAGATAATGATAATTGAAGATGATACCATAATATCTAAAGAATTATATGAATTACTATTAAATGCTGGCTATGAAGCATTAATACTAAAAGACTTTTCAAATGCCAAAGAAGAAATATTAAAAAGTAATATAGACCTAATTCTCTTAGATATAAATATCCCATATCAAAATGGTGAGCAGTTACTTAAAGAAATAAGGAAAGAATCAAATGTTCCCGTAATAATGGTAACCTCAAGAGCAAATGAAACCGATGAAATATTATCCATCTCTTATGGAGCAGACGATTACATAACCAAGCCTTATAGCCCAACCATTCTATTACTAAGAATACAAAATATCTTTAAAAGATTAGATAATAGTACTGAAGTACTAAAATATAAAGATTTAGAAGTCTCGCCATCACGAGGCACCTTATCTGGTAGTAACAAAGAATTAGAACTAACCAAAAATGAAATGCTAATCTTTCAGCACCTATTAAATAACCAAAATAGAATTGTATCACGAGATGAACTAATGACCATTCTTTGGAATAATGAAGAATACATAAATGATAATGCTCTAACCGTAAATATAAGTAGACTAAGAAGTAAACTAGAGGACTTTGGTTATCCAAATGCCATAGAAACAAGAAAAGGACAAGGATATATACTATTATGAAATTAACAAACTATTTAAAAGATAAAATAAGCATAATCATTATCACTATCATATCAATAATTCTAATAACCCTATTAGACATTGCCTTCAAAGTACCAGAGGGACTAATAATAGTAACCATAGTATTACTACTATTAACACTAATCATAGCCCTCTTAATATCATATTTCCAAAAAAGAACCTTCTATAACACCCTCATAACCAATACCAAAAATCTAGATAAAAAATACCTAGTCCTAGAAACCATACCAAAACCAAATACTTACGAAGAAGAACTAATATATAACATCATGTGCGACATCAACAAATCAATGATTGAAAATGTCAGTAGTTACATAAATAGCACCAAAGACTTCAAAGATTATATTGAGATGTGGATACACGAAGTAAAAATACCAATATCAAGTCTAATCCTTATGACCCATAATCATAAAAACCAAGTACCAAAAGAATACATTGAAGAAATAAAAAGACTAGATAACTACATCGACCAAATCCTCTATTATGTAAGAAGTAACTATACCAGTGAAGACTTTATCTTCAAAAAAGTAAAACTAGAAAAAATAATCTCATCAGTAGCCCTTAAAAATAAAGATGACCTCTTAGAAAATAAAATTGACCTAATCGTCGATATAAAAAATACCGAAGTCTATACCGATACCAAATGGTTAGAATTCATTTTAAATCAAATTATCAATAACAGTATCAAATACAAAAAAGATGTGCCAAACTCCTATATCCAAATAAAAGCTACTGAAGATAATAATCAAATAACCTTATCCATCAAAGATAACGGTATTGGCATACCTAAAAGTGATATCTCTAATGTTTTCAAAAAATCCTTTACCGGTACTAATGGCAGAGATAAAATCAAATCAACAGGCATGGGCTTATACATAGCCAAAAAATTATGTACCAAACTAGGACATAAAATAGAGATAGAATCTGAAGAAAAAGAATATACCATTGTCAAAATAATCTTTGGTAAAAATAAACTTTATCACCCAGAAGACTAACCTTACAAAAAAGTAATATACTGTAATATTAAACTTACGACAAATATCCTATTATCTAGTATTATTAATTACGAAAGGAAGGAAAATAATATGGAAAATATACTAAAAATAGAAAATATTGAAAAATACTATGGAAGTAAATCAAGTTTAACTAAAGCCATAGATAACATATCATTTGAAGTAGAAAAAGGAGAGTTTGTCGCTATCATGGGTTCTTCAGGTTCAGGTAAAACAACATTACTAAACTGCATATCCACAATTGATAAAGTAACCGCCGGACATATTTTTGTAGGAGGAACTGACATAACAAAACTAAAAGAAAATGATTTAAACAAGTTTAGAAGAGAAGACTTAGGTTTCATCTTTCAAGACTTCAATTTATTAGATACCTTAACAGCCTATGAAAATATAGCACTAGCCTTATCAATTCAAAATGTAAGTCCCAAAGAAATAGATAAAAGAATAAAGAAAGTAGCAAGAGAACTAGATATCGAATCAGTACTAAAAAAATATCCTTACCAAATGAGTGGAGGACAAAAACAAAGAGTAGCAGCAGCTCGTGCCATAATAACAGATCCATGCTTAGTACTCGCAGACGAGCCAACCGGAGCCCTAGACTCTAAGTCATCAAAAATGCTTCTAGAAAAACTAACATACCTAAATAATAACCTAGGAGCCACTATTCTAATGGTAACCCATGACGCTTATGCCGCAAGTTACGCTACCAGAATAATCTTCATAAAAGATGGTAAAATATATAACGAAATTCGTAAAGGAAATGATACCAGAAAAGAATTCTTTGATAAAATAATAGATGTCGTAACCTTACTAGGAGGAGACATAAATGATGCTCTTTAAATTGTCTATAAAAAACATAACCAAAAGTATCAAAGATTATGCTATCTATTTCTTTACTTTAGTACTAGGAGTAGCTATTTTCTATGTTTTCAATGCTATAGATAGTCAAACAGTAATGCTAAATGTATCATCATCAACAAGTGAAATAATAAGACTAATGACCACCATTCTAGGAGGAGTAAGTGTCTTTGTTTCATTCATTCTAGGATTTTTAATAATCTATGCCAGTCGTTTTCTCATAAAAAGAAGAAACAAAGAATTTGGAATCTACTTAACCTTAGGAATGTCCAAAAGAAAAATATCTCTAATCCTTTTCTTTGAAACTCTTATAATAGGAGTTATCTCTTTAGGAGTTGGCCTAGCCCTAGGAATAGTTTTATCACAACTAATGAGTATCTTAGTAGCCAATATGTTTGAAGCAGACCTAACAAAATTTCAGTTTACATTTTCATCTTCAGCAGCCTTAAAAGCCTTATTATACTTTAGCATAATGTATCTAATAGTAATGATATTTAACACCATAATTGTAAATAAATGTAAACTAATAGATCTATTACATGGTAATAAAAAATCCGAAAAAGTAAAATTAAAAAATCCTATCATTTGCACTATAGTATTTATAATTGCGGTCATAGCACTATCATATGCTTACTATCTAGTAACAGATGTTTTTGGTACTTCACCACTTATGAATACTATAAGTGGGATATTAATACCAATAGCCCTAGGATGCGTATCAACATTTCTAATATTTTGGTCACTATCAGGTCTAATCCTAAAGATAGTAATGCATCTAAAAAAATACTACTACAAAGGATTAAATAGTTTTACCGTTCGTCAAATAAGTAGTAAAATAAATACCACAGTCTTTTCAATGACAATAATATGCCTAATGTTATTCTTTACCATATGTATCTTTTCCTCAGCATTATCCATAAAGAACTCCCTATCAGGTAATCTAAAAGATTTAGCACCCGTTGATATTCAGTTCTCAAAATTACAAGAATCATTATCTAAAGAAGAAAAAGAAAACTTTTCAAAAGACATAATAGAGGACTACAATACCACTGCCAAAGATACCTTACAAAGATTAGATGTATATAAGTATCTAAAAGATGTAGTAGATATAAATACATATAGAGTAGAAGAAATAACCCTAAAAGATTCTTTTGGAGACCAAATAGAACAAATAGGAAAAGATTATCCCACACTAGCTTATAACGTAAGAGAAGACTTAGTAAAATTAAGTGACTACAATCGTCTAGCAAAACTATATAACAAAAAAGAATTAACTCTAAAAGATAATGAATATGTAATTATATCTAACTATAAGATGATGGCGGGCATTCGAAATATAGCCTTAAAAAATAATACCAAACTAACTATAAATAGTAAAAACTACTATCCAAAATATCAAGAATGTCAAGATGGCATTATCGAACTAAGTGGAAGTGCTACTAATACAGGAGTAATAATATTACCAGATAATGCCTTAGAAGGTATTCATCCATATAAAAATATTTTAGCAGCTAACTATCAAGCAGACACTAAAGAAGAAAAAGAAAATGTTGAAGATATAGTTAGTACTATAATAAATAACCATTTTAACAAAGATACCTTATTATCATATAATACTAAAATAGATATCTATGAATCATCCATAGGACTAGGAGCCATGGTAACATTTGTAGGACTATATCTAGGAATAATTTTCTTAATATCAAGTGCGGCCATCTTAGCCTTAAAAGAATTATCAGAAAGTACTGATAATAAAGAAAGATTTAATATGTTAAGAAAAATAGGAACTGATGAGAAAATGATAAACAAAGCCCTATTTAATCAGATAGCAGTATTCTTTCTATTCCCATTATTACTAGCTATAATTCATTCAATATTTGGAATAGAGTTTGCTAACTATATCTTAAAAACAATGGGAACAGAATCATTATTATCATCAATAATATTAACAGCAGTATTTCTAGTAGTAATCTATGGAGGATATTTCTTAGTAACATACTACTGTAGTAAAACCATAATAAAGGAGAGATAAGATGAGCTATTTAGTACCAATAAAAGCAGCTTTAATAATCTTTCCTTTTTTAGCCTTATTAATAACATTACCATATATAATATATGAATATCATTATTATGGATCAGTAAACAAATTAAGAACTTTAATAATATATTCCTTTATCTTATATCTAATAACAATCTACTTTTTAGTAATATTACCTCTTCCAACCAAAGAAGAAGTAATCAAAATGAAAGTGATTAATCCTCAGTTAATTCCATTAACATTCATAAAAGATATAATAGAGGACCTAATAGAATTAAAACAAATAAACATTCTAAAAATAATAACTATACCTAGTATATATACTGTTATCTTTAATATAATAATGTTTATGCCATTAGGAGTCTATCTAAGATACTACTATAAATGTTCATTAAAGAAAACAATAATTATAAGTTTCTTAATATCACTATTCTTTGAATTAACTCAGTTAACAGGACTATATTATATCTATCCTAGACCATATCGTAATTTTGATGTGGATGACCTATTAATAAACACACTAGGAGGTCTTCTGGGATATTTAATAATAAGTCCTATCCAAAAACATTTACCAACAAGAGAAGATATCGATACCAAATCATTAAAAGAAGGACAAAAAGTATCTTCCTTAAGAAGAATAACACTCTTTATAGGAGATATCTTTATCTATCTACTAATGATAATGCTAGTATCAATTTTAATAAATAATAAATATATAAATCTTTCACTAGCGGTTCTTTACTTTATTATTATTCCATATTTTAATCATAACCAAACTATCTTTGGAAAAATAATAAATGTATCATTAGAAGTACCAGATAAGAGATTACTTAGAATAACTTTAAGAAATATCTTTATATATTTATATTACTATGGAATATTTTCATTAGTGGTACATTTAGAAATGTTATTAGCTAAAAATATACCTAACTATTTATCAGTAATAATAGGATTAAATACATTTTTAATATTTATAATTTTCTATATATATAGTTTTATAAAAATATTAAAAAATAAGCAATTACTATATGATAAAGTATTAAATATAAAGTATGTAAGTACTATAAAAGTAAATAATGTAGATTAATATAGTCTATGTTATTTTTTCTTTATTCTCTTAAGCCTAGGTCTTAAGAGGTAATTTAGAGCCTATTATATAGTCTCTAAATTAAAGATATTTATGTTGTATTATATATAAGTAAAAGTTGCAATAAGTAATAAAGTAATATTTTAAATAACTATTGTTTACAATTGAGTATAATTTTTAATCAGTTAAAAAAGTCCGGTTTCATAAATAAAAAAGTCCGGTTATAAGTGGACTTTTTATACAAACATTTATAAAAAAGTCCGGTTTTAAATAAAAATTTAATTGATTCAACATTTATTGACAAAAGAAATAAAAAAATAGTGTATAATATATAGTAATAAATGGAGGTATTAAATGCAATTAAAAGATTATGAAAAAGTAGAAAGTACTAATATAGAATTTAAAGAAAAAGTTGAATATAGTAAACCAAAAAGCTGGCTTAAATCAGTTTCCGCATTTGCTAACTCAAATGGTGGAATCTTATTGTTTGGTATAAGAGATGTGGATAGAAAAGCAGTCGGTTTAGACAATATAGTTAAAGATTCAGAAAAAGTATCTGAATTAATAAATGACAAGATTACTCCACTTCCAAGATATGAATTAAAGACTTTTAAGGAAAATAATATGGACTTTATGGAAGTAAAAGTAGGAGATGGTCCAAGAACTCCATATTATTATAATGGTGACGGAAGAAAAGAAGCATTCATTAGAGCGGGTAATCAATCAATATCTGCTCCAAAACATGTATTGGATGGATTAATTTTAAAAGGTCAAAATACAACTTTTGATGAATTACCTAGTAAGTATGATGTTTCTGATGTTAGTTTTACTTTATTAAATGCTTCATTAAAAAATGAAACAGGTAAAGAGTTGAATAAAGATAAAGATTATATATCATTAGAGTTAATAACTAAGGATAAAAAAGTTACAAATGCAGGATTGCTTTTATCCGATCAGGGCTTATTGATTCAGTCAAGAATATTTTGTACTAGGTGGAAAGGCTTAGTTAAGGGTTCTGTTGATGGAGATGCTATTGACGATAAAGAATATAGTGGCAGTATTATATCTCTTTTAGAAAATGCTGAAATCTTCATTAAAAATCATTCTAGAATGGGATGGGAAATTAAAGGAATGAAGAGAATAGAAGTGGAAGATTATCCTGTTAGAGCAATTCGTGAAGCCATTGTTAATGCTATTATTCATAGAGATTACCAAATAGTGGGTTCTGAAATTCATATAGATATGTATGATAACAGATTAGAAATAACATCTCCAGGTGGAATGATTGATGGTAGTTTTGTGCAAAACTTAGATATAACTAAAATATCATCAATGAGACGAAATAGAGTTATTTCAGATATATTTAATAGATTGCATTTTATGGAACGTAGAGGAAGTGGTTTGACCAGAATAGTTGAGTCATATAATGATTACAATGTTAAACCAACATTTAGTTCTGATGTCTCATCATTTAAAGTCATTTTCCCTAATAAAAGTTATATAGAAAAAAGTCTGGTTACAAGCGAAAAAAGTCCGGTTACAAGCGGAAATATTGTTAGCGATGAAGATTATTTTGTTATTAAATTACATAAAAATCTTCCAATGAATGTAACCAAAAATACTCATGATAAAATTCAAAAATTATTTGACAAATTTAGTTATCAATATGATTTTAAATGGGAAGATGTTGCGGAAATATTTAAAGTAAAAAAATCTAGAGCATCAGAAGTTATTGGCTTATTATTAGATTCAAACTTGATTGAACAATCAGATCCAACTAAATATAAATTTAAAAAATAATGATACATAATCAAATTGAAATGAAGAAATGAAAGATGATAATTATATGAATGCTACCGATTTCGAAAAGTATTATGGAGATAGAAAATATAAAGAAAAACAAATTGAACTAGAGAAAATAGATTTTACAAATTTTGAAAAGAAAAGAATGTTAAGAGAGATAAATAAGTACGCAATGGAAAAAGAATTTGATTTATATCACGATTTAATGGACGATATAATGGATAGTCATCCAGATTGGTTTAATATGTTAACATTTAACAAAAAAGAAAATAAATTCATTCTTGATTATATAAAATCAAAAAATAGAATCAAACATAAAAGGCAGATTAATTAATAAATTATTATATGATACGTAATAATATATACTTATAACTTAGGAGATTAACAAAAACTAGTCTCTTTTTGTTTTTATTAAAAAATGTTATAATATAACTATATTTAATATTCATTTAATAAATAAATTATATATTTAAAAAGGTGATTAACTATGCATATCTTAATAATTGAAGATGAATATACACTCGCAGAACTAATAAAAGAAAAATTAACTAAAGATGATTACATCGTAGATATAGAAACAGATGGTGAAGAAGGTTATTATAATGCCTTATCATGACTATATGATTTAATAATATTAGATGTAATGTTACCAAGTATGAATGGTTTTGAAATATTAAAAAAACTAAGAGAAGAAGAAATAGAAAGTAAAGTCATAATGTTAACAGCCGAATCAATGCTCGAAGATAAACTAAATGGTTTAGAAAATGGAGCGGATGACTACTTAACAAAACCATTTCATATTGAAGAGTTATTAGCAAGAGTAAATATTCAGTTAAATAAAACAAGTAGTAGTAAAAAGAAAAAAATATCTTATGAAGATATAGAAATAGATATAACAAAATCAGTACTAAAAAATACTAACAATAATGAAGAAGTAGAACTAGTATGTAAAGAATTAAAATGGTTATAAATTATATGTAAATAACACCGCTATAAATTAAATATCAAAAAGATACCAAAAAGTAAAATTAGTATCTTTTTATACTAGTCAAGTTAACCAAATTAACATTATTTACATATACTACTTTGAAGGTGATAACTATGAATAATAATGAAGATAGAGCGGTTCGTAAAGTAGTGATTGATCCAGGTCATGGAGGTACGGATGCAGGTGCTACAGGCAATAATTTACTAGAAAAAGACTATAATCTATTAATATCCAAATACATGTATGATAGATTTAAACAGTTAGGAGTGCCAGTAGCTATAACAAGAGACTCAGATACCACATTATCTCCAAGTGATAGAGTAAATACTATTTTAAATAAGTTTGGCAACTCATCTGATGTTATACTAATATCGAACCATGTTAATTCAGGCGGCGGCGAAGGAGCCGAAGTCATCTATGCCCTAAGAAACAAAGATACCCTAGCTAAAAGAATACTAGAAAACATAGGAGCCACTGGACAAGAAACAAGAAAATATTACCAAAGAAGACTACCGAGTGATACCTCAAAAGACTACTATTTCATACATCGAAATACTGGCAATCTAGAACCACTAATAGTGGAGTATGGCTTTATTGACAATACCAAAGATGTCGAATTCCTAAAAGAAAACTATGAAGAATTAGCAGAATCCGTAATATCTGCAGTAGCAAACTATATAGGAGTACCATACACACCACCAGAGGGCCTAATAACTAATACCTATGTTGTTCAAAAAGGCGATACCCTATATAGCATAGCAAATAAATTAGGTACAACAGTTTCAGAACTAAAAAAAGAAAACAATCTAACATCAAATACACTTCAAATAGGAGAGGTACTTCGCGTGCCGACTAAAGAAATATATGAAGAAGAAGAAAATATCTACATAGTCAAAAAAGGCGATACTTTATACTCAATTGCCATGGCTAATAATACTACTGTGGATGAATTAAAGAAAGCAAATAATCTAACATCCAATATTCTATCAACTGGACAATTACTAAAAATACCAAGTGCATTATTACCAGAGTCAACATACATTGTAAAAAAAGGAGATTCCTTATATTCTATTGCCAATAAATATAATACTACCGTTGATGAACTAAAGAGAATCAATAACTTAACAAGTAATATTCTAAGTATTGGTCAGATACTAAAATTACCAAGTGATAAAGCAAACGATGTAG
Organism: uncultured Mycoplasmatota bacterium; assembly: GCA_900543825.1. Classification (GTDB taxonomy): domain Bacteria; phylum Bacillota_I; class Bacilli_A; order RF39; family UBA660; genus CAG-302. The sequence continues at coordinate 114,386 of UQSR01000002.1, forward strand.
AGAATGAAGAAAATACCATTAGTTATACAGTTCAAAAAGGAGATTCCCTATATAGTATAGCCAGAAAGTATGATACAACTATTGATAGAATAAAAGATTTAAATAATTTAACCACCAATTTACTATCCATAGGTCAAGTATTACTAATACCAACAGATACCAATCTTGAAACAACTTACACAGTCCAAAAAGGAGACTCTCTATACAGTATAGCTAAAAAATATAACACTACTGTTGATAGATTAAAGCAATTAAATAATCTAACATCAAATCTACTATCCATAGGTCAAATACTAATAGTAAGATAAAATAGAAAGTATATAACCATATATTTTCTTTTTTTAATCCCCAAAAGCCTATAATAATATAGTCTTTTGAGGCATTATGAAGCCTAAGGTCTTCATAATGAACAATTTTAAGGGTATAATAATTTATAATTAAAAAAAGATAAAAGACCAAATTATAAATAAAGTATATTTTGTTTATTGCCATAATGATAATCGTTTGATATAATACAATACAAGGGTGGTGGTAAAAAATGAATCAAGATAAAATGCATTTAGTAAACAAAATATTTAATAACGAGACAATCAGAACAGTTTGGGATAAAGAGGAGGGAAAATATTACATAAGTGTAGTAGACATTATCAGAGCTGTGTCAGAAAGCAATAATCCACAAACATATTGGAGAGTGTTAAAAAAAGACTTAAAGATGAAGAAAATGAAACTGTTACAAATTGTAACGCTTTGAAACTAAAAGCTAAAGATGGAAAATACCGTATGACAGATGTTGTCGACATTGAGGGAATGTTTAGAATTATCGAATCAGTACCTAGTAAAAATGCTGAACCAATTAAACAGTAGTTAGCAGGTTTAGGAAGTGAAAGAATAAATGAAACATTTGATCCTTCATTAGCGGCACAGAGAGCAATAGATTTATATAGAGCCAAAGGTTATGAAGAAAATTGGATTTCCCGAAGAATAAAGACATTACAAGAAAGAAAACAATTAACAGATGTATGGCAAGATAATGGAATAAAATCAAATGTAGAATATGCAATATTAACAAATGAGATATATAAAACATGGTCAGGAATGAGTGCAAAAGAATACAAACAATTTAAAGGGCTAAGAAAAGAAAATTTAAGAGATAATATGGATAATATCGAATTAATATTAACAGATTTATCAGAAGAAACAATTTATTTAGATCATTTATTAAGATTAGGATATAAATATGAATTCTATAAAATAAATACAAGTATCAAAAAAAGACAGTATAAAAAGCCATTACTTTAAGTAATAGCTTTTTTATTTAACCTCTTCTTTAGTTTTATTAGATTTAACCTCCATAACAATAGGAAGAATAATAGGAACTCTACCAGTCTTGTCAGACAAAATAGGCATAAGACCATTAATCATTTCACTCTTCATATCATTAAAATTAAATACTTTCTTTTTAAGCTCCTTATTAATAATTTCCTCAGCACTATGTTGAATATCACGAATCAAATCAATGTTTTCATTAACTAAAATATATCCTCTTGTAGTAATAGCGGGACTACCCATAAGCACCTTATTATGTGTATCAATATTAGCAATGATAACCAAAATACCATTATTACTCATAAGAATTCTATCTTTAATAACGGCATTTCCAACATCTCCAATTCTAGAACCATCAACATAAACTTCTCCAGCTTGTACTTTACCATCTCTATATAACTCATTATTCTTAAGCGATAAAACATCACCATTTTCAAGAACAAAAGTATTACCTTTTTCTACACCGCACATTACTCCAAGATCAGCATGCATTTTAAGCATTCTATATTCACCATGGTAAGGAACAAAGTATTTAGGTTTAAATAGCCTAATCATAAGTTTAAGTTCCTCTTGATTAGCATGTCCTGAAGAATGAATGTCTGTCATAGAGTTAGTAAACACCTTAACACCTTTTTTATATAATTTATTAATAGTTTTAGATACTGAAGCCGTATTACCAGGAATAGGAGATGAAGAGAAAATAACGACATCATCAGGCATAAGGGTAATTTGTCTATGACTACCTGAAGCAATTCTGGATAATGCCGCTAAAGGTTCACCTTGGCTACCAGTACACAAAAGACATACTTCACTAGGTTTCATATGATTAGCTTCTTCTGCAGTAATAATAATACTTTTATCTTTAAAGTAACCACATTTAATAGCAATATCAACCATATTTTCCATGCTTCTACCAAATAGAGCAATCTTTCTATTATTCTTACGACATGTTTCCATAATATGCTTAATTCTATATACATTAGAAGCAAAAGTAGCAAGAATAATTCTATTATTCTTATTAGCAGTAAATATTTCACCTAGGTTTTCATCAACTACAGATTCACTAAGTGAAGCACCAGGACTAAGAGCATTAGTAGAATCACTCATAAGCACTGCTACACCTTTTTCACCAATTCTTGCCATTTTATGTAAATTAGACATCGGACCAATAGGGGTCATATCAAACTTAAAGTCTCCTGTCATAACAATAGTACCATCTGGAGTATCTATAGCAAGACCATGAGAATCAGGTATTGAGTGAGTTGTTCTAAAAAATTCAATATTAAAATATTTAGTTTTTATTACAGTATTCTCATCATAAACAAATAAATTCTTATAAACAATATTTCTTTCAACTAGTTTCTTTTCAATAAGTTCTTTAGCATTATTAGGGGCATATATCTTAGGAATATTAACCATCTGAAGTAAAAATGGAATACCACCAATATGATCTTCATGTCCATGTGTAATAACTAAAGCTTTAATTTTACTTTCATTTTCTTTTAAAAAGGTAACGTCAGGTATAACATAATCGATACCAAGAAGTTCATCATCAGGAAACATAACACCTGCATCAACTATGATAATTTCGTCATTATGCGTAACAACATACATGTTCTTACCAACTTCACCTAGTCCCCCAAGAGGGATAATTTTTGTATTCATTAAATTTCTCCTTTCATAATATTTTCATCGTTAATTAAAAAATAAAAAAATATATATTGAATTATAAAGAATAACCACTGCCTAATAATTATACAACAAAAAGTAAAAAAAAGCAAATGGATAATTTTACTATTGTAAAGGAAGTGTGAACCTAAAGTTTCCCCCTTCTCTTTGAAGCCCAAGGTCTTCAAAGATAAATCATAGAGCCATTTGTCTCTATGATTAAAAGATACTTATTATAAGTCATATATAGAGGTAGTCAAAAAAACAAAAATATGATAAAGTAAATATAGAGGTGAAAACGAATGAAATGCACACTTATGAATAAGAATACTTGCATCTTAACAGCTGAGTATGAACCATCATTAGGAGTACTTACTAATATATATGAGATTAATAATATCAATTTTGCCCCAATAATTTTAAAAAATGCTTATAATCAAAAAGAAGATATAAAGGTAATATTATCTAATTGATTTAGAAGAATAAAAGAGATATGTACTTTGCTTTTCAGTAGAATTAATAAATTAAAAAAGATAATAGAAGATAAATAATTATAAAAACACTTGTATTTATTAATAAATTTATGATATAATATAACTGTCTTGAGAAAGAGTGGCATAAAAATCCACTCTTTTATATATATTAAGTAGGAGGAAATAATGACTATAGAAGGCAAAGTAAGAAAATTATTAGAGAAAGATGTAGAGGCATCAGGAGTATTTATTGATTCTGTAAAATTAGAAAAAGAAGATAATAACTTATTTCTAAGAATAGTAATAGATAGAGATGAAATAATTGATATTGACAAATGTGTTGAAGTAACAAATATTATTAATCCATTACTAGATGAAGCAGATTTAATTAAAGAATCATACATTTTAGATGTATCTACAAAAGAGAAGGGAAGATAGAAAATGAATGCAAAACAAATGAAAGAATTCATGAAAGCATTAGATGCAATTGTTGAAGAGAAAAAAATAGACAAGAAAATAGTTGTAGACGCTATGGAACAAGCTATGGCAGCAGCTTATAAGAAAAACGAAGGAATTCCAAATGTTGAAGCTAAAGTAGATGAAGTAACAGGTGATATAAAATTATATTCTTATAAAACCGTAGTAGAAGAACCAGCAAATGAAGAAACAGAAATATCATTGGAAGACGCAAGAAAAATAGTAGATGATATTGAAGTAGGAGAAACTATAAGAGGAAACGAATTACCACTTAAAGATTTTGGTAGAGTAGCAGCGGGTACTGCTAAACAAATCGTTGTTCAAAAAATCAAAGAGGCTGAAAAACAAAGTATTTCCGAAGAATTCAAAGACAAAGAAGGAGAATTAATGGTTGGTACTCTTCAAAGAGAAGATCAAAATAATTACTTCGTAGATTTAGGTAGAAGTAGTGGTATATTACCAAAAGATCAAATAATACCAGGTGAAAAATTAGTAATGGGTTCATCAGTTAAGGTATATGTATCAAAATTAGAAATAGGACCAAAAGGACCATTTATCATGCTTTCTAGAAGTCACTATGGCTTTGTAAAAAGACTATTGGAAATTGAAATACCAGAATTATCTGATGGAACAGTTATGTTATATTCAGTAGCTAGAGATGCTGGTAGTAGAACAAAAATAGCAGTATATACAGATTATGCTAATGTAGAGCCTCTAGGAGCAGTAATAGGAGAAAAGGGAAGAAGAATAGCAAGTGTTCTAAAAGAATTAGGTGGAGAAAAAATAGATGTTGTTTTATACGACAAAGATCCTGCTAAATTTATAGCTAATGCCTTAAGTCCTGCTAAAAATGTTAAAGTAACAATTAAAGATGAATCTAAAAAAGAAGCCCTAGCGGTAGTACCAGATGACAATCTATCCCTAGCTATAGGTAGAAAAGGACAAAATGTAAAATTAGCTTCTCGTTTAACTCACTATAAGATTGAAGTAAAAAGTGAAAGCGCTATGTTAGAAGACGAAGTAGTATATACAACTAAAGATGATAGCGAAGAAGAAAGTGTATAATATGAAAAAAACACCTCTAAGAAGATGCGTAGTAACTAATGAGAGACTCCCAAAGAGTGATCTTCTTAGAATAGTAAAAGATAAATATGGAAATATATCATTTGATATAACTGGAAAATCTTCTGGTAGAGGAGCTTATATCAAAAAAGATATAGAAGTATTAAAGAAAGCTAAAGATAAAAAAATCTTAGAAAGAGTTCTAGAAGCCAAAATAAGCGAAGAGGTATATAAAAGTATCGAAGAAATAATCAAAAATAATTAGGAGGTGGTACATATGATGAATGTATCCGAATACGCAAGTGATGTAGGAGTAACAGTAAAAGAAATATTAGAATTATGTAACAAATTAGATATCAAAGTGTCAAAAGAAGATGACATGTTATCTGATGATGATATCATAATCCTAGATAACGAATTAGCAAGTATCCAGCCATCCGAAGAAAGTACAGAAGAATTAGAAGAGCTAGAGGAATTAGAAGATATAGAAGAATCTTATGAAGAACAAATAAAAGAAGAAAATAAAGCTAAGAAGAAAAAGGCTGCTAAACCTACAAATAAGAATGATTTTAAAGAAAAAAGAAAAGAAATGTATAAACATAAAGAAAAATTAAAATCAAATATTGCAGCTAGTGAAGATGATGTCGTTTTATATAAAGATAATATGACAGTAGCACAATTAGCTGATTCTCTTGGTGTTCCAGCAGCCCAAGTAATTAAAAAGCTAATGACTCTAGGTATGATGATGGCAATAAATGCATCACTTGATTTTGATACAGCAGAAATAATAGTATCAGACTACAATAAAACTCTAAAAAAAGAAAGCACAATGGATGAAGTAAACTTTGAAGAGTTAGAAATAACTGATAAAGAAGAAGATTTAAAGGAAAGACCACCAGTAGTAACCATTATGGGACATGTTGATCATGGAAAGACAACATTATTAGATACCATAAGAAAAACTAGTGTTGCAGAAGGCGAAGCTGGAGGAATAACTCAAGCTATAGGAGCTTATCAAATAGATTATAAAGGTAAAAAAATAACTTTTATTGATACACCAGGACATGCAGCATTTACTGAAATGCGTGCTAGAGGAGCTAAAGTTACTGATATTGTTATAATAATAGTAGCAGCAGATGATGGCGTAATGCCTCAAACAAAAGAAGCGATAGACCATGCCAAAGCTGCCAAAGTGCCAATCATTGTAGCGGTAAATAAAATAGATAAACCGGATGCCAATGTTGAAAGAGTTCTAACAGAAATGTCAAATAATGGAATTCAACCAGAAGCATGGGGTGGAGATGTAATGTTCGTAAATATTTCCGCTAAAACAGGTGAAGGAATAGATGACCTATTAGAGAGAATATTATTAATAAGTGAGATAGAACAGTTAAAAGCCAATCCAGATAGATATGCAACAGGTACTGTTATTGAATCAAAAATAGATAAATCATCTGGAGTAATAACAAACCTATTAATAGAAAATGGAACTCTAAGATTAGGAGATCCAATTGTTGTAGGAACTATCTCAGGTAGAGTAAGAACTCTTAAAAATGATAGAGGTGAAAACTTAGTAAAAGCATCACCTTCTATGCCAGTATCTATAACAGGATTATCCGAAAGTCCTTCAGCAGGAGATAAATTTATGGCTTTTGAAAACGAAAAGAAAGCTAAGAAAGTAGCGGAAGAAAGAAAAATAATCGCTAAAGAAAAAGAAAACAAACCAAAGAGTAAAATATCTTTAGATGACTTATTTAACAGAAAAGAAGCTGGCGAAAAAGAAATAAATATCATTTTAAAAGCGGATGTTAAAGGTAGCGAGGAAGCAGTAAAAAATTCATTACTAAAACTAGATGTTGAAGGAATAAAAATAAATGTTATTAGAAGTGGTATCGGTAACATAACAGAAAGTGATGTTATTTTAGCAGAAGCTTCTGATGCTATCATAATTGGTTTTAATATAAGACCAGAACATAAGATAGTTGAAACAGCAAAAGACAAAGGAATAGATATAAGACTATATAATATCATTTATAAAGTCGTTGAAGAAATGGAAGCCGCCCTTAAAGGAAAACTAGAACCAGAATATAAAGAAGAAGTAACAGGTACAGCAGAAGTAAGAAAACTATTCAAATTTTCTAAAGTAGGTACTATAGCAGGATCATATGTAACATCAGGAGTCATTAAAAGAGGCTCTAAAGTCAGAGTAATAAGAGATGGTATTGTTGTAAATGATTCAATCATAGCATCTTTAGCTAGAGAAAAAGATCAAGCAAAAGAAGTAAAACAAGGTTTAGAATGTGGTATAACTATTGAAAACTTTAATGATATTAAAGAAAATGATATCTTAGAAACATATGAATTAATAGAAATAAAAAAATAAAGAAAGAAGGATAAAATATTATGACAAACATAGAAGTAACAACATGTTATTCAAACAAATTTAAAAACAAAAAAACTCCAAACCATAATGATGTATTTTCAATGAAAGCGGGACAAATTGAAACACAACATAATGCAGAAAAACAAAAAGAAATCAATTATGAAACAAAAGGTAATGGAAAATATATTGAAGATGGAATGCTAGGTAGAATTATTGGAATTAATACCATATCTCCAGAAACTGAATTAAGTAAATATGACCTAATATCATATAATTATGGTTATACCGAAATAGCAAATACCATAATGTCAATATTATGTGAAGGAAAAATACCCGAAAGATTAACTATAGCCATAGCAAGATCGATTGAAAGAAAAACTATTGATAAATCCCTAGTAGGAGAATTATATCCAGAAGATTTACTTTCTGATATTGGAAGAAGAGATTCCAAAGATGAAAATATCAATATAGAAGAATTACCACAAATAGTTAAAAATAATAGCGATTATCTTCGCGGATATAATTCCCACAGATCAAAATAGAGAGGAGAAAAAAACATGCGTTTTTATAATGTTAAAAGTGTAGCAGATGCTCAAAGAAAAGAAGAATTAGAAAAAGACAAAATATACTTATCATCTAATGAAAAAAATCATGGAAGATTATTATCCGAAATGGGGAAACATGCCCGCTTTACAGAATATTTTCATAACATAGAACCAATTAATCAAGACTACACATTTTTAGAAGGCTATGATAGAGCTATTAAAGTATTTACAAAAGAAGAAATGCTTAATACACATACCTTTAAAAAAAGTTATATCTATGCAGATGCAATGATTAAAGCGAACAATATTCCTGATAGATATAAAGAATGCCCAACAAAAAAGCATAGATAGGAGAATTATTATGAGCATAAAATTAGATAGATTAGGTAGCATTCTAACTGAAGAAATATCTAAAGTAATAAATGAAGAAGTAAAAGATGATGATATACAATTTGTTACTATCACAGCGGTAGATATATCAAGCGATTTATCTTATGCTAAAGTATATTTTACCAATCTAATTGATAAAGATAGAGAAAAAGTAACTAAAGCTCTAAATAGAGCTAGTAGTTTCATTCGTGGAAAACTATTTGATAAAGTAGAAATAAGAAAAATGCCCGAATTAACATTTGTCTATGATGAATCAATAGAATATGGAAACAAAATAGAAAAGATAATCGATAGTATAAATAAGGAGGAGTAAGTATGAACAATATTATTGACGAGATTAAAGTAAGCAATAATATTGTTTTACTTTGTCATATAAATCCAGATGGTGATGCCATTGGAAGCACACTAGCTATGTATGAATCTTTAAAAAAACTAGGTAAAGATGTCGATGTCTTAATAGAAGACCCCCCGGAAGTATTTAACTATATAAAAAATTTTACTAGTATAGAAAAGAGTAGTACTAAAAAATATGAAGTTGCTATCATATTAGATACTGCTAGTAGAGAAAGAGTATCAGATTCTAGTAATATTCTAGATAGTGTATCCAAAATCATTGTAATAGATCACCATATAAGTAATACCAATTATGGAAATTATAACTTAGTAGAAAAATATCCCGCTTGCTGTGAATTAGTCTATAATCTAATAAAAGAGATGGGTATAACTATAGATAAAGATATAGCAGTCCCAATAGCTACTGGACTTCTTACCGATACTGGAGGATTCTCTCATAATGATGTCCTTCCAAGTACCTTCTTTTTAGCGGGAGAACTAAGCAAAATCATTGATATGTCAAAAATATATAAAAAAGTATTAAAAAGTATAAGTATAAATCAATTTAATATTAAGAAAATTGCCATGGATAATTTAAAAATAACTTCTAGTGGTATAGCCTATTCTTATATAACTGAAGAAGATATACTAAATACAAATGTTACCCAAAATGATTGTGGTATACTAGTAAATATACCTATGGAAATAGATATCGTAGAAGTATCAATATTAGCAAGAATATTTAAAGATAAAGTAAGAATATCACTAAGAAGTAATAACATTGATGTAAATGAAGTGGCTAGTATCTTTGGTGGTGCTGGACACAAAAATGCCGCTGGAATAACTACTAACATGCCATATGAAGAATTAATTAAAAAATTATTAGAAGTTTTAGAAGGAAAAATATATGAATGGAATATTAATAGTAAATAAGCCCAAAAACTATACAAGTAGAGATATAGTAAATATAATATCAAAAAAATTAAATACCAAAAAAGTAGGCCATACAGGTACTCTAGATCCCATCGCTGAAGGCGTATTAGTAGTTCCTATTGGTAGAGCATTAAAAATATCCGAACTATTAACATCTGAAAAAAAAGAATATATAGCTAAAGTAATATTAGGCTATGAAACTGATATGTTAGATATTACTGGCAAAGAAATAAAAAGAAATATACCAAATATAGATAAAGATAAATTAATAGAAGTATTAAATAGCTTCATAGGAAAATATAATCAAGAAGTACCAATATATTCAGCGGTCAAAATAAATGGCCGTAAATTATATGAATATGCTAGAAGTAATATCCAAATAACGCCCCCTAGTAAAATAGTAGAAATATATTCTATCTCCTTATTAGAGGGACCAATATATAAAGAAGATATAATAGAATTTACTATGAAATGTGAAGTAAGTAAAGGAACATATATAAGAAGTCTAATACGCGATATAGCTTATAAATTATCTACTTATGGTACTATGAAAGAACTAATAAGAACAAAACAAGGCTCATTTTTACTAGAGGATGCATTCACTTTAGAAGATATCCAAAAAGATAATTATAAATTATTGAGTATCAAAGAAGCACTACCTAATATAAAAATAACCAAAATAGATGACAAAACATTAAAACAAGTAAAGAATGGTATGGTATTAGATAAATTTTTTGAAGAAGAAATCTCTCTTTTAGTAGATAAAGACGGAAGAGAAATAGCTATCTATAAAGACATAGGAAATGGAAAAGTAAAACCATATAAAATGATCGAGGTGTAAAATGAGTAGAATAAAAGTAATGGATGAACTCTTGTCCAATAAAATAGCAGCAGGAGAAGTAGTAGAAAAAGTAGTATCCATCGTAAAAGAATTAGTAGAAAATTCCATAGATGCCAAAGCCACTATGATAAAAGTAGATTTAAAAGAAGCAGGATTAAGAGAAATAACTGTAACCGATAATGGTATAGGTATGGATAAAAATGATGCTCAGTTAGCCTTTCAAAGACATGCTACAAGTAAACTATACACAGACGATGATTTATTTAACATAAATTCATTAGGTTTTAGAGGAGAAGCTCTTCCCTCTATAGCGGCAGTATCTGATGTAGTATTAAAAACTTGCCAAGATGATGTTGGAACACAGATTCATATAAAAGGAGGAAAAATATTAGAAAATAAACCCTCTGAAGGAAGAATCGGAACGCAAATAACGGTAACCAATCTATTCTATAATACTCCTGCCAGATTAAAACATCTCTCTAGTCCCTATGCCGAGCTAGCTAATGTAACTGAATATGTAAATAAAATGGCACTTTCTTATCCAAAAGTAAAATTCATCTTAACAAACGATGAAAAAGAATTATTAAATACTGATGGTAGTGGTAATCTATTAAAAGTAATAAAATCAATATATGGATTAGACATAGCAAAGAAAATGTTGCCAATCGAAATATCAAATGATGACTATGAAGTATCAGGATATATCTCTCTTCCTGAGGTTAACCGTTCAAGTAGAAATCATATGACAGTCTTAGTAAATGGAAGAGTAATAAAAAATCAATATCTAAATAGAATCATAAATGACGCCTATTTCTCATTCAAAGAAGATACACGTTATCCTATTGTAGTAATCAAAATAACAGCAGATCCAATTTTAGTAGATGTAAATATTCATCCATCAAAACAAGATATTAAATTCAGTAATTTTGAAGACTTAAAAAATATGATAAGTGAAGAAATAAATAAAACAATAAGGAACAAATTACTTATACCTAAAATAGAAGTAAAAGAACAGCCTACTGCAAAGTATGAAAATCTAAGTTTAAATTTAGAAAGAAATAGTATAAGTGAAGAACCATCTCTTTTAGATAAACAGAAATTAACTAATCTCGTAAACTTTAATTATGAACCAAATAATGAACTAGACAATGAAGAAGAACCATCATATATTGAAGAGAGACCTAAAGAAACACTCCCAGAATTATATCCTATAGGACTAGCCTTAGGTACATATATTGTATGTGAAAATGAAAGAGGAATATATTTAATTGACCAACATGCTGCTCAGGAAAGAATAAATTATGAAAAAAACTCCTATCTTTTAGCACATCCTAATAATGATGTAATCTCTCCATTAATACCAATGATAATAGAACTTCCAAATAATGAATTCATTATTGCAAAAGAAAATTTAGATATAATAAAATCATATAACATCGATATAGAAGAATTTGGTATTAACTCATTTAGAGTCATATCTCATCCAACTTGGTTTCCTAAAGGAAATGAAGAAAAAATAGTAAGAAGAATAATTGAAGAAATAGTAAATAAAGGTAAAGACTTTAGTTTAGCTAAATTCAATAATTCTCTAGCAGCTCTAATAAGTTGTAAAATGAGTGTCAAAGCCAATACAAGAATAACAAAAGAAGCACAGGAAGAAATAATAAATGAGTTAAGGAAGTGTAATAATCCATTCAATTGTCCACATGGAAGACCTACAATTATTAATTTTACAACTTATGAAATAGAAAAAATGTTCAAAAGAGTAGTTTAAGTCATCATGAGCTTAATATCTCATGATGTTATAGAAAGCCTAAGGTCTTTCTATAATAATTTAGAGCCTATTGTCTCTAAATTAAAGAAGTATGAAAGAGTGATATTATGAGTAGAGTAATAGTAATTACAGGCCCTACTGCTGTAGGAAAAACAAAACTAAGTATAGAACTAGCCAAAAAATTAAATGGTGAAATAATAAACGCTGATGCCATGCAAGTATATAAAGGACTAAATATAGGTACTGCTAAAGTAACTGAGAAAGAAAAAGAAAACATTCCGCATCACCTATTTGATATAAAAGAAGTAGAGGAAGAATATAGTATCTATAATTATCAAAAAGATTGTCGAAAAGTAATAGACGATATATTAAGAAGAAACAAAATCCCAATTTTAGTAGGAGGAACAGGCCTATATATAAAAGCGGCACTCTATGATTATAAATTATCTGAAGAAAAAACAAATAATACATATGATAATTTAACGACAGAAGAAATATATAAAGAATTACTAAAATTAGATAAAGATATTAATATAGATAAAAATAATCGTCGAAGATTAATACGAGCATTAAATTATTACAAAGAAAATAATACTTCTATAAGTAATAATAAAACTAATAAATTATTATACGATACCATATTTATAGGACTAACTACTGATAGAGAAATATTATATAAAAAAATAAATCAAAGAGTAGATAATATGATAGAAAATGGCTTATTAAAAGAAGTAAAATATTATTATGATAAAAATATCAAAACAAAACCATTAATAAACGGTATTGGCTACAAAGAATTATATAACTACTTCGATGGACTATGTAGTAAAGAAGAAGCTGTAGAAAAAATAAAACAAAATTCTAGACATTATGCCAAAAGACAATATACATTTTTAAATCATCAATTAAATGTAGTATGGTTTGAAACAGACTATAATAATTTTAATAATACAATAGAAAAAGTAAGTAGTTATATAAAAAACAACTAACTTACTTTTTCTTTGACATAATACTACAAAAATATCCATTTTTTATTTTAAAATAAAAATAAATATGTTATAATCTAATTAGTAGCATAAGAAATGCGAGTTATTAATAGGAGGTGAAAACATGGCAAAATTTTGTACTAATTGCGGTAATGAATTAGACGATAGAGCAATTATGTGTCCAAAATGTGGTATTGCATTGACACAAACAGTAGCAAACAGCGGCCAAACACAATCAAATGGTATGGCAATAGCAGGCTTCGTTTTATCATTCTTTATTCCATTATTAGGGTTGATATTCTCAATATTAGGACTAAAAAGATCAAAAGAAACAAACACTGGCAAAGGATTAAGTACTGCTGGAATAATAATTTCATGTGTAACAATGGTTATAACAATTATTATGGGTATAATAAGTTTTTCAGCGGTTAGTGATACCGTAAATAAAGCTCAAAGACAAAATGAATATAATAGACAATACTATAATTATTAAAAAATAGGTAGCTACATAATAGCTATCTATTTTAATTTAATCAATAGTTTAATAAAATCATCAGGACTTTTCTTTCCGTTAACAATATCATCTATCATCGTAATAATAGGCATATTAATATTGTTATTTTTAACAATATTTGTAATAGCATGCAAAGTATAAAGCCCCTCTATAGTTGTATTTTCTATATAATCTTTAGTATTAAACTTTTTACCCATCATGTTACCAAGTGTAAAATTTCTACTTTCTTTAGAATTACAAGTAAGAATTAAATCACCAATTCCTGCAAAAGAAAATATTGTATTAACCTCTCCTCCTAAACATTTTATTAAATCAGTAATCTCCCTTGTAGCCAAAGTGATAAACATTGCCCTAGAAGATTCTGGAAATCCCATACCATTAATTATTCCATTACCAATAGCCATAATATTTTTTATAGCCCCACAAATTTCCGTACCAATAACATCACTAGTTTTATAAACGCTTAAATAGTCATTTTCCAAAATACTACTGATAACATTCAAAGTATTTAAATTCTTACTAGCCACATTAATACCAAGTACAGACTTTCTCACCATATCACTAGCAAAAGTACATCCTGATATTACAGCGATTAAATCAGTACTAATATTCATTTTTACAACATCAGATAAACACGATAAAGATTTATTATCAATACCTTTCGAAGTAATACCAATATATTGATTATTATAATAGTTACTTAGTTCTTTACTAACACCACTTACAAATTCACTAGGAGTAGCAAAAATAATAACATCACTATCACTGACAACATCCTTCATATTAGTAGAAATAATAATATCACTAGGAATATCATAATTAACTTTAGGACTCTTTTTATTAGTATTAAGATAATTCGCTTCTCCATTACTATTAGTCCACATTTTAATACTATGTTTATTGTAGTGAAGTACGCTAGCAATAGCCATGCCATAGGCTCCCGTACCAAGTATACTAATTTTCATTTATAATCATCCTCTTTCCAATTTCAATATCAAAATATCCACTAGGAGTTTCAAAAACTCTTTTAACTCCGCACTTGGGTAATATAATTTTTCCTCTAGGTAAATCTTTATAATAAAATAAAATTTTATTATCTTCATCACACATAATAACATCAATATTCTCTTTCATAAAAAAAGTATGAATACTATTACATTTATCAAACAATAGCGCTCTATTAATATTTTTTTCCATCATAAAGCCCTTAAATCTAGAAAAAAAACTTTTGCAGTTATATAAATCAATATCTTTATTATTATATAGTAATCTCATATTCTCACCATAACATAATTATATAGATAAAATAACAAAAAAGCAATAGCCAATCTTGATAAAAAAATAAGATTATGATAATATATATTTGGAGGAAACAAAATGAATAGAAAAGGTTTTACCATGATAGAATTACTAGCAGTAATAGTAGTATTAGGAATAGTTTTAGTAATAACATTTCCAAATATGACAGATGTATTTAAAAGTAGTAAGTTAAAATCTGAAGAGGCTTTTGTAGAAAGAATATCACAATCAATTGATAGTTATGTTACCTTAAATAGTAGTAATATCACTTTTGACAAGCAACCAAAAAATTTTATAAAGTGTTTAGGTTTATCACCTCAAAAAGTAGAAGTATATAAATCCACTATAAAAGTAGAAGATATAATTAATGAGGGTATTATTACCGAAAACGATTATAAAAATCCTGGCAATGAAAACGGAGACTGCAAAAAAGAAACTGAAATAGAAGTATATCGTGATTCAGATTATGTATATTGTCACAAAATAAAAGAAGTACAACTAAATGGCTGTCTATCTGATGAATACATAAAGAAAAATGAAATTGTTGATAACAATGAAAAATATATTGTCAATACTTGTGTATGGAAAATAGAAAAAGAAGATGCAGATCAATGTAATGTATCGGAGTAATATGATAATGATAATAATAATAATAACATCTATAATACTTTTATGTATAGATCAAATATCTAAGCTATTAGTAGTAAACTTATTAACTAAAACTGACAGTATAACTATAATAAAAAACTTTTTCTATTTAACATATATAAATAATGATGGAGCAGCTTTCAGTATCTTAGTAGGAAAAAGAATTTTCTTAATACTAATAGCAGTATTAGTCATAGTAATGCTAATCCGTTATATAAAGAAAAACAATATTCAAAATAAATTAGAATTAGTATCGATATCTTTAATAATAGGAGGCTCACTAGGAAATTTAATGGATAGAGTAGTAAGAGGATATGTAATAGACTTTTTAGATTTTAAGATATTTAATTATAATTTCCCAATATTTAATTTAGCAGACACTTTTATAGTAATAGGAGTATTCCTATTATTATTAAAAGAAATAAGAAAGGAGAATAATCTTGATAGTAGAAATAAATGATTCTGGTAAAAGAATAGATAAATATCTAAACGAAAATACAGAATATACCAGAAGTAAAATACAAAAAATGATTGAAAATGGAAATATATTAGTAAATGATGTCAAAGTAAAAGATAGTTATAAAGTAAAAGAAAACGATTATATAACTATTGAAGCATTGGAAGAAACTACTGATATATTACCAGAGAATATACCATTAGATATATATTATGAAGACGACGATTTAATAGTCGTAAATAAACCAAGTGGTATGGTAGTACATCCCGCTCCAGGAAATTATACTGGCACATTAGTAAATGCTTTAATATATCACACGAATAATTTAAGTAAAGTAAATACAAATATTAGACCAGGAATTGTTCATAGAATTGATGCTGATACATCGGGATTACTTCTAGTAGCCAAAAACGATAAGTCTCATAATATATTAGCGGAAGCCATTCAAAAAAAAGAAGTAGTAAGAGAATATATAGCCTTAGTAGAAGGTATTATTATGGAAGATACCGCTACAATTGATGCTCCAATTGGAAGAGATAAAAAAGATCGTAAAAAAATGACTGTAACAAGTGAAAATTCTAAAGATGCTGTAACCCATATTAGAGTTTTAGAAAGATATAAAGATTCTACTTTAATAAGATGTAAACTAGAAACAGGAAGAACTCATCAAATAAGAGTACATTTAAGTTATATTGGCCATCCAGTAGTAAATGATCCAGTATACGGACATAAAAAGTTAATAGATAAAGACTTTGGACAAATGCTACATGCAGAAAAACTAGGGTTCGTTCATCCAACTACAAAAGAATATATGGAATTTACTGCTGAGCCACCAAAAAGGTTTCAGGAAATATTAAATATATATAAAGAAAAATAATGAATAAAAATCTCTCTAAGTATTCATAACGAATATGAAAGGAGATTTTTTATTATGTCACGCCATAAAGTAGAAATAAGTGGTGTGAATACTGCGAATATAAAAGTATTAACCAGCGAAGAAACATTAGAATTATTTAAAAAAATGCAAGAAGGAGATTCCTTAGCTAGAGAGGAACTAATAAATGGCAATCTAAAATTAGTACTTAGTATCCTAAAAAAATTTTCAGGAAAAACAGATAATTTAGATGATTTATTCCAAATCGGATGTCTAGGACTAGTAAAAGCCATAGATAATTTTGATACAAAATATGAAGTAAAATTATCAACTTATGCTTGCCCGATGATTGAAGGAGAGATTAAAAGATATCTAAGAGATAATAACAGTATAAGAATATCAAGAAGTATTAAAGATTTAGCATATAAAACACTAAAATTAAAAGAAGAATTATCAGTAGGAGAAAAAGAACCAACAAATAAAGAAATAGCGGATATTCTAGGAGTAAGAGAATATGATATAACAGTAGCCCTAGATTCATTAAGAGAGCCAGTAAGTATGTACGAACCAATATATAATGATGGTGGCGATACAATATATTTATATGACCAAATTGCTAATAAAGAAGATGAGTACGGTATAGATAATAAACTTGCCCTAGACAAAGCAATGCACAGTCTAAAAAAAAGAGAAATAAATATTTTAAAAGAAAGATTTATCGTTGGTAAAACCCAAATGGAAATAGCAGAAGAGCTTGGAATATCACAAGCTCAAATATCTCGTATCGAAAAAAGCGCTATAAATAATATAAAAAAATATATCAAATAGAAATCTTTACATTAAAAAAACATATACTTTATTAGGTGATAAAATGAGGTTATCAGACTTACAAACAAAAGAAATAATAAATATGACTACCGGCAAAAGATTAGGTGTAATAGTAGATGTCATAGTAACACCAGAGGGTACAATAAAGTCCCTAATATTAGAAGAAAAAAGAATAAAAAGAATGTCTAGGGGAGAAGAATATGAATTAGATTGGAGCCAAATAACCAAGATAGGTGATGATATTATCCTAGTAAAAAATAAATATCAAGAATAACTCTTGTTAAAAAAAACTATTTATTATATAATAATTATAGGTGGTATAATGAATAGAAAAGGATTTACATTAATAGAATTACTAGCGGTAATAATCGTAATAGCACTAATTGCCACTATAGTAACACCAAGTGTTATAGAATATGTAAATAGTGCCAAGAATACCTCTTATAATCTATTAATACAAAATACAATATCAGCCTCCAAAACATATTATGAAGAATGTGAGTATGGAGATTTATCAGATAGGAGTAAATACAAAAGTTATGCTTGTCAAATAAATGGAAACACTATAATAACAACCTTAGGAGCACTAGCTAATACCGGTATGCTATCTGTAAATGATGTAGATTCAGATAATAAAAAGATAGTAATAAATCCCAAAGATAATACAGACATAAGTTCATGTGATGTAATAATAGAAAAAAAAGTAGAAATATCCAAAGAATCCAAAGAAACAGTTACTAACTACAAAGTCACTTATAATATATCAAGTAAAAATTGTTCATACATAAATGGGAGCATAAACTAATGCATTTAGTAGGAAATAGTTGGGATCAAATACTAGAGGACGAATATCACAAAGATTATTTTAAAAAGATTGTATTATATATAAATAAAGCATATAAAGAAAGAGAAATATATCCACCAAAAAACTATATTCTAAGAGCACTATATCTAACAGATTATAAAGATGTTAAAGTAGTAATATTAGGACAAGATCCATATCATGGAATAGGCGAAGCCAATGGACTAGCTTTCGCGGTAAATAATGGTATAAAATTACCACCATCATTAAAAAACATCTATAAAGAATTAAATGATGATTTAAATATAAAAATATCAAATAATGGTGATTTAACATGTTGGGCCAAAGAAGGAGTATTACTTCTAAACTCTGTTCTAACTGTAGAAAAAGACAAACCAGCATCACATAAAAATTTAGGATGGCAAGAGTTCACAGATGCTATAATAAGAAAAATAAATGAAAAAGACACACCTGTAGTATTCATACTTTGGGGAAATTTTGCCAAAAGTAAAAAAAATCTTATTACCAATCCCAAACACTTAGTAATAGAATCATCCCATCCATCACCATTTTCATGTAATTATGGCTTCTTTGGAAGTAGACCATTTTCAAAGGCAAACAATTTTCTAAAAGAACATAACATAAAAGAAATAGACTTTACAGTAAAATAGTATAAAAGAATTTAACTAGGTTAACATATTATTGGTGATAATATGTACTATTTAAATTCTTTTTTCTTATATTCACTATTAGGATTTATAATGGAAAGTACCATCTTTAAAAATACCAGTAGAGGACGTACTAGTGGAATACTAAAAGGACCAATAACAATGGTATATGCCGTAGGAGGCATAGCAATTATACTATTAGACAAATACCTAATGCCCAGAATAAAAACAAACAAAATAATAAAACTAATAATATCATTTATTATCTATTCAGTAGTACTAGGATTAATAGAGTATATATGTGGATATCTATGCAATATACTATTTGGTATTGATATGTGGAATTATAAATCCAAAAAATATCATATCGGCAAATACACTTGTTTAGAATATATACCAATATGGGGATTAATTGCTATTATAATAACAAATACATTAAAACCATACATAAATAAAATAATAAAAATAATCCCAAGAGAATTTACCTATTTTATATCATTTATATTTGCTTTAGACTTTTTAATAACTATATTAACAAAATAAAAGAAGACTTATAATTTAAAGTCTTCATAGTCATCATCATTCATATTCTTTCTATCAAAGAATAATTTTTCTTCATATTTACAAAAAGTAGCAATAATATTTGATGGAAATTTTTTAAGTAATGTATTATAAACAGAAATATTATCATTATAATAATCAATACAATTATCCACTTTAATATCAATATCAGCAATTTGTTTAAGTATCTTCTTAACTTCCTCACTTTTTTCAATATCAGGAAATTCGGTTTTAAGACCATTAAGTTCATTAGAAGCGCGTGTTAGTATTCTATATAATTCAAAATTACCAATCTTTCTACTTCTAAGTTTAACGATTTCCTCAAATACATTTCTATCTTTATCAATATTACTTTTTACTATAGGTATAGCTCTATTAATTAAATCATATTTATTTCTTAAATTAGTATCAATAAGAGCTTCAACCTCATTAATTCTTATAATATAATCCTGAAACTTATTATATACGGTGGCATAAAAAATAACAGCAGCACATATTAATACGATTATAACAATTATAATTAACAATAAAATTTCCATATCCTCACATCCTATATTAAATTATATCAAAAGTGCCAATCTTTTTCAAGGACTATAAATTCATTTTAAAATAAATTTAAGAAAAATCTTTTATAAAATTAATAGATTCTTCAAAAGTAACAAAATCCAAATAAATCATAAGTATTAAATACCATTCCCCAGTAGTTGGATTAGATACAATAATATGATCTCTTCCAGCCTGCTCAATAATACCTTCAAAAACTCTATCTTGCCATTCTTGGGATCCAGGGACAGTAACATGAAACTTAGCTTTTTTACCCTTATTAAGTCTAAGTATATTTTCAATGTATGATTGTTCCATACTCATAGGAGTATAAGAAGTTTGTGTTTGCTCATAACTTGGAACAGATTGTTGATTAGGAACCGTATTATTATTAAGTCCTACACCTGGAAAAACAGGATTTTGATAATAACCATTATTCATATATAATCACCTCATTACAATATATGAAATCATTTTGACAGTATAACTAAAAAAATGTCAAATGATTTACTCAATCTTTACATAATAAAAAAATAAAATTATAATGATAATGAGGTGATAACTTGAAAATAAGAGTAGGAGTATCTAATAGACATGTACATCTAACAAAAGAAGATTTAGAAATATTATTTGGAAAGGACTATGAACTAACAGTAAGAAACTACATTGATCAACCAGGACAATTTGCCGCTAATGAAACAGTTACATTAAAAACAGATAAAAATATCAAAGAAAATGTAAGAATTGTCGGACCGACAAGAAAATACACTCAAGTAGAAATATTAGATATAGATAAGGAATATTTTGGTCTTAATCCACCAGTTCGTAATTCTGGCGATCTAGAAAATAGCGAAAACATATGGATTATTGGTCCTAAAGGTAAAATTTATAAAAAAAGTGTATGTATAATTGCCAATAGACATATCCATATTAATACTAGAGATAAAAAAGATTTTTATGAAGATCAAATAGTATCAGTAAAAATAAATAATAATATAATAAATAATGTTCATATAAAAATAGCAGACAACTTTGCTTTAGCTTTACATATAAATAAAGATGATGCACAAAATAACAATATAGAAAGTGGAGATATAGCCTTATTTAAGGAGGACTAACATGTTTATAGAAACAAAAAAAATAATAAAAAGATCTAAAAGAGAAGTAACTTATAAAATAATTACTTCTCTTTTTATTCAACTTCTAGCTTTAATAATACCGGTATTTTGGAGTAATACCATAAACGAAGTAACCGAAGGAAATTATAAAATAGGTTATTATTTAATAATTATAACCTTACTTTTATCCATCTTTTATTATTTTTGGTCATACCTAAATCAAAAAACGTGGTTCAAGCTTTATAATAAATTATATACAGAATACACAAACATTACTATATCCGAAATAAAAAATATAAATAAAATAAATTTAGGAGAATATACCAATATATTAAACAATGATATAGATATAATATGTAACTTTTTAGGTAATTTAATAACAAGAATTCTTCAAATAATAGAATTCTTTGTAATTTATGCCTACTTTCTTAGTTTTAACTTTATTATATTTATAGTAACAATAATAGTATCAATAATAATGCTAATAATATATTTTAAAGCAAGCAAAACAGTTCAAACACTAAATATCAAAAGAAAATCATCACTTGATAACAAAACAATCATGTTACATAAATTATATACCGCTTTATCAGCAAAAAAAAGTACTATAGAAAGTATTAAAAACTTATTCAATAAAGATAACAAAACATATTTAAAAGCAAATTACAACTATAACGTTATAATTCAAGGTATCATATATTTAGTTTTAGGAATTATTGAATTAACAAGATATATAATAATATTCTATGCAGTATATTTAGTAAAAATAGGTAATATAGAAATAGGAACTATATTATTGATATATAGTTATTATGATAAAATACTAACAAATTTTGAAGTATTAGGAACAATTACAGCGGACTACCAAAGTTTTATAGTATCATTAAAAAGAATAAATAAAATAATATCACTATCCGAAGAAGTTGTAAAGTAATAATTATTATGATAAAATATATACGTGATTCAAATGAAAAAAATATTAATAAAAATAATAAAAAAATATCAACAAATACCATTCAAATCTCATGATAGTTGTAGGTTCATACCAACATGTTCTAATTATATGTTAGAAGCATTAGAAATTCATGGCCTTATAAAAGGCTTATATTTAGGAATAAAGAGATTACTAAGATGCAATCCATTCACAAAAAAAGAATATAAATATGATCCAGTACCAAAAAAAATCTAATATTGAATAAATACTATTTTCGTAAATATCAATATTAGATTTTTATTTATTATTCAAATTAAGTCTTTTGATTTTCGGATTATTCTTTTCATATTTAATAGGATTAATTCTAAGAACTTCATTAGGAAAATCCTTAAACATATATTTATAGCCATTGTAAAGATTAATAATTCTCTTCCTTTGTTTAACATCATTAATACAAGAAGCATCACTAATAACCTTTTCTATGATTAGTAAGTCATCTGTAATTCCTTCAATAGTATTATTAGATTTAATTTCTTGAGAAAATAAAACCTTCTTAGCAAATCTTCTATTATTCATATAATCCTCATCTTCCAGAAAAGATTCCAATTCTTCTCTGACATCATTAAATTTATCATAATTAATTTTCAAAGGTAATTCCAAATATTCAGTTGCTATATTATCTCTCCTTGTCGAAATATTATATCATTCATTTATAAGCGTGTAAACAAAAAAAGAACTATCATCAGTTCTTTTAATAACATAAATGGCAGGGGATGAGAGAATCGAACTCCCAACAGTGGTTTTGGAGACCATTATTATACCATTTAACTAATCCCCTATATCTGCCACAAATAAATAATAACATAAATTAAAATATTTGTAAAGAAAAAAATACAAATAGAACTATACTATTTGTATTCAATATTAATCATTTTAGCATGAACAGCAACTCTTTTAGTACCACTATTATCACAAGTAGATAAAGTAAGAACTTTATCATCTTCACCAACAGAAATACCAAAATCATAAATGCTTCTTCCTTTTATAGTATTAAGCCAATCACCAAAATTTTCACTATAAAATCCCGTTTTAATATAATATGTTTCTGGCTCAACAGTATAAATTGAAAAGACTTTCCATATCGTATTTGTAGTAGGTGTTGATATTTTAATATAATAATTACTACTATTATTTAAATAACCATTATATAGCATGTTTGGAATAGAACCAAACATTGTTTTATTATTCATGTTGTGTCCATATATAATAGTGTTTTTTCCAAATTCTTTAAAGTCATCACGATAATCAGCAAAAATCCATCCACCAATATTACTTGAACCATTAAAAGCATGATTCAAATAATAACTATTATCACTAGATTGCACAACTGGATAGTTTACCTTAGTACCATCAACCTTAATCCAACCAACGGTATCAGAATTCTTTTGCAACAAGTTATTAAAATCAACTTCCATAAAAGGAACAGACATGTAATCCCAGTAATCATTAGGATAATAAACATTATTGTTGGTATTATCAGTTCCTTGAGTTGGTTCTTCGTTGGCATTATTGCTATTATCATTGTTTTGTTCCTCTTTTTCTTCTTGCTCAACTACTTCAGTCGATTTAATAATATCATTAGATAAGTATTTAATTTTAAGTCCTTGAACAGACCATTTACTGACAAGAAATACACAAATCAAATAAACCGAAAAAGAAAGAGCAACCATTGCCAAAGATAATCTTTTTTGATTTTTAGAAGTCTTTTTCTTTTTATCCTTTTTAAAAATATACATAATTCCAATAACAAAATATTTAGGAATAATAATTATTGTATTAAATAATCCAATAAAGAAGTACTTAAAAAAAGAATAAATAAGTTTAATAATGGTAACAATACCTAGAAAAAATATTTTAATAAAATTCATTAAGCCCTCCTTTATTCCTTATATATATAAGTATACCATAAAATAACAAAAAGGTATAATAATATTATTGTATTTGTAAAAAAAATATTGTATAATAACACCAAAGGACGAAGGTGTATAAAGTGGATAATATAAAAGTAGGAGATAAATTGGAAATACACTGTTATAAACATAATGGAAAATTACATAGACAATGGGACGAAGCTGTAGTTCTAGATATCAAAGATGATTACATTGTATTTGGAAATAACAAAACAACAGTAGTAGACTCCGATGGCAGAGTATGGAATACAAAAGAACCAGCTATTTTATATTTTTACAAAAATAGATGGTTTAATATAATAGGACAGTTAAAAGAATATGGAATATATTTCTATTGTAATATAGCTACACCAGCCATAATAGATGAAAATGTAATAAAATATATAGACTATGACTTGGACTTAAGAGTATTTCCAAATGGCAGTTTTAAAATATTAGATAGAATGGAATATCGTTATCATAAAAAACAAATGCATTATTCAAGTAGATTAGATTTTATATTAAAATATGAATTAGGTAATTTAATAGAAATGGTAAGAACAAAAGAAGATCCATTCAATAAAAAAACTATAGAAGCATACCACCAAAAATATATAAAACTTGTAGAAAATGAAAATCAAAACAAAACTACTAATAAAGAATAAAATCTTTATAGTAGTTTTTACTTTACCAAAACAATATTTTATACTATACTATTAATAGAAGGTAGGAATAATATGCGAAGTAAATTAAAGGAAAAGAAAGTATTAATAATAGCAGTTATAACTACGATATTTATTATATCAGCAGGTTTAATATATTACTTTTATTTTTACAAAGAAAAAGAAATACAGCATAGTGTATTATTCACATTAAATGAACCACTAAATCAAACAATAGAATATGGAGAAGAATATCAAGAATTAGGAGCCAAAGTATTAGTAGATAACATAGACAAAAGCAGCATGATAAAAATAGATACAGAAAATTTAAATATAAAAGCATTAGGAGAATACAAAATAAAATATTATATTGTACTCGATAATAAAGAATACGACTTTTACAGAACGGTAGAAATAGTTGATACAACTCCTCCTGAAATAGCATTAGAAGGAAATGAAAAAATAACTATATTAACAAAAGAAGAATATAAAGAAACAGGTTTTAAGGCCACTGATAATTATGATGGCGATATTACAGACAAAGTAATAGTAGAGAATAATATAAACACAGACAAAGAAGGAACTTATGAAGTTACATATAAAGTATCAGATTCAAGTGGCAATACTAAAGAAATTAAAAGAGAAGTAACTGTAAAAAAACCTAATATAGTAACCAAAGAAAATAAAGAGGAAAATAAAGAGAAAATAAAAAAAGTTGAAGAAACAGGCTATAGCAACACCATAACAGTAAATAGATTTACAAGTGATGGCATCTATTTAGAAGGATATATGAAGAATAGCAATGGCAATTATAAAATAAACTTAGAAGGAACAGAAAACTATGCATTTGATATGGAAAATGCAGGAAATAATAAGTACAAAGGAATTATAAAACTAGATAATATAGAAAATGGAGAATATATCGCATATGTGCAGGGCATAGAAAGTGAGAGACTATTAAACAAGCAAGACTACATTACAAAAATAGTAAGAAGTAAATTAGGAAATAAACTAGTAACAATAAACTATAATAGCAATGATGAAGTAAGTATTAAAGTGGAAGACTTCAACTATTTATATGATGTGCTTATAGACCCAGGGCACGGAGGCAGTGATAGCGGTGCTTCCAACGAATACATAAAAGAAAAAGAAATGAATCTTATTGTATCAAAATACGAAAAATGCAGATTTGAAAATCACGGCTATAAAGTTTATATGACAAGATATGATGACACATATGGAGGCGGCCTTGGTAAAGCTGAAAAGCGTCTCCACAAAAGAGCATATGAAATTGGATATTATGGAGTAGTAAGCAAGATAGCATACAGCAATCACCATAATTCAATAAATAATAAACAATATTCTGGGTATGAAATGTTGATGTCCGGACATTTAAATAGCAATGAACTATATACAGAAAAAGAAATAGCAAATAAATTTAATAGTATATATCCAAATAGAGAGTCACATTTAAGATTTTATGCAACAGATTATGATACTGAAAAGAAATATTCAATGCTATCATCTAAAACATATAATTTTAAAGATAATTATGCCGTAAACAGAATACCATACCAATTATTCAATACCAAAACAATTATATATGAGGGCTGCTATTTAACAAATAAAGATGATTACGAATGGTACTGGAATCAAAAAAATTATATAAAAGTAAGCGAAGCAAAAATAGAACCATATGTTAATTTTTTAGGGGGAACATATAATCCTGATAATTCATCATGCTTAAATTAAAAAAGAAAGTGTAAAAACTTTCTTTTTTTGTTAAAAAAGGCTTTACAATGGCTTTTATTAGTGGTATTATATTAACAGTCGATGCAAGAGAAGTGTCGTACTTGTATCTTTGAAAGAAAATGTAAACATTTTAACATTAAGTGCATATATTATATATGTATAGAAGATAAACGTTAAACTGTTTTTTTATTTTGATAAAAAATCAAAAAAAGTCAAAAAAATAGTTGACATTGTCGAATATATCTGTTATATTATTAATGCACTTGAGAAAAAAGATGCAAAAAAAGAAAAAGTTCTTTGAAAACTGAGCAAAATGTCAATTTGAGTAGCTAGGAAATTATAACTTATTGAATAATTAAAATTATTTATTTTTTTTGAGAGTTTGATCCTGGCTCAGGATGAACGCTGGCGGCATGCCTAAGACATGCAAGTCGAACGAGGTGGCCCAAAGAAGATTGAGTGCTTGCACAAGATTGGACTTGGATTACCACCTAGTGGCGGACGGGTGAGTAACACGTAGGTGACCTGCCTTTGAGTTTGGGATAACTATTAGAAATGATAGCTAATACCGGATTAAATACAGATTCGTTTCTGTATTAAAAGGAGCCTTTAAAGCTTCGCTTAAAGATGGGCCTGCGGCGTATTAGCTAGTTGGTGAGGTAATGGCTTACCAAGGCGACGATGCGTAGCCGAACTGAGAGGTTGATCGGCCACATTGGGACTGAGACACGGCCCAAACTCCTACGGGAGACAGCAGTTAGGAATATTCGTCAATGGGGGAAACCCTGAACGAGCAATGCCGCGTGAACGATGAAGGCCCTATGGGTTGTAAAGTTCTGTTGCATGGGACGAACGATTAGGATAGGAAATGATCTTAATGTGACGGTACCATGCCAGAAAGCTCCGGCTAACTACGTGCCAGCAGCCGCGGTAATACGTAGGGAGCAAGCGTTATCCGGATTTATTGGGTGTAAAGGGTGCGTAGACGGGAAATTAAGTTAGTTGTGAAAGCCCTCGGCTTAACTGAGGAATTGCAACTAAAACTGGTTTTCTTGAGTGCAGGAGAGGTAAGTGGAATTCCTAGTGTAGCGGTGAAATGCGTAGATATTAGGAG
>UQSR01000003.1 GCA_900543825.1 uncultured Mycoplasmatota bacterium
CTTAAAATCCTGTTGTGGCAACACAGTACCGGTTCGATTCCGGTCGCCGGCATTACATATTAAAGTGAGAAGCTATGATGCGAAAGCGTCATAGCTTTTTTTCGTATAGGAGAGAGAAGTGAATGTATATATACATTTCTTGTATTTTCATAAGTGAAAGCTAGTTTGAAAAAACATTGATTTTTGAAATCGTTATTTACTGAGAGTTATAAAATGGAGAATTTTTGATGTTCTGAGATTTAAGATGTTGAAATTTCAGATTTGCATATTATTAGCTGGTTTATAAAGTTATTTTCGGGAATTTTGGTTTACATAAAACAGATAAAAAATTAATAACAAAATCATGTACCCCAAAATTTAAGATATATTGAATTTTTGGGGTACGCAAAATGGATTGAAAGCAGTTTAAGTGATATATTGGTTGACATAACTATAAAAATGTAAAACAATATGCAACAAATATATGATTAAAACAAGAATATGTGACATGATTAGTTTACATAACTTAAAAACGTACCACAAAAAATTAAAAACCTCGATTTTTGGGGTACATTCCATCAAATCATAAAACAGGCCACACAGCATACTGTATATAGATGAACAAAATGCCACAATGAAATGAAAAATAGCCAAATCCCTTGTACATTTGACAGTCTTATACATATTGAGTAGAATGTAAAAGTCAGATGGATGACGGAATGTACAGCAAATAGTAAAAGTCAGATAGATGACGGAATATATAGTAAATAGTTTTAAGAAATGAGAGGGATTTATAATGAAGATTGGATTTGGATGCGACCATGCAGCAATTGACTTAAAGAATGAACTTATTGAATATATGACAGAAAAGGGTTACGAATGTGTTGATTATGGCACAGGCTATGATGAAAACGGAGAAATTATTAAGTGCGATTATCCAAACAAGGGTCGTGAAGTTGGTGAAGCAGTTGTAAGAAAAGATGTAGATTACGGTGTACTTATGTGTGGAACCGGAATCGGTATTTCTGTTGCAGCAAACAAGGTTCCAGGTGTAATTGCAGCAGTTTGCAGCGAACCTTATTCGGCAAAACTTACAAAGCAGCATAACAATGCTAATGTTATTGCTTTTGGCGCAAGAGTTGTTGGAGTAGAACTTGCAAAAATGATTCTTGATGAATTTTTTGGAGCAGAGTTTGAAGGTGGAAGACATCAGGCAAGAGTTGACATGATTCATGGAATTGAAGCAGATTATAGCAAATAAGATTTACAAAATTAGAATAAACTATAGTAAATAAGGTTTGTAAAAATAGAAAAGAGTTATTGACAGACTCTTTTTTATTTTATATAAACAACTTATTTGTTTTGGTAATTAGAACCACTAAGTTGGTTTTGTCCTAATTGAACTAATCTCTTAGTAATTTCTCCACCAACTGAACCATTAGCTCTAGAAGTTGAATCAGGTCCTAAGTTAACACCAAATTCGTTAGCTATTTCATATTTCATTCTATCGATAGCTTGTTTAGCTCCTGGAACTACCATTTTGTTATTATTACTATTACTCATTATCGTTTCACCTCCTACACTAATAGGTTGTGAAATATTGTAAATTTCATACTAACAAATTAATGGTAATTTTTACTATATATCAAATTTATTATAATTATTAGTAATCTTTATTACTTCCATATTATTAATAGCTTCTTCAATTAACTTATCATAATCAAAACTATTCTCATATTCTATAGATAATTTCAAACTAGGATTAATAACTGGATGTTTAGGAACAAAAATAGTACAACAATCCTCATAAGGAAGTATTGAAGTTTCATAAGTATCAATCTTTCTAGCAATATCCATAATTTCTATCTTATCAAGACAAGCAACTGGTCTAATAACAACTTTATTAGTAACATTATTAATAACATTCATACTAGTCAAAGTTTGACTAGCAACTTGTCCAACACTTTCACCATTTATAAGACATAAATAAGAATTATTTTCCATAATTTTAGTGGCTATTCTATACATCATTCTTCTCATAATGGTTATCATATATGTAGGGACGATATTTTTATATATTGCCTCTTGAATATCCGTAAATTTTATTACATATAAAGTAATATCCGGATTATATTTAGTAAGTTTTTCCACAAGACGCTTAACTTTATTTTTAGCCATCTCACTAGTATGTGGTGGTGACTCAAAATAAACACAATCAACCTTGATTCCCCTCTTCATAGCAAGATATCCCGCTACTGGGGAATCAATTCCTCCTGATAACATAAGAAGACCGCGTCCTGCTACTCCGACTGGATAGCCACCTGACGCCTTAATTTCTTTATGATATATATATGTATAATCTTCTCTTATTTCAATTTTTAATAAATAATCAGGATTATGAACATCTACACTTATATTAGAAATATTCTTAAGTATCAAAGCACCAATTCTTCTAGAAAAATCCATACTTTGTATCGGAAATGATTTATCTGCTCTATCAGTTTCTACTTTAAATGTTCTAAAATCATTTTCCCTAGCTACCTCTAAAACATTATCTTCTATTTCACTAATATTAGTATTAACTCTAGTAGCAATAACTATACTATGAATACCAAATATATTCTTAAGAATATTAACAATTTCCATAACATCATCATCAGTCTCAATAAACATACGTACTCTATTCTTAACAATATTAACATTATATTCTTCTAATGCTTTTTTAATATTATTATATAAAACATTAATAAAATACTTACGATTATCCCCTTTAGTAGTAAGTTCTCCATACTTAATTAATATAACCTTCATTTATAACCACCCTATCCTATATTTCTACAATATGATGAATGTTCCTTAAACACAAAAGAATTTCCATCTCTAATAACATATCCACATATCGTACTTTTTTCATTTTGTGGATCTTTAGCATCATCCAAAGTTAAATACCCTTCATCTATAAGAGTCGGCACACTA
The DNA here is from genome assembly GCA_900543825.1 of uncultured Mycoplasmatota bacterium. Classification (GTDB taxonomy): domain Bacteria; phylum Bacillota_I; class Bacilli_A; order RF39; family UBA660; genus CAG-302. Next base: position 2,956 of record UQSR01000003.1, read on the forward strand.
ACCTGAGTAAATGTATTTTTATGCTTATCAGCATATAATTCACCAGCAGATATAATAATATTAATAACCTGTTCTCTTTGTTTAGCCTTACTTCTCTCTACTGAAGAAGTAATACTAGGTATAGCTATCGACATAATAACCACTAAAATAACTAATACCGCAAGAAGTTCTATCAAAGTAAATCCCTTATTATTCATTTTTTTCATTTGCATCACCTAAATAAATTATAAAGTATTTTAATTTTATTATCAATACTTTTATATATAATTAGTACTAAAAATCATATAAAATCAATTATATATCTTTTATTATAAATAGAAAATCCAAATAAAAATTATTAATTTCTATTTGGATTAATTTGAGGGGTAAAATATTTAAATTATTATTAAATATTTTTTTCTATTTCTTTTATTTCTTCTACACTCTTATTAGTTATCTCAGATATTGTATTATAATCAATGTTTTTCTTTAACATACTTCGAATAACATCTATTTTGTTTTCTTCGATACCTTGTTCTATACCTTCATCTTTGGCATAAGCAAGTTGTCCTTCAAGACGAAGACGATTATTCTCTTCTACCATCCAATCTTGTATTATTCTATCACTGCTGTTGGCATCTTTAATTTTTACTATAAACTTTTCTTTTTCTTCCATAGTCAAAAGATCATCTCCTAACAATTGGGATATTAATTCTATATCATTTATACTACAATATAGTATTGCTCCCCATCTTTCCATTTTTGTTGCATATTTAATCTTTTCAGTATTATTATACAACTTTTTATAACATTTTTCAATATCTAAGTTCCATATTTTTATTACTCCATAATCAAGTTCTCTTCCTGTATCTAAATCAGCATAAGCACCTATTTGTATTATCTTATTATTTAAATTTCTAAAAGTATTTAAATTTAATTGTCCTACCATCTTAAGACCTAACTCTTTATCAGTCATACCAGATTCTACTACTTGATTAGTTATTCTAAATAGTTGAATCATATTTCTTGCGGTAACATTTCTTTCATGTTTATAATTAATTTCAACATTTAGATAATTATCCTTTCCTATTCCTATTAACATATCACTTCTATTAACTTTACCTTTTACAGTATATGGCTCTAATTCATAACCAGTAATTATTTCATCTTTATTTATCTTTTCATTAATACCAGTAATATCATAAATCATCGTAATTAGAGCATCTCTTTGTCTTAAGAATATACTTTTAAACATTACATCATTACATATTTTTATCTTATCTTTTACATCTATCATTATTACTCCCTTCTATATTTTACCTCCTCATATATATAAACACCAATTTTTTAATAAAATTGTAATATTTTCCAAAATTTCTAATAAAAAACAAAAAAAGAGTGAAAACTATTGTTTTCACTCTGTATCATTTTTACTATTTATTTTATTTTTTCTTTTAACTTACTAAGAATATTAATAGCTTCCATAGGAGTAATATTAAGAACATCAATCTTTTTAATTTCTTCCTCTACTTCACTCTTTTTCTCTTCAAAGTCAAGAGGTAGGCTATATTGAAAAGAATCATCATTCTTTTTCTTCTTTTTACTAGTAGAGTTATTATTCTTACTTTCATATTCCTTTAATATAACATTAGCTCTATCAATAACCTCACTAGGAAGACCAGCTAACATAGCAACATTAATACCATAACTTTTATCTACCGAACCATCTTTAACCTTATGTAAGAAAGTAATATTACCACCATCTTCTATAGCGGATACATGTTTATTTTTCAAATTAGGAAGAGTCCTCTCCATATCAGTAAGTTCATGATAATGTGTAGAAAAAAGTGTCTTACATTTAATTCTTTTAGCAATATATTCTAATATAGCTTCCGCTAAACTCATACCATCATAAGTAGCAGTACCACGTCCAAGTTCATCAAATAAAATTAAACTATTTTTAGTAGCACCCTTAATAGCCCTTGATGCCTCCATCATTTCAACCATAAAAGTAGATTCCCCACTTACCAAATCATCACTTGCTCCAATTCTTGTAAATATCTTATCAAATACTGGTAAATTAGCCTCATTAGCGGGAACAAAGCAACCAATTTGTGCCATAATAGCAATAATACCAAGTTGTCTCATATAAGTACTTTTACCAGCCATATTAGGACCAGTAATAAGAATTATATCAGTATTATTATCCATAATAATATCATTAGGAACATACTCACTATCACGAAGAACCTTCTCTACTACAGGATGACGAGAAGAAATAATCCTAATCTCATTATTACTATTTAAAGTAGGTCTCGTATAATTATACTTCTCACTAACATAAGCAAAAGATTGTAAAACATCAATCTCACTAATAACCTTAGCATTCTTTTGCAAAATATTAATATACTTCTTACATTCATCCCTTATACCAATAAATAAATTATATTCCAAATTAATAATCTTATCTTCACTAGATAAAATCAAATCTTCTTTCTCTTTAAGTATTGGATTAATAAATCTCTCACAATTAGCAAGTGTCTGTTTTCTAGTATAACCCATATCATCAGTAATCATAGATAAGTAAGAATTACTAACCTCAATATAATAACCAAATACCTTATTAAATCCAACTTTAAGACCTTTAATACCAGTTCTTTCTCTCTCTTCTCTCTCAAAATTACTAATAAAGTCCTTACCACCCTTACTTAAATTCTTAAGTTCATCAAGTTCTTTAGAATAACCACTTTTAATAAGAAATCCTTCCTTAAGACCAACAGGAGCATCCTCATTAATAGAACTATCAAGTAAATTATAAAGTTCACTAAGCGGTTCAATATCATCATAAAAACCAATAGTATTAATCTTTTCCTTAATACTAGGAAGTACCTCTAAAGAAGTCTTAAGTTGTAGTAAATCTTTCCCATTAGCAGAACCAAAAGCAATTCTACCACAAAGTCTTTCCAAATCATATACAGAATATAAATCATTTCTAAGTTCATCAGTTAAAATAAATTCATCAAGTAACTTAGAAACAATATCATATCTCCTATTTATCATATCCATATCTACTAAAGGATTCTCAATAAAATATTTAAGTCTTCTACTTCCCATAGCAGTCTTAGTATTATCAAGAAGCCAAAGTAAAGAATACATTCTCTCTTTAGTTCTAAGACATTCAGTAAGTTCTAAATTTCTCTTAGTATGAATATCCATAATCAAAGTAGCATCTTCTTTTTTAATAATAACCTTTTGAAAATGAGACAATTCCCTTTTCTGTTCATAACTTAAATAATAAAGTAATAACTTAATAGATTTAATAATTCTCTCATCACTAATATCACTATAAATATCACTATACATATCATCTAAATAATTCTCTACTATTGTTACAGGTATCTTTTCATTTTTAATTTTAGCTAAAGTATTCCTATCAAATTCCTTATTAACAATAATCTCTTTAATTTCTAAAGATAACAATTTATATATAATATCCAAAGAATTACCAAGAAGCATAGAGTAAACTTCTCCTGTAGTAATATCTGAATAAGTAAGTGCATATCCATATCCAAAATCATATAAACTACCAATATAATTATTTTCTTTTTCATTTAAAGAATTAGCATTAATAATAGTACCAGATGATATAACCTCTACTATATCCCTCTTTACTATTCCTTTAGCACTTTTAGGATCCTCAAGCTGCTCACAAATAGCCACTTTAAATCCATTTTTAATAAGTTTATCAATATATATATCTGCTGCATGATGAGGTATACCACACATAGGAACCTTCTCTTCAAGTCCTGCACTCTTACCAGTTAAAGTAAGCTCCAAAGCATGTGAAACAATCTCAGCATCCTCAAAAAACATCTCATAAAAGTCCCCTAATCTATATAAAATAATAGTATCTTCATATTTATCTTTAAGTTCAACATAATGTCTCATCATAGGAGATAACTTTTCTCTATCAACTTCATTTCTCTTCATTTTTATACCTTCTTCGTCCCTTTATTATACCATATAAAATACCAACTTCACAATACAAAAAGACAAATTATTCCATTTGTCTTTTTATCCATTCCATTATTAACATAACAATATAATTAATCTCGTTATTAGATAATTCTCTATTCTTCGGAATACCATGCCACTTAAATAAACATCCCCTGCAGCAGCACCCTGTAGCATGTTGTGCAATAAATACCGGATGTCCCCTCATAGGAGTCTGCTTTCCATCATTCTTAATATCAATTGGAGCAAGTCTCTTCAAAATAATATCATAAGCATGATCCTTTATAATATTCATTCCTTTATCTTTAATATAATTTTTATCCTTATCTTTAAGATAAAAACTATTCCTAAAAGTACTCTTACTAAGACTATTAAGCTTATCGTTTATTATTTCATATCTCTTATCCATAAAGTATATGATTATACTATAGATCCACCACCATCTATAGCAATAAATTGACCTTCAATATAACTAGAAGCATCACTAGATAAATATAAAATAGTACCATTAACTTCACCATGTCTACCAGGTCTACTAGAAGGATTTAAAGCATTATATCCACGTAAGAATTCTTCAGATTTAAATAAAGTATTCTCAGTCATACCAGTTTCAAATAAACCTGGTCCAATAGCATTAACAGTAATATTATACCTAGCATAACTACAAGCCATACCCTTAGTAAGACCAATAACAGCAGCTTTAGAAGCATTATAAGAATGCCTAATAAACATATCATTCTTATCAGCCACTATAGCATTAACTGAAGAAACATTAACAATTTTACCATACATTCTTTCCTTCATACCAGGAATAACATATTTACACATAAAATAAATACCTTTAACATTAGTATTAAAAGATTTATCCCAATCTTCTTCTTCTAAAGTATCAACTCCACCACGTACAGCAACACCAGCATCATTAAGTAATATATCAATATGATCAAAAGCACTTAGTACCTCATCTACAGCTTTTTTAACACTATTCTCCTTAGTAACATCACACTCTATACAAATAGCACGTCTTCCTATTTTTTCTATTTCCTTTTTAACCTCTTCTAACTTATCTACTCTTCTAGCAAGAAGAGCTACATCTGCCCCCATTTCTGCATAAGCAATAGCGGCCTCTTTTCCTATACCACTACTAGCACCGGTTACAACAGCAACCTTACCAGTTAAATCAAATAAATTTTTCATTTTATACCTCCATATCATAAAAAATTATATCATATTAACGATTAAAAATCTATAAATAAAATACAAATATACAAAGAAAAAAAGCACATATGTGCTTATAAAGTAATTTCTCCCAAACGTATCAATTCTACTACTGCCTGAGCTCTTCCTTTAACTGATAACTTTTGCATAGTATTAGATATATGGTTTCTAACAGTCTTTTCACTTATCCCCAATATCTCTGCTATATCATGAGTAGTTTTATTTTCTACTAATAACGAAAAAACTTCTTTTTCTCTTTTGGTTAATATACCTTTACTCATAAATACCTCACTTCCATAAGGGTGGTTATGTTTATTCATATTATTCTATTCAAAAACATAAATAAAGTGAGGTTTATTAGTCCCTATTTATTAAATTTTACTGATATATACATCTTATCATCAAATTCCTTTTGTACTAATCTCATAATATTATTAGCGGTAGTAGCACTACTATCATCAGAATCAAGTACCACTCTAACATTATCTCCATCTATTTTAACAAAATTTTCACAAGAACAACTATCTTTAATCTTAGATTCTAAAGTTTCTTCTTTTGAAGAATTTTTATTAATAAGCTTTAATTCTTCAAATACTTCATTTTTTTCTTTAGTACTAACTTCACTATTAGTTAGTTTTTCTTTTAAACCATTAATCTTTTCCTTAACTTCATTCTCATCTTCTACCTTCAAAGCAGAAATCACTGATGACTCTTCTACATTAACAGTACTCTTATCAACCTTTTCATTCTCTAATTTACTATCAAAAATTTCACTAGGCATAGTAACATAATAAATTGATAGTACCAATACTAAACTAAATAACGTTAAAAACCACAAATTTTTCTTATTAATCATATTATTCCTCTTTTCTATTAAATTATATTTAATAAATAAAATAATATGATTAAATTAACTCATTTCCTGATGAGCTATAATCTCATCAGGTGATAAAAAACCTATAGTCTTTTTATCAAACATTTATCTATCACTTTATATAATATTAAAACTGTCGCAAAATTTGCGACAGTAACTTATTTTTAATTAAAATATCATTATTTATCATTCTTTTTATCATGATTCCAAATAATATTAGTTTTAAGTACTAATAATATAGTCAAAACCAATAATATAATATATATAATAATACCATATATATTAGTACCAAGTACTCTATTACCAATAGCATATAATATAGAAGCAATAGCAAATAAAATATCAACTAAATATATAACTAAAACAGTTTTAGTTTGTGATAATCTAAGTTTAAGTAACTGATGATGTAAATGATTTTTATCAGGTTCACCTAATGGTTTATGGTTTACTAATCTTCTTAGTATAGCAAATAGTGTATCCATAATAGGAATAGCTAATAGTAGCATGGGAATAATAAATGAAGTAAGAGTAATATTCTTAAATCCTAATAATGCTATTACAGCAATAATATAACCTAAAAACATACTACCAGAATCACCCATAAAAATTTTAGCAGGATGAAAATTATGTACTAAAAATCCAAGAGTACTACCAAGCATAATAAATGTTAAAGTAGTATCCAAACCACCAGCATTATTAAGAAGCATTGCTATTATTCCTACTGTTAAGAAATATATACTACTTATTCCTGATGCTAGTCCATCTAATCCATCTATTAAATTAATACAATTAATAATAGCCACAATAAATAATATAGTTATAGGATAAGAAAGTACCCCAAAATTCAAATACAATCCAAAAGCAGATATATCCTTTAATAATATTCCACCATATAAAGGTATAATAGCAGCTCCAGCAATTTGTCCTAATAACTTATATTTAGCAGGTACAGGTTTAATATCATCAAAAATACCAGTAACCAAAATAATAAAACTACCAATAAGTACAGCATTCATTTGTATAGAATGTTGACCAAATAACATATAACCAATTAAAAATCCAGCATATATACCAAGGCCACCTAATCTAGGTATAGGTACAGTATGAACCTTTCTAGCGTTAGGAATATCCATTGCCCCAATAAATTCAGCCATCTTTTTAACAACAGGTATAAATAAAGCAGTTATTATAAACGTTGTTAATACAATCAATATTACATCATTAATTTCCATTATCACTACAACTCCTTAAATAAACATTACATTTATATTATATAACATATTTAATATTTTATCAATTATAATTAATTATTATCTAATAAGTATTTTTATATCATAAAAAGATAACACTATTTTTTAACAGTGTTATCTTTATAATAATCAGAAGATAAAATATCAGAACTATATTCTAATTTATCTTTGTATTCTTTAGTGACTGTTTTAACTTTTTTTCCATCAAAATAAGTATAATCCTTAAATATAACATATTCTTCATTAGTATCCAAAGCATCATAACCAGAATATAAATAATTATTCTTAATACCAAACAAATTAATAACTGTGGGTAATATATTTATCGAACTAGTAATAGTATCAATTTGATTACTATTCATATCATGATCATATATATAAAATATTGTTTTATTAAGTTTTTCAGTTTCATCATCTCTAATAACCAATTTATTAGGATGATCAGTAAATGCCACTATTATAGTATCATCAAGTAAATTATCATTTTTAAGTTTTTCCAATAATAGTTTAAACATATTATCCGTTTCTCTAGCAGCACTATATGCACATAATAACTCTTCTTTATCTAATTCTGGATATATAGTTTTTATATCAGACAAATTAGTTTGACATTCAATTTTATTATAAGTATATGGAGAATGTGGTGAATAAGTTATTATAAAACTCATAAATTTATTATCAGAAATAATTTTATCATAACCATCCTTAATTATATAACTATCCAAATCCAAGTTATCATCAGAAATCCCCATATCAACGTAATTATGATATTTCTCATATCCTAAACTTATGTGCATATTCTCCCTATTATATATTCCGCCACCAGATCTATGAAAAGAATTAACAGTATAACCTTCATTCTTAAATAAATTAGCGATTGAATATGGATAACTATTATTTACATATGCATAATTAGGAGATAACTTATTAATTACTGGATACATACCAGTATTAGCAATAAATTCAGTATTAGCAGTATCACCAGTAACATATCCCGGAGAATAATGATTATTAAAATTAAAACCATGTTGCATCATCATATACATAGTAGGAGTAACATCCTCATTAACTAACCAATCATCCATACTTTCCATCATAACAAATATAAGATTCTTATCTTTAAAAATACCAGTATATTCATTATTATCTTCTTTATAATTCTCATCAATATAATTATTTACAAACAATCTAGCCTCAATACCATTATCTTTTTTGATAAAAGAATTATAGAAATCTTTAATTAAATATTCATATATACCACATATTTTAACAAGTCTAGTAGGACTATTCCAATTCTGATAATAATTAGAATCATTACTAATTACATTATTAGAATTCCATCCATCATTAACACTATTTAAATTATTATTTATATATATTCTCCTTACTCCAAACAAAACTATTATCATAATAACTAAAATCAAACTTTGTATAGATTTAAATTTATATGTTCTTTTAGTCCTAGTTTTATATACAAGTAATATCATATCAATAGAAGTAAGTGTAAACAAAATAATCTTTAAATTAATAAATTTAAAAACAGAATCTATAAATGAAAAACCCTCACCAGAAAGAACCAAATCCTTCCAAGAAAAAACAGAATAAAAATACGAGTACATAAAATAATTAGCAAGTGATATCAATAATAATAATATATTAAAAGTGCAAGTTATTACTTTTCTGACCTTAGGTTTTAATACATATAAAAATATAAAAAACAATAAAATCCAAACAATATTAAATACCACCAAATTATTTATCAAATAATTACTAATATCAAAACTTCTAGTCAATAAATATTGATTAAATGCATCAATAAATAGTAAATATATCCCTTCATATACAAAAAACATCACAGTTTTAAAATATCTTGTATTTTTAATTTTAATAATCATAATTAACTAATCCCCCAAAATAATAATATTAATGATTGTATATAGATATTAACCTATATAACACAAATTTACAATAACATATAACTACTTACATAGCAATTAACATTAAAATTTTATATTTAATTATTATCTATAAAATCACTAATTAACTTTACCATATGGCTTGTATTACTTTTAAACTTTTTAGGCTTGAATGATTTTATATCCTTTAAAACCTTTCCTAAATCATCATTTTCATATAACGGTAAAATATATCCTGCTTTAGAAAAATTTTCAGTTATCTGTAATTGATGATCATTCATATGTTCATCATACTTAGCTAGTCTTGGAGCCACAATCACTTTTTTATTATTTTGAAGACCAGTAATAATTGAACCAACACCACCATGAGTAATTAAAATATCACATTCTGATATTAAATCAGAAAACTTTTCTCTATCAATCAAATCAAAAATTTCCATATCCTTGCTTTCAAACTTAGTATGTCCTGCCTGAACAATAACTTTATCTTTAATATTTCCTTTATCTATCTCATTCTGAACTACATCTAATAATCTAGTAAATTGTTTATCTTGAGTTCCCAAAGTAATTAATATCATTAGAAAATCCACCCTCCATATACTGCATTAGGATAAAGCTCTAGCATTTCTTTCCACTGTACTATAAATAAATCTGCAAACTTATAAACTATACTACCTGTTTTTGATTTTGTTTTCGAATTAGCAAATGTCTCAATAAAAATAATTTTGCTACCAAATATTTTCCCAATAAGACACATTGGTCCTGCTGTATGAGCACCAGTTGAAACTATATATTTAGGTCTCACTTTTATATAAATAAATAGTGATTTAAAACAATTAAGTAGCAACTTAAACGGATAAATAAATTTTTTACCCAAAGTAGTATAACTACCATATATTAAATAAGATACTCTATTAGGATATTTATTCTTTAAACTAAGATTAGACTTTGTTTTTTCAGTTACAATATAATAATCATATTTATCAAACATACTTTTTAATTGAGTTAATTCTTCTAGATGCCCTCCAGTTGATGATATAAATAAAACTTTCTTTTTTTTCATTCTAACTACCTCCATTTATATAACTAATAAATTGCTTTTTAGTTGTATAATCAACAATTACCAATCTTGGTAACCTAAATTTATCAATTCCAGGTATTACCTTTGTTTTTCCACCAGCCTTTTCTCCCGCAAAAGCCATAGTAAATCCAGCCTCTTTAAGTACCTTTATACTATATTCATTATACTCATAGAATGGATAACAAAAGACTGTACTCCCATCTAATTTTTCTCGGCTTGTTTTTAAATCAGCTAATAATTTATCATGATCCATACACTTAATTTCTCCACCTTGCCCTCCAGGGCATAAGCCACCATTATGAATGTCATCGCCATGAGAATGTACCTCAAAATACTCAGATTCAAATTGTTCTTTATCAAACCAACTAGTAATTAAAAACAAAGTTGCATTTATTTTATACTCATCAACATATTTTTTTGCCACATCTGCTCGACCGCCATCATCAAATGTAATAACAACACTTTTCTGAGGTAATTGCAATTTTTTATCAATATACATTTCCAATTCTTTCATAGTTGGTGTAAAAAAGTCATTATCTTTTATATAAGAAAAATGTTCTTTTAATTGACTAGCAGAATGACATATAGACTCTTTACAAGTAGAATCATCATCTTCATATGCAAAATGATAATTAAGTACTGCAATACCACTAGAATTATTCTTATCTGTGTTATGATTATCTACTACTTCTTTTATATCATCTTTATTAACATAGAGTAATCTATTATTATATTCAACACCATACTTATCAGTATCTTTTATAATTATAGGAAGAGAAAACTCTTTCTTTAAAGAATATATTAAGTTACCACTTTCATCATAGAAATTAGTAATATCATTAGTAACAATATTTTGATTAAAAGGTATATATTCTTTATATCTTTGATCAATATCAGTTAACTTATCTATTTTATCAACATCTATATATTTTATATAATATCCATCTATATCTTTAATACTAAAATATTTTGTATCATTATCAATATTTATATTATTTAAAGTAAGTTCTACATCTTTACCTATTTTACCAATTTCTTCTTCTTTCTCATTATATAATATACTTTCTTTATTTGTTTTAACAAATTCATTATAGTGTTTTTCTATTTCCTTTGTATTATCTAAAATAGGCATAACACTATCTTTGCTATAATAGATAAATATTATTACTCCAACTAATATAATTAATAATAAACTAATAATTATTATTATTTTATTATTTTTTCTTTTTTTATTTTTCATAAGATAATCATAACTCCTTTTTATTTATTTAATATTTTTAACCATTTTTCTGTTATTTTTTCCTTTGAAAAATCATAAGCTGTACTCTTTGCCTCTTTTCCTAACTTAATTCTAAGTTTATCATCTTTAATAACTTTTTCTATTTTATTTATATATTCTTTTTCATTACGATTATTTATTATATAACCATTTTTATTATCTTTTATTATATCATCTGTACCACTATCAGTATGATAAGCTATACAAGGTATACCATAACTCATAGCCTCTAATAATACCATTGGTAATCCTTCAGATACAGAAGCCATTAAGAATAAACTTGATTCTAACATATATTTTTCTATTTCTTCTTTATTCTTATAACCAGTCAATATTACTCTATCTTTTAATTCTAACTCATCTATTAAACTATTAAGATTATTATATTCTTTACCATCACCTATTACATATAATTTCCAATCTTTTTCTTTTAATTTAGAAAAAGCTCTAATAATATCATCAATCTTTTTTCCTTCATCTAATCTACTAACAGTAATAATATTTTTATCTTTTAATTTACTTTCTTTGTTTGGTATTTCATATAACATATTAGGCATTAACGCTACTTTAGTATGATCATTATTTCCTTTCAAGAAATCTTTATAATCTTTTTCTAACGTCTTAGTTAAAGCAAACAAATAATCAATATTATTATATTTATATTTCAATACATTTATATATTTATTATTATTATTATGATAATGATGTTCCTGTGCTATTTTCACACTATAATTATTTCCATATCTACTAAGTAATATGCTAAATTCCCATCTAGTAGATATAACATATTTAGCATCACAATTAATTATATACTTAATAACTTTAATTTTCTTTTTAATTAATATATCTGAAGCTTTTATACCTTCTTTTAATGCTTTAATAAATTTATGTTTATGCATAGCATTTAAGAATTCTTCTTTATTAGGTCCACCATCATATAAATATTTAATTTTAATTTTATCATTAAGTTTATTAGCTTGATTTTTATCTAATTTATAAAACGACATAATTTCAATATCATATTTATCACATAAACTATTAGCAGTATTAATAGTTGAACTTTCTATTCCACCATATCCTAAATGAAGAAGTAAGAAAGATATTTTATTGTTATTTATATTAATTTTAAAATTATCATTATTATCACTATATATTAAATATACATAATATAAAGCAAAAACTATACTAAGATAAATATTTGCATTAGTTTTTCTTAAAAGTGCTCCAGAGTATTCTCCTCCAAATAATGACAATAATATTGTAAATGTTAGCACAATAAATCGTGGTGAGAATAATTTAATAGGTTTTTTAATCAATACCTTTATTCCTAAAATAGCAAATGATAATATAAATATAATATATAAAGCAAACCCTATATATCCGTAATAATAGAATATGGCAGTTATATCATTTTCCAAATCTCTTCCGTAATCTGATATTACTTTATGATTTATTCCAACAAGTTTTGTTAAAGTATCACTGTTTTTGAAAACTACTTTACCATAAATTCTCTTAATCAACCTATTATCTCCTAAATTATAAAGGGTAACTTTATCCTTCATTTCATTATATACAGCATCTTCACCCAAATCATCCATTGCCTCTTCAAAAAGATAACTAGTCCTTAAAATATTTATTGTTTCTTGTTTACTTAAATTCCCTTTTTCCAACAATTTTATTATAGCTTCATCATTTGACTTTATTGTATTATCAACCTCTTGATGTCTATCAGATGTAAACGAAACGTTATAGATACAAAGACATCCTACTAAAAAAGCAAGCGTAATTATCACTTTTGTTGGTTTATTTTCCTTTTTAAATATCAAAACATATAACATTACTATTAAACTAAAAATCAATGTATAATAGCAAGCTTTAGTACCATTAAAATATAATAAAATAAAGAACATAGCCATTGCAATAAAATATTTATAACTTTCCTTCTTCGAACAAAAATATATAAATAATGGTGATATTACTGTTAAAATCATACTCTGAGTATTAGCGGAACTAAACCATCCAGTTATTCCATAGGTAGTATAAGTTTTATTATACGTTCCTGTTATAATCGATAGAATAACACTAACAAAAATTATTGTATATGAAACTATAATACCCTTTTCAACATTTTTAATTTGATTTGTATTATCTTTTAAATAATCAATTAAGCATATTGTTATAATTGGAAATTGCATAACGCTTATCAAATATCTAATATCATCAAAAATTTCCAATCCATTCAATCTATAGGAATTTAAAACATGCAACATAGAAAATATAACAAATGGAAGCATGTATAGTATATATTTTTTTCTATCTTTTGATTTTAAAAATGTATAAATTATTATAAATAGTAAATAAAAGCTCCTAACTGCAAATGATATAATAGTAATTTTTTCATTAAATGTAAAATATGCTATTATATCCAAAACAGGCTGAGTTATTATTATAAAAAATAGCCAATATTTTTTTATGTATTCTTTAAACTGCATTTTTATCTTCCTTTCACTGCAAACAATAATTTTATTAAATTATATCTCTTTCTATTTATTAAATTGTATATTATTTTTCTGTTTCTAGATAAAGTTTCTATATATTTATTATTTCTAAAATCAGGAAAATTATTATTCATATAATCTATTAATTTGTCTATTACTTCTATTTTTATATTTTTATCAACTTTAGCATTAATAACTCTTACTATCGTTGATATATATATATGATCAATTGCCAAAAATTCTATTATGTCATAATATTTCTTATATTTTTTATCTTTCACTATTTCATTAAAAGCATCCAATATTTCTAAATTTCTTATAACATTAGAATTATTCATAGTAGATCCTTCTCTTAATAAATAATCATATAGTGGTTCATTAACATATCCTATTTTTTTTGCACCACATATTGCTTTTATAGAAAAATCAAAATCTTCATACCAAACTTTACTTCTAAATTCTAATTTTTCCACTATACTCTTTTTATATATCTTATTCCATACAGCTTTTTTTCCAAAAAGAGCATTAATTTTATTATCTTGAAATTTTATAAACTCTAAATCTACTTTTTTATTTTTATAATCTTCACTAACATTATAATTACCACATATAGCAATATCTAAATTATCACTTATTGCCTTATTATATAATTTTTCATACATTTCTAATTCAACATAGTCATCAGAATCAACATATCCAATATAATCACCATTAGCTTGTTTCAAACCATAGTTTCTAGCAGATCCCTGTCCACCATTTTCTTTAATAAAAGATTTAACTTTATCAGGATATTTTTTTACATATTTATCTATTATCTTTTGACTATTATCTTTTGTACCATCATTTACAACAATTATTTCTATATCATTTAATGTTTGGTTTACTAAACTCTCCAAACATTTTGAAATATACTTTTCTACCCCATATACTGGTACTATTATACTAACTTTAAATTTATTCATTATATCACCCTTTAACTTTACCTTTAATATTCAAAATAATTTTAGATAAATTATACATATTATGATAATTTAACCAAGCTATAATCTTTCTATTTATACTTATATTTTTATAAAAGGCTTGTTTTCTATAATCACTTATATTGTCTTTAGAATATTTAATTAATTGTTTAATAACATCTTTTTTATCGGTACTTTTTTGAACAGCAACTCTATTAATAGTAGTTATAAGTATATGATTAAAAATTAAGTAAGAAACAATATTTTTATCATACTTATTATTTTTCTTCAAATAATCAATTATATCATCAATAACAATTATCATATCCAAGTTCTTTTTAGAATTATTATTATTCATTGTAGATTCATGGCCACAATTACAATGATAAAGGCCTTCGCTTATATTAGATATCTTATTAGTGTTAAAAAGTATTTTTGTAGTAAAGTCAAAATCCTCATACCATAATTTTGATAAAAACCTAAAATCTTTTATCAATTCTTTTCTAAATATTTTATTGCAAGCCGATGGAGTCACTTCAAATACACTATTATACTTAGTACAATTATGATATATAGTATAATAGCTATAATGATCAACCATATCACATATTACTATATCACTTTTATCTTTTTTTGCAAGAAAATACATTTTTTCTAAAGTATCCAAATCAAGCCAATCATCACTATCAACAAAAGAAATATATTCACCAACAGCCTTTTCTATCCCCATATTTCTAGCGGATCCTTGCCCACCATTTTCCTTAATAAAAGATTTAATTTTATCAGGATATTTTTTTACATATTCATCTATTATTTTTTGACTATTATCTGGACTGCCATCATTAACAACAATAATTTCAATTTCCTTTAAAGTTTGGTTAACTAACGAATTTAAACATTTATCTATAAACTTTTCAACATTATATACAGGAACAATGACACTAACCTTTATTTTCATTTTTACACCTCATATTCACAAATAATTTCATCATATCTTTTCTTTAATATTTTAAGTTCTTTTTGAATCTTTTCTTTAATATTTTTATTATTAACTAGATTATTATGTTCAAAAGGATCTTTTTTAATATCATATACTTCTTTTATTATATTATCATCAAATTTCTTATCAATATAAATATCCATGATAATATCATAATTATCAGTTCTAACGCCTAATATAATAGGCCTTCTTTTAACATCTGGACATCCACCACCCATATATTCAAGTAAGGCATAATTATCACCATTATATTTAAGTAAACTTTTTCCCTTAAAATCTTTTGGAATAGGAATATTAGCCAAATCTAATAATGTTGCCGGAATATCCTTGGTAGAACAATAGTTTTTAATCATTTTATGCTTAATGCTTTTATCATAAACAATAAATGGCACATTATAATTCTCTCTATAACTAGATATTACATATTTTTCTCTCACAGGGGAAAAATAATATGAAAAGCCATGATCTGCAGTTATTACCACACTGGTATTATTCAATAACTTCTCGCTTTCTAAAAAATCAAATATATTTTTAATAATATTATCACAGTACATTAAAGATAAATCATATGCTATACTTCCCTTATAATCTTTTGGTATATTATTCAAATAATTATCTATTCTTTTGAAATCACTGTCTATAACATTTATATCATTAGTATCATAAGTAAAGAAATTTTCTGTATAGTGAGCATCATCAATATGGACATAACTCATCCAATTCTCATTTTCATTATTTTTTATCCATTTAAATAATTCTTGTGACACAGTATAAAATGATCTTTGAGCTTTAAACTGATCGTAATTTGCGCCTATTCTTTCATATAAATCTTTATCAAATAATGAATTCTTATATCCTGCTAATACACCTTTAGTAGTAGAAAAATTTCTTTTTAAAACAGAGTTACACACTTTCTTTAAAGGTAAACTATTATTTAATAAATTATATTTAAAATCTAAACTTGCTATTTTTTTAAAGGTATTTTCATATTTATTCATAACTATATTTCTTACATCAGCACTATGTACCTTATCAGTCATCTTATATGTCTTAATTTTAAATAAAGGATGTTCTTCCTTTAATCTTAAAAGATTTTCTAAATACTTATATTTATCTTTCTTAAAAATATCATATTCGTTATTTAATAATTCAATATCATTTTGAATATTAGTAATATCTATGCAATCATTTAACATAACTGTTTCTTCATTATTAGTACTAATTTTTTTGAAATAAATCATCCATGCTTTAAAATTATCTTCTAACATACAAGCAAGCATTTTTTCTTCTTCTTCAGTTAATTTATCATTTGCAAATATTTCTGAAAAATATTTAAGTCTATATTCCCAAAGTTGTACAAATTGAAACCCTTCTATATATTTTTTCTCATCATATCCTTTTACCATACAAGATGGATATATGCTAGGATAATAAGTATTAAAGAAAACCCTATATCCATGTTTTTGAAAGAATTCTAAAACACATTTGCTAGTTTTTAATCTTTCCATATATCCACCATTATCCATAGTGTCAACAGATGCTAAAAGACTCATTAAAGCAGCTTCGGTATAAGGTGCTTCAGAATACATTTTATCACCCGATATTGACTCATTCCTAAGTTTACTTAAAAATGGTGCTATCTTTTTTGAATTACTTTTATTAAACAAAACATCATTGGTAACAGAATCTATAACAATAAACAATATATTTTTTTTCATATTACTCACCTATCTTTTTTGATATACTGATTATATGGCAAATTAAAATCAAGAAAATAAGGTGTATGTTCTCTAGCCTTTATTTGTTCTTTAGAAGGTATTTCCATATAGTTTCCATAAATATTTCTTAAATATTCATCGGTTTTTTCCGGAACAGGCAACTTAGTATCCTCAAAATCAATATATATAGGTTTTCCATATACACTTTTTTCTAATTTATTTTGTTCAAAACCATCCCCATCAGCAATTGAAACCCAATACTTACTACTATTACAATCATATTTAAAACATCTTTTAGTCGTATATTTAAGTATTCTCTTTCTTCCAAAAATTTTCAAAATAACATTAAATATACCCCTAAGTACTTTATTATTAATAATATTTTTATTAGCAGATAACATAAAAGCCCTATTTATTTTTAAAATCCCTTCCTTAAATTTATTTTCTGGACAACCAACTATAGGAAAAACATCAACATATATGGAACGAACTATATCAATATCCTTATTACCTTCCTCAATCAAAGTAGTAGTTATATCTCTTATTTTAGAAAAAGATAAATAATAATCTTTTTCTTTATCAGGTGTTTGTACATAATATTTATTTTTATCAAGTTGCTGTTCACAAACTTCTAAAAACTTAACATAGTTATCATACGTCATTCCTATATCAAAATCATCATCCCAAGGAATAAAGCCTTTATGTCTTATAGCTCCAAGTGCTGAGCCATATAAAATATAATATTCTATATTATTCTTTTTACACACATCATCTATATCTTTAACAATATCTAATATTTTTAATTGTAACTTTCTTTTATAATCTTTTTCTAGTTTCATCTTTTGCACCTACTCAAATTCTACAGTTTCTTTAACATCATTATTTATTTCATAAGGAAAATTATATAAATACTTTTCCAATTCTCTTTCAATTATCTTACTTTCTTCTTGATATTCTTTTTTTCTAAATAATTGTGTATTTTTTATTGATATATCAGGATCAAATCTTGATTTCTTGTTTATATGATCTTTACTAGTAAATCCTAAAAATTTTGTTATTCTCTTTACTTCATCATCATAATTATATATTAAATCTTCAAATCTAATTCTTAATACTTTATTAGAATTACATTCTTTTTCACTTTCTCTCATTTTCTTATAAAAAGAACAAAACTCATTTACATCAAGTGGAAAAGGTACACAAATTTGTTTCTTTTGCCAAATATATTTATTAATTATAAATACATCTCTAGGATCCCTTTCTACTGCTATAGCTTTTAATCTATCATCAAAATAATTATCTACTCTAAATAAATTAAATGGTAATAAAAATTGATCTAATATTATATTCTCTTTTCCTTTTGACACTACATCTATTATATCATAAATATATTTATGAGACTCTTCATAAAATTTTTCTGAAGTTATATATGATATTCTCATACCATCAGAATACTTTAAAACTTTATTAAATTTGACTTTATTACCAGTTAGTATTTTAATCGGTTTTCTTATCAATAATTTTAAAAACATCTTAGTATTTACTTCTTCATGTGTATACCAATATCCAGGAAAATTAAACTGTTGAATACGTCCTATATATTCTTCTGTCATTTTCATAAAATTTGGACTAATTATTTTTTGATAATTTCCTACCCACCAAAATTTCTTATTATATAATTTATTCATCTGAGTTTCAAAGCTACGAATCGCCTCGTCACTTCTAATAGCATTATTACCAATTAATAATTTATCTTCCAAATCAAATAAACCATTTGGACAATGTAAAAGTACATATTCATAGCTCTTATATTCATTCTGGCAATCTTTAAATTCGGAAATTAAATCCGTAATAGCGGATGATCCACTACCCATATACCCCATTGGCACTATAATTCTTTTCATCTTACTTTCTACCTACTTTCAATTTACCTTTAAATTTATCTAAAATAAATAACAAATTATTATCCTTCTTTATATATAAAACAATAAAATACATTAAAGAACATATAATAACAATAACAATAATATTTATATAAAAGTTAAGCTTTAAACTTCTAATTATAAGAGAAATCGGAATAAATAACAAACTAAGTAATATATAAGTCATATTTTTCTTACTAAATACTTTAACATCAATATTCATCTTTTTTCTAGCGTATGTATAATGAATAATAAATATCGTTAGCTCTACTAATCCCGTAGTAGCAAGAGCTGTTAATGGACTAAATATTTTAAACAATACCAACAAATAATTAATTATTAAATTACTTATTCCACATGTAAGTGATACTTTTAGTATTCTATCTTCCCTATTATTAGGATACATTACCAAATTATTCATAACAGATTCCAAAGATATAAATATTCTAGTTATGCAAGCAATCATAAGCGGAACTATAGCCATCAAATATTTTTTCCCAGCATAAAGTATTATAGCCTCTTTTGATAAAACAAATACTCCCAAACACATTGGCACAATTATAAAAATTAATGATGATATAGAATTATTTAGCTTTTCTTCATATATTTCTTTACCTTCATTCTTTAGTAAATAAGACAATCTAGGAATCGATACATTTATAATAGAATAAGGAATAGCGGATAATGTACTAATCAAATAATAAGCCGTATAATATACAGTTACAGAAACACCGCTTACATATCTTCCAAGCATTACTCTATCCAATTGACTATATAAAAGATCAGCATTGGTTATAACAAGGACAGCAATTAAAGGTTTTATATACTTCTTTATTTGTATTTTAGAAAAATCAAAAGATATTCTATGTTTAGCATAAATAAAGCTAATAATATTATTTAAAAAATTAGTTAATGATACTATTACAGCATATATCACAATATCATGGGGATTACGAACCGCTAATAATATAGCCAAAAAATAAATGATTTTAACTATAATTGATTTTATAGTTATAAATTTATAATTTTCAAGAGCCTCATTTACAAATTCAACATAAAAAACATTCGCAATTATTTGTATAGACATCACTAAATATAATACTTTAGCTAATCCCGTAGAAGTAATCAAACTAAATATTAAATAAATAATTAAAACAAGCATATTAGATAAAAATGATATAACAAATAAATTAGTAAATAATTTTGACACCTTTTCTTTGTCATTTCTTATTTTACTTATTTCCCTAACGCCTAATGTATAAACGCCAAAACTTGCAAACGCTAAAAACATTTGAAAGTCGGCAAAAACTCTATTATATAATCCATACAAATCAACATCCAAAAGTCTCATAATATATGGTCCAATTACCAGTGGTACCACTATATTAACCATACTTAACATTGACTTATATATTGTATTTTTAAATAATGTATTTTTCTTTTCCATTTTATCACTCCATGTGCTAATAATATTTTACCATATTTTTCTTATTTTATAAAGAAGTATCATATTCTTATCTTTTTTATTATATACTTATTTATTATTTTATATATAGCAGTTATAATCATTGATAAACTTATTGATAGAATAAAAACCAATGGTACTATCTTAAAATATCCTACAACACTAAAGAAATTTAAATTTTCAAAATAATTATAATATAAGAAATTATCAACAATCCAAGATACTAAATACATACCAAATGATAATTCAGATATTTTCACTATTATTTTTTTAATATTTATATTTAACTTTGTTAAATCAAGATTTATTATAAATAAGAATATCAAACTAGATGTAAGAACATTAAAAATACTTCCCCAATCATTAAGTATACATCTAATAAAAGTAGTTCCTTTAGAAATATAAATATTTATAAATGACGATATAACTAAACAGATTAAAAATAATAATATATTTTTTAATGATTTAATATTTACTTTATATTCTTTTAAATAACAACCTATAAAATAATAAGTAAGTGGATAAATACCAGTCCACCAATCTGGAATTAAAGAATATTTTATATTAAATATACCTTGAAACGAAGTTAAAATAAGCATCGTCATTATCAAAATTTGCTTTTGCTTTCTTGATTTCAAATTATTATATATAAGATTAATAAATGGTATAAGTAAAAATAATCCAATATACATTTCAACATACCAACTATAACCTATTTCAAAATTTAATATATTATAAACAATATGTTTTATATCCATTTGCTGATTCAAATATAAAATGTTATAGTTCAAATACAATACCGCATCTAATAAATAAATTATAAGTACTCTACTTATCCCCAAATAATATTTTTTACTTAATGTCTTATTCTTCATCAAATAACCAGTAGTTATCATAAAAAGTGGTACGCATATCATAAATAAAGTTCTAAAAAATACTGCTATATACATATCATTTCCCGATATAGTTTTGTCATAAAATCCCGTATTAGCAAAAAAATGTACAGATATTACTGAAAATACTGCAATACATTTTATTAAATCAATATTTATATTTCTTTTTCTCATAACTACTCACCCTCTGCTATCATAAATAATTATACAATATTTTCTTAGCATTATCAAGGTATATAAAAAGAATATTACTTTTTATCGTAATATTCTTTAATACTTTGAATAAAATAGTCATTTTCTTCTTTCGTTTTAACAGCTATTCTTATATATTCCTTATCATCAAATCCATTCTTACCATTTAATACTTTAATAAGAATCTTATTATTATCTAATAAATATTCAGCAATTTCATTAGCGGTACTCTTATTTAACTTAATCATAAAATAATTAGCTTCTGAATCATAAACATCTAATTCACTAATTTTAATTAACTCATTATAAAATCTATTTCTTTCCTCTTTTATTTTACTACATCCATATGCATAATCTTTTTTATATATCAAAAATATTTGTAAGAAATACTCTGCAAAAGAATTAATATTCCATACTGGCATATTTCTATTAATAATATCAAGATATTCATGATTACCACTAGCAAGCACGCCAAGTCTTAATCCAGGTACACCATATGATTTGCTTATACTCTTAATAACAATTAAATTAGGATATTTATTTAATATATCATCATTTATTAAAGTATAACTATCATTAGCAAAATCAATAAATGATTCATCAAATATTACTTGCTTATCCATTTCTTTAGCCATATCTAATAATTCTATAACCTCACCATATTTCAAATGAGAGCCACTAGGATTATCAGGAGAAATAACAATTAATGTATCAACTTTATTTAATGTTTCTTTTAATTTATTTAATGATAAACGATAATTATCATCTTTACTATTTATATAAGTAATCTCACTATTTGGAAAACATCTAACATATTCATTAAATGACGGTATAGTAAGAGCAATTTTCTTACCTACTATATATTTCAAATTATTAATAAGTTCAGCAGCACCATTTCCTATTAAAATATTATCATCACTTACATTATCAAACATTCTACAAGCACAAATTCTTTCAATACTTTGTCCAGAAGGATAATTAAATAATAACTTATCATAAAAATATTTCATTTTATTAATCATAGCTTCTGTAGGAAAATATGGATTAACTAAATAGCAATAATCTTTTATACCATTAAATCTCCAGTATCCACCAAATCTCTTATGAAATAACTCTAGTTTTTCATGCGTACTAGGGGCAAACATAGCTTTAACAATATCATAATCTTGACAATCATCTATTTCATACCAAAGTTCATTAGTAAGTGGAAGACCATATAAATTAGTATCCTTAAGTTCACTAATTACCTTAAGTACTAGCTCATAATAATCATTATTTCCATATGCCTTAATATATGACTCTAAAAACGGAAGATAAAATCTTTCAGAAAAATCTTTACTAAATTTATAGATATTAACTGTTTTATAATAACTATCAACATCATCATAATTAAAATCTTTTCTTTCTACAAAGGAATTAATAGTATTATCATCATTTAATTTTACTACTGTTCCATCCATCCATTCCTCATATTTAGCTATTAAAGCAGCACTCTCATATTTAGAATTAACTAACTTCTTAATTATAGACTTATCATATATTAAATCAGACTCCAATAATATAGTATCATCTTGTATAAGATAATCTTTAGCCAAATAAAGCGAATAAATATTATTAGTAGTATCATACACATCATTATCAACATAAGTAATATTAATCTTCTTATCTAACTCTTTTTCTTTAATAAATTTTTTTACATTATCTTTTTTATATCCAAGTACCAAGATAAAATCTTTAATACCAGCTTCTAACAAAGCATCTATTGCTCTTTCTAGCAATGTTTCTCCATGTACATCAAGCATACATTTAGTATTGTTCTTAGTATATTTTCCTAATCTAGATCCTTTACCAGCTGCTAACATTATTGCTTGCATAAAATCACTTCCTTACCTTTTTATAGCAATCATAACTTTTATCTATTTGTTTTAGTTCATTAAATGTATCTATTTCAATAATATCTCCATCATGACATTCTCTTACATGTATTTTATAATTATTCTTACATACATCTAAAATCACTTGTTCCCAATATTTTTCTTTTCCACCAGGCATATTAAATACTTTATCAATATCACTTTCTATCTTCTTACCATCATCTTCATTATAATATGATATTCCATACATTTGATAGCAGTTATATCCTCCTAATTTTTCTTTAGTAATAATACCATTTTTACTTTCAAAGCACCAATCATCAGTTACGTCTACTTTCTTACCCAAAAAATTAGAATAATATTCATATTTTCTTATAATATCAGGATTATATAATACTAAATCAGATTCCAATACATAACTATTTTTAAACTTATCCTTTACCATATATGCAGAAGAAATATTATTCATTTCATTATATTTATCATTATATACAAATTTTATATTTGGATATTTTTTTAATAACACTTCAAATTGTTCTCCCAAATATCCTGTTACAATTATTATTTCTTCTATTTCAGCTCTTACCACAGCATCAAGCAAAGTTTCTATTATTCTCTTTCCATTTACTAATACCATTGGTTTAGGTGTATTTAAAGTTATAGGTACCATCCTAGAACCAAAACCAGCCGCTAAAAAGATAGCCCTTTTTACCCTATACGGCTCTAATGAATGCAATCCATCTTCACTTATCAAATTATTTTCATCAATTAATCCCCTATTTTGAAGATCCATTACTACTTTATTTACAGTACCTAAAGATAAATCTGTTAATTTTGATAATTCTCTTTGCGATAATTTCTTTTTTTCTTTTTCAACACATGTTAATATTTCAAACTCATTATATGTTATATCCATTTATACTTCTCCTACTTTCTTTTCTATTTATTATATATATTATACCTTTTGCTATTACATTAAAAAATAATATAATTAATGATATAATAGCAGCCTCTCCAAGCATCATATTTCCTTCATAATTATTTATAAGTAACGATAATGGCATCGTTTTAGTATTAAATAAAAACGTAATAGCAGATATAGTTACCATAGAATTAACAAAGAAATAAGTAAGCATTTCTCTTATTGTCTTCTTTGTACATGGTATTATTACATCAATTATTATCCTAAGTACACTAATATTACATGTTTTAGCAACAACCTCATAATTAGGATTAACCTTCTCTAGAGCATTATATGCCATTAAATATGGTGAAGCAATAAAATGAATAATATTTACTATAACCATAATTATAAATGTATTATATATAAAACTATTCCTAAAACCTATTGAATACGATAACCCTAATACGATTCCTGGTATTGCTAAAGATATTATTGTCAATACATGTATTACTTTTGCTGATTTTCCCTTTATTCTAGCAGTAGTATAAGCAGCAAAATATGCTATAAATGTTCCAAATATGGATACTAAAATAGATATAAATAAAGAATTAAATATATATTTACCAATATTATTATCTATAATATATTCAAAATGTTTAAATGACAAAGTGTTATCAATTACAGGATTATTTACAAAGGCATAATAAATAAACGAACCTAATATTAAAAATATAAAAGCAATTATCAAATAAACAAATATAGTTAATATTACATCCCTCTTTTTATTAGAACTAATTTTATATTCCTTACCTTCAAACTCACCACTACTATAATCCTTAGAAAAATTATCAAACAAAAATGATATAATAGCAGGAATAAGTAAAAATAATCCTATCATTGTTCCTTTAGAATAATCAAGTAATCCTATTACCTCTTTATATAAAAATACAGGTAATGTAATAAACTTTCCCCCTACCGCTAAAGGCACACCATAATCAGTAAATATCATTGTAAATACCGCAAATATAGCAGATAATAATGGCTTTTTCAAATAACATAAAGTTACCTTCTTAAATGTTTGCCATTTATTCATTCCAAGTACTTTAGCAGTACTATACATATTATTATCAATATAATTAAAACCATCATCTAACATTAAAAAAGCTACTGGGAAAGAATACATAATAGAACCAAGTATAATTCCATAACTTCCAATGATATTAAAGCCTAATGACTTTGATATTATACCATTAGCACCAAATAAATTTATTAATCCAAGTCCATGAGATATAGATGGTATAAGCATGGGTACTGTAAGCAATAATTTTAATATAGCTTTATGTTTTATATTAGTTCTATTTAATGTAAAAGCCAAGAAAAAAGCTATCAATATTGATACTATAGTAGATATACTAGTTACTATTAATGAATTAGATAATGCTTCTTTAAAAGCAAAAGACGAAACCAACGATCCAAAATCAGACCATTCTACCCTAATTAACATTTCTAGTAGTGGATAAAAAACTGTTACTAATAAAAATATAAAAATCAATATACTTATTTTACTTTTCTTTTTCATTACAAATCAATTCCTGTACATTTTTCTATTGATGATACTTTCTCTTTTAGATGATTAGTAACAAAGTTTCTAACATAATCATTTTTAGGATGATTAAATATCTTATTAGGAACATCTATTTGTTCAATATTTCCATCATGCATAACCATTACTCTATCTGATAGAGAAAAAGCTTCTTCCTGATCATGAGTTATATATATCATAGTAGTCTTAAATTCCTTCTGAAGAGCCTTCAATTCTTTTCTTAATATTAATCTATTATCAGCATCTAAAGCACTCATTGGTTCATCAAATAAAATTATATCTGGTTTTAAAGAAAGCGTTCTTGCTATTGCAACCCTTTGTTGCTGTCCACCTGATAATTCATGTGGATATTTATTTATATGTTCATCCATATTTACTACGTTTAATACTTTCATAGCTTCCTTCTTAGCCTTATCCTTGTTTTTTAACTTTAAATTTAAAGCATACATAACATTATCTAAAACATTCATATTAGGGAATAGAGCATAGTTCTGAAAAACTATACCCATTCCTCTTTTAGAAGGATCTAAATTTGTAATATCCTTCTCATTCTTAATAATTTCACCACTCGTAGGACTTTCTATACCAATCAAAATCTTTAGTAATGTTGTTTTACCACATCCGGAAGGTCCTAATATCGATAAAAACTCACCATCATTAACTTCAAAACTAATATTATTTAATACAGTTTTATCATTATATACTTTAGTAAGGTTATTTATCTTAAGATTAACCATTTACTTCTCCCCACTTCTCTGTTAACTTATCTTTTGTCTCTATACTATCTATTCCAGTCATATCAGCATCAACCAAATCAGTAGGATAATTTTCTACCTTATTGTCTTGATCCTTTAATATTATATCTGGAAGATAATGCTCTTTATCATATTTACCAAAATCATTAATCAACCATTGAAATACTTTTCTTACATTTTCGTTTGTCTCTTTACCCTTAATAATACCAAATGATGTAGTATTATATGGAGACCCAGTATCTAACGAAACAATCTTAAAATCATATCCTTCATTAATTGCATGTACACCTTGTGATGTCATTCCCATAGCAATAGCTATTTCTCCTTGTTTTAATAAATTAGTAGGTCCTGATCCAGAAGTTGTATATTCTCTCATATTCTCTTTTAATTTTTTAAAATATTCTATTGCTTTATCCTCCCCCATAATATTTACAACATTCAAATAAAAACCATATCCAGTACCTGAAGTTTTTGGATCAGGCATTGCTATTAATCCTTTATATTCTGGCTTTAATAAGTCATCATATGTTTTAGGAATATTTAACTTATGTTCTTTAAAATATTTATTATCAATGATTAAATTCATAGTATATTTAGTCCAAGTCAAATAATTACTATCATTATTTACACCATCTAAATAAATACTAGTATCAAAATCAGATAAATCTGCAAAATTATCTTTGACATCTTTCATATGAGCTGTCTCCAAATCCAATACTATATCTGCCTCTACTTTTGTGCCTTCATTTTTAATTTTAGCAGCACAATTTCCTGTAGCCATATATTGCACTACAACATCCATATCAGGAAATTCTTCTTTTACCATTTTCTTTAAATCCTGATTTCTTTCTTCTTCCATAGAGCTATATATTACTACTCTATCTTTATTTGAACCACACCCCGTTAACAATAACATTAAGGTTAATCCTAAAAATATTATTTTTTTCTTCATCAATCTTCTCTCCTTCTTGAACTATTTTGTTCATAATTAGATTATAACATAATATTTTGAACATTACAATACCAACAAAAGAAAAAGAAACAATAAATGTTTCTTTCATTATTTATTTTATTCAGTCACAATAAATCCATCAGGTATCGGTCTTGTCTTTTCCATGTTATCCCAATTTATAGGATGATTTATTAATTCATTATTTATAACTAAAGCACTAGAATTACCACCATCTAGATTAGCAGCATTATAAGCATGATATCTAAGTAAGATATCTACTAAGTCGTTCATATCAGCACCTTTACTTTTTAAACTTCTACCATCAATTACTAAAAATAACACTATACCATCTTGCCTTTGAGCAATAGCACTTCTAGGATGAGTACCATATCCACCATTACCATTAATAAAAGCACTCTTCCCATTAACTATTAAAAATGGTCCAAATTCTACAGCATCTCTTATTCCCATATTAATAGCTTCATTAGCACTTATCTTACCAAGATATAACTTATTATCATTAGTAAATCCAACTATACCACCACCATATTGACTAGTACCATAATTACTAATTATCTTACCTCCAGATATAATAGCTCCCATAGGTTGTCCACCACTACCCAATCCTTCAGCATCCAAAAATCCACCACCATTTATAGCAACAACAGCATTTTCTCTCTTAGCCATATCAACTAAATATTCACCATCATTACCCAAATATCTACTATAAGTAACTTTAATTTTAGAAGGATCATATATTGCTACAAGATATCCCCTATAACCATTTTCTTCTATTTCTATTAATTTATAAATATCATTTTTATTTCTATCTAATATTTCCTTATCATATTTATCTTTATAATTATTATCTTCTTCAAGAATTAAACTAGTATCAGTATTTCCATCAGGTTCTATCATACTATGTCTTTCTAAAATCTTATTAATAGTCTCATCATTATAAAATGTTTGTGCTAAATAATGATGCCTCATTGTACTCATAGCGGTAGTAACAAGCCAGTCTCTAAAGTTATTATAAGGACCATATAAAAGAAAAAGTACTATAACTGCAATAACATCACATATACTAAGAATAATAGTAAAAATATTATCCCTTTTCTTTTCTTTATCAATTCCATCCCTTTTTCTTCTCATAAGTACTACTCCTTTTTGTATACAAATTATTTATTGTTTAAATATTTAACAACTCTCTCTATCTCATCATCCCCTATTAAAGGAATAATAACTCTAGATAAATTCTTATCACTATCCAAATACATTCCATCATTATTAAGTGATTCATTAACAATATTAGATAAAAATATATTATATTCTCCTCTAGTAGTCATATAAAAACTAATCTTACAAGTATTATTATTAGTAAATATTCTAACCATATCATCATTAGATAAAGTATCAGTAGACACAATCAAATGAATATTACATTTATCTCCAAGTGATAATAAATAATTAATATCCTCATCAATACTATTATCCATTTCTAATATTTCATATATCTCATCTATAAATACTAGTATTCTCTCCCTATTACCATTCTTTACTCTTTCTTCAAATTCTCTTCTTAATAACTTAATCTTCTTAATAACATCATCTTTCCCATTAACAACCTCACATACATTAGCAAAATCATTATAATTAATACTTTGTGTATCAAGTATAATAATCTTAGTATCAGTATAATTAATAAGAACATTCATAATAATATTCCTAAATAAATTAGTCTTACCGCTGCCACTAGTACCAGTAACCAAAAGATTCTTATCCTTATCAAAATCAAAAATAATAACTCTATCTTCTTCATCTAAACCTAAAGCTACCTTAAATTTATCATCCTTCTTATACATAGATAATAATTCCTTTAAAGTAAGAATATCCCTTTTCATATTAAGAACTTTAATCTCTATTTCATTATCACTAATTCTATCTATCTTTAATTCTTCTTTAGGTACTCCTAAAGCTAAAGCAATCTCCTTATTATATTCTATAATATCATTATAATCCTTATCATCATTCCAACTAATACGATATATAGTTACTAAACGATAAACATTATACGTAACTTTAGGATTAAAACCAAAAGCCTTAAGAGTATTATGTAAATTACTAACAAACAAATCAGCATTAAGAACATTTCTATCATTATCAAAAGTTGGATTATTTAACAAATTAATCATTTCTTACTCCTCCAATTATTTCTTCTTCCTATTTTTTATTAGTATATTACCAGTCATCTCACTAGGAATATCAAGTCCCATCAAATATAATATAGTTGGAGCAACATCACCAAGCTTACCATCTAATAATTTAACCTTCTTATCAAGAACAATAAAAGGTACCAAATTAGTCGTATGACTAGTATTAATACTACCATCTTTATTTCTCATAACCTCACAATTACCATGATCCGCTATTATTATCATAGTATATTCATCAAGAGAAATATTTTTTAATATCTTACCAATACATTCATCAACAGTCTCTACAGCCTTAATAGCAGCATCATAATCACCAGTATGACCAACCATATCACCATTAGCAAAATTAAGTACAACAAAATCCTCCCTATTACTAGTAATTTCTCTTACCAAAGAAGCAGTAATCATATTAGCACTCATTTCTGGTTCCCTATCATAAGTAGCTACTTTAGGACTAGGTATTAATATTCTTTTTTCATTATCATACACTTTATCAATACCACCATCAAAAAAATAAGTAACATGAGCATATTTCTCAGTTTCAGCAATTCGTAATTGAGTAAATCCCTTTTTTGATATATATTCTCCTAAAGTATTTTTAATTTTAGGAAGTTCAAAAGCATAAGGACAAAGCACCGTATCAGTAACATGCATCATACTAACAACCTTAAGATTATTAATCTTACATCTATCAAAACATTCATATTTATCATTAGTAAACGCACTAGCTAATTCCCTTAATCTATCAGGTCTAAAATTAAAAAATATAATACCATCATTATCTTCTATAAGCCCATTTTCTATAGTAGCAGTAGGTACAATAAATTCATCTGTTATCTTATTTTTTTGACTACTTTTCCATACTTTTTTAACATCTACTACTAAAGAAGGTTTAGTCATAACATCATAGCTCTTTTTAACCCTATCAAATCTATTATCCCTATCCATACCATAATATCTACCACTAATAGAAGCAATCTTACCAAGTTTTAAACTCTTCATCTTTTTCTCTAACGCTTCAATATATTTAATACCACTAGTAGGACTAACATCCCTGCCATCAGTAAATATATGAACATATACATTTTTAACATTTTCTTTTTTACATAAATCAAGTAAAGCAAATAAATGATTAATATGAGAATGCACCCCACCATCAGATAATAAACCAATTAAATGTAACTTAGAATTATTATCTTTAACATGTCTAATAACTTTTAAAAATTCATCATTACTATAAAAAGACCCATCTTTTATTTTGCTATTTATTAGTTCTAACGATTGATATACTAGTCTACCAGCTCCAATATTAGTATGACCAACTTCACTATTACCCATTTGACCACTAGGAAGTCCAACACTCTCACCAGAGGCAATCAAAGTAGCACTAGGATAATGATCCCATAAATAATCAAGTACTGGTGTTTTAGCATTATACACAGCATTATATTTCTTTTCTTTAGATAACCCTATACCATCCATAATGCATAATAATATTTTCTTCATTATATCACCTATTTCCTATATAATTATATATGATATTTATTTATTTGTAAATAAAATAATTAAAGTTAAAAAAATATATTTTTGCAATATCCTTGTACCTTTTTTGCCATTTTTAGTATCAAAAAATGTACATTTTTAGATATTTCTCTATATTTTTACATTAAATGTATTAAAATATTATATTTTTTTAATATATTTATGATAAAATAAAGAAAAGGAGAATGATAAATATGAATTTAAAATATTTCAGAAAAGCAATAATATTAATACATGGATTTGCCGGAGGCAATTATGATTATGGTAGTCTTAATAATGATTTAGAACTATATAGTAACTTTGATGTATTTACCTTTACACTACCAGGTCATGAAAAAATAGTTATTAATAAAGTAACAAGAAATGATTGGATAAATAAAGCAGAAGAAGAAATAGAAAAAATAATTAATAATGGTTACCATGAAATATATATTATAGGCCATAGTATGGGAGGAGTTATAGCGGCACATTTAGCAAGTAAATATAAAGAAGTTACAAAATTAGTTTTAGCAGCTCCAGCCTTTCATTACTTAGCCTTTAATGGTGATAAAGTAGACGTAGCAAAAAGCATAAAAAAATTACCCAAATTATTTAAAAACTATAAACCAGAAGAAGTATTATCCAGATTCTTCAAAATACCAATACCAACCATTAGAGAATTCATGCTTTTAGTAGAAGAACACACAGGTGATGTAAAAAATATAACCTGCCCAACACTAATAATACATGGAGATAAAGATGATATCGTACCAAAAGATTCAGTATTATATGTATATAATACTATAGCAGCAAAAAGTGTCACTCTAGTAGAAATCAAAACACTTACTCATGATTTATTTATTAATAATAGATATGAAGAAGTAAAAGAATTAATAACAAACTTTCTTAGAAAAAAACCAAAATTTGGAAAATATACCAAAAAAATATGATTATATCAAAATAATCATATTTTTTATACCCTTTTTCCTATTATTAATAAATACTTCTTATCATACTTTGCATAATCCTTATGTGTACTACAAGTCTGAAGTAATAAAATCTCATCATCAGCACTAACATCTACATTAGTATCATACATCGACTTACTCTTAAGTTTATTCAAATGTTCCAAATAATCACTATCATTAGCAAAGTTAATATTCATATAAGTAAAATCACTATACTCCACAAATACCGAAAATATCTCATATTTTTTCTTAACATTATTTGTAGTAACATAAATATATTTATGATCATCATAATAATTCTTATCATAATAATTCTCTAATATCTTAAAAGGCATATCTACTCGAGAAGAATTATGACCAAATATCAAAAGCTTTTTACTATTATCAATATCAACCCTATAATCCAAATAAATAGATCCCATATAATTATCTTCTTTATCAGGTGTATGATTCAAATAATACTCATTATCTTCTCCCTGCATAATAGGAGCACTATAATCCGTATTATCAAAAGATAAAATACCTACCACATCATCATTATTATACTTTTCCTTTAACTCATTTATTTCTTTACTATAATCAGTAGGATTAGTAACATTATTATTTCTCTCAACATCAAAATCAATTTTCTTATCATTCTTATTATAAAACAAATATACCATTACCATAATAACAAATAAAACAAATAAACTAATAACTAATATTATCTTTCTTTTTTTCATAAAAATCTCCTTGGCTAAGTATTATAGCATTATTTAACATATTGTCAAGCATTAACATTATGTAATAATCATAACTATTTTAAACTAAGTTTATCATATACTTTATCAAATATCTCATTAAATTTACGTGCCTCATCTTCAGTATTCTTACAAGATAAACTAATTCTAATACTAGAAGAAGCAATATCATTATCATGATATATAGAATTAATAGCATTAGATAAAGAAGAAGTAGAACAAGCACTTTTAGTAGATAAATAAATACCTTCTTCTTCCATAGCATGAATAAAAGTTTCAGGCTTAATTCCATTCAAACTAAAATTAATTATATAAGGAATACTATTTATAGTACTATTAATATGTATATCATCATATTTATTTAAATTATCTTTAATAATATTATTAATTTTACTAACATATTCATAATTACTATCAACATTAGGAATAACAAGTTCCAAAGCCTTCATTAAACTACATATCAAAGGTAAAGCCGGTGTACCACTACGAAAATCAGTAGTACTCTTTCCACCATGTATTAAATTATCAATAACAATATTATCCCTTTTTATAAGCAATCCAATACCCTTCATACCAAATATCTTATGAGCAGACATACTCATAAAATCCATATCATTAAAATCAATATTAACCTTACCAATAGCCTGTGTAGCATCAACATGAAAATAACATTTAGGATATTCTCTTACTATTCTGCTTATCCCTTTAATATCTTGCTTAATACCAAGTTCACTATCGACCATAGCAATAGATACCAAAATAGTATTATCATTAATAAGTCTCTTCAAATCATCCATATCTATCATACCATCAGACTTAACCTTAACATAATCAATAACAAAGCCTTTCTTTTCTAAATATTTACATGTCTCAATAATAGAAGAATGCTCTAAATAACTAGTAATAATATGATTACCCCTATTTTTATATTTAGAAGCAACCCCTTTAAAAACAGTATTATTAGATTCACTAGCACCAGAAGTATAGATTATTTCACTAGGCTTTACTTTTAAAAGTTTACTTATCCTATCAGTAGCATAATTTTCAAGTTCTTTAGATTTAATACCTAAAGAATGTAGAGAATTAGAATTACCAGGATAATCCTTACAAACCTTATTAAAAGTATCAAGTACCCTATCATCTACAAAAGTAGTAGCACTATTATCAAAATATATCATAGTATCCCTTCTTTCTTTAAATATTCTATCACATCATTCATAAATATACAATAATAAACCTATTGCTTTATTCTAAGTAATATATTATTATATTTATGGTGATTCATTTATGAACGAAGATAACTTAATCAAATACTATAATAAATTTAATGAAGACAAAAGACTAACTAGAAGGCATGGTATCGTTGAATATACCACTTCTATGAAATATATTCACAAATATTTAAAAAAAATAGATAACCCTAAAATAATTGATATTGGAGCAGGTACAGGTAAATACTCATGTACTTTATACGATGAAGGATATGATATTACCGCAGTAGAATTAATAAAACACAATCTAATGACTCTTAAAAAAAAGAATAATAATATAAAAGCCTATCAAGGTAATGCCACTGATCTATCAATATTCAAAGACAATACTTTTGATGTTGCCATATTATTTGGACCTATGTATCACCTAATTAGTGAAGAAGAAAAAATAAAAGCCCTAAGTGAAGCTAAAAGAATAGTAAAAACAGGAGGTATTATCTTCATTAGTTATTATATGAATGAATACGCTATTATCACACACGGCTTTAGAGATAATAATATAATCTCATCTATAGAAAATAATCTTGTTGACAACAATTATCATATTACTCCTAAAAATAATGATTTATATAGCATGGTAAGATTAGAAGACATAAATAGATATAAAAATAAACTCAATCTTAAAAGAATTAAAATACTAGCTCAAGATGGTCCTAGTGATTATCTTAGAAGTATTATAAATAAAATGGACGATAAAACTTTCTCTATTTACCTCGATTATCATCTAAAAACTTGTGAAAGAAAAGAATTACTTGGAGCTTCTTCTCATGTTATGGATATTCTAAAAAAATAAATTAATTACTTTTATTTTCATCAATATATTGACTATTATTGTTTGTTATAACCTTATCTCCAAGTTTATTTTCAAGATCATCTTTTGCTATTTTGGCAGTATTACCACCCATTATAGCAATTTTTTTATTTTCTTCCATATAAGACCTCCTTTTTTTATCATACAAAAACAATAATTATATATAACCTTGCCACCCTTGCATAAAATGTTATATTTTGTTTTTACAGCGTCAACACATTTTAGCACATATGTTCGCTATAAAAGCTATTTTTTTATAAAAAGAAAAAAGCAAGTATTTCTACTTACTTACTGGTAATACTGATATACTTCTAGCAATATCTAACAATTCACTCTTAGATAACTTATCACTTACAACATAATACTCAATATTATTATCAATCCAATTAACCGAATTATCATTTACAATTGCCACCGTAGAAGCCATAACCTCAAGTTCACCATAAGTTGGTACTATCAAATGCTCTTTTTCATAAGTAACAGTCTCCTCTATTAACATAAAAGGATTATCCCCATCAAATGTTAATATAAGTCTCTCACCATCATCCTTGCTTACCTTTTCTTTATTAGATAAATATGTATTAGCAGGTATATACATTGGATAAATTACATCCTCAATAGAACTAGTTTGCTTAGTTTCATTACTTTTCTTATCCTCATTCTTATTCTCATTAGTATTCTTATTCTCATTTACATTAGTATTATTATTTTCAGTAGTACTATTATCTTCTACTTTATTATCAGTAGTATTCTTATTCTCATCACTATTGTTCTCTCTATTTGTAGTATTATCTGTATTATCTTCTTTAATATCAATTATTTGTTTTAAATCAAAATAATTATCATTAAACTTACTATTTAAATCTATTTTATTAAATTTCATCGTAATTTGCGCAGTACCATTATTATCAAAAACAGTTACCTTTTTAATATTATTACTCTTATCTAATAATATCTCTTGTTTTACCAATTTAGAATTATTTGGATAATTAGCGGCCACAATAATCTTAGAACCATCATCAACCTTTTCAAATGTCCTATTTGCATCATTAGTAATATCATCTAATAAAGGTCCTAATAAATACACTTGTGAATTATTATATGGCCAATCGCTTTGAAATTTAAAACTCTTATTAATTCTAGGAGTAACAACATATACACCATCAGAGTTACGCAAAATTATTTGTTCATGATTATTAACTGTATTTACCAAACTAACCTTATAATTATCTTTTTCTTTATATGATACATTAACATTATAAGTATATACATCTTCATTATTAACAATTTCCAATGTTCCATCAACATAATAAGCTTTAGAATCATTAATTTTTTTAGTTAAATCCTTAATAACATCACTCTCACTATTTTTACCACAACCACTAATAGCAAATACACCAATTATCATTATCAAAAACAATAACTTTTTTTTCATTCTTCACCTTCCTTATTCTTTCTCTAAATTATATTAAATAAAATTTCTTATATGATGAATAATTTATAATTTTCTGCAGAAAATATTATAAAAAGGAGGATATTATTAATGAACACATTATATAAAATAGCTCTAGTTATCAGTATAATAGGATGTATAAACTGGGGTTTAGTAGGTATTTTCAATTTCAATCTAGTAGAATACCTTTTCGGAGACGAAAGTATGTTAACAAGAATAGTATATATTCTAGTACTACTTTCAGGTCTAGTTAATATAGGTATACTTACTAAAGATTTAGATTAATAGATCATTTACAGTGATCTATTTTTATTTTTCACAGCAAATGTCAATTTTCCAATCTTTTATCAATTATGTAGATTTTTTTACTTATTTATA
Source organism: uncultured Mycoplasmatota bacterium (assembly GCA_900543825.1). Lineage (GTDB taxonomy): Bacteria > Bacillota_I > Bacilli_A > RF39 > UBA660 > CAG-302. The sequence goes on from UQSR01000003.1 coordinate 40,657, forward strand.
GTATAATTTATATGGGAGGTATCCCATGAGTTATAAAATTAACTTTAATAGTACTTACGCTAATAGAGGTATGGGACTTGAGAATGATATCAATGAAACAAATAAATACTATCTAACTTATGATATTGCTCTTATTTATAAAAAGCCAACCCCTATTAGAATAACAAAAACCAATTATAAGGATATGCGAATTACTGATGGATTTTTTGAAACTCAATCAACATTAGATTATAATGGCGTATATAAAGGTTATTATATCGAATTCGATGCCAAAGAAACTAATAGTAGTACTAGTTTCCCAATCAGTAATATTCATGAGCATCAGCTAGCATATATTAGAAAAGTAATAAAGCATCAAGGAATTGTCTTTTTAATTGTCAGATTTAACAATTTACATAAAGATTTTATTATTCCAGGTAATAATTTAATAAATTATGTAGATAACACAGAAAGAAAATCTATTCCACTTGACTACTTTGAAAATAACTGCTACAAACTAGATATCAAATATGCTCCTAGACTTGACTATATAAAAATAGTTGATAAACTAATCAATGAGATAGAAAAATGATACTAATAATTATTATTATGTATATAACTATAACAGTATTAAGTATCATTACATTTGGTATAAAAGGTTCATTAGTACTATTAATTATCTCACCATTACTAATTGTATATCTCAATTCAAATAGTATAAATATAAAAAAGAAGAATATTGAAAAAAGAAATTTTAGAGAAAGAAAGGAAGTTGAATTTGTGAGTTCTAGAGATAGAAAAAAAGCTATTTCTGATGGTACAAAGAAAAAAGTACCTAAGAAAAAAACTACTACAAAAAGCACTAATAGTAGTAGAAAGAAAGAAAATAATAAAACCGAAAGGAAAAATAATATAATAGGAAAAGAAAAATTTAAAGATAAAAGTATAAGAGGAAAAATCTTAATTATCATTTTAGGATTTGCTATATTCTGTATTTTTGCAGCAGCCCTATTTATGCTATACATTGTTATAAGTAGTGGTTCTTTTGATCCAGAAGCACTAAAAAATCAAGATCAAACAGTAATATATGATAAAGATAATAATGTTATAGCTACCTTAGGAGCTCAAAAAAGAGAATCTATTACTTTTGATGATTTACCTCAAGTACTAGTAGATGCTCTTGTGGCTACTGAAGATTCAAGATTTTACCAGCACAATGGTGTTGATATGGCAAGATTTATAAAAGCAACACTTCTTAATCTTGTAGGTCGTGATGATGCCGGTGGAGCCTCTACTCTTACAATGCAAACAGTAAAAAATAATCTAACAAAAAAAGATACTGTTGAAACAAATAAAATAAAGAAAATAGTAAGAAAATTTCAAGATGTATATTTATCAGTATTCTTTTTAGAGAAAAAATATACTAAAGATGAGATATTAGAAATGTATGTTAATGACAGTTGTTTAGGAGGAACAGTTTATGGTGTTGAAGAAGCCAGTAAATATTACTTTGGTAAAAATGTTTCCGAACTAAGTTTACCAGAGGCAGCACTATTAGCAGGTATGTATCAAGCTCCTAATAGGTATAATCCATACAAAAATCCTGAAGCAGCAACAAAAAGAAGAGATACCGTACTAACATTAATGGTTAGACACGGATACATAACTGAAGAAGAAAAGAAAATGGCTGAAGATGTTAGCGTTGAAAGCATGTTAGCTGGCGGTGGTACTCAAAGTGATTATCAAGGTTACATTGATACCGTAATTGAAGAAGTAGAAAATAAAACAGGTAATAACCCAGCACAAGTATCAATGAAAATATATACAGCTATGGATAGAACAGTTCAAGATGGTATTAATAAAGTACTTAGTGGTGAAGATCACACTTGGGCTGATGATACAGTACAAGCAGGTGTTGCTGTTACTAATGTTAATGATGGTACAATCGTAGCAATCGGTGCAGGTCGTAATCGTAATGCCGGAGATTGGAATTACGCAACACAATCACGTAGACAACCAGGAAGTACCGCTAAACCAATATTTGATTATGGTCCAGGTATGGAATATAACGATTTCTCTACATATACCCTATTCAATGATGAACCATGGACTTATACAAATGGACCAGAAATAGGAAACTGGGATGGTAGTTATCAAGGATTAATTACACTAAGACAAGCACTTAGTGTATCAAGAAACATACCAGCTCTTAAAGCTTTCCAACAAGTAGATAAAAAGAATATTGTTACCTTTGTTAATAATCTAGGATTAGATGTTGCATATAGTACAAAATCAGAAAACTATAAAAAAGATGAAAAAACAGGAGCAGATAACGTTATCAATGAAGCCTACTCCATCGGTGGTATGGCATATGGTGTTACACCACTAGACATGGCCGAAGCATATGCATCATTTGCTAATGGAGGATATCATATTGAAACCCATGCTGTAACAAAAATAGAATATAGAAGTACTGGAGAAACAGTAGATTTCTCTGAAGAAAAGAAAAAAGTTATGTCAGATTCAACAGCATATCTTATGAACAACGTATTAAAATACGCTGTTGATTATGGATTCAATGGTGGAGCAAAAGTAGCTGGATCTACAGTAGCAGCCAAAACAGGAACATCAAACTTATCGGAAGCCACAACAAAAGCCCTAGGAATTCCTAGTAGTGCCGTTAACGACTTATGGACTGTTGCCTACACACCAGAATACTCAGTAGCATTATGGTATGGATATGAAAAAGTCGATAGTAGTCACTATCTAAGTGGTGCTAGTGCTCCAAAAGATGCCGTTATGCGTTCAGTAATGAAATATATACCAAAAACAACAAAAGAATGGGAAATACCTTCATCAGTAGTGGCAACTACAGTTGAAAAAGAAACATGGCCAGCACAACTACCAAGTGAATATACACCAAGTGATATGGTTATAACCGAATACTTTAAAAAAGGAACACAACCTACTGAAGTATCGCAAAGATATGCAAAACTAGATGAAGTAACTAACCTATCAAGTACTAAAACATCAGAAGGATATAAACTAACATGGAGCTGGAAAGAGCCAGATGTACTTAACTCAACTTACCTAACAAAATATTTTAGCAACTCCGTATTTGGAAAAAGTTCTGCTAATTACTTACAAGCAAGACTTAACTATAATAGCAGTACTCTAGGAGGAAACGGATTTGGTATCTATGTAAAATCACCTTCTGGAAACTTAGATAGAATTGCATTTACAGAAAAAACAGAATACATATACCACCCTACTACTAGTGGAAATATTGAAATAGTAGTAAAAGCCGAATATGGTAATTTCAAAGCAAATGCTAGTAATGGTGTTTCAACAACAATTAATAGTACAGGTGGTAGCGGTTCAAATAGTGATAAATTAGAATTAACATTAAATGATAATACAACAAATTACAATAAAGGTTCTTACAATGATTCAGGAATAAAAGTAACATTTGAAGGTGAAGATGTAACAAATAGTTCACTAATTACATACAAATTAAATGGTACTACTAAACTTACAGTAAATGACTTAGAAGATGCTATCAATAATCTAGAATCTGGAGAAGAAGCCACTATTACTTATAGTGTTGTATATAAACTAAAATATAAAAATAGTATTACAAAAACAATAAAAATAAATTAACAAAATAGACTTGCAAATGCAAGTCTATTTCTTTTCTTTATCTTCATTTTTTCTAATATATTGATAATAATATGCTGAATTCTTTTTAAGCTCAGTATTAAGCTTATCAATACCCATTTCTTCAGCTAAAGTCTTAGAATCAGAAAACAAATTAGTACCAATACCAAGCCTATTACCCTCAATATTTACTCCCATAGCTCCAAGCGTAGTAGGAAACATATCCATCGTAGTAAATATCCTGTTCTTATTTCTTACATTATTATCATTATATACATTAATAAAAGTATTAAATACAGTTCTCTTATACCCATTATCCAACTTATAAAAATTATTCTGCATAGTAGGATGATCACCAGTAATAATAATAGTCGTATTATCATAAAAATCTTGTTCCTTAACCCATGATATAAAATCACTAACCATTTTATCAGAACAATAGAAAGAATTAGCATAATGATTATCAAATACCTCTTCACAATCATCCTCCAAATAACCATCAGCAAAATGAGTATCAGCAGTTAATAAAGTCAAATTAAACGGTTCATCATCTTTAGATATCTCCATTAACTTCTCTTTAGCATAAGTAAATAACTTCTTATCTTCATAACCCCACCATTTATAATAATCACTACTTATTTTACCTTCTTTAATAGCGGTATAATAATCACTTATCTCATAACCATGAGTACTAAAATAAGCCTTTCTACCACCAAACTCCGAATCAGAACCAATCATCAAATAATTATTATAACCATTATCTTTTAAAATATCACCTAAAGTAACAATATTACTAAATTTAGTACTATTACTATCATAGTCATCAACTTTCAACTTTAAAGGAACACCCGAAGTTTGTGCAATCATCGCCGCCACTGTCCAACTAGTACCATATGACTCCTCAGCACCACCAAGTAAATTAGTATTAGAAAAATTCAAATTATTCAAAGCCATATTTTCTAAATTAGGCATTATCGAAACATCAAATGTACCACCATTTGCTTTACTAACATTAGAAGTTTCAGTAGATTCCATAAAAATATATATCAAATTCCTCTTCTTATTAGGAAAATCTATCTTAACATCATCACCAGATACATAATAATCCTTAAATAAATCACTATTAACTAAACCATTAAAAGCAAAACCAAAAAAACCAACACTTATTCCTAAACAAATTATAGATATTGCAAGAACTATTCTATTATATCTCTTAGTATTTTTTATCGGTAATATTTGTTTTTCCTTCTTTTTACTATTTCTTATATATAACTTCTTATCAAAATCAATCGTAGGTAATAAAAATATCCCATATATTATTACAAAAACAAAGAAAGAAATAATATAACTAACAAACTTAACTGGTTGTCCACCTGCTCCAGAAATCTTAAGAACACTATACATATACTGATCAAAAGAAGAATTATATATATTAACCTTCAAATATATAGATAATAATAATATAAGTGAAGCAATTATTAATAATATATTATCTTTAAATTTCCATTTTTTCATCTCACACCTCTTCTTAACCATTATACTATATATCAAACAAAAATAAAAGATAGAAAATAAATTCTATCTTAATACGAAATACTCATCATACCATTTCAAGAAACTATAAACAGCCCAAATACGCCTATAATTATCCTTTACCCTATTCTTATGTTCATCCAATATTCTTAATAAATAATCATTATTAAATAACTCTTTAGCAATATCCGTATTAAAAGTATTCTTAATCTCATTATAAAAATCATCTTCTCTAATCCATTCCCTTATAGGTACAGGAAAACCAAGTTTTTTCTTCTTATAAGCATCATTAGGAATAACCCTTTTAGCGGCACTTCTTAAAGCAACTTTAGTAGTACCATCAGATACCTTATATTTTCTAGGTAACATTGACGAAATCTTAAACACTTCCATATCCGTAAAAGGTACTCTAGATTCAATAGAATGAGCCATTGTCATCTTATCTACTATAGTCAAAATATTATTACTAAGCCAATATCTAATATCAACAGCAAGCATCTTATCAAGCTTATTATAATCCTTATACTCTTCATATATATCTTTAGTTATATCCCTATTCTTAATATAATTATCACTATTCAATACATCTTTAAGTTCATCATCATAATACGTTCTATTAATACTAACATAAGAATCCTCTAAAGACTTACCTCTTCTTATAATATATCTTGTAAACTTATTCTTAGGCAATACCTTACATACACCAGCAAAAGATTTCCTTAACCATAGAGGTAACTTGGTATAAAAATTATCATCATAACTATTATACCCTCCAAAAAACTCATCAGCACCTTCTCCAGATAAAACAACCTTAACATCACGACTAGCTAATCTAGATAAAAAATAAACAGCAATAGCACAACCATCCGCAGTAGGTTCGTCCATATGATAATATACATCTGGAATAGCTTTCATATATTCCTCTTTAGATATCTTTTCACTAATATTCTTTATCTTTAACTTATCAGTCAAATCCTTAGCATAATCAATCTCACTATATTTAGCCAAATCAAAACCAATAGTATAAGTTTTATCAGGTCTAGCTAAACTAACCAAATAAGAAGAATCAACACCACTAGAAAGAAATGAACCAACCTCAACATCACTAATCAAATGATGTTTAGTAGAATCTTCCATAACATTAGATATCTTATCTACCATCTCATCAAAACTATCTTTAGAAGAAGAAAAAGAAACCTTAAAATACCTATTAATCTTAATATCACCATTCTTAACATTAATAGTCATATAATTACCCCCGGGTAATCTATAAACATTCCTAAAAAACGTCTCATCCGTAGGAGTAAAACTAAAAGTCAAATAAGGTCCCAATAATTCCTTATTAAGTTCCTTTATAAATTTAGGATGAGCTAAAAAACTCTTAATCTCAGATCCAAATAAAATAACATCATTATTCTTATAATAATATAAAGGCTTAATACCAAATTGATCTCTAGCTATAAAAACCTCATCTTTATTCTTATCATAAATAGCAAAAGCAAACATTCCTCTAAGCTTATTAAGTAACTCATGACCCCATTTTTCATAACCATGAAGTATTACCTCAGTATCAGTATTAGTGGTAAATTTATATTCCTTCAACTCTTCTTTTAATTCCTTATAATTATATACTTCACCATTATATACAATCAAAACACTCTTATCTTCATTATATATAGGTTGATCTCCACCCTTTATATCAATTATAGATAATCTTCTTTGTCCCAAAGCCACATAATCATCTACATAAATACCTTCAGCATCCGGACCACGATGTATAATTCTATTATTCATTTCTTTAATTAATTTATCTTTATTTTTTTCTTTACTTATAATTCCATTAATTCCACACATATTAATACCTCTCTTACATATTAGTATACCACAAAAGAAAAAAAGTAAAAACTCTTTTACCATTTCTTTACTTATTATTTACAAAATCTATCTTTATATGAACAATGTTTACATATATCTAAATAGACCTTATTACTATTAAAACCTTTAATAGTATTTAAATATTTATCACTACCAAGAATATCTTCCATGTTATCAGTAAAAATATTACCAAGATTACTCTCACCTTCAGCATCCAAACAACAAACACAAACAGTCCCTGAAACAAGAATAGCAATCTGTTTTTTACCACCAAGACAAGTACCATTTTCATTATAATACTCATTATAAGTGCTAGGCCAATCAAACTTACTATCCAAACTCAAATATACATTATCCTCAAGTTTCATCTTATCATATAATTCAAGAACATTATATTTATTTCTAATCATATCTAAATATTTATTATTTAAAGTATCCATACTTTTATCCAATGTCCAAAATCTATAACTAACATAACAAGATAACCTATCAACACTATAAAAAATATCATCTATATAATTACTCTTATTATTCTCACTATGAAGAGATATATTAATCTGATAAATATTATCATACTTATTAAGTACATCTAGTTTATCTCTAATAAACACCCCATTAGTAGTAATACATACTCTTTTCTTATATTTATTACAAATACCAAGAATATCATCCAAATAATGATGTGTAAGAGGTTCTCCCTTAACATGAAGATATACATAATCAGTATAATCACATATCTTTTTCATAACAACCTCAAATTCATCAGGAGTCATTTCTCTTTTTTCATTTTTTGTAAGACTACAAAAAGAACAACTCAAATTACAAACATTAGTTATTTCTACATATATTCTTTTAAACTTCATATCATATCATCCTTTAATTCAACACCCAAAATATTTATTTTAAGACTATCACAATAGACTTAAAATAACACTCTAAGACCTAGGCTTAGAGTGCATAGAATAATATTTACACATATCCTTCAATTTACAATCATCACATATCGGATTAATAGCCTTACACTTATATCTACCAAAAAACACCAACTGATGATGCACCCTATTCCATTTATCCTCAGGAATTCTCTTCATAAGCTTCTTTTCCACAACAATTACATCATCACTTTCATTAGCTAGTCCAAGTCTTTTACTAACCCTATTAACATGCGTATCCACCGCTATGGTAGGTTCATTATATATAACAGATAAAAAAACATTCACCGTCTTTCTACCCACACCAGGAAGAGTTTCTAAATACCCCCTATTATTAGGAATAGGCATCATATTATCATTTATCAATCTATTAGCAATTTCCTTAATAAATACACTTTTCTTTTTATAAGTACCAATAGGCTTAATTATCCTCTCAATATCCTTAATATCAGCATTAGCAATATCATAAATAGACTTGTATCTATTAAATAATACCCTATTTACCTCATTTACCCTCTTATCAGTAGTTTGAGCACTCATTACTATTGCCATCAATAATTCATAATCTTTTGTATATTCAAGTTCACATCTAGGATTAGGAAACAATTCATCTAAATAATCAATAATCATATTAATCATCATTTAACCAGTCATAGAAGAAAACATCCTTAGTTTCCTCTTTTCTACTTTCCCTAGCCTTATTTTTAGCTTCCATAACATCATTTTTACTCTTATAACCCTTCTTACGCCAATTATATAAAATAGTTTCAATATAGCGAAGACTAGTAACCCCATTATAAATAGCTTCCTTCAAAGCTTCCATAATTAACTCATGAGAAAAATTATCATCAATCCATCCCTTAATAATCTGACATTCCATCGAAGATATAGGTCTACCAAACTCATTTTCAAAAGTACTAAAAATATCACTATTATCTAATGTCTTTTCCTTTTTATTATCAATAATCAAACCAACAATCTTCTTATACAACAAATCAAGTGATATATACTCTTCACTCTTTCCATCACTATTCTTCTCTAAAGTAATAGATATTATCTTCTTTTCATCCAAACTACTAAGAATTTCCATAACCTTAAACTTATCCATTCCCAAATTAATAGCTATTTCTTCCGGATTATATACAATCCTATCCCCTTTATCAATAATAAATATAAGTACTATTAATTCCTCAGCAGTAATACCCAATCTCAAATAATAATTAAACAAATATCTAGGTACAATTATCGGTCTATCTTTTAATAATTTCTCAATATTATCCATCATTACCTCCTAATAACACTTGATAAGCTAATTCATTATTATCTATATTATAAAAATTATAAGTCAAATTATCACCATCTCTTATTTTTTCTTCATAATATAAATTATTTCTTCTATACACCAAATCCAAATCATTATCCTTTAACTTACTCTTATCTATACTATATACCTCTTCATAATTCAAATCAAGTACAATTACCTTATCACGATCTTTAACAACATAATAATTATTATCTTTATTCAAATATTCAATATCCTTAATATCAGTATTCTTATATATATCACTAATCAATCTCTTCTGATAATTATCATTCTTAATAGAAGGATAAATATATATACCAAGTATTAATACAATAAATACCATAAGTAATATAAATACACTTTTCTTAGACATATATTTATCACATCCTTTAGCCTATTATACTATGATTTTCCCTTTTTGTGAATAGTTTTTCCTCTTATTTTATCCGTTGTTATAATAAAATTATTATCCCTTATAGTCATAGTCAAATAAGAAGATTTATCTATCGTATAAGAATCAACCCATATTAAAGATAAATGATACATAAACCTATAATTAAACCTAGTATAACTATCATAAAAAAGTATATACATATCATTACTTAAAGTAATATAAAAATCATCATCAATATTATATAAATATAAAAAATCACAATTACCATAATTATCCCTATCAAGTTCTTTAATATATATACAAAAATTATAATTATCAATATTTATTTCTATCTTATCATTCCTCTTAATAACCAAGTCATTTATAACAATACCACTATCAATATCATTCAAATCAATATAATAATCACTATATATATCACTATCAAAATAATCAAAATATAATAAATAATATATATCATTCCTATTAATAAGAAAACAAGTAGTATCATCTCTAATAAATCTAATAGAATTATCTGGTAAATAATTATAATCCTCTTCTTTCCTATAATAACTACTACAACCAGTCAGTAACAATATCATAAATACCAAATATATTTTTTTCATAGTAATTATTATGTATAAATTAAAAAAAAATACTAGATAATTACTTATAATTATCTAGTATATACTTCTTAATATCATCATAATTATTATCTAATTCATTATCCAATATTTTTCTTTCAACATCAGTAAGTATCTCTTTAATATATTTACCAGGTTCCCTATTCAATATATCAGATATATCATTTCCCCTAATTAAAATATCCTTAGAAGTATGAATAGGTAATTCCTGATATATAGTATTAATCTTTCTTTTAGATATACCACGTATTTCTCCATATACCGTACAAAGATAAGGACCATATTTATATAACAAATAATTATCAAGCTTATCATACTTTAACAATTCCCTTAATTCCTTCATCTGATTCTTTTCCAATTTAGTAAATGGATAAATATCATCTACCTCTAATTGACACCAAATACCAATCAAATCATTACATATCTTAATATTAGGTAATTTATTAATATCCAAAGCATTAGTTAAACTTAAATCAATCAATAACTTAATACCCTTTTCCTTATTCTGTGATAAAAATATACAATCAAGTTCCTCTTTTTTCCTATTCATCGATAAACTTTTCAAAAGATAACTATATTTAGATAAAAAATGTTTAGTCTTAGGTTCAATATCAAAATCAAGTATTGTAGCAAATCTTATACATCTAAGTATTCTAAGAGAATCCTCTTTAATACGATATCTAGGATTTCCAACTGTCCTAAGTATATGATTATTCAAATCATTCTTAACATTTAAAATATCAAGTATCTTACCATCACTATTCATACATAAAGTATTTACCGTAAAATCCCTTCTCAATAAATCCTTCTTTATATTCTTAATATATTTAATATTAACTGGAATCCTATTATTTTCATACTTAATTTCTTTTCTAAAAGTAGTTATATCATATTTATATCCCTTATATGATACCACTACACTACCATATTCAATATCAGATATACTTACATTTTCAAATAAATTTAATATATCCTTAGGAGTAGCAGATGTACATATATCAATATCATTAGTCTTTCTATTTAAAAGAGTATCACGTACATAACCACCAACTATATAAGCATCATATCCATTATCCTCAAATTTCTTTAATATTTCAAGTGCCTTCTCTTTCATAGTACCTCCATTAATATTATAGCAAATGAGTAAAAAAAATGCAAAGTATCTCCTAATACTTTACATTTAATTTAATTCTATTTCTTATCCTCTATTTGTTTTTCTAACATAGATTTAAACTCTTCTAATGTTACAGTAGTACTATCATCACTACCAAATTTACGATAAGTAATAGTATTATTATCCCTTTCATTATTACCAAGTACTAAAGTATAAGGTATCTTCTTAGTTTGTGATTCTCTTATCTTATATCCCATCTTTTCATCTCTAGAATCCAATTCAACCCTAAATTCATCACTTCTAAGTTCATCAAGAACATTATTAGCATACTCTAAATGATATTCATTATTAACAGGAATAATATTTATTTGTACTGGACTAAGCCATAATGGAAAAGCACCTGCATAATGTTCAATTAAAATACCGATAAATCTTTCTATTGATCCATAAATAACCCTATGAAGCATAACAGGTCTCTTTTTAGAACCATCTTTATCAATATAAACCAAATCAAATCTTTCAGGTAAATTCATATCAAGCTGAATAGTACCACATTGCCATACTCTTCCCAAAGAATCTTTAATATGAAAGTCTAGCTTAGGTCCATAGAAAGCCCCATCACCAGGATTAATCTTACATTCATGACCTGCCTTATTACAAGCATCCTGCAATGCTTTTTCTGATTTATTCCAAATTTCCAAATCACCAATATATTTTTCTTCAGGTCTTGTTGATAATTCAATATCATAAGTTAATCCAAATATTTTATACATTCTGTCAATAAAATTAATTAATCTTATAACCTCTTCTTCTATTTGATCAGGTCTCATAAAAATATGAGCATCATCTTGAGTAAATGTTCTTACTCTAAATAAACCATTTAAAGCACCAGAAGCTTCATGTCTATGTACTTGTCCTAATTCTCCTATTCTAAGAGGTAAATCCTTATATGAGTGCAAAGAATTTTTATATACTAACATTCCGCCAGGACAATTCATAGGTTTAATAGCAAACACCTTATCATCTATCTCACTAGTATACATATTTTCTCTATAATTATACCAATGACCTGATAACTCCCATAATTCTTTATTTAACATAATAGGAGTCTTAACAAATTGATATCCTTCTTTAGTATGTTCTCTATACCAAAAATTTTCAAGTTCATTTCTTAGTATCATTCCTTTAGGCAAGAAGAAAGGAAATCCAGGTCCATATTCACTTATCATAAATAATTCCAATTCTTTACCCAATTTCTTATGATCTCTTTTTTTCGCTTCCTCAAGAAAATCTAAATGTTCTTTTAGTTCTTCTTCACTTCTAAAACATACTCCATATATTCTCTGAAGCATCTTATTATTAGAATCACCCTTCCAATAAGCACCACTTACCTTAAGTAACTTAAAATATTTTAGTTCCTTTACAGTATCAACATGAGGTCCTCTACAAAGATCAGTAAAATCACCTTGTGTATAACAAGATATTACCGTTTCATTCTCATCCATTCTACTAATTAAGTCTATTTTATATGGATCATCACGGAACATTTCTAAAGCCTCATCTTTAGATATTTCATGTCTTACAATCCTTTTACCATCCTTAGCAATCTTCTTCATTTCCTTTTCAATTTTAGGCAAATCATCTTCTTTAATAACATCTTCTCCTAAGTCAATATCATAATAGAAGCCATCCTCTATTACAGGACCTACCCAAAACTTAGCATTAGGATATAAATGCTTTACAGCTTGTGCAAGTAAATGTGCACAAGAATGATTTAATTTACTTAAATCTTCATTTTCTTTAATATTTACCATATTTACCATTCCTTTCCTTTGATTTCCTTTTCTTATTCATCTTTCTAATCTTAGTTTCTTTCTTAATTTCTCTTCTATATCCAAAACCATCATTATCATAATAATGATCATTATTAACATAAATATTATACTTCATTCTAATATATCCATCTAATATTCTAATAGAATCAGAATTAGCACCGAACCATCTTAATTCCTCTCTTAATTCTAATAATTCACTCAAATTCAAATTTAAAACACTTAAATACCATAAATAATCTCTATTACCCTGTACCTCTACTGGTACATATCCTTTAATATTCATACTAACCTCCTATAAATAAAAAAAGACCACTTAAAGGAGAGAATACATCTCGGTACCATCCTTATTTGGTCTTAATTATGATAACGGTTTTACCCGGTAATCTCTTTCGAGTACACTCAAAGGTAGTAATTATATATCTCTATTATTAGTTTACACCAACCACTAACTCTCTATAAATAAAATATATATAATCTTGTCCTTCTCATTGCTTTGAATATGAATATATTATATGACTATTTCTTTTTTTTGTCAATAACTATCTGTTAATAATATCAATATTTTATGATTAATTTATGATAATATCTCAAACATAATATATATTACTTGAAGTAACTTATAAGAAAGATTGAATTAAGAACAAAAGAAAAAAAGAACAAAGTATATTGTTCTTTAAAACTTAATCCTATCCTCAATATATTTAGTAAGTTCCTCTACTTTAACAGTAGTCTGCTCCATAGTATCCCTATCCCTTATAGTAACTGTACCATTATTAATAGTATCTTCATCAATAGTAATACAATAAGGAGTACCAATAGCATCTTCTCTTCTATATCTCTTACCAATACTACCAGATTCATCATAAGTAACCATAAAAGATTTAGCAAGCATATTATATATTTCCATAGCCTTTTCACTATGATATTTCTTTACTAACGGAAGAATACATGCTTTATATGGTGCCAAATAAGGATGTATTTTTAAAACATCACGAGTAGTTCCATCATCAAGTACATCTTCATTATATGCATCACAAAGTACTGCAAGCAATAATCTATCTACACCTACTGAAGGTTCAATAACATAAGGTAAATATTTTTCGTTAGTCTCTGGATCTAAATATCTCATATCCGTTTTAGAATGTTCTTGATGTACAGTCAAGTCATAGTCAGTACGATCCGCTATTCCCCATAATTCTCCCCATCCCATAGGATATTTATATTCAATATCAGTAGTAGCCTTACTATAGAAGACTAATTCTTCTTTAGCATGATCACGATATCTCAAATTCTCTTCTCTAATACCAATTTCTTTTAAAAAATCTAAGCAATGACTTTTCCAATAAGAAAACCATTCTAAATCACTACCAGGTTTGCAGAAAAATTCATATTCCATTTGTTCAAACTCACGAGTTCTAAAAATAAAATTACCAGGAGTTATCTCATTTCTAAAAGCTTTACCAATCTGTCCAATACCAAAAGGTACTTTAGCTCTCATACTTCTTAAAACATTATTAAAGTTAACAAATATACCTTGAGCAGTCTCTCCTCTTAAATAAACCAAACTAGAAGAATCAGAAGTAACACCCATATGTGTTTCAAATAACAAATTAAATTTACGTATCTTAGTAAAATCACTCTTTCCACACTTAGGGCAAGGAATATTATTATCACTAATATATCTTTCTAACTTCTCATTATCCCAACCATCACCAGTCTCTTCTCCATGAGTAAACTCTTCTATAAGTTTATCAGCTCTATGTCTAGTTTTACACTTCTTACAATCTATCAAAGGATCAGAAAAACTAGCAACATGACCAGAAGCAACCCATACATTAGGATTCATAAGTATAGCAGCATCAAGGCCATAACTATTAACATGCTCCTCAATAAATTTCTTATGCCATGCCTTCTTAATATTTTCCTTAACCTCTCTACCTAAAGGACCATAATCCCAAGTATTAGCAAGACCACCATATATCTCACTACCTTGAAATATAAAACCATATTGTTTACAAAAATTAACCATTTTATCCATTGTCATATTTTCCATTTTATACCTTCTTTCATGTCATATATAATACTATATTTTAAATATTTTGTAAATACTACTATTTAATAATTTCATAAAACTATTTAATAATTTCATAAATAAGACTACTATTATCATTATTTATATTATCACTAATCTTAAATAACTTATTCTTATCAAATAAAGGAACATCCTTATTTGTATATAAAGTTAAAATAGTATCATTAATATTAACATAATCATTAATATTTTTATTAATAATAATACCAGCAGAATAATCAATCTTATCATCCTTATTTTGACGGCCTGCCCCTAAATGCATAGATAACTTAGCAATCTCTAAAGAAGAAATATCCGTTAAATAACCAGAAGTATCACTCTTAACCTCATATATCTTATTACTTTTAGGAAGCTTAGTAATATCACCATGTTGATAAAGTACAAACTCTAAAAACTTATTATAAGCCTTCTTGCTTCTAATAACATCCAATACCATATTATTAGCTTCTTCATAAGAAATATTCCTTCCCAAAGATACCATATAACTAGCAAGACTAATACATAACTTTTGTAAATTACTCTCTTTATTATAATATAAAGTATTAATAGCCTCAAGTACCTCTAAAGAATTACCAACATTATTACCAAGAGGAATATTCATATTAGTAAGAAGACATATAACTTCCATACCATTCTCTTTACCTATCTTAATCATAAGATTACCAAGTCTCCTAGCGGACTCTATATCTTTAACCAAAGCACCCTCACCAACTTTAAGATCAATAACAAGTTTTTTAGATCCCGAAGCAATCTTTTTACTCATAATCGAAGAAGCAATAAGTGGAATAGATTCCGTCGTACCAGTAACATCTCTAAGAGCATATATCTTTTTATCAGCTAAAGCAACATCATCAGTTTGACTAGTTATAGCCATACCAATATCTTCAATTTCATGAATAAATTCACCTTTACTAAGATTAGTTCTAAATCCAGGTATAGATTCTAACTTATCAATAGTACCACCAGTATATCCAAGCCCCTTACCACTCATCTTAGCTACCTTACAAGAGCATGCCGCAACAATAGGAGCAATAATCAAAGTAGTCTTATCACCTACACCACCAGTAGAATGCTTATCAACAACATTATCCAAAAAACTCAAATCAATAGTATTACCAGATAACATCATATACTTAGTTAAATAAATAACTTCATTGTCAGTCATATCATTAATAGTAATAGCCATAAGTAAAGAAGACATCTGATAGTCACAAATAGAACCATTAGTAAATCCTTCTACTACATATTTAATTTCTTCTTCCGTAAGTTCCTCTTTATTCTTCTTTTTAAGAATAATATCAATTATATTCATAATACCACTATCCTTCTATATAATTTTAACATAACATAACCATAAAAACAATTATAAACTAAAAAAAGTGAGCCATAATGCTCACTTAAGCCATATAAGACTTCAAACTAAGGAGAAAATAGTATTACTACATATAAACACCATAGTCTGTGAAAAGGATACTAAGTAATACTATTAATGTATCCATACATATTATATCTCTTTTACTTCTTATTATACTCCGTGGAATTAATAACAATACCAAGTATCAAAATAAAGCTCAAAATATAAAACCAAATAAGAAGCATAATAATACTAGATAAACCACCATATATTAAATCATATTTAGCAAAATATTTAATATAATAACTAAATATAGCGGTAGCAATAACCCAGCCAACAGTAGTAATAAAAGCTCCTAAAGTAGTACTACTCTTATCAATTCTATATGAAGGAGCAATAGAATATATAAGTCTAATATTAAAGAAAATAAATAAGAATGTAATAGGCCATTTAACAGCCTTATATATAAGCAGTATATTTTCCACTATCTTATTCAAAGATTCATATCTTCCTAAAAGTAATATA
Source organism: uncultured Mycoplasmatota bacterium (assembly GCA_900543825.1). Classification (GTDB taxonomy): domain Bacteria; phylum Bacillota_I; class Bacilli_A; order RF39; family UBA660; genus CAG-302. Next base: position 57,873 of record UQSR01000003.1, read on the forward strand.
ATCTTATCACCAAGCATAGGTACCAAGATAAGGAAAAGAATTGCACTAATAATAATAAGTAGTATTATAAAAGCCCTAAATCTATCTTTAATTTGTGAAGAATTTTCAATTTTATACAAATCATTAGAAGCACTAACAATAGCATACATACCATTAGCAGCGGCAATAAAAGTAAAAATATTTAAAACACCAACTGAAATATCAAAATCCTTACCCGAAATAACTCCCACTACAATATCACTAGCATAACTAGGTAAAAATTCATTAATAAGATTAATAATACTATCAATAGATATCGAAAAATAACCAGCCACTATAACAATAATAGTGGCAATAGGAATAACAGCCAAAACAAAACTATATGATAAGTAGGCAGGTAAAATTCTAAGTTCTTTTAAACTTAGAATTTTAATAAGCTTACTAAAATATCTTTTAATGCTTTTTAAAGAGAACATAATATCACTCACTTACTATTTTTCTTATTATTCTTCATATCTAAAATAGCCTCATTAATAGCATCATCAACTGTCTTAACATCATCCATTATCATACTATAACCAACTGAAGCCCCAAAACCATAAGGAAGCTCTTTTAATTCCTTGTATATTCTTCTAGTATAATTAACAACATCTTTCTCACTATAACCAACCATATATATTAAAAATTCATTACCATCAGTTCTAATAACATCAGTATTAGGCTCTTGATTAACAATCAAAATACTAGCGGCCTTTTTAATAATAATATCTCCCTCTTCATGACCATGACTATCATTAATATCCTTAAGATTATTAAGATCAATCACTACAAATGCCTGAGGATAAATAACATTATCATCCCATTCCTTAATCTTACAATTCAAATAAAGTCTATTTTTTAAAGAAGTCATAGCATCAACGTATTTAAGTTTTTCATTATTCTTAAGTACTTTTTCATTATTCTTTTTCTTTTTAATAATTATAATCAAAGCAAAAATACCAAGAACTAAAACTACACTTATCAAGAAAATCAAAAGAAGATTAAAATCATGTACATTAGATTTAATATTATAATCATAACGAATAGTATTATAACTTACAGTGGATACATAATAACTAAACATATCCGCAAAAACCTTATTCTTATTAACATCTCTAATAACAAAAGTATAATCAGCATTTAAAGTACCAGTATATATTTCATAAAAATCACTAAACTTAGTATTTCTATAATATTCATACATATCCTTATCAATAACAACAATATTATTACCAATATGCTTTATAAGTTCAGAAGAATTATCATAAAGAGTATATTTAATACCATTACTAGTAAGTAAATCATTAATAAAAGTACCATTTATCGTAGTAACATCTTTACCTTTTAAACTCTTAATAGAATCAGCGGTAAACTTATCTTTAGATAAAATAACATATTCCTCTTCAAACAAAGAAGGTGTATTAATAATATCAATATTCATATTTTTAGTATTAAAATTAGCAAAAGCCAAATCAACCTCCCCATGAGATAAAGCAGTCTTAAGCTCATTAACACTATTATACCTATACAATTTAAAATCAACATCATAAATATCTTCAAAACTACTTAAATAATTAGACAAAGTACCAACAAATTCCGAAGATTCACCCCCAGAATAAGGCATATAATCAATATAACCAACAATATATTGCGAAGAATTATATCCAATCTTATCAACATCACTAATCTTTTTATCAAGAAAATACTCCGCTAAAAAATGTTTCTTATAAGAATCAACCTGACTATCTTTACCATATAAATTATAAAATTTCTTCATTATATTTAAGAAAGTCTTATCATTAATAGTTAAAACATACTTCTTATAAATATCATTAAAATGAAAAAGTATATTAAAGTTATTTTCTAATATATAATCAACATACATATTATAAGGAATAACAGCAAAACACTTATCATCCTTTTTCATATCAGTAACAATATCATCAATCTTTTCCTTACTAGTAAAAGCAACATTCTTAGCATCAGATAAATAATTAGATACAATACCAATATCCGAAGATAATACCAAAACATTCATATTAGTAATATCTTCTATTTTATCTACTGAATCATTTTTATTAGAAATAAGCACATATTTATCTTCATATAGTAAAATATCATTTTTACTAATACTAGCATTACTATCAACAACATGAAAAGCACTATCTTTAAAACTAGTAGAATCATTAACTAAATAAGATACCTTATTAAAATTAATACCATATTTCTCTGAAAAACTATCAAGTAAATCAAAAGAAACACCACTACCATTCTTACCATATATTGGAATATCATTATAAATACTTACATCAATTACACTACTAGCATTATCATTAATCCATTTCTTTTCTAATATTGAAAAACTAGAATCATCTTTACTATAATTAAGTATAAATATCACTAATAAAGATACAAAAATAACTCCTGCTAATGCTAAAACAATTACTTTATTATTTCTTTTTTTCACATTAGTTCACCTAACTCTTTACCCATGTTATAGCTTCAAGATTATGATGCTTATTACCAGTAATTACAGTATCTTTTTCTTCACCCTTCCACTCCAAAAAGAACGAAAAATCATAAAAAGATAACTCTTCTTTACTATAATTATCTAAAGTATTAGAAGCAATCTCTTTAGCCTTATCAACACTAGTATCATCCTTTAAAACAATAGTTGTATAAATAATCTTTCCTTGTAATCTAATACTAACATCAGTAACTAAATCAGTATTCTTAACCTCTTCTTTTACTTCATTATAAGTCTTATCTTCAATCTTAACCTTATCAATACCATCTAATCTATCACCATATTTATTAGAAGAACCACCTAATAACAATTCTAGTGTTATAATCAAAAGTATTATAAATAATATAATAGCAAGTCCTACTATCGTAGCTAAACCTTTATTTTTCTTAGCCCAATCTTTAATCTTATCCATCTCAACTCTCCTTCTTATTAATATAAATATATTATACTATAAAGATAAATATTTATCAAGATAATTAAAACTATTTTATTATCGCCTCACACTTCATTGTTCGTCGTTTTCTAATACCAAGGTCATTAGAAAAAAATTAGTGTTTATATATATGAGAAGATAAAATATAGAAGAGAGTATTAATAATAGATGTAAAAATATTTAATAATAATTTAAATATTTTACCTCTCAAAAGTAGACCATGTCTACTTTTTATTAAATATAAATATTAATCCTCTACCAATTTACTAGCCACTTTAAACATACCTTCTATACCCTTTTTTAAAAAAGAATTAACTTTAAAAGAAACCTTATTAGTACCAGTAGTAAGTCTAGAAGTATAATCCTTAGTAGTATTTACAACATAATCCTCCATAAGTACATCCTTTCCATCTTTCAAATCCTTTTCAAACCTTTCCATAGATTCTTTAGTCATAACAGTTTTATTACGAAGATTATATTCATAGTAGCCACTTTCTTCTATAACATAACTAATAATAAAGGCAATAAATATAAGTCCAAATATAAATTTAAATATTTTTTTCTTATTCATTCTTATCACCATTTATAAGATAATTAAAAATATTAGACAGTGCTTCAGTAGTATTAAGTACTTCATCAATATTATTATAAACACCACCAACTTCAATAAGAACCGAATTAGAACTTATATCTTGATTATAAATACCATCTACCCCTTCTCCCTCTTTCTTTAAAATACCTTTAGATAATCCAGAATAATATTTATTACTAATATTATTTATTCTTTCCGCTATTTCCAAGTTACTTTTATAGTTATCATGCTCTAATCCAACTACAAATAATATCTTTGCATAATCCTTACCATTAATATTAGTAGTAGTACTCTCCTTACTAACAGAATCTCTATGAATATCTACAAAATACTTAATAGAAGGATATTTATTTTTTTTATCCAAAATAAATATTCTTGAAGCCTTATAACTACTAGCATGATTCCATCCATTCATATTTAAAAATTCCGTTAAATTAGCATCTTCTACTATTGTAGATAATCCCCTACTATTAAGTTTTTCCTTAAGTAAATATGAAGCCATAAGAACATTAGGAGTAATACCATATACATCTAAATTAGTATTATCATAATTCTCAAGTTGATGAGAATTGTAAATGTAAATAATAGGATTATCAATATCAACAGGATTAGGATCTTCCATATAAGAACTAACTTTTTTAAGATCCTCAAGATTACTATAATCATCATTATGCATAAGAGAAATAGTCTTATCATTATCACCATACATAAAAATACCACTATCAAGTATACTCTTAGGATTACTAATATCAATATTAAATAAAAAATTAGTACTAGAATTAACAATATTAATCATCTTATAGTCCGTCATCATATGACTATTTCCACCACCAAGTAAAAACTTAATAAACTTAATATTATTAATCTTCTTACTATTATTTAAAGAATAATAAAAAGTAATAGAAAAAATAACATAAATAATTACCATATATAAAATATTTTTTCTAATAAATCTTCCATATTTTTTCTTAGAAGGTTTAAGTTTCATCTTACCCATTAACCATCACCACTATTAGTATATATTAATAGTAGTTAAATATATGTCGAAAAAAATAGACATATCACTATGTCTATTGTAAATCCAATCTAAAATTTTTAAGTTCATCAATAAATTCATCAGTTTCTTCATCTTCAGTAATATTATATATCTTATCCTTCACTTTAAGAAGCTCATCATAACTAATAATAGCCTCTTCTTCCTGCTTTTTTTCATATTCTGTAAGTTCTATATTAGAGGGCTTAACATCCTTTTCCATTCTAGAAACAACATCACTAGCAAAACGCATACTATCATTAACATCGTATACATCTTCCATACTTTCAAGTGGTGATAAACCATCTTCACCTAAATCTATACCATTAGTATCTAAACTATCATTATAATCATTAAAAGTAGTATCAGAAACTTCTTCTTTCTTAACTATATTAATAGGAGAAGTTTGTCCTCTAGTATTCATCTCTCTAAGTACATTCTTCTTATATGGTCCATTCACATCTTGAATATTATCCTTTATTACTTTTGTTTCATTAACTATCGGCTTAATCTCATTAACCATTTGAACATCATTCTTAGGTTCATCTTTTATTACTTCTTTTACATCAGTTAAAGAAGTAGTATCATTTTCTAATATCTTATCTTCTACTGTAAAAGTAGCATTACTAATAGGTACTTCTTTGTTTTCTATTGGAGCCTCTTCACTTATAGTATTAATAGTAGTATCCCTATTATCTTTAAGTAATTTAATAAGCTTTTTATTTTTAAAATATAAAACAATAAGTAAAAATATTAAAAACACAAACAAAAATACAATTATCCAAAAGAAAAATAAACCATTCGAAGATAAATTATCATAAAAATCATTAAATGAATTAAGTAAATTCATATTATTCACCTCTACTACCATAATAGTTTAATATAGAAGCTACATATATACATGCAGTCTCTACTCTAAAGATCAAATTACCAAAAGAAACCGGACTATAACCATTATCAAACAAATAGTCCTCTTCCCTATCACTAATACCACCTTCAGGTCCTATTACCACTACAATTTTAGCACAATTATCTATATTTTGTAAATAGCAATTTAATAATTTATCCTTTTCTTTTGTTGAAGCAACAAGCCTAACATCACCATCTATTTTAGATAAATCCTTTAAATTAATAACATCATGAATAATAGGAATACTAGTTCTTTTAGACTGCTCACTTGCCTCTTTACATATAGTATTCCATCTTATCATTTTTTTACTAATTTTATTATCATCAAGTTTAACAATACTTCTTTCCATATTAACAGGAATAATTTCATTAACACCAAGTTCAGTAAGTTTTTGCAAAATAAGATCCATCTTCTGTTCTTTAACAAGCCCTAAAGCAACAATAACATCCAAATTAATTTTATTTTCTTCATTTATAATATCAATAATTGATAAAATTAAAGGTTCCATAGAATCTATATTACATATATATAACTTCTTATCAAATACAACCTCTATTCTATCATCAATCTTCATCCTCATAACATTTTTAATATGATGAATATCACTATCTCTAAGTATAATTTTATCATTATATTCTTTAGCAAAATATCTTTGCATAATATCACTCCATACACAATAATTCGTAAATTAATTATAGCATATAAAAAAGAAAACTTCTATAAATTAATAAGAAGTTTTCATACATATTTATTTAATTCTTTTATTATACTTAGTAAATTCACTATCATTATCTAAATCAGTAAGAGCAAGTTCTTTAAATAATTCTTTTTGACCCCTAGTAAGTTTAGAAGGAATAACTACATTAGTAATAACATACATATCACCCTTCTTACCATTAACATCAGAATCAATACCCTTACCTCTTAATCTTAATTTACTATTATTTTTAGTACCATCAGGAATAGAAAGTTCTACATTACCATAAATAGTAGGAATAGTCTTCTTACATCCAAGTACAGCCTCAGTAATAGTTAGTGGAACAGTAATATATATATCATTACCATCTCTCTTAAAGAAGTCATCATCTTTAACAGTAAATTCAATATATAAATCTCCAGCAGCACCACCATTACTACCAGCTTCTCCTTTGCCAGATAGTCTAACTCTATTACCAGTATCTACTCCCTTAGGAACAGTAACAGTAAGAGTTTTAGGTTTAGTAACTCTACCCTTACCATGACAATCAGTACAAATTCTATCAAAAGAAGTACCAGTACCACCACAATGACTACAAGTAGTTCTAGATAAAAATGAACCAAACATTGTACTTTGCTGTTTAGTAACAGTTCCAGTACCTTTACATTCAGGACAAGTATGGCTACCAAATCCACCTTGACCCTTACAATTATCACATTCATCTTCTACTTCAACTTTAATATCTCTTTTAGTTCCATGAACAGCTTCATCAAAAGATATAGTCATGCGGTATAACAAATCTGCTCCATCTTGTCTTCTATTTGAAGAAGAACGAGACGATCTGCCACCAAACATATTACCAAACAAATCACCAAAAATATCTTCCATACCACTAAAGTCGAAACCATCAAATCCAGAAAAACCACCACTTGCATTAGTAAATGCCGCATGTCCATATTGATCATATTGACGTCTTTTACTTTCATCAGACAATACCGCATAAGCTTCTTGAACCTCTTTAAATTTTTCCGCAGCATTTTCTTCTTTAGATACATCTGGATGATACTTTTTAGCAAGTTTTCTAAAAGCTGATTTAATCTCATCTTGACTAGCAGTCTTACTTACACCAAGTACCTCATAATAATCTTTTTTATCCATAATTTCCTCCATACATAAGTATAAAGTTCTAGTAGTTAAAACTTTATACTAGAACTTTAACTTTGGTTATTTTTCTTCATATTCAGCGTCGACAACATCATCATTAGATTTTTTGTCTTCTTCTTTATTTTCAGTAGTGCTTTCATTAGTAGCATTTTGATTCTTAGCAGCTTCTTCATAAACTTTAGAAGCAAGTGCATTAGCTTTCTCTAATAACTTATCTTTAGCTTTGTTAATAGCTTCAGCATCTTCACCTTCTAGTGCTTTCTTAGTATCACTAATTAAATCTTCAGCTTCCTTCTTATCGCTATCACTAACTTTATCACCTAAATCTTTAATAGCTTTTTCAGTCATAAAGATAACTTGTTCAGCATCATTTTTAGCATCTGCTACTTCTTTCTTTTTAGTATCTGCTTCCTTATTCTTTTCTGCCTCTTTCATCATCTTATCAATTTCTTCATCACTTAAAGTATTAGTAGCAGTAATAGTAATAGATTGTTCTTTTTGAGTTCCTAAATCTTTAGCTTTAACATTAACAATACCATTAGCATCTATATCAAATGTAACTTCAATTTGAGGTACACCTCTAGGAGCAGGTGGAATATTAGTAAGTTGGAAGTTACCTAAAGTCTTGTTGTCACTAGCCATAGGTCTCTCACCTTGAAGAACATGAATATCAACAGCAGGTTGATTATCAGCAGCAGTACTAAATACTTGACTCTTACTAGTAGGTATAGTAGTATTTCTAGGTATCAATGTAGTCATAACACCGCCTAAAGTTTCAATACCAAGAGATAATGGAGTAACATCAAGAAGTACGATATCATTAACATCACCAGTTAAAACTCCACCTTGAATAGCTGCTCCCATAGCAACAACCTCATCAGGGTTAACCTCTTTAGAAGGTTCTTTTCCAAGTTCTTTCTTAACAAGTTCTTGTACACAAGGAATTCTAGTAGAACCACCAACTAATAAAACTTTATCAATATCTTTAACAGTAAGTTTAGCATCTTTCATAGCTTTTCTAACTGGTTCAGTAGTAGATTCTACTAAATCTCTAATTAAATCTTCAAATTTAGCTTTAGTTAAACTCATATTTAAATGAATAGGTCCATCTTCTCCTTGAGATATAAATGGTAATGAAATTTCAGTAGAACTCATACCACTAAGATCCTTTTTAGCTTTTTCAGCAGCATCTTTAACTCTTTGCATAGCCATTTTATCTTTAGTTAAATCAACACCACTCTCTTTCTTAAATTCACTTACAATGTAATCCATAACTCTCTCATCAAAGTCATCTCCACCAAGATGATTATTACCACTAGTAGATTTAACTTCAAATACACCATCACCAAGTTCTAGAATAGATACATCAAATGTACCACCGCCTAAGTCATAAACAAGAACAGTTTGTGCTTTATCTTGTTTATCTAGTCCATAAGCAAGAGCTGCTGCTGTAGGTTCATTAATAATTCTTTCTACTTCTAAACCAGCAATCTTACCAGCATTTTTAGTAGCTTGTCTTTGACTATCATTAAAGTATGCTGGTACTGTAATAACAGCTTTAGTTACAGTCTCTCCTAAATATGCCTCAGCAGTCTTCTTTAAGTCACCAAGTATCATAGCAGATATTTCTTCTGGAGTATATTCTTTTCCATTAGCACTAACTTTTTCATTAGTACCCATTTTTCTTTTAATTGAAGAAATAGTATCTTTGTTAGTAACCATTTGGTTTTTAGCCTTTTGACCAACAATAATTTCTCCATTCTTAAAAGCTACTACCGAAGGAGTAGTTCTAGCACCTTCTGGATTAGTGATAACCTTAGCTTCACCACCCTCATATACAGATACACAACTATTTGTAGTACCTAAATCAATTCCTATAATTTTACTCATATTTATCATTTCCTTTCATTATTTTTTATCTTTATAATCAAATACTTCTTTAATATTATCATTTTTATTTGAAGTATTATTCTTATTCATTTTAATATTACTATAAATAATAATACTAAGCATTACAACAAGTATAATAGGCAATAACCATATCATAAACTTAACTGCAAGTATCGATAATATAATAGCAATAATAATATAAATAATTTCTTTAATTTTATCTTTATTCATATTATTCACTTACCTTTACCATAGCGGTTCTAAGCACTTTATCTTTATACATATAGCCTTTCTGAAGAACTTCAGTAACAGTACCAGGTAAGATACCATCTTTATTATCAACAGCTATAGCTTGATGATAAGCAGGATCGAATGGTTTATTTAATGGATCCATTTCTTTAACTTCAAACTTAGCAAGCAAATCCTTAATTTGTTTATACATAAGTTTAAATCCAAGAAGAAACTTAGAAACCTCATCATCCAAATTATCATCATCCATATTAATAGCTCTTTCAAAATTATCTAATATTGGAAGAAAGCCTTTAAGTATATCTTCTTCAGCATATTTAATAATTCTTGAAGTCTCTTCATCTTTTCTTCTTTTATAATTAACAAGTTCAGCTTGACTTCTTAAAAGAGCATCTTCTAATTTCTTAATTTTATCAAGATTATTATCTTCTATTTTTTCATCACAAGAGCATTTCTCATTACAATTACATTCTTCATCGCAAGAACATTCTTCATCACAAGAACATTTACACTCTTCTTTTTTTAACTCTTCATTTTTTTTATTTTTATGTTTTTTATCTTTATTCTCCATTTTCTCCTCCTAAATTATTTTTTATATAATCAAGAAGAGCAACAACTCTATCATATTCCATTCTCTTAGGACCAATAATCGCTATTGTTCCCTCTTCTCCATTAATATTATATTTAGTTTTAATCACTGAAACATCATCAGTAAGTTTTGTTTCACTACCAACATAAATATTAATACCATTATCCTCTTCTTTCATATTTGAAATACTATCAATATCATCAAACTTACTAAGTATTTCTTTTACCTTATCAATATTACTAAATTCCGGTTGTTTAAGCATATTATTTCTACCACCAAAATGAACATCTTCATTAGCAGAAGAAAACTCGTGAAAAGCATCATAAAAAGTATTATATAAAACTTCATATTGACTTACATAATCTTTTATAATTGGTTTAACTTCATACTCAAGTTTCTCACTAACCTCATTAATAGGAGTTCCAACCACTAACTTATTAATAAGTTCTACAGTCTTCTTAATTTCCTCTTTAGATACAACAGTAGGCAAGCTAAGTATCTTATGCTGTACAATACCTTTGTCTGTAATAACAATAGATAAAATCTTATCATCATCAAGAGGTACAACTTCTACTTTCATAAGTTTATTAGAAGAAGAAGCATTACCAAGTACAACAGCGGTGTAATTAGTTATCTCACTAACAATTTCTATACTTCTTTTAATTGTATCATTAAGATCAAGTGAATTATTATGAAATATAGTTTGCAATTTAAGCATATCTTCTCCAGTCATATTTTTAGGAGTCATAAGATTATCAACATAATACTTATAACCTTTTTCACTAGGAATTCTACCAGAAGCAAAATGATTCTTTTCAAGCAAACCATAATCCTCAAGTATCACCATTTCATTTCTAATAGTAGCAGAAGAACACTTAAGCTTTTTACAAATATGATTAGAACTTACAGCTTTAGCAGTTTTAATATATTCTTCAACAATCACTTTTAGTATCTCTTTTTGTCTATTAGTGATCACAATATCACTTCCTTTAGCAATCATTATTTCCATTGCTAATATCATTATATTACTATTGCTTAGCAATGTCAACACTAAATTGCTAATTTTTTTATTTTTTTCAAAAAAAAGCTCAGAATCTCTTCTGAACTTTTTCAAGCTATAAATTACACATTTTATCTTCATTACTTCTTCGAATATAACTACCAAGTGCCTCACCAAGTTCATATATAAAACTAACTATCTTATATATAGAATTAATCATCGTAGCACTAATAACATCAGTTCCTCCATCTATTTTTAACAATTCATCATTTTCTAATTTCTTCATATAATAACCTCCATCAATTACATTTTTGTGGATTAGAATATCCAGATAAAATACCAGTAACAAAAGTAATAACTCCCGCTATTACCGATACAATTAAGACAGTACTAGAACCACCATCTATTTTCATAAGTTCATTCTTATTAAGTTCCTTCATATAAACCTCCTCTATTTAAACAAATAATCAAATACTCTTTTATCATCTTTTAGCAATTTAAGTTCCAAAACCAAATTAACATATTTATAATTATCAGAAAGTTCCAATCCTATATCAACAATTACATAAGTATTTACACCATTAGTATAATACTCTTCATTAGTAGAAATAATACTATATTTATAACTATCATTATCAATATATAAAACATTACTATTATTAAAATAACCAATATAATTTCTAGGTACATAGACCTTTAAATAATATTTATCATCAGAAGAAAATACAATACCATTAACTTTATAATATGTTTTATAATGAAATAATAATAAAAATATAATTAAAGAAAGTACTATTACAATAATAATCATTATATAAACATATACTATAGGCTTAATATCTTTATTTAAAATAATTCTACTATCAATACAATTATTCATCGCATCTTCTCCTTTCTAAATTAATAACTTCCCCATTAGAGAACTTAATCATTCTATCATATAAATCAACATTTTCTTTTCTATGTGATATAACAATAATAGTTTTATCTTTATAATAATAAAATAAATTCTTAAGTATCTTTCTTTCAAGATTAATATCAATCTGATTAAATTCCTCATCAATCATAATAACATTACTATTCTTAAGTAAACTTCTAGCTAAAATAATTCTTTGTCTTTGACCACCAGAAATATTAACGCCATTCTCTTCAAGCATAAAATTATCTCCTAAAGGATTATCTTTTATAATATCATTTACATAACACATATTAATAACATTTAAATATTCACTTTTATCTATATTTCTCCCAAGTAAAATATTATCTCGGATGGTTTTGGTATATAACATTTCATTTTGTGAAATATAGACAATATTACTTCTAATATCATTAAGGCTAAAATCATTAATATCATAGTTATTTATAAAAATACTATCACGTCCGCAATCCAAATATTTATAAATAAGTTTTAATAACGTTGACTTGCCGCTTCCCGAAGAGCCAATAATAACAACCTTCTCCCCATTTCTAATAAAAAAATTAACATTATTCAAAATATTATATTTATTATTATAAGTATAACTTAAATTCTTAATAACAATATCACCATTAACCATAAGATTATCTGCATCTTCAATATTCTCTATCGAATTATTTAACAAATTATTAACCCTTCTAATAGAATTATTAATATAATGATACTCATTCAAAATACTCAAAATATTTTTTCCTGGAGAAATAATATAATTAGCAAATAACATAACAGTAAAATAATCTCCAGTACTCAAACTATCATACATAACAAATTTAATACCAAAATAACTAATTATCAGAAGTCCTATATCTTCGATTAAAATCTTAATAAATACAATAATATTATTAATTCTTTCCCCATAAAATACATTATTCAAAAAAGAATTATAAACACTATCAAAATCATAAATAACATTATCTTCAATATTAAGTCCTTTAACAGTTTCAAAAGAACTAACATCTTCAATAATTAAACTATTAATTTTAGCCATATCTTCCTGTTTTCTCAAAGTAATATTTTTTATAATAGGATTAAATACCACTATCATAAAACAATAAGTAAATGCCATAATTATAAGTAATAAAAATATTTTAATATTAATATTACAAATAATAATACTAGCCACTATAAATAGCAGATTATCAACCAAAATAATCATAACAACTTTAGAAATAAAATTCTTAACACTAAACAAATCACTAATACGTGATAATACTTCCGATGTCGTTTTATTTTTATAATATTTATAAGGAAGTAAAATAATTTTAGCAAAAGTACTAAGTACCATACTAATATCTAATTTTTGATTCAAATAAATAATCAAATAATTTCTAATAAAACTAGTTATATTTTTAATAATAATCAAAATGGAGAATATAATTGTTATAATTAGTAAATTATTAGTATTAGTATCAATTACATTATCAAAAACAAATTTAGAATATAAAGATATCAAACAAGATAAAGAAGTAAATATTATAGACAATATAAAAACAAATAAAATACAATATCTATTATTAATAATAGAACTAAATAATATTTTAGTAATTTCTTTACTACTTTTTAAAACTAAAACATCACCCTTCTTCTCAAATAACATAATATTTCCTGTAAAGCTATTAGAAAAATCAAAAACATCAATTTCCATTCTACCTTTAGCCGGATCCATAATAAGCATCTTATTATCATTCATTTTATAGACAACAACAAAATGAAAATAACTATCAATTCTAATTTGAGCAATAAAAGGTTCATTCAATTCCCTAAGTTTTAAAATATCTTCTACTCTATAACCAGTACCAATAAGTCCAATCTTATTAGCAGCCTCTTTAATATTATAAAAATTAGTTCCTTCTTTTGTAGTCTTAGTCAAGTCAATTAATCTATCTAACGATACATCACCTCCATAATAACGAATAATTGACAATAAAGCAGCAGCTCCACAATCCTTACCCCCTTCTTGAAGTACAATTAACTTTTGCTTCATATTATACCTCCTCATATATATAAACACCAAAAATTCCTAAAAATTGTAATTTTTACAAAAAAAATTAATTTTTTTATAATATTTTAATCAAATCATATATTTTTAGTAGTCATATTGATATTTCAAAACAATTTTGATACAATATCTTTGGTGAAAAAATATGTTAAGTATAAAAAATAATAATAAATATGAATACATAATAAAAAATTCCAAATTTATATCCCTACTATTTAAAGTAACAATAAAAGAAGAAGTAAAAGATTATTTAAATAAAGTAAAAGAAGAATATCCTAATGCTACTCACTATTGCTATGCATACATAATAGATAACGACACCAAATTTTCCGATGATGGAGAACCATCTAAAACAGCAGGATTACCCATCTTTACTCAATTAGAAGGAAACAACTTAAATTACGCACTAATAATTGTAGTAAGATATTTTGGTGGTATAAAACTAGGAACAGGTCTATTAACAAGAACATATTCAAAAGTAGCCAAAGAAGTAATAACTAAAGATAACATTATAGAACTAACCAAAGGCTATAATATAACCATAATATTTGATTATGAAGACATAAAAAATATAGACTACCTATTAAAAGATAGTCAAATATTAAAAAAAAATTTTCAAGATAATATAACATATAATGTCAATGTTAATGAAGAAACATTTAACAAATTACAAAACTATAACATAAAAATAAATAAAGATATATATATTCAAAAATAAAAAATAGCCCTAAAGCTATTTTTTAATTTCTACCAAGTCCTACTTTTCTAAATACATCTAAAGTCTTTTCCTTAGCTATCTCACAAGTCTTTTCTCTTCCCTTATCAAGTATATCATCAAGCATAGTACCATTAATAATTTCATTATATTTAGTTTGAATATTCGAAAGTACGCTAACAACCAAATCAGCTACTTCTTTTTTAAAGTTTCCATAATTATAATCTTTAAAATAATCTTCTGCTTCCTCTATGGATATATTTTTCAAAGAAGAATATATAGTAAGTAAATTAGAAACTCCAGGTTTATTATCTTTGTCATAATATATTTTATTATCACTATCTGTAACAGCAGACATTATTTTCTTTCTAATTGTTTTTTCATCATCCAAAAGAAGAATTACACCTTTATAAGTTTCATCACTCTTACTCATCTTTTTAGTAGGTTCTTGAAGATCCATAATCTTAACACCAACCTCCGACATCATAGGTTCTGGCATTTTAAAAGTATCACCATAAGTTTTATTAAATCTAAGAGCAATATCCCTAGCAAGTTCAACATGTTGTTTTTGATCAATTCCAACCGGAACATAGTCAGCATCATATAAAAGAATATCTGCTGCCATAAGTATAGGATAAGTAAATAAACCAACAGTTACATTTTCTCCCTTACTAGACTTATCCTTGTATTGTGTCATTCTAGAAGCTTCCCCCATATAAGTAGTACATTCTAAAACCCATGACAAATTAGCATGATATAAATTTTCAGATTGTAAATATATCGTATTCTTATCAGGATCAACACCACAAGCCAAATATAAAGCTACATTTTTTCTAATTCTTTCCCTTAACATTTTAGGATCCTGTTTAACAGTAATAGCGTGCATATCAGGTACAAACATAAAAGAATCATATTCATCCTGAAGCTTAACCATTTGATTAATACAACCAATTAAACTTCCTAAAGTAAGCTCTCCACTAGGTTTTAAACCAGTTAAAATTCTTTTCATATTACACCTCTTTCTCATTAATTATATTATAATATAACATTTTTTTCAATATTAGTATTAAAAAAAATAATTTTATGTTATAATTACGAAGTGAGGTATTTATATGATGTACAATATTAGTTTTTACTTTATATTATTTCTAATATACTCCATAATAGGTTGGATACTAGAAATAATAACCGTCTTTATCGAAACAAAAAAATTTATCAATAGAGGTTTCATGTTAGGACCATACTGTCCTATTTATGGATATTCCAGTATTATAATGATATTTTATTTAAATCATTATAAAGATAATCCATTAACTGTCTTCTTATTAGCGGTAATAATATGCAGTTTTGTTGAGTATCTAATAAGCTATATAATGGAAAAATTATTTTCTGCCAGATGGTGGGATTATTCTCATAGAAAATTCAACATCAATGGAAGAGTATGTTTAACAAATGCTTTCCTATTTGGTGTTTTAGGAGTAATATTAGTCTATATAGCTAATCCATGCTTCACAGAAATATTATCAAAAATAAACAAAAACACATTAACAATAATAGGTATAATCCTAATAATACTATTTGTAAGTGATCTAATAACCTCCCTAATAGTAACATTTAATCTAAAGAGTAAAATTAAAAACTTAAATATAGATGTAACTGAAGAATTAAATAAAAAAATAAAAGAATTATTAGAAACAAAAGTATTAAATAGAAGAATATTAAAAGCTTATCCAAAATATAGAATCAATATAATAAAAAAATATTCCAAAACAAAACATGAAAAACTAAAAGATAAAATAGAAAAAGTTAAAGACAAATTAAAAAATAGCTAAAGCTATTTTTTAATTTTACTCTTTACAAGCCTAAACATCCTAGTAAATAAGTTTCTAGCAGAACCACTAATTGCATATAAAATAAGAGATGCAACCACTATTACTAGTACAAATAATAATCCCAATTTAAGTACTGTCATAATAAAACCAATGCTAGTACTTAAAAATAAACTTTCTATAGGCTTCAATATAATCGCTAATAAAACAAATAAAACTGTAGAAATAATATAATACTTAAGTACATCAAGCATCTTAACATTTTTAAACACTCGTCTAGCTACCAAACTAGATTTAAGTAGAATATTAATAAAGAATGCAATCACAGTACCAATAAGTACACCATCAATACCATAATATTTAACTAATATAATAGATAAAAATAAATTAGTAAATGCACATATAAATATATGCTTTTTATTTTCTTTAAATAACCCATCAGCATTAATTATAGCCACTAGCGGATAATATAAAATATTTAAAAACAATGTCAAAGTAAATAAAACAATAGTAAGATATCCAAGTATATAATTATCTTTACCAACCCATACCGATACAAAGCCTCTAATACCAATCATAAATGTAATGCACATACAAAATCCAATAAGTACAAACAAAGCAAAAAACTCTTTATACAAAGGATATACCCTATCTTCTTCTTTTTTAGCAAAAACATTGCCAAACGAATATACCGAGGAAAGTTCAATTCTAGAGGCAATTTCATTTAAAAATCTAAGAATATAATTATAAGTTGTATAAATACTAACCATTATTGGACCATTAAATCCCATAAGAAGTAAAGCATCAACATTATTAAGAATTAAAAATCCAACCTGTGTCCAAGCCAAATCCTTAGTCATCTTAACCATCGAAGTATTCTTCCTATCTATTTCATGAAGTTCTGGATATTTCTTTTTAACAACAATTCTATTAATAATCTCCTCCAAAATCTTCATAATAAGGATAACAATAGCAATAGACTCAAGTGTTCTAAACTTAACAGTAACAATTACAATCAAAATATCACATAAAAGTTTTACACCATTAAATATAAGTGAATAAACATATTTTTCTTGAGCAGCACTAAGTACTGCCATAAAAGTTTGTCCCTTACCAAAATAAGAAATTAAATAAGAAGTTGATATGATAAAGAAACAAATAAGTGAAGGCAACATATACCCGCTCTCAAAATGATAAAATAAATATAATCCTAGTGTTACTAAGCAAATAATACCCAATATAATAAAACCTATTATCTTAAATATTTTTCTAGCTCCACCATATATAGCATTAATATCATTCTTATTTTTCTCTGCAAAAGGTTTATATAAACTATATATAACAGCATCAGAAAAACCAGCTTGTGCTAAAAACACATAAGATATAATTTGATTAATTGTTTGATAATAACCATTACCAACATCTCCAATATAAGTAATTAGTACATTCATCTTAACAAGACCAACAATACCAATTAAAAGATAAGGTAAGATATCACATACCATATTTAAAAATATTTTTTTTGTTCTCATAAGTACACTTCCCTATATATATATAATACCATATTTTAATTTTTATATAAAGAAAAATGTATTATTTTAAGTTATTAATTTAATTTCAAAACATTCCTGTGATATTTATACATCAAATTACTAATATCATTAATAACATCTTTTTCATTATTATTACCATGTTCAGTTAAAATAACCAAAACATAAGGCTCGTCGTCAAAGAATATTCCAACATCATGATAATATTTTCCATAATAACCGTATTTATGCATATTAATAACTCCGTCTATTTGCATATAATTGCCATAGTTATTAATAAATAAATTTCTCAATTCATCATTATTTTTAGATAAAGCAAATAATTTTTTCATATAAATCATTTGATCGATAACATTAGTAGATCCATAATTATCATTTCCATAAAGAGTATACTTAGCACCAAGAGAAATACCATAATCTTTTAAATTATTTTTTCCAATATAATTAATCAAGTAATAATGTGCATCATTATCACTTCTTTCAATAGCAGCCTCAATATAATCCTTTAAATCACTAGTAACAAGATTATTATCATACAAATAAATAGCATCTAATGTTTTAATCAAACTTGCACCATAATATATCTTATTTTCATCATAAAGATATGTTTTTCCAGTAATTAAATTATAATAACCAATACTAACATTATAACCATTTAATAAAATATAATCACTTATTTTATCATAATTACTATTTTTAGAATAATCGTTTCCTTCTTTTATTTTCTCTTCTCTTGCTTTTACAATAATTTTTCTATCAACACTACTTACATTCTTAGAAGAATCACTAACAGTATAAGTAAGAATATATTCACCAATTTTATTATTATCAAAAGTACCGGAAATAACAATATTATTAGTAATATCCCCATCATAATTATCAAAAGCACTTGCACCTAATTCTTCGTACTCATCACCAATATATATATTAATTTCTTTATCACCATTTAGTATTATATCAGGTTCTTGATTATCAACAACATTAATTTTTCTATCTAAATAGTAATTTTTTCCTAAAAAGTTCAAATTATAGCTAATTAAATATTCGCCTGTTTTAGTTGTGTCAACATTACCAGTTATATTTACCAAAGATTGCAAATCTTTATTAAAAACCTTAGCTACAAAGCCCAAATCATTATACTTTGAATTAACTTTAACAATATAAGTAGAATTTCCATTTAAATAAAATACTACATTATTATTAATAATAACATAAACAATAAAAATAACAATCACAAACAAACCAAATATAAAAGTATTCAAATACACCTTTTTCATATTCTACCTCATAGTTATTATATCATTAAATAGAATAAATTACCACATTATCTATTTATTCTCATACATAATTAAAGCCGTAAAACAATATATCTGTTCTTCTCCATACATACAGCAAGAATTACTAAGTTTAATATCAATAACTTCAGGATTATTTTCTTCTAAAAACTTATTAATATCTTCTTCTAAATCCTTCTCATGTTCCTCATCAAAAATCTTAACTTTCATATTATCACCAAAAAAAAGTATATAGCCAAATCTATATACTTTTTGTCGTATTTTATTATCCTCTTTTTACTTCATAATAAATTTTATTTTCTTCACCATTATCATCAGTATATTCTAAATATAATTTAAAATTAATATTACCAGTATCAGCGGTAGTATTAATAGTACCATTAAGCTTAATTTTATCAGCACTATCCTTTCTTAAAGTTACAGGATCATCAAATATACCAACAGAAGGAAAAGCATCTTCATTCATATAATCATGAACAAGTAAAGCCTTCACATTATACATATTTATTTCAGGCTTATCAATAACAATACTATAATCAACCTTTTCATTATCATCCTTATTTCTAATAATATTAAAATAAGTATCAAAATCAAGACTATCCTCTTCATCATAAACATCTTGTGATTCCAAATCATTTTTATATTCTAAATAAGCATACTTCTCATTCTCTTCTTTAGTAGAACACCCCACTAAAAAAAGCAAACCAACAATTATAAACAAATACCTTTTCATTTAATTTTTTCCTCAATTCTAAGTAATCTATTATATTTAGAAGTTCTCTCTCCCCTAGATAAAGAACCAGTCTTAATCTGTCCTAAATTAAGTCCAACTGCAAAATCCGCTATATAATTATCCTCTGTCTCACCACTACGATGAGATATAATAGTTTTATAATTATTCTTCTTTGCAAGCATAATAGTATCAAGCATTTCACTTACAGTACCAATTTGATTAGGTTTAATCAAAATAGCATTAGCGATTCCCATTTTTATACCATCTTCTAACAACTTTTTATTAGTAACAAATAAATCATCACCAACAAGCTGAATATCAGATAATTCCTTTGTCATAAGTTTCCATCCATCATAATCATCTTCAGCCATACCATCTTCTATTGATATAATGTGATACTTATCAATAAGTTTTCTATAATAACCAATAAGTTCTAAACTACTATAATTTTTACCTTCCAATACATAATATCCATCATGATATATTTCTGAAGCAGCAACATCAAGACCAATAAATATATCCTTACCCAAAATATAACCACTTTTTTGAATAGCCATACTAATAAGTTCTAAAGCCTCTTCTGCATCAGATATAAGAGGAGCAAATCCACCTTCATCACCTACTCCACATAACAAACCCTTTTCCTTAAGAACACTCTTTAAAGTATTAAATACTTCACTACCCATTCTTAAATTTTCTCTATATTCACCTTTACTAGGAATAATCATAAATTCTTGAAAATCAAGATTATTATTAGCATGAACTCCACCATTTAAAATATTCATCATACATCTAGGCATACTATATTCATTTCCTAAGTATTCATAAAGTTCTTTATTATTCTCCAAAGCATTTACTTTAAGCACCGCAAGTGATACTCCAAGTATAGCATTAGCACCCAAATTACTCTTATTAGAAGTACCATCCTTTTTTATCATAACTTCATCAATTTCTCTTAAATTATTAGCATCCATACCAACTATTAAAGGATTAATAATATTATTAACATTACTAACTGCCTTAAGTACACCTTTACCATGATATCTATTATTATCATTATCTCTAAGTTCTAAAGCCTCTCTTTTTCCCGTAGAAGCACCACTAGGAACAGAAGCAATACCTTTTATTCCAGATTCCAATAAAACCTCAACTTCAACAGTAGGATTTCCTCTAGAATCTAATATTTCTCTAGCATAAACATTACATATCTTACTCACTTACATACCCTCCTAGTTAATTATAAAACATAAGTAAAGAAAAATCAAGTCAAGAAAAAAAGAACATTTACATGTTCTAATAAGAGTCAACATTAATTTTAACTAGTTTATTATCTTGATTAAAAGATGCTGCTTGAACTATAGTTCTAATCGAATTAATAGTCTTACCACCATGACCAATTACTTTAGCCATATCATCACCATTAACCATAACTTCAATTAATACAGTATTATCTTCATCTGACTCAAATTCCTTTACCGATACTGATTCTGAATCATTAACAAGACCTTTAATAATAAGCTCTGTAAGTTCTACTAAACTATTATTCATTACTTACCTTGTTTTAAATTATGAAACTTTTCCATAATTCCTGATTTACTAAATAAATTTTTAACAGTATCAGTTGGAATAGCACCATTATTAAGCCATTTAATAGCAGCCTCTTCATCAATTTTAATTTCAGCAGGTGTAACTAAAGGATTATAAGTACCAATATTTTCAATAAATCTACCATCTCTAGGACTTCTTGAATCCGCTACAACAACACGATAAAAAGGTGCCTTCTTAGCTCCCATTCTCTTAAGTCTAATCTTAACTGCCATATATATCCCTCGCTTTCCTAAAATATTCTATCACAAAAAAAATATACTGTCAACCATTTTATGTTACAGTATATTTATATTATTATAAATTATTCACTATTTTCTTAACACGCATACATTTATTATAATCTTTCTTTCTCGAAGTACCATCTATTACTAATTTAATATTACTATCAAAATCCTCTATATTAGTATGATTAAATCTTATAACCCTACCAGTTTGAAAAGAATCAAAATTAGATAACTCCAAATACTTTTTACACAAATAAGAAAACTCTTCCTTAGAATAATTATATCCCCTTTCCAAATAAATGACTTTAGTATAATTAATACCACTATAAGACTCAATAACAAGTACAGGAATATCATCATAATTTCTATATAAATAACAATAATAATCAACCTTACGATTACTACCACTAGAAGCCAAACAATAATAATCATAATCAAAAGAATTAAGTATATTAACCCTATCATTAGCAGGAATAATTTTATTTATTCTATCCCTACTATTATTACCACTATTAACACCACTTCTTCTAACAACAGTATCACAATCAGGCATAGTAAAATTTACAGTAACTAATTTTTCCTTATCATATTCTAGCAAATCATCCCTATATGCAGTATTAAGATAATCAATATAAGCAATAATACTATCACTAGCTTTATCCATTTCCTTAGTATAATCTACAGTAGAAGCAATACGTTCCCACATTAAATAAGAATATTCATGATTAATAATACTAGTAACATCATATAATTCTTTAATCTTATCAGATACAGGTCTATTCAAATATTTTTCATTTAATTTTCCCATTATTTCATCCTGTACTTTTTTATTATATTTAATAACACATGCCTCTTTATATAATTGATAATCAGATATTTTAGCTCTATAATTAACATCAGATGCATTTTTATATCCATCAGTAGAATATACAAATAATCTAGTTCTACAATCACTACCAATAGCTTCTAAATATAAATTATTATCATCATCATAAGTAAGAACATATTTACTTGGCCACATCAAATCAAAAACAAATGAACCCAAACTTCTAATTTTACAAAGAATAGCATAATTAAAATATAAAGGCAAATAATCACTATTAATTTCAACATTTCTAAAAGGAATTCCATTATCCCTAATATAATTATCAATCTTATCTAAAAAATAAAACATAAAATCATCCCCCAAAATCGACAATTATATTACCATATATTAAGAAAAAAGTCAAAAAAACTACAAAAAATGTAGTTTTTAATCACCATTATCCTTAATACCACTAACAGTACCAGTAAGCATACTACCATCAACAGAAGAATAAGTAACAACAGCACTATAAGTACCTGCATCTTCTTTTTCTTGTGCCTCTTCTAAATTACTAAGCCATATAACAAGCTTAAAATTTTTAGTAGTAGGATTAACTTCAGTAGCATCTCCCAATATAAAATGTTCACCTAACGATAAACCAGAAGAAGTACCATTAGGTATAGAGGTTTTACTCAAATAAATTTCATCATTATCATCAAGTACCATATAACTAAGATGTTCAATATTATTAACAGTAAAATCAATTTTACCAATAACATCTTGTGCTTTAGAAAAATTAGACAAAGAAAACGAAAACACATTACAAGCACCATAACCATTATCATCAATACAATTATGCTTATAAGCAGTCATAATATCTTCATCTCTCGTTGGAATAAGTTTGATACCAGCGGTCATATCAGATACACCAAGTCCAAGTTGAACACGACCAGCAGATACAGATACAGCATTAAGCTTACTTTTATTACTAACTGTAAAATAAGAAAAAGTAGCACCAACAAGTAAAATACCAACACTAAGAATTGTCGTAAAAAGCAAAAATTTATTAACCTTACCACTATCCATATCTATCATCCCTTACTATAAATATAATACCAAATAATTAATATTTTTGCAATATAAAAAGTAAAAGATTATTACTCTCTTACTTTCAAAATATTACATATATCATCAATATTATCCATATTAATTTCAGTACTAAGACTATTAGCCATATCTTTAATTTCAATTATTCCACTAGTAATTTCATTTTCCCCAATAATAATAACATAAGGAATATTATTCTTATCAGCCTTCTCTAGTATTTTACCAAGCTTTTTACTTTTCATTTCAATAAGTACCTTAATACCATTACTTCTAAGTTTACTAGCAAATTTTAAACACTCAATATTAGTATTCATTGGGATAACAAGAACATCATATAAAGACTCATCATAATCATTCTCAAGAATTTCACATATAGGAACAATTCCAAATGATATACCTACAGCAGGATAGTTATTACCATCATCAATAAAATTAGTAATAATCTTATCATATCTACCACCGCCACCTAAAGCACAAGTAAGTCTTTGCCTCTTATCAAATACTTCCCATATCGTACCAGTATAAATTTCAAGTCCTCTAGCCAAATATGGTGTAAACTTACACTCAGTAAGACCAAGTTTATCAATATAATCAAATAATTCACTAATTTCATTTCTACCTTGTACAAACATATCATTATCAATAGAAAGTTTAGCAATATCATTTATAGATAATTTAAAATAACCAAATAACTTATCAAGCTTATCAGAAGAAATATCAAATTCTTTAAGTTCCTCTCTAACACCATTTTCACCTATTTTAGCTAATTTATCTACTGACAAAATAACTTTATTAATAATATCATCATCAATTCCAGCAGCACTAATAAGTCCTTGCAATAATTTTCTATTATTAATTTCAATATAAATATCAATACCAAGTTTTTTGTAACAAGAAACAGTCATTTCAAGCATTTCAGCCTCAATATAAGAACCTTCAATACCACATACATCAACATCACACTGATAAAATTCTCTAGCTCTACCACTTTTAACAGGGCCATCTCTAAATACCTTACCAATTTCATATCTCTTAAAAGGTAAACTGATATTTTTATTAACATTCATACTAATAACCTTAGCAAAAGGTACAGTAAGATCATATCTAAGACCAAGTTCTCTATCACCTTGATCATTCAAAGTATATACTTCCTTTAAAATTTCACTACCACCAGCATACTTACTAGCAAGTAAATCATAATAACACAAAATACTACTATCAAGCGGTAAATAACCATATTTCTCAAAAGTATCCGTAAGTATATTAACTACACGTCTTTTAATAATTTCCTTATTAGGTAAACTATCCGAAGTACCCTTAACATTCATAAGTTTCATATCTTTCACCTCTACTCTTTAACTTTATATCTCATTTTAAAATTAACTTTAGTTAAATCCATCAAATCAGTAATTGTAACATAATCACATTCCTTACCAGAATCAGAAAATTTAACCGAAATTCCACCCTTATGAGACCAATAATCCAAATTAGGTATAAAATCATCAACCAAAATAATACCCTTAGGATCAATAAAATCAGCCTTAGCAATAGCTTTAGGAACAACGTTAACCTTAACACCAGGCAACATCTTATCAAAATACTTAATCTTAGAAACACCCTCATTATCAGAATTAATATGTGTAAGTATTTCTATATCATAATAATTACATAACTCTTTAATTTTATCTATAGAATTATCTATTTGACCACATTCATCTATATATTTATCCCAATCTAATTTAGAAAAATACATACTTGTAGCTTCAGCAGTAGTAATACCAAGCTCTCTTAATTTTTCATAGATTCTTTTAGAAACAGTATCCAGAATAACTCCATCACAATCTAAATATAATTTTTGCATAAAACACCCCTAATCTAAAATAGAATTAACCTCTTCACTTCCACTATAAAATTCTATAATTTTTTTATTAGAAACTTTAACAATAGTAGGATTCTCAACTTTTAAATCACTAATATCATCTACTATTCCAGAAGGCTCACCAACATAATTACTATTAAAGCCATCATTTAAATCAACCCTATATACTTTACTAGATAAACTATCTACATTATTACTAATACTATCATTCTTATCACTACTATCATAATAGTAGACATAATACTCATCATCACCTTGATTCAAAGTATCAACCGCTAATATTTTATTAGAAACAGTATTATCATTATTAGTATCACTACTAGTATCATCTTTCTTCTTATCAAACCAAGAAAAATCTTTAGTAATAAATAATCCAGTAATTAAATATAAAACACCAAAAACTAATACAAGTACACCTAATATAGTTAATAAAGATTTAGGTTTAAGTTCATTAGCTTCTTTTTTCTTAATTTGTACTTCTTTAACATTTCTTCCTTCTCTTTTAGCTTGTTTTCTTTTAAGTTCTCTTCCCATTCATAACACCTCTTAATAATTATAATATATAAATCAAACTTTGTAAATTAATAAAACACATTCTTTAAATATAATCCCTCAGGATTAGCCGTTTTTCCAGCAGCCCTTCTATCTTCACTATGAAGGATACTAATAATTTCTTCACTTTTTCTTTTACCTTCACCAACTTCAATCAAAAGACCAACCATATTTCTTACCATATATCTCAAAAAACCAGTTCCAACAAAAATCAAAGTAATTTTATTCAAATCCTTAGGATCCCTAATAAGATTAGTTTGAGATATCGTCCTAACATAATCATCCTTTTCATCATCACTCTTAGTAAAGGACTTAAAATTATGCGTTCCCTCAAAATATTTCATAGCTCTTTCCATTTCAACAACATCAAGTTTTTTATTATGTTGATATACATAATTTCTCTCTAATGGATTATACTCCCCAACATTAAGAATATACATATATTCCTTTCCTATAGCTGAAAATCTAGCATGAAAATCATCACTAACTTCCTCTACCTTCTTAACAAATATATCTTCCGGTAGTAGACTATTAAGCCCTTTAGCAAGTTTTTCAATCATTATTTTAGTATCCAAGTCAAAATGTATCTTCTGATTAATAGCATGAACTCCAGCATCAGTTCTTCCTGAAGCATGAATATCAATTTTCTTACCACCACTAATTTCTTTCAAAACTTTTTCAATTTCTCCCTGAACAGTTCTCTGTTTAGGCTGTTTTTGATAGCCGGCAAATAAAGTACCATCATAACTAACTGTAATTAAATATCTCATATAATACCTCCTAATAAACAATTACAATAATAAGTATAAGTATATTTAAAATAAATAAAAATGTATCAATACCCTTCCATTTAAAAGTCCTATAACTACTCCTAGACTTACCATAATTATATAACCTAAGATCCATAATATTCGCACTATCTTCTGCTTTTTTTATAGACAAAGCAAACATCGGAACCAACATCTTACTAATAATATTAAGTTTACCAATTAAATTTTCCTTATCAAAATCCATACCTCTTAATTTTTGTGCTCTAATAATTCTATTATACTCTTCAATCAAAGTAGGAATATATCTAAGTGTCAAAGTAATAACCATAGAAATATCATTAACAGGAATAATATTACTAAAAGGTTTAAGTAATTTACTAATACTATACACAATCTCCGTCATTTTAGTAGTATAAGTAAGAATACTAGCATAAATAACAATAAAAATAAGCTTAAATAAATCAAAAATAATTCTATCAATACCAGTAAAAAATATAATATCAACAACAAGTATAAATATCAAAAATAACTTAATATTACAAATATTTTTATAATATACCTTTATACCAATATCACTATATATCATACTAAGTATTAAATAAAAACCAAGCATAATAATATCATCATAACTATTAATAAAAAATATACTAATAATCATAATAATAACAGATAAAAGCTTAAATAATGGATTAAGTTTATAAACAACCGAATCATTTGGAATATATTTACCAATACAAATATCACTTAACATTACGATATATATCCTTCATAAGTTCTTTAATATCAAAAGTATATTCCAAATTAGCATTATATTTTTTATTAGCATTACTTATAAACTCAGTAATTCTAGGTATACAAACATTAGCATTTTTAAATTTACCAATATTATCCGATAAATTTCTCCTATTACCAGATAACACAATCTTACCATTCTTAAGTAACACATAATTATCCGTAACTCTTACCAAAAATTGAGTATTAGAAGAAAAAATAATAATCGTCTTTTTATATCTATTACACAATTTCTTAAGTAATTTAATCAAATGATCACATCTATAATTATCCAAGCTAATACTAGGATCATCAATTATAATAACCTTAGGATTAAGAATAAGTATTGTAGCCAAAGCTAAAGCTTCTTTCTCTCCACTAGAAAGAGTAAAAGGATTTCTATCCAAATAAAATTTTGGAAGTCCAACCATCTTAAGAGCCTCTTCCATTCTTTTATCTATTTCATCAACTCTATAATTATATTTTCTAATACCAAAAGCCAATTCTTCTTTTACAGTCTCAAATATAAAAGCTTCCTCAGGTCTCTGGAAAATATATCCAATTTCTCTGTTTTTATAAGTACTAATAATATTACCTGTATAATCATCTATAATACCACTAAGAATATAACTAAGTAGCGTCTTCCCACTACTAGAAGAACCAATAACAGTAGTAATCTTACCATCCTCAAACTCATAACTAATATTCTTAATTTTATCTTGATATGAAACATTTTCTAACCTTATCCCCATAACTTTTTCATAACCTCCACATCATCAAAATAAACCTTATCCAATACATCATATAACATAAGATTATGTGACAATTTAACTATAAAAGGAAGATTAAAACCCATTTTTTCCAATGTATCATCTTTATATATTTCTTCACATGTACCATCCAAAACAATATTTCCCTTATCAAGAACAATTATCCTATCAGCCTTCAAAGTATCCTCTAAATCATGTGTAATAAGAATAATAGTAAGTTTTTCTTTTCTTTTATATTCATCAAGAATCTTAAATACAAGTTTTTTATCATTAGGAGTAAGTTTATGAATAGACTCATCAAGTAAAAGAATTTTCGGATTAAAAATAAGACTACTAGCAATCATAACCTTCTCTTTTTCAGAATCATTAATCTTTTCAGCAGGCATATCAAGTATATCATCTATCTTAAATTTCTTAGCTATATTATTAACCATATTTTCAATTTCTTTAGGAAAATATCCCAAATTTTCCAACGAAAAAGCAAGGTCATCAAAAACAGTATCCCCAATAAAATGCCTATCAGCATCATCAAAGCAAATAGCTAAACTTCTTCTAATCTTTTTAATATAAGTATCATTAAGTAAATAACCATCAACATTAATATATCCAGAAGCTTTACACAAGCCCCCCAATATCTTAACAAGAGTACTCTTTCCAGAAGCATTTCTTCCAATTATACAGACAAAAGAATTAGTATCAATATCAATATCAAAATCTTTAAATATATATTTATCAGCATACTTAAATGACATACTTCTAACCTTAATAATACTCTTATCCATCTACTACATCTCCACACATATATTATATATTAAATAATATAAAAGGGCAAGAAAAAAAGAAGTAAAATACCTAAGCAAATTACTTCTTAAGAACTTTTTTATATATTTTTCTAACATTTTTATAAGAATAATCATCTAAAGTATTAACATTAAGTTCAGAATCATCACCAAGACTATCATTCATAGCCAAAAACAAATTAGATTTTTTAATATCTTCCATTATTTTAATAGATTCTTTTGCTCTCATCA
Organism: uncultured Mycoplasmatota bacterium; assembly: GCA_900543825.1. Lineage (GTDB taxonomy): Bacteria > Bacillota_I > Bacilli_A > RF39 > UBA660 > CAG-302. Next base: position 87,589 of record UQSR01000003.1, read on the forward strand.
TTCCCCAAGTTCCCATAATAACTGAAGGAATAGTAATATAAAAAGGTACATTACCATCATGCTTAACAAGACAAGCCATATATAAACCATACAAAGATGTAAAAGATACACAATCAAAATAACACTTTCTAGCTAAAAATTCAAAGTCAACAACTTCATTTCTTTCTTGCAATTGTTTTAACATCTTATCCTGTAATACCCTTTCATAATTACCACTAGAATCAATAACATCTAGTGCAGACCCATCTAAATATTTAATAAATAAATGACTTCCATATCTCTTATAAGTTTCTACAACAAGTCCTAATTCTTCATCACCAACATAAAATTTCATAATATCCCCCCAAAAAAATTTCTAATATTATATCATAAAATAAAATATATGTAAAATAATATTTAAAAACTTGATAAAAAACAATATTATGATAAAATATATTTAGGAGGTACACTATGGCAAAAACAATTACAAAAGTAATACGTGTAGATAACGAAACAAAAAAACTAATGAATAATTTTTATGAACCAATGAAAAGAGAAAAAACACCACCATACGCCATCTTTCAAGCAGATACAGGAGATACAATAGTAACTTTATACGAATCAGGAAAAGCTATGTTCCAAGGTGTATCAGCAGATATAGAATCAAGTATGTGGGAAAACATAAAAAATAATAAAGAAGACATTGAATACTTTACTGATGACATACCAAAGAAAGAAATAAAAAAGGAAGAAATAAATTTACCTCTTGATATATCTTCAGTAGGATCTGATGAAGTAGGAACAGGAGATTACTATGGACCAATAGTAGTAACAGCATCCTTTGTAAGCAAAGATAACATACCATTCTTAACCGAACTAGGAGTAAAAGATTCCAAGAAACTATCCGATGAACAAATACTAAAAATAGTACCAAAGATAATAAAAAAAATACCATATAAAACAATAATGTTATCAAACAATGAATATAACGAAAAATATGGCAAAGATATGAACATGAATAAAATAAAAGCCATTCTTCATAATAAAGCATTATCCGAAATGATAAAAGATAACAATTATGATTATATAGTAGTAGATCAGTTTGAACCAGAAAAAAGTTATTATAACCATCTAAGCGATGTTCCTAACCCATTAAAAGGAATAACTTTTATAACCAAAGCCGAAGATAAATGTCTATCTGTTGCCGTATCCTCATTAATAAGCAGATATATCTTTATCAAAGAAATAGATAAATTAGGAGATAAATATGGAATATTTCTTCCTAAAGGAGCCAATTATTATGTTGAAGATGTTGGTATAAAACTAGTAGAAAAATATGGTAAAGATGTTCTAAAAAATATAGCCAAATTAAACTTTTCTAATACCGAAAGAATCTTAAAAGAAATAGAAAAAAAATAGCCACCGCTATTTTTTTATTTACTAACTTTTTCAAATTGAGAATTATATAAATTAGCATAAAAACCATTCTTTTTCATTAAAGTATTATGATTACCTTGTTCAATAATATTACCATCTTTCATAACAAGAATTAAATCAGCATTCTTAATTGTTGATAACCTATGAGCAATAATAAATGATGTACGATTTTCCATAAGTTTATCCATTGCTTTCTGAACCAATTCTTCAGTTCTCGTATCTACGTTACTAGTAGCTTCATCAAGTATTAAGAATGGACTATCACTAATCATACCTCTAGCAATAGTAAGAAGCTGTCTTTGACCAGAAGATACCGAATCATTATCAGATATAACACTATCATAACCATCAGGTAAAGTCTTAATAAAATGATCAACGCCAACAATCTTACATACTTCCTCTACCTTTTTATCACTTACATGCTTCTGATTATAAATAATATTCTCTTTAACAGTACCATTAAACAACCAAGTATCTTGAAGAACCATAGTAAACAAATCATGAACATTACTTCTCTTTATATCACGAATAGAAGTACCATCAATAAGTATATCACCATCATTAATATCATAAAATTTCATAAGCAAATTAACCATTGTCGTTTTACCTGCTCCAGTAGGACCAACAATAGCAACCTTTTGACCAGCTTTAACCTTTGCTGTAAAATCATTTATAATAACCTTATCATCATCATAACCAAATTTAACATTTTTAAATTCAATATTACCCTTAACTTTATTTTTATCTAACTTCTTAGTAATATTATCTTCACTACTCATTTCTTCATCTTCAAGTAAACCAAATATTCTTTCACTAGCTGCAGCGGTAGTTTGAAGCGAAGTCATAGCTTGAGCTATTTGTGATAAAGGATTAGTAAACAATCTAACATACATAATAAATGCCACTATTGTACCAAAAGATATCATATCCTTACTTACAAGTAATGCCCCTACTACACATACAGCAACATAACTAAAGTTACCAATAAAGCTCATAATAGGTTGCATAAGTCCAGATAAAAATTGACTTTTCCTATTACAATCATATAATTTATCATTTAACTTATCAAACTCCAAAGTAGTTTCTTCCTTAGCATTACAAGTTTTAACAACATTAAGGCCACTATAAATTTCCTCTATATATCCATTCAAATTACCAAGCTCAGTTTGTCTTCTAGTAAAATATTTCTGAGATTTACCAAGTATAATAAACATAAGAACAAAACCAATTAAACTAGATACAATAGCCGTAATAGCCATAATATAATTAGTAACAAACATCATAATAATAGAACCAATAAACAAAGTACTAGCAGAAACCAAAGTAGATAAACTATTATTAAGTGACTGAGCAATAGTATCTACATCATTAGTAACCCTAGATAAAATATCTCCAGATAAATTATGATCAAAAAACTTAAGTGGTAATCTATTTATCTTTTCTGATATACTAGTTCTAAGTCTTTTAGCATAACCATTAGCCACTTTAATCATAGATAAACCTTCAATATAACTAAATATTGCACTAATAATATATAAACAAGCAAGTAAAATAGCAATATCTTTAATTTTATCCATATTCATCTTAGGACCAATAACCTTTTGAATACTACTAGGAACATTCTCCATAACCTTATACATCTCATTAACCGAAGATGTATCACTACCAGCCATTTTAACAATAAAATCTATCTTATCATCAGTACTAATTTCCACTCCATCTATATTAGTACTAGGAAACAAAGCCATCTTAATACTATCTGGTAATTTATTAATACCAGCATAATTCTTATTATTAACATCAATATCATGAAAAGCCAAAATAGCATTAATTTTATCATCTTTACTAATATAAATATCATTATAAGTACTATCAGAAACAATAATATCAAGTACACTACTAGGAAGCTTACTAAAATACATAATAGCATTATCCCTATCATCACTAATTTTCTTAATAGTATCATTAAATAAATACTTATCATCATTACTAATATTAGAAGTATTAACTCTATAAATAGTATTCTCATCTAAATTAATACCCAAAATACTACCAATTTCACTAACATTAGAAGTAAGATCATTTTCTAATTCTTTCATATTAGTAGTATTAATCGTAATACCACGAGATATCTCATCAGTCAAATCAGATAACTTATTAGGAGCCACTAAAGACAGTATAGAAGACAAAGCAGCAAGTATAATAGCTACAAATATAAGTATCTTAAAACTACTCAAACTCTTCATAAGTTTCTTTATAGAAAGAACAAAGTTTTCTGGTTTTTCATTTATTCTCATAGGGCCATGACCTCTAGAAGAATTATTTCTATTTTTATCATTACTAGACATTTTCTAATTCCTCCTTTGACACCTGTGATAAAGCAATTTCTTTATAAACTTTACATTTTTTCATAAGTTCATTATGTGTTCCAACACCAACACATTTACCATTATCAAGTACAACAATCTTATCAGCATTAAGTATTGTACCAATTCTTTGAGCCACTATCATAACCGTAGCATCTTTAGTATATTCTCTAAGTTCACGTCTTAAAGTACTATCTGTCTTATAGTCAAGAGCACTAAAAGAATCATCAAATATATATATTTCCGGATTCCTAGCAATAGTTCTTGCAATAGATAACCTTTGCTTTTGTCCACCACTAATATTAGTACCTCCTTGAGCTATATGCGATTTTTCCCCATCTTCTAATTTAGATACAAACTCACTAGCTTGTGATACTCTAAGTGCATCAGCAATTTTTTTATTGGAAGGTTTACCATCAATATTATTACCAAAAGAAACATTAGATAAAATATCTCCTGAAAACAAAGTAGCCTTCTGTGGTACATAACCAATAATATTATTCAAATATTCAAAACTATAATCACGTACATCAATACCATTAATAAGTATCTCCCCACTAGTAGCATCATAAAATCTAGGTATCAAATTAATAAGCGTACTCTTACCACTACCAGTAGAACCAATAAAGGCAATAGTCTCACCTTTATTAACCTTAAATGATATATCTTCAAGTACATATTCATCAGCATCAGGATACTTAAATGAAACATTCTTAAATTCAACACAGCCTTTAATATCACTATTATTCATAGTAACATTTCCCTCTTTAACACTAATAGGAGTATCAAGTACTTCATTAATCCTTTTAGCAGATACACTAGCTCTCGGCAACATCATAAAGATCATAGCAAGCATTAAGAATGACATAATAACTTGCATAGCATATGAAGAAAAGACAATCATATTACCAAACAAAACAATCTTATCTCCCATATTAGCTTCATTAATAAGCATAGCCCCTATAAAGTATATACCCAAAGTCAAAAAGTACATAACCAAATACATAACAGGACTCAAAAAGTTAAAAGCCTTTTGATTAAATACTTGCTGATTAGTAAGCGTATTGTTAACATTTTCAAACTTATCTTCTTGATATTTTTCAGCATTAAATGCTCTAACGACCCTAATACCAGATAAATTCTCTCTCATAACCATATTAATCTTATCCATAAGTTCCTGTACTATTTTAAACTTAGGCATAACAATCATCATAATAATTCCAATAGTAATAAGCAAAACCAAAACAGCAACACCAGTAAGTATACTCCACTCTATATTCTTATTAAGAATCTTAGTAACAGCCCAAACAGCAGTAATAGGAGCCTTAATCATTAAAGTAAGTCCCATTGCAATAAGAAACTCAATCTGTGTAATATCATTAGTAGTCCTAGTAATAAGACTACTAGGAGAAAACTTCTTAACCTCAAATGTACTAATATCTTCTACCTTTCTAAATAACTTACCTCTAGTACGATAAGAGAAAGAAGCCGCTATCGTAGAAGTAAAATACCCAACAATAAAAGCAGATACCAAACTACCAAAAGCACACAAAAGCATATAACTGCCTTCTCTTAATATATCATTAATTGAAGCCCCACGAGTTTGTACAAGTTGTGTAATATTTGACATATAATCAGGCATTTTAAGTTCTAACCATACCTGAAAAACAATAAGTCCAGCAGATATAAATACATATATATAATCTCTTTTATTTAAATTCTTAAGTAATTTTAACATATAAACCTCCATCTATATACTATGATAAAAATATACAATCGTTAAAATTATAACATTCCCATATATCAATGTCAATTAAAAAACATAATTTCCCACAAAAGAAAAAGTAGTTAAACTACCCTTCCATATACATTAAGACCATCTACTTTTTCAATCTTAACATTAACAATACTATTATTTTCTATATTATCATTATCATCTATAATAACCGGTATAAAATTAGAAGTATGAACCACTACTAAACCATTATTATGTCTTTCAACTACCCCATCATATACCTTACCAATTTTACTCTTATAATATTCATTTTCATATTCATTAGATAATTCAATAACCTCATGAACTCTTTTTTTCTTAATATCTCCTGAAATATGACCATCCATCTTATCCGCTACAGTACCACGCCTTCTAGAATAAGGAAAAGTATGAATCTTAGTAAAGTGAATCTTCTTCAAAGTATCCATAGTCTCTTCAAAATCATCATCTGTTTCATTAGGAAAACCAACAATCAAATCAGTAGTTAAAGAAATATCCTCTATTTCCCTAAGTTTATCAATCATCTTCATAAACTCTTCTTTATTATATCTTCTATTCATAAGTTTAAGTATCTTATTACTACCAGATTGAAGTGGTACATGTAAATGTCTAGCCATAATTTTATTATTCTTATAAAGGTCTATAATTTCAGGAGTAACCTCATTAATTTCAATAGAAGATAATCTAATACGATAAATATTAGGTATTTTAACAAGTTCACATAAAAGTTCATAGAGACTACTATTAATATCAATACCATATCTTCCAGTATGAATACCAGTAAGAACAATCTCTTTGTAGCCGTCTTTTACAAGTCTGCTTACCTCTTCTATAACATCTTCTTTATTCTTACTCCTAACTCTACCTCTAGTATAAGGAATAATACAATAAGAACAAAAAGCATTACAACCATCTTGTATTTTAACAAAAGCCCTAGTATGATTATCAAAATGACTAATTTCCATTTTCTCAAATTCTACACTACTTAAATCATATATAATCTTCTTACTTTCCCTATCTCTAATAAAATCATTCAAAATCTCCACTATCTTTGATTTATCCTTATTACCAAGAATAATATCAGCTTCTATATCATCACTGCTAACCTGACTATAACATCCCATAACAACAATAATAGCTTCACTATTATTCTTTTTAGCCCTATTAATCATCTTTCTTGACTTCTTATCACTCTCATTAGTAACAGAACAAGTATTAATAATATAAATATCCGCTTTATCTTCAAAAGGAACTATTTCATATCCACCCTTTTTAAGTAAATCAGTTACAACTTCAGATTCATAAATATTAACCTTACATCCCAAACTACATATTCCAACTTTCATCTCATTTCCTTCTTTCTCTAGTATTCTATCACAATATCCAAAATAAAGAAAGAATATTATTAAAATATTCCCTCTATTATTCCATCCTTAATATCAATTCTCTCAGAATTAGGATTCTTAGGAAGACCAGGCATAGTCATTATCTTACCAGTCAAAACCACTATAAACTCTGCTCCTGCTTTTAATATAACCTCTTTAACATGAATATCATATTCATTATCACCAGTCAAATTATTAGGATCATCTGATAAAGAATACTGTGTCTTAGCAATACATATAGGCAAATTACCATGACCATTATCTTCCAAATTCTTAATTTCTTCTAATGCTTTATTATCATAAATAACATCAGAAGCCCCATATATCTTATTAGCAACCTTAAATATCTTAGTTTTAATATCATCATTAATATCATAAGAATAACTAAAATTATTCTTCTTATTAGCTTCTGCCATAACCTTTTCAGCAAGAAGAAGAGAACCATCACTACCATCCTTAAATCCAGTAGTAAGAGCATAACTAACATTCTTCTCATCTAATTTCTTAGATAAATAACTAATTTCCTTATCCGTATCACTATCAAATCTATTAATAGCCACTACTACATTAAGTCCATAAACATTACGAAGATTATCTATATGTTTATATAAATTCTTCATACCAATATCCAAGTAATGAATATCTTCTTTAGTAATATCATTCTTATCCATACCACCATGATACTTTAAAGATCTAATAGTAGCAACAAGGACCACTGCATCAGGATTTAAATCATTCATTCTACACTTAATATCTAAGAACTTCTCTGCTCCTAAATCAGCACCAAATCCTGCCTCAGTAACAGTATAATCACCAAGTTTCATAGCCGTATTAGTAGCAATAACACTATTACATCCATGAGCAATATTAGCAAAAGGACCACCATGTATAATAGCAGGATTACCTTCAAGAGTTTGTACCAAGTTAGGTAAAATAGCATCATGAAGAAGTACTGCCATAGCTCCTTCTGCTTTTAAATCTTTCGCCGTTACTTCCTTACCATCTTTATTATAACCAATAACAATATTACCAAGCCTTCTCTTCAAATCATCAATATTCCTGCTCAAACATAAAATAGCCATAATCTCACTAGCAGCAGTAATATCAAATCCATCAACCCTAGGAACAATCCTACTTTCACCAGATAAACCAGTATTAATAACCCTAAGTTGTCTATCATTCAAATCCAAACATCTCTTAAAAGTAACCTTATCAATACCAAGTTCATTACCAAAATAAATATGATTATCAATAAGAGAACATAATAAATTATTAGCACTAGTAATAGCATGAAAATCACCATTAAAATGAAGATTAATATCCTCCATAGGAATAACTTGAGCATATCCTCCTCCAGCAGCTCCCCCTTTAATACCAAATACCGGACCTAAAGAAGGTTCACGAAGAGCAAGAATACTCTTTTTACCAAGTTTATTAAGAGCATCGGATAAAGATATTGATACCGTAGTTTTTCCTTCCCCCATTGGAGTAGGATTAATCGCAGTAACCAAAATAAGCTTACTCTTTCTATCCTTATCACAAATATCATCTATAGATATCTTAGCCTTATATTTACCATAAGGTATAATATAATCACAAATACCAATCTTTTTAGCAACATCCATAATGTTCATAGGATTAACACTTCTAGCTATCTCAATATCACTTTTCATATTATCTATCCTCCATAACCAAATGATTAACAATATTCTTAAGTTTCATACCATTAGAAGCCTTAAATAAGACAACATCTCCATCTCTTAACATATCATCAAAAAATTCATAACTCTCACTCTCATTATTAAAATGATATCTATTATCAAAACCTTTATTCTCTAAAAACTTATCCGTATACCTAGTATTATCTCCTATAGTAACAATAATATCAAGATTACTTTTAAATAACTCTTCACCAATCTTAGTATGAATCTCCTCATTATAATCCCCAACTTCTAAAACATCACCAATAACCGCTATACGTCTCTTCGCTTCTTTATTTTTAAGAATCTCCAAAGAAGAACGAATAGAATCAAGAGAAGCATTATAAGTATCATCAATAAGTATAGCTTTGCATCTAGCCTTCTTAAATTCAAGCCTATTACCAGTAAGTTTAAAATTCTTAATACCGTTCCTAATATTATCTACATCTATATCACATAAACTACCAACACTATAAGCCACTAAAGAATTATATATAAAAGCAGTATTACCAATATCACATTCCATATCATTACCATTAATCTTAAATCTAGTTAAATCATCACTAATATCACTAGCTTTATAATCACTATCATTATCTATACCAATAGTAACAATATCATTAAGAGATTTAATATATTTAATATTATTACGTATAATATCATTATCATTATTAATAATAAGTGGTCCATTAAGTCCCTCTATTATCTCTAATTTAGCTTTCAATATATTCTCTCTTGAACCCAAAATACCAATATGAGCAGTACCAATATTAGTAATAACCCCAATAGTAGGACGAACAATATCAGTAAGATAAGAAATCTCACCAAAATGATTCATTCCCATTTCAATAACCATAACATCTTCATCTTTATATCTAAGTATTGTAAAAGGAAGACCAATATTATTATTATTATTACCCTCAGTTTTAAGAACCTTATATTTAGTACTAAGAACACTAGCCACCATATCCTTAGTAGAAGTTTTACCAACACTACCAGTAATAGCCACCACAGGAATATTAAGTAAACTTCTCTTATACTTAGCAAGCTTACCTATACATTCCAAAGTATTATCCACTAAAATAATAGTCTTATCACCATATCTATCAGTATCAACTAAAGTAGTATTATCAAGTATACAAGCCTTAGCCCCCTTATCAAAAGCATCAGCATAAAAATTATTACCATCAAAAGACTCACCTTTAATACCAACATAAATATCACCATTCTTAATAATTCTCGTATCCTTACAAAAATTATCAAGTATCATATTCTCATCTCCACAAAGAAGCTTACCATTAAAACGAGAAATAATATCACTTACATATAACATATAAATACCTCCATTAAATTATATATAGTTTATATATATTTATAAATAAAAGGTTATAAAAGTATATAACCCTTTATTTAGTATTATTATTTAGTATCATCTAGCACTTCATCAACACTAGATAACATATCATCAATTTCTTTTAAAGAAACATCTTTCTTTTCAAACTTAATATCTTCTTCTTGCTTTTCCATATCATCTTTACTAATCATATTACATACCTTATAAGAATCAATAATTCTATCTTTAATAACATAAGAACCATTACTATATCTATCCATTATAGGAATCTCAGTAAGTTTTAGAATCTTTGTATAATTATCAGATACAACACCAATCATATCTTTAGAATTAGTAATATAAGTCTTAATAATCTTACTAGGATTACTCTTAATAACTTTCATAAGAAGTATTCCCCTCTTAGCTCTAGAAGTTTTTTCAAATTCAAGAAGTTTAGTTCTCTTACCAGTACCCTTATCCGTAAGAATAGTAATAAACTCCTCTTTAGCATCAAATAAAGTACCAGAAACAACAAAATCATCTTTTAAATTAATAGCTTTAACACCTGCAGCCTTAACACCAAGAATAGGAATCTCACTAGTATCATACCATAATCCATATCCAAGTGAAGTAGATATAAATACATTAGATAAATCACTAATAGTTACATCAACAACCATATCATCATCTTTCAAATTAATAGCTTTAATAGGTTTATTATATCTAAGAACCTTATAATCAATAAGTTTAGTTCTCTTAACCATACCATTCTTAGTAAATGTAGTAATATACTTATCACTATCAAAATCATATACCCCTATAGCATTAATTATCTTCTCTCCATCAGATAAAGGAATAATATTACTAATATGTTTACCAAGATCCTTCCATTTACCATCAAAAATATCATATACGGGAACATATAAATAATTACCCATATTAGTAAATAAAAGTATTACATCAGTAGTAGTAATATTAAATAAATGTGTAACATAATCATTCTCTTTAAGACCAGTTTCCTCTCCATTAGCAGAACTATAACTACGAGTAGAAACTCTCTTAATATATCCCTCATTAGATATAACAACAACAACATTCTCTTTAGGAATCATAACAGTAGTATCTATCTTAATATCAGCAGCCTCATCCCTAATCTCAGTTCTTCTAGGAATACCATATTCCTTCTTAATCTTTCTAAGATCATCTTTAATAACACTATTAAGTTTATCAGAATTAGATAAGATTTCTTCATATAACTTAATCATTTCAGCAAGTTTTTTCATCTCTTCCTCTAATAATACAACGTCAGTATTAGTAAGTCTATATAACTGCAAATTAACAATAGCTTCTGCTTGAACCTGAGTAAAAGAATATTCATTTACTAAATTAACAATAGCATCAGCCTTATTCTTACTCTTTCTAATAGTAGCAATAACCTCATCCAATATTGAAAGTGCCTTAACAAGACCTTCCATAATATGATAACTATTTTTAGCAGTCTTCAAATCAAATTCAGTAGCCTTATAAACAATATCCCTTTGATGAGCAATATAAGCATCAAGAATACCCAAAAGACCAAGTTGCATAGGTCTACGATTAACAATAACAACATTATTAAAATTATAAGATACCTGAAGATCAGTATTCTTATATAAATAATTAAGAATATTCTCACCATTAACATCTTTCTTTAAATCAATAGCAATCTGAAGACCATCTTTATCAGATTCATCTCTAACCTCAACAATACCATCAATCTTTTTATCTAATCTAATCTCATCAATCTTTCTAACAAGAATCTGTTTATTAACATCAAAAGGAATCTCATTAATAATAATTTTATTCTTTTCTATCCTAGCCCTAGCCCTAATAAATATCTTTCCCCTACCATTTTCATAAGCTTCTCTAATACCATCAGTACCAAGTACAATACCACCAGTAGGAAAATCAGGTCCTTTAATATAATTCATAACAGTATCAAGTCTACTATTAGGATTATCAATTCTAAATATTGTAGCATCAATAACTTCACTTAAATTATGAGGTGGCATATTAGTAGCATATCCAGCACTAATACCAGTAGTACCATTAACAAGCAAATTAGGAAATCTACTAGGAAGAACAGTAGGCTCAAGTAACCTATCATCATAATTAGGAGCCATAGGAACAATACCAGCCTTATCAATATCACGAAGAAGTTCTCCTGCTATTTTAGATAATCTAGCCTCAGTATAACGACTAGCAGCAGCACTATCACCATCAATAGAACCATTATTACCTTGCATTTCAACTAAAGGAGCCTCATTCTTCCACCATTGACTCATTCTAACAATAGCTTCATATATAGAACTATCACCATGAGGATGATAATTAGCCATAACAAGACCAACAGCATTAGCACTCTTTTTAGTAGGCTTATCATAAGTATTCTTCTCTTTATACATAGAATATAATATTCTTCTTTGCACAGGCTTTAATCCATCTCTAACATCAGGAATAGCTCTATCTTGAATAATATACTTAGCATATCTACCAAAACTATCCCCCATTATATCTTCTAAAGAATAATCATATATATTCTTAATAACATCTTTCATATTAAACCACCATACTAATTATATAGTATTTTCCCTTATTTTTCAACAAATAGACATCTTATTTACAAAAAAATACCCCAGTATCATAATACCAAGGCATTAAATCTAACTAAATTATATAACTATTTAATAATAATATTAAATAATAAATATTACTAACTACTTCTTACAGTATAAGTAACATTACTAGGCCTTTCAGAATAAGACATAAAAGAATTATACGTTGTAGTTCCAGATTTAGGTAAAATAACATTTATACTTTTACTAGTATTTTCAAAAGATCTAGAAAATGTTGATATATTTTCAGCTTTTATTTCAATAGTACCAGTCAGGTTAGTACAATTACTAAACATACCATAAGCACTAGAAATATTATTAGGTAAAGAAGATATCGTAGTTAAATTAGTACAATCACTAAACATACTATCAGCAGATCCTTCAGTAGCAGTACCGACAGAAAAATTAACCAATTTAACATTTTCATTAATAGATACACTAGTAATTGTTTTATTACCAGTAAAAACTCCTACAGAATCCTCATCCATATCAGCAGACAAAACAACCGTATTATATTTAGTTCCACTAACTGTATATGTAGCAGGTATAGTAACATCTGTAGAACTACCCTTGTAATCAATTAAATAAACATAACCGCTTGGTATAGAATAACTCATATCACTTTCATTTTTATAAGTACCACCACCAAGAATATAATCAAAATCAGATAAAGGAGTATTTAAATCAATAAGTTCGCTCTGTGGCACCATCTTCATATCACTACTAAGAGTAACACTACCAGTACCAGAAGAAACACCAATTACTACAGTAACATCACTATTACTGTTATTTCTAATACTAACCTCGTATTTATGTTCTTCTCCTGCATCAATAGTAGTTTGATAAGTACCAGAATCAGTTCTCTTACTACCAAGTTCAATATCAAGACCCTCATCAATATACCACATAACATAATTTAAATTACTATTAGTACTATTAGTAACATGTAAATTAGTTGCTTTAGTTTCTCCTGCAGGTACAGTAACTTCAACAGTTTCCATAACATCACTTTCACCAAATATTCCAGCAGTAAAACTAATAGGATTATCAATTTTACTACTAGCGGTAAACATAGCAAATGTAGAACCAACACCCAAACCTACTAATCCAATAGAAATAACTAAAATCAAATAAATAGTTTTAACTGAAATTTTCTGCATAAAGATTCCTCCTTATTTTACTAAAAAATTAATAATACCATTAATATCTACTTTAGATATATGAATAAGTATAGCGGCCATTGCTAAAAAAGGCCCAAAAGGTATTAAATTATCTCTTCTACTAAAAAGAATATATATAGCTACCGGAAAAGCAATAAAAGTAGCTAAAAATATATCACATATAGCTAAAGGATATCCAATCACTATTCCAAACAAGAACATTAATTTAATATCTCCTCCACCCATACTCTCTCTTTTAAATAATCTATCTCCTATTAATTTTATCACATACATAGTAACAAAAGCAAGAATACCAGCCAAAATTTTACTAACAGTATAATCAAGTCCAAAAAATATAAGTTCCAATATAATAATACTAATAGAAGAAATAGCAATAATTTCATCTAATATAATCATATATTCAATATCACTCACTATAATAACAATAAGACTAGATATAAATATCAAACTAATAACAAAATTATAACTAAATCCAAAAGAATGATAAGAAACAATATAAAGTATACCAGTAACAACTTCAATTATCAAATAACTAATAGGAATATTAGTATGACAACATCTACTCTTACCCTTTTGTATTATATAAGAAACAATTGGTATAAGTTCATACCATCTAAGTCTATGATTACAATTATGACAATGACTACTAGGCCATAAAATAGATTCATTATTTGATAATCTCATAGCAAGAACATTAAGAAAACTCCCCATAATACTACCAAAAATAAATATCATAATATATATATATATTTCTATTCCCATAAAATCACCCATTATAATATATCACTATATATACTAAACATTGGAATAAATATAGCTAAAAGAATAACACCAACAATAAAAGCAAGCACAATAATCATAACAGGTTCAATCAAACTCTTAAGTCTTTGTATCAAATTCTTTTGTTCTTCTTCATAATAGTTAGCAACATTTTCCATCATAACCCCAAGTCTACCAGTCTTTTCACCAGTTACTAACATCTCATAAGCAACTCTAGGAAAAGCCCATTTATTCTCAAAAGCCGGAGAAAGCCCCGCTCCTGCACTCAAATTAGTAACAGCCTCTTTAATAATATCCTTGTATATTTCATTGTTAGTAATTTTACCAAGCATTTCAATACTATCAGTAATAAATACATCATGTCTAATCAAAGAAGAAAAAGTCTTAGTAAACATAACAACCTCATTATCAATAAGAACATCTTTAATAACAGGAATATGCATAGCAATCCATTGTACACAATATCTAAATTTCTTTACATGTCTATACAACATAACAATTATTATAATACTTGCAAAAATAGCAAGAACAATCTTAATAACATTATTTTGCAAAAAAGTACTCATATTAATCAAAAACAAAGTAATACCAGGAAGATTAGAACCCAATTGATCAAATATACTTTGAAATTTAGGAATAATAAATATAAGTAAAAAAGTAAGAACAGCAATAGATATAACAAGTACAACACTAGGATAAGTAAGTGCAGATATAACTTGTTTTCTATTACTATCAGCAGTCTTATAATAAGCAGCCATATCATCCAAAGATTCAGTCAAATTACCAGTAAGCTCTGATGTCTTTAACATATTAATAAGAAGCTTAGGAAAAACATTACCCTGCCTAGCAAGAGCTTCACTAAAATTAGCTCCAGTATTAAGTTCATAAACAATTCTTTTATATAAATCCTTCTTTTTCTTATCTTTAGTCTGATTTTCTATCATAACAAGTGACTCAGTAAGAGGAATACCACTCTTAATATAAGTAGATAACTGTGTTAAAAAGAAAACCAAATCTTTATATTTCATCTCATTGCTAAAAGTAAAAAAGTCCCCTGTTTTACTAATCTTCTTAGCCTTAATATCCAAAATCTTATAACCTTGAGCAGTAAGAAAAGACTCAACATCCATTCTTCTAAATGCATCAAAATACCCCTTAACCTGTTTACCATTCTTATCATAAGCAACATATTTATACCTAGTTTTAACTTTAGTCATAGCCTGATTTCCACTAACTACTTGATTAGAACTAAAAACAGGACCATTATTAACATAATTATTAGTATTCTGACCATTCATCTATATCACCTATTCTATACTTAATTATAACATATAATTCAAACTTTTTTAACAATTTTTTATAATTTTCATATATTATTTTAGAGAGGAGTATATCATTATGTACGGAAATAACCTAGGAGCACCATTTATGATGCCAAATCCATATATGCAAATGCCAAATATAAATCCCATGATGACAAGAGGAATAAATAATATTGGAGCCATGGGAGGATTATCTAGAGGAGCCTCCATGTCAAAAGCAGGAGGATTATTATCCGGAATAAAAGGATTAAATTGGTCTGGTATGTTAAATAACGTTTCCAAAACCCTAGGAGTAGTAAAAGAAGCCATACCAGTAGTAAAAGAAGTACGACCAATGATGCATAACATGCGTTCAATGTTAAAAATAGCTTCAGTATTTAATGATGAAACAACAACATCAAATACCCAAAATAATAAAGTAAAAGAAAATACAAATAAACCAGAAGCCAATAATAAAACTACTGATAGTATAAGTACAAATACTACCAGTAGTATAAAAACAAACACCCCAAATTTCTTTTTATAAGAAATTTTTTTATTTAATTTCCTTAATATCAAATCTATTAAATAAAGTCTTAATAACCAAATAACTAAGACTAGTATATATAATAGTCATAATAATACTATGAACAATTATTCTACCCAAAAGTAAAAAACTATAATTAGCATATCCAACTATACTAAGAATAATAAATGACAACAAATGATAAGTAATAATTGCAATAATACTAATAATATTTATCATAAAAATATTATCACTAAGAATATTATTAAGTAAATAAATAACAAAACCAATTCCTAAAAATATAAAGACATTAACAATAAAAGTAGAAGTATATAAAGCATCAAACAATATTCCAAATATAATAAGTAAAATATAATACTTCTTTTTATTATAGAAATAAGGATAAATAACCACAAAACTAATAACAGTATATATTGTTGTAAAATAACTAACATCAGTTAAAGAACTAGCAAAAATATTTGACATAAATCCTTCTAGTAAAAAAGAAAAAAGTACATAAATAATCAAAAGTAACATTATTCCGAATCCTTTCTCTTCAAAACACTAACATAATTAATATTTGAAAAATCTGCTGAAGGTTTAACTTTAATAATTTTAGCCAAATCATAAGAATCAGTAGTAATCTCACTAACACTACCAATCAATATTCCTGAAGGAAAAATACCACCAAGACCTGAAGTATAAACAAAATCGCCTATATCAACATCTTTAGTATTACTAATTCCTTCTACTTCAAGTAAATTCTTACTATAATCATAATTATTTATAAGACCATATAAATTATTATCACCATTACTAATATGAACAGATATCTTATTATTAGTTTCACTAGTAGTAATAAGTCTAACATCAGAAGTAAAAGTACTAGTCTTAATTACCCTTCCAATAAGCCCCTTACCATTAATAACAACCATATCCTTCTTAATACCATTATAACTACCTTTATTAATAGTAATTGTATTATACCAATATCCTACACTCCTACTAGTAACAGTAGCATTCAAATATTCATAATCAGTAAGTGTATAATCAATATTAAGTTCATTCTTTAAAGCATCAATCTGCCTTCTAAGTTCAACATTTTCCGTTTCAATAGCATCAATTCTATCCAAAGAAGTCTCTAAAATATCATTCTCTTCATTAACATCCTTAAGTTTATTATATTCTCGAGTTTTAGTAGTAATATAACTAAAAGGATAAGTAACAATCTTCTCAGCATAAGATAAAGTATCCCTTAAAAAAGATTCTACTGGATTAAGTTTTCTATCCTCTTTTAAAGTAAAAGAAAATATAATAAGTAATATAATAATAAGTATAACAACACCAATAAAAACATATTTTTTAGAAGTCATCTTTTTCTTTCTACCAAGCATAATATCACTTTCCTTACCAATACATATTATATAATATTTTTAATCAAAATAAAAGATAAAATTACTACTTTTATAAATTATTATCCTCATAAAAACTATAATAATTACCATAACCAATAATAATATGATCAAGAAGCCCAATACCATGTATATCTCCAATATTCTTAATTCTTTTAGTAATATCAATATCATTTTTACTAGGACTAGCATTTCCAGAAGGATGATTGTGAATACAAATAATATATGAAGCCGAAAGCAAATAAGCCTCCTTAAATATTTCTCTAGGATGAACCAAAGAAAAATTAACAGTTCCCTTAAATAACAATTTCTTATCTATATACTTTTTCTGATTATCCAAATATATAACATAAAATAATTCCTGTTTCTCATAAGCATAAAGATCATGAAAATAATTAATAATAGAACTAGGATCAGTCAAATAAACCAAATCACTATAATTATCATTAGTATATACCCTCTTACCAAGTTCAATAGCGGCTAAAAGTTCAATAGCCTTAATCTTACTCATACCATTAATATTAGCTAAAGTATTAACCTCCATATTCTTAAGTTCATTAATATTATTAACTGAAGATAATATATTATGAGATATTTCTTTAATACTAGTTTTCCTAGTTCCAGATTTAAGTATAATTTCAATAAGTTCATTATTAGAAATATTCTCTCTTCCATATTTCAAAAACCTTTCTCTAGGCTTTTCACAATTAGGTAACTCTTTTAAATTCATTTATACACCTCCATATATATAAACACCAAAAAGTTAAATAAATTGTAAAAAAAAATATCAATAATTGATATTTTTTAATTTATATTTTTTTCTCTAATATATCTATCATAAAGAGCAATAAGTATTGAACCAATAGAATTACCAAGTATCATAATAAATGTATATAATATAGTCTTAAATGACCAAGATCTAGCTACACTAAAATAAAACATATTAGCTACGCAGTGCTCAAAACCACATAAAATAAATACAATAACACACATAAATATAGGTATATACCTACCAAATACATCTTTACTAGTCTTATAACTATTAACAGCAATATACATAAGAATACCACAAAAAATAGATAAAATTAAAATACTAATAACACTATCATTAAGTTTAATATCACTAAGTACTCTAGCCTTTTCACTAATATTATTAATTCTACTATTCAAAGTAGCAAACGCTACCAAATAAGTACCAATAAAATTACCTATCAAAGTAAAAATAAGAAGTATAACATAAGATAATTTATTAGATATAACATACCCAATCTTACCAGTATATAAATACATATCAAACATACATATAACCAAAAGACCAATAGAGAAGAAAGTAGCCCCAAGTATCTTATTATTTAAAGATAAAAACACTACTCCTCCAATACCAATCATAATACCAGCAAACATGCCTCTAAATATATAACTCAAATATTTTTTTAACATAAATAATCCTACTTATTACAATCAGTACATGAATATAAAGCTTTATATACTTCTTTCATATAGCCACTTAAAGTATTTTCAAGTTCACTCACTTCTTCTTCTGTCCAGTAATCACTAGGCTTTTCAAAACCTTTAGTATCAAGAGAAGTCTCATAATCATTACCAATTATTTTCCCATTTACAACAAAACTAACATTAGGTACAAAAACTTTCAAATTACCCTCATCATCTCTCTGAAGATTATCTCCAAGTATAGATACAATTTCTTGATACTTTTCTGTATTATTCTTTCTATCTTCAAGTATATTAAAATAATAAATTTTTTCTATATTGGCATCTTTAGCGGTTTCATTTAAATACTTAACATAAGCTTGACACCAAGGACATTCAGGAAATCCCAAATAAACAACACCAGTACCATACTTCAAAATATTAATAATCTCATCAATATTTTTATATACAAAAACATTATCTTCTCCTACTTGTGAATCTACATATTCCTTTGCAAATCTAACATTATCATTCTCATTATTTTTATTATTTAAAACAAAATATAAAAGAATACCTCCCCCAATAATTATAATAGAACTAACTATTATTATCAATTTCTTTTTCATTTTTCTCACCTCTTTATCATTATAAAACAAATATAAAAATAAATAAATCAAATAAAGGTTGAAAAAGCTCAACCTAAGGTTGAGCACTACAACTATCCGTAAGTGATAAAGGAACTCTATATGAAGTAACATTATCATCACTATCAGTAGCATCAATTAAAAGATATAAACTATTTTTATTATATTTTTTACAACTTCTTTTATAATTATCAATATGAAAACTAACATTCTTAAAAAAATCTTCTAATTTCATACCATTATCATTATAATCATATTCATCTATTTTAGTTTCAATATTACCATTACTCTCATATAAAGCACATTTAATCTTCTTATATAAAGTATTATCTTCACCACCACAGTAATTAATATTAGATATATATATTGAAGACTTATTATCATTATAGGCTATACTACCACTAATATTAAAATTATTACAATTAGCACTAATAGTTTTAAATTCAAAATCATCATCATTACTAAAATGAATAATTAAAAAAACAATAAGAAAAATAAATATTATAAGCAAAATAATAAACATAGATTTATAATTTTTCTTCTTACTAGTAGTTTTGCCATCTAATAAATCAGAAAGCGGAGTATCAAAATCTTCACTAATCTGCTTTAATAACATAATATCCGGTATATTCTTACCATTTTCCCATTTACTAACAGCCTGATAAGTAACACCATATCTCTCTGCAAATTCCGCTTGTGTTAAATTATTCTTTTTTCTAATCTCTTTTATAAGATTACCAATTTTCTCCTGATTCATTTTTCACTTCCTCTATTGCAAATTTATTATATCACAAAAACACTTTCTTCTCATCATTTAATTATATATTATTTATCATATTTTTTTGAAGCTAAGTAGTCAACATAAATTTTATCTTTAAACATTTCTTTATATTTATCAATAGTTTCATTAACATTAAACCAATATACACTTGTTAATATTCCATCATATGGATCAATATCAGTTTGTTCTAATATACCACCTAATGCTTCTATTGTTTTAACAGAACCCAAATTACTTGCTTCACAAACTAATTTAACATTATTTATATTATTTTTTTGTGCTTCAATTAAGCCTAAATATAAATTAATTTTATTATATCCTTTTTTTCTTTCAGTAGGACGTATTCCATATCCTATATTTCCATCAAATTTCTTCATCTTTCCTGATAAACTTAAACGAATATTCAATGCACCAACTACTCTATTATCATTCTCTCTAATTAACAAAAAAGTCCTTACCTGACATTTACCAATTCTCTTAGCATATTCTTTATTTCCAAGATTCAAGCAATATTCCAATGCTTGTTTAAAAGTATAACCATCTAATATTTTAGCTAAAATCTCTATACCATTAATATCAGAATTATAAAGAACTAATTCATTAATATAATCAATTATCTCGTTTTTTCTTTCAATTGAAGGAATTTCTAAATAAAAACGTTCCATATAGTACACCTACCATTCAAAAATATTATTTAATTTTTTATACCAATATACATCATTTAAGTTTTAACAAACATACACTTTCAACATGTTTAGTATTAGGAAAATTATCAAACAAAGTAATTTTATCAAGAACATACTTATCCTTTAACATATCAATATCTCTAGCTAATGTAATAGTATTGCATGATACATATACAATCTTTTTAGCACCACTATTAAGTAAATTATTAATAGTTTTTTTATCAAGTCCCCCTCTAGGAGGATCAACTACTATAACATCATAATTATTAATCAAAATACTATTAGCATTAACCATATCAAAACTAATATTTTTAATATTATTAATCTTCTTATTAACATTAGCTCCAGTTACAGCATCTTCATTAATTTCAATACCATGAACGTCATCAAAATTATCAGCTAAATATATACCAATTGTTCCAGCTCCACAATATAAATCTAAAAGACTATGACCACTTCCAGCAGACTCTTTAACTTCATCATACAACCCTCTAATCATATCAGTATTAACCTGAAAAAAAGAATTAGGATATATAGCATACTTAAATTTATCAACAAGTATATTAATATACTCCTTACCATATATAACATTACCATTAAAAACAATACTACTTACATTACCATCTAGCCTACAAATAATATCATTATTAATATCATCACCATTAATAATAACCATTATTTCATCAGTACCACGAATAACAATATCTCTAATACCATATAAATCACAATCATTAAGAATTCCAATAACTTTATTAATATTATCATTAACAAGTAAACACCTACTAATAGAAATATAATCATTACTATTCTTTTCTATCAAACATAACTTACCATCATTAATCCTCAAAGAAATTTTATTACGATAACCAAATATATTATCACTAGAAATAATACTAGGATTAATATCTAAACCAGCATATCGTTTCATAACATCAACAACCATATTTTTCTTATACATAAGACTAGTTTTATAATTCAAATATCCAAAATCACATCCACCACACTTATCACTATAAGGACATTTATTTTCTATTCTATCACTACATTTCTCAATATAAGAAATAACCTTAGCTTCATTAAAATTCTTTTTTTCATTTATAATTTTAACATCAACTATTTCATTTGGTAAGACATCACTCACAAAAGTAATCTTATTATTAATTTTAGTTATACCTCTCAAATCATGAGACAATTTATCTACTTTAACTATCATTTCACATCACATAAATATTATATCAAAAAAAAGAAAAGAAGTCTATGACTTCATAAGTTCACTAATAATATCTTCTACTGTAACAATACCAAGAAAATTATTACTTCTATCAGTAACTAAAGCCATATGTGCTCTAGCATTGTTAAGAAGTTCAAGACAAGAAGCCAAATTAGTACTCTTACTAATACATATTGGTTCCATCATAGATCTCTTAATACTAATAGTACCATTATCAAGTATTTCATCAAGTAAATCAACTTCATATAAAATACCTACAGCCTTACCCTCTTTATTAATAATAGGAATTCTATCATGATTATCTCTAAATATACACTTCTTAACTTTATATGAAGAGTCAGTATCATACAAATAAGAAACATCATTTTTATCAACCATAACATTACTTACCTTAAGCTTTTTTAATAAAACAGCCTTCTGAATAAACACACTCTCTTTTTCATCTACTACTCCCTCACCTTCAATTGTTTTAACAATCTCAACAAGCTCATCTTTTGTAGCGGTAACCTTATGATCATTCTTAACCTTATTTTCAAATTTACTAATAATTTTATTAAGTGGTATAAAAATAACAAACAAATACTTAAGTATATAACAATACTCCATAGCAAAATCTTCAGAATATTCCCTAGCAAGTATTTTAGGAATAATTTCCGTAAATATCAAAATAAATAAAGTAAGTATTAAAGTAACAATCCATACATATTTATCCCCAATTAAATTAGAAAAATAAAGAGTTGTAAGAGAAGATACAGAAATACTAATAATACAATTAATAACCAAAATAACCGTAACAACCTCTGAATATTTCTGATATAAATCATATACTACTTTAGCTCTCTTATTACCATTATCTTTAAGTTTCTTAATTCTAATAATATTAAGACTAGAAAAAGAGACTTCAACTACAGAACAAACCGCTAAAAGAAATAAAAGTATTGCTATAACAAAAATCATCTAACTACAACTCCCTCTTTATTAAATAAAAAATCTTCATTATTATATAAACCTATCTTTTTATTTTCAAAATTACTATAAATATATTTATATTCTACTTCTATAAATTTTTTCTTGTTATAGTTATATGAATAATACTTATTATTATAATTAACAACAATAAAATGCTCTCTATTACCATCAAAAATATAAAAGTTATTAATCCTAACATCATAATTAGGACAATACTTACTAAATATATATTTATATACTTCTCCTAATTCATATGTACCAATCATATAAGCATTAATAATATTTTCTGTCAAAGAAAGAATTTTATAAACAATATCACTATCCGTATAATCTATATTCTTTAATGCCTTCTCAATATAATAATCACTATAATCTGAATTAATATATCCTATTTTAATATCAATATCTTTATTATTATTATATTTATCAAAGTAATGTGTACTAAAATTACCTTGAATATAACTAATATCATTAAATAGATCAACTACTATAAAATCATCTTTAATATTAATCTTATTAGCAATATTCCCCTTTATAGAATTATTAATAATTTCACCACTAATACCAATTCTACTACATATATACATAAATATTTTACTAAGAGATATATTAGTAATTTTACCAGTTGATAAAGCACCCCATATATTATTAATAGTACTAATACTACCAAAAGAAATAACATCATTTTTATTATCAATAGTATTAATATCTAAAGATAATATTTTTCCAAGTTTAATATATACATATCTAACTTTTTCAATATCCGTAATATCAGAAGGCATCATATCCACAATATTATCAATAATAGCTTCACCTGATTTAAACATATCATAATTGGCATAGATAAAACCATTTTTATTATCAATAGTATCAGTATACATATAATTTTGTCCATGCAAAAGAAAATAATCAATGACATTAACATCAACAATATTAATAGACAAATTAATATATTTAGTATTATCAGTAATATTTTCTATATCATTCATAGAATTAATACTCACAATAACATCTGTACTATTCATTCTATCACCATTATAATTGTACTATATAATAAAAAAAAAATAAAGGGAATAAACCTCTAGTTTACATTTCCTTTATTAAATATATTATTTCTTAATAGCAGTACCAACTTTAACAAGCCCACTAAAACTTTTATTCATAAGATTATTTTGACTACTTCCACTATCTTGAAGCCATACTCTCAAAGTACAAGTATAAGTTTTAGAAGCATTAAAAGTATTAGCAGAAGTACTCAAACTACCAAGTGATAAACTATCATTTTTTAATACATCACTAGTAAAGCTAGCGCCTGTACCACTTCCAAGATTAGTAGTAGTACTACCATCACTACAAGTAAGTTTATATTTAAAATCACTAACCTTAAGTGCATCATCAATCTTAATATTAATTAAACTAATATTAACAGCCACCTGATAACCATTTAATAAAGTATTATTAGGAAGTATAGTAAAAACACTCTTACTAGCATAATTATCTACATCAGAAGCCGATATAGGCACTCCAGTTTTCATATTCATATATTCACTTTGACTAAATACCACTGTCAAACTAGTATCGACATTAGCGGTAGTAACATTGAAATTAGTACCATTTGTACTAACGTAATAAGCATAAGATGTTCCCCACATACCTGCCACTGCAAGTATAGACGTAATTACTAACACAAAAATAAACTTTTTAAATTTCATATTAATAATCACCTCTTTATCTTACACTAATCTAGTATTATAATACCATATTTTAAATATAATATCAATATTTTTATTAATTACATTTCCAAATTATGATATACTGCTTGTACATCATCAAGATCATTTAATGCATCAATAAGATTACATACCTTTTCTGTAGCTTCTTCATCAAGAGCAATATAATTATTAGGTACAAAAGTAACTTCACTAACTAAAAACTTATCATATCCCATCTTAGTAAGTTCATCTTTAACTTCGATAAATTTAGTTGGATCAGTATAAATAATATAACTATCATCATCAGAAGAAAAATCAAGTACATCTAAATTAAGAACATCTTCCATAATTTTATCTTCATCATAAACATTCTCTAATACAATAATACCCTTTCTTTCAAACAAATAACTAACAGAACCATCAGTACCAAGATTACCACCCTTTTTAGTAAGTGTACTTCTGACAAATCCAGCAGTTCTATTCTTATTATCAGTAAGACAATCAATCATAATAGCAATACCATGAGGTCCATATCCCTCATATCTAATACTCTCATAATTTTCTCCCTCGCCCCTATTTTTAGCTTTATTAATAGCAGATTCAATATTGGCTTTAGGCATATTTTCTCCTTTAGCCTTTTCAATAACCATTCTAAGAGAAGGATTATTTTCTGGATTAGGATCACCACTTTTAGCAGCTACGTAAAGTTCCTTAGCTAATTTTTGAAAAACTTTACTTCTTTCACTATCAATTGCCCCTTTTTTTCTTTTAATAGTAGACCATTTACTATGTCCTGACATATTTTTCCCTCCTACATAAATTACTAATATATAATACTATTAAAATATATTTAAGTCAAGTATATTTAACCCAAACCAAGATAACTAAGAACAGCAGGTCCTAAAATAATAAGTAAAATAAGTGGAACAAAGAAAAATACCGATATAATACTAATTTTTGTAGGAATTTTTGACATCTTAGATTTCACTTCCATTATTCTTTTTTCTCTAAGATAATCAACCTGATTGTACATTGTATCAATAATATTACTACCATAAATATTAGTTTGTGTTAAAGCAATAATAATATTATTAATACTATCCGAAGGAATATACTTTTGCATATCAGATAAACTTTCATTCAAACTCTTACCATATTTAGTTTCTCTAAGAGCCTTTTTAAATTCCAAAGCAAGTTCACTACTAGAACTATTAACAGTAATAGAAATAGCCTCTACTAAATTACGCCCAGTTTGAAGTGATAAAGTTAGAACTTCAAAGAAATATATAGCTTCAATATTAAGTTTAAAAGTTCTTTTTTTAATCTTATTATCAAGAAGTACCCATTCAAACAAATAATAATACAAAACAACAAAAACAACTGCTAAAATATAACCATATTTAAAGAAACTAAATATAAATACAAAGAAAAATATAGAAGTAATAAGTCTCATATTTAAAAAGTTAATAGCGGTATATTTAGAACTAACACCAAGAAAATTAATTTTCTTTTCAATTCTATCAATAAGTTTCTTATTATATAAACTAAAATTATTATTAACCATAATTACACCTCAATCTTAAGTATTCTTCTAAGAAGTAATATATAAATAATAAACATAATAAGTATAATAGCAATAATAATATATCCAAGTACAGAATTAAATAAAGGATTGAAAAAAGTTGGATTAAGAATATATATAACTATTACAAATATAACTGGTATAGCAATCAAAACCTTAACAACAAGTTTAGGTACACTACTTACATTTTTTAGTTCCTCATCAAGTTTTTTCTTATCAAATAAAGTTCTTTCTATAGAAGAAAACACTTCAACAATATTTCCTCCAGTTTTATTAAGTATTGTAAGTGATGAAGATAAATAAACAGCTTCATCAATTTCTACCCTTTTAGCAAATCTATCAAAAACAGTATCAACAGATAATCCATATTTCATATCCAAATACATTTTTCTAAATTCATCTTTTAGAGGTCCATCAAGTTCATCACTAGCAATTTTAATAGCCTGCAATGTACTCTTACCAGATTTAAAGGCATTATTCATAACAATAACTGCTCTAAGTAAATCAGTAGCCATCTGTTTCTGTTTTCTTTTATAAATAAAGTGTAAATAAACATCCAATATAAAATAACCAATAAAATAATTAATAACAAAATCAAATATACCAAGAACTCTCAAAGAAAAAACTTGTGAAAAAGCAGTAAATACAACAAATATAATAGCAATTACAAACTTAGTAATAATAAAATCATATCCCTCAATAATTCCATGTTTATCATAACTAATATATTTTTCATACTTCTTAGCACTCTTTTTCAAATAAAAGCTCTTATTAATTAATGGTCTCATTCTTTTAACAAATTTATAATAGCTATTCAATATCCTATCGCTATAAGAATAATAATCGCTTTTAACAGGATCAACAGCATAATTACTTATTCTTTTAGCTTTTTTTTGAGCGCTACTAATTCTAATAACATAAACGATAATTACAAATATAACAATAA
Source organism: uncultured Mycoplasmatota bacterium (assembly GCA_900543825.1). Lineage (GTDB taxonomy): Bacteria > Bacillota_I > Bacilli_A > RF39 > UBA660 > CAG-302. The sequence continues at coordinate 115,399 of UQSR01000003.1, forward strand.
TCAAAATAATTCTAAGCATAAATACCATATTCATAATTATCGCCATCCTTTCTATTAATTAAACATATCTTTAAGTTCCAAACCTTTTCTTACAATTTTATCATAAACTAAAGGCTTTCTTTTATACATTCTAAACTCTCCAACTGCATTACCATCACCAGATACACCAGTTTGTTTAAAAGTAAATATATCTTTAAGTAAAATATTACCATCTTCCATACCTGCTACCTCACTAATAGAAGTAATCTTTCTTTTACCATCAGATAATCTATCTATTTGTATAACAATATCAATTGCGTTTTCAATATAACCACGAACCGCCGATACAGGTATTTCCATTTCATTCATTAAAATCATTGTTTCAAGCCTATTTATAGCATCAATAGGATTATTAGCATGAAGAGTAGTAAGAGATCCCTCGTGTCCAGTATTCATAGCTTGCATCATATCAAAAGCTTCTTTACCTCTAACCTCCCCAACTATAATTCTATCAGGTCTCATTCTAAGAGAGTTTCTAACCAAATCACGAATAGTAACCTCTCCTTCACCCTCATAATTAGTAAGTCTAGTTTCAAGAGAAATAACATGTCTCTGATGTAAATTAAGTTCTGCAGCATCTTCAATTGTAATAATTCTCTCATCATCGCCAAGAAAACCAGATAAAATATTTAAAAGTGTTGTTTTACCAGTACCAGTTCCACCAGATATGACAATATTAAGCTTAGCCATAACAGCAGCTTCCAAAAATCTCGCCATATTAACAGTTAATGAACCATTTCTAAGTAAATCATCAATATTTTCTAATTTTTTATTAAATTTTCTAATTGTAAGTACTGGTCCTTTCAAACTAAGTGGTGGAATAATAGCATTAAGTCTCGAACCATCACAAAGTCTAGCATCCACCATCGGATTAGCGGCATCAATAGTCCTACCAAGAGGCTGTACAATTCTTTGTATTGTACGAATAATATGTTTATCATTAATAAATGAAACAGTCTCATCCTTTACAATTTTACCATCTATTTCAACATAAATTTCATCAGGAGCATTAACCATAATTTCTGTAATAGCATTATCATTAAGTAAAGGTGTAATAGGTCCATATCCCATAATCTCATTTTGAATCAAATTAAATATATGTTCTCTTTCCAAAGAGTTCAAATCATAACCAACTAGAGTATTATCAATTTCATCATTAATATAATCTTCTAAAAGCTCATCATCAGGGATATTCTCTTCAATTAAATTTTGAACAATTTTAACCCTAAGCTCCTCAAGTAAATTTTTATTACGAAAAACATCATAGTCATTAACATCTTCATTTGAAGAAAAAACCTTAGGCTCAACTTCAAAAGCTTCCATTAAACTTTTCTTATTAGCCATTATTTTTCCTCCTTACCATGCCTATCATCAATCAAATCAATTGCAAGTTTTTTCATATTAGAAACATCTTTTTGATGAAAAGCATTAATACTTTTATTAAGAGTTAAAATTTCACCATTCATTACATATTTATCTATATTTTTAATATAATAACTACTAGAAATAGTATAATCAATATTACCTTTAATAGAAGTTCTAATATCATATAAAGACATATAGTCTCTACCAGTATCTCTAGAACTATTAAGAAGAGTTAAATAATTACTCTTACCAGTATTTTTAAATATACTAATTAAACTCTTAGTATTCTTTAAATCAATTAAATCATTAGTAACAATAAGTAATGACATATAAGAATTATCAAGTACAGTTAAATTAATTTCATCAAGAATATGTGAAGTATCAACAAGTATAACATCATATTCATGCTTAACCATATCAAAAATAACAGGTATAAACTTACTAGGAATTTTAGAAGCTTCTCTTGGATCTCTAGGACAAGCTAAAACATCAATATTGCTATTATAAGTAGTAATATAATCCCTAAACTCAGTAAATCTATTATTAGACATACTATCTACCATCATAAAAATATCTTTATCATTATTAATATTTAAAGATACAGCAATACCACCAGAATACAAATCCATATCAATAATTAATACACGTTTTCCCATACTGCAATAAATACCAGCTAAATTAAGTGTCATAGTGGTCTTGCCAACGCCACCTTTAACAGAAAAAACACTAATTACTTTACCTGTCATAATATCACTTAACCCTTTCTATCTTTTTTTTACCATTAACTATTTTACCATTATATTCACTTTTAACAAAAGTTAAATTAAAATTAAACATCTTCCCAAAAACACCCTTAATATTTTTTTTAAAAGAAATATCAACACTATTATCAATAATCATAATTGAAATATCATCAAGATTATTATCATTTTTTAAAATAAGTGTATTCAAATCATCTTCATCAATACTATCAATATTATCAAGAGCATAATCCACTACCATATAATTAGTATTAGAAAGTCTATCCTTTTCATATATAGCATTACCTACATCATATACTAAAGTAAGAATTAAAAGCAATATAGGAAGCAAAATAATAAACATTACAAGAGACTGTCCTTTATTATTAAGCCTCAACATTAGGTATAGTCCTTTCTACCTTTATGTTATAAGGATTACCCAAAATACGATTAAGCCCTGGAGTCATAATATCAACATCATCATTAATAATAATTTTAGTATACTTATCATCACTACTTATATTAATTTTAACCTTAGGATATAAATTTTTAATATCATCAATATTATCACTATTCTTAATCATTGCAGTAACATCAACACTAATGTTTTCAAGTTCATTTTTCTTACTCAAAATCATTCCAAAATCAACTATTGCAAATAACATTAATATAAATATAGGTAAAATAAGAACAAATTCTACTAATGCTTGACCCTTTCTATTCATTGGACACTCTCCCTATTATCAAATATAATTATATCAAATAATACAAAAAAAAGAAAGATTATTTTAATCTTTCTTATTATTTTTTATTTTTACTCTTATCATCTTTTTGTACTGGAACTTCATCTTCATCGTCTTTTTTGAATATAAGATATAAAAGGCCAAGTACAACAAGAACAATAAGTACAATAATAACAACCTTTTCAGCAGTATTACTAGAGTCATCAGTTACAGTAACTGCATTCTTTTTAGGTGCTTTTTTATTAACTATCAATTTATACTCATTAACATCACCATTTTCAGCAGTAACTTTAATAATAACTGTATTATCACCAGTTTTAAAATTCTCATTACCAGTAATTTCAACACTAGCACGATTATCTTCTGCTATTGCTTTAATATCTAAAGAATTAACATCACTATCAACCCTAATTCTATATTCATTAACAAGCCTATCAAAATCAATATCATAGTCAGCAATTTCTAAAGTTTTCAAATAATTATTAGATGAATAAACATAACTAATATTACTAGTAGTAACAACTGGTTTAGCCTCTTTAACAATTCTAACAGTATATACTTTAGTACTACCATCTTCAGCAGTTACCGTAATAGTGGCAATAGTTTCATCACTAGTAAGTTCATAAAGAACAAGTCCACTAACAGTAGAATACATATCAAAAGTAGAACCACTTAATATAACACTCTCAGTATCATAAGGAACTGTTAAAGTATATGAAGTAACATCCCTATCAAATTCTCTATCAAAAGTACCAACATTACTATTTAAAGATGCAAGATCATTGTTAGAACTAATATTTCTAATTATTTGTACATCAAAACCTAAATCTTCAAAATCGTAAGCATCATATACTTTAGATACTTCGCCACTAATACTAGCACTACCAATACCAATACCAGTAGCGGTAAATACAAGTGTTAACATTATATCATCATTATATAATGTATCACCAACACCAACTATATGTCCATCTTTATAGTTGCCACTGAAAGTATCATTAAACTTAACATCAGTAAGCATAAGTTTATCATTAACACTAACTAAAGCATTAATACCATCAATATAATCACTAGCATCATCACTATTAACAATTACATTAACCTCAAAACTATCACCTACAAAAACATTACTAGGAACACTACCTATAGATAATTTTAAATTATTATTATCTTCATAGTCGGTAATTGGATTTTCTCTAAGTGCATTATTAAGAACTCTAACATCATCAAAAGTAATAGTACCAAACTCTTCATCATCATTAGAAGTATATACATCCATAGAAGGCATATTAGTACCACTTAAATAACCATCGATAGTAAGACCTAAATCATTTCTATCAAAAACATTATCATTATTAGCATCTCCTACGACAACAACAGTATAAGAAATGGTATTACCCTTTGTAAGTTCTACAACATAATTATTATATAACTCACTATCATTATCCGTAACAAGAATTCCATTACTATCTTTAACAATTACAGAAATATCAGACTGAATAAATTTATCTAACAAGTCACTAACTTTCATAACATCTAAGTTTTTATCATAATTTTTAGCATTAATAAATAAGTAACCATTATTAAACTCAAGTCCTGTTAAGTCATATAATTCATTATCGTTATTCTTATCATATTTAATATTAGCAGTGTAATCATAAGAATAAACAACGCCTAAATCATTGCTCAAAGTAATAGTATCAGTGTAAGTATACTCTCCTCCAAATACATTAGTCAAATCAGTAGTACTACCATCAAACTTAGCACTAATAAGTTCTTCACCTGTATAAGTACCAATAGAAGTACCATTTACACTAACTAAATAACTCTCTTCTGGGGATAATTCTCCTACTCTAACGCCTAGTTTTTGTGTGTAATTAAGAGGAATATTAACATTATATATATTATCTTCTATAGGAGCAATCTCTTCTTCACCAAATAAAGTACCATAAACACCTTTACTATTATTTTTAATAGAAGAATCTAAATTTTCACTATAAATCTCAACACCATTTTCAAGTATTTTAAATTCAAGTTTAAAAGTACCATCAAAATTAAATTTACCATAAGTAAAATCATAAATATTATCATTATTTAACTCTTTACCAGTCTTAACAATAGTATTATTATCAGTAACAACAGTACCATCTAAATAAGTATAAGAACTAGTAAGAACTACATCATAATTTTTGTCATCAAAAGTTCCATCATCGTTATCAGTAACCTCATCAAAATTACCATTACCATAACTTAAACTCAAATGATCTACATATAAATTATTCTCATCCATAACTTCACTAAGATTAACTTTTATATTACTATTAAGAGAAATAGTATCAGCAAGTACCTTAAATGAAGTGCCAAGTTGAGAAAAAGCCATAATTGAAACCATAATAAGTTTCATTATCTTTGTTATTTTTTTCATTTTATCATCCTTTCTTTTCATTTATTCAAACAAATAATATTAAATTAAATTTTATCCCCCGTAGCACACCTCCAACTAAAACAAATGATAATAGTCATATTCATATATTTCCTCTTCTATCATCATCAAAATAATTATAGCATACAAATCGACATTTTTCTCCTGCTTTACATAAATTTGACATTTTTATCTATATTTTAAAGGCAAAAATACCAATAACTACCATTTTTAGCAAAAATTATCATCTTTTATAGGTAAAACAAATATTTTTCTTGACTAAAAATACTATTAATTATATAATATTATTGCTTAGCAGCGCATACTCTATTTTTAGGTAATGTGTCATTTATAAGTAACTACAGCTGCATAGCGAAAGTATGATAAAGACACCCTGCACTAAAAAGAGTATAACCTCTAAGAAGAAGGAGGATAGAATTATGGCTAGATATACAGGCCCAAATAACAAAAAAGCAAGAAGATTATCATTCTCTATATTAGAAAATGGTAAAGATATTGCAAAAAGACCTTATGGTCCAGGACAACATGGTAAAGACAGAAAAAGAAAACCATCTAACTATTCTGTTCAATTAGCAGAAAAACAAAAAGCAAGATTTATGTATGGTATTTCTGAAAAGCAATTCAAAAAATTAGTAAATGATTCAGCAAAAATGAAAGGTGTTCATGGTGAAAACTTACTTATCCTATTAGAAAGTAGATTAGATAACATCGTATATAGAATTGGTTTTGCCACTACAAGAAGAGGTGCAAGACAATTAGTTAACCATGGTCACATTACAGTAAATGGTAAGAAAGTTGATATTCCATCATACAGAGTTAAACCTGGAGATGTAATTGCTATCAAAGAAAATTCAAGCGATCACAAAGGAATAGAAATAGCACTTGCTAATAAAGTAAAAAGACCTGAATTCATTAACTATGATGAGAAAAAAAGAGTTGCTACTTATGTAAGATATCCTGAAAGAAGCGAATTAAACGCAGATATCAATGAATCATTAATCGTTGAATTCTATAGTAGAGTATAATTAATTACTCTACTTTTTCTATAAAAGAAAAAGAGATTACCGAAATAAATACTAGTAATCTCTTTTTATGAATTATTATGAACATAATAAAAACCCCTTAAGGGGTATTAATCGCTAAACTGGTGGCTCCAGCGGGAATTGAACCAGCGACACAAGGATTTTCAGTCCTCTGCTCTACCGACTGAGCTATGAAGCCAAAATAAATGGCGGTTCCGACGGGAGTTGAACCCGCGATCTTCTGCGTGACAGGCAGACGTGTTAACCACTACACCACAGAACCAAAAATACTCAAATTGCTATTTAAGTATACTAAATTTTCTAGGTAATTGTCAACACTTATGTGATTTTTTTCTTATTTTTAGACAAATAATTTGTTAATAAGAAGGAAATTACCATAAAAATCATTGATAAAATACCTCTAAAACTAAATTCAAGCCCTGGAAATATAGATAAAGTAGATCCACACACAAATCCAATTATAATACTGTATGTTAGAGATAAGTGTTTATTAAATAAATAATTGACAACCTTAATTAGGATTATTACGCCAACAATGATACCAATTATAAAAGGTATAAATGATATCCATTCAAAATAAGATAAGCTAAACGGTTTAGATAACATTAGCAACACTCTCTCATACATTCCAAGTAGCATCATAAAAAACGAACTGCTTATGCCTGGAATAATTTTACCCGAAATGTATAAAATACCTGCTATAAAAAGTTTTATAGGATTTAAATTAGAAACATTATCATAACTAATAACACTTGGAATTACAATAAGTAATAATGAAAAAATAACAGAAAAAATTAAAGTTTTCATTTTAAGAACCCCACCATTATCTTTTAACTCATTAACAAGAATAGGCACTCCACCAAATATCAATCCTATAAATATATATTTCATTTGGAATTCGTAATATTCATATATTTTAAGGAGTATATTACCAAAAATAATCACTCCAATCATAATTCCAATTATTATGGGAAATAATATAATGATTTTTTTTAATGTTTTTATACTAGAATCATTAAGTACAGTTAAAACTTTATCATAAATACCAACTAGTATTGCTATTGCAGACCCACTAACACCCGGTAAAACAACTCCTATACCAATTAATATTGAAACAAGAAAACTATACATTCATTCTTTCCTTCTTTAGAAATTTTTTCACATCATAACCACTATCATATATAATTCTATCCACACCAATATTTTTCAACCTTTTTATTTCAGATTTACCCAAAACACCCCATGCGCTTACAATAAAATTATTGTTTTTAAGCTTTGTAACCTCATCCTTGCTAAGGCAAATTGCAGTACAAAGTACATGGTTTAGTTTTATATTTTTGCAATCTTTAATAATTGAATCGTTAACATCATATATCAACCAACCAAGTTTAATTGAATTATCCATTTCTCTTATTCTTTTGAGCAAATTATATTTAAACGATATAAGCACGACATTTTTCAAACTATATTGTTTTAATGTATCTACTATGAGTTTTTCATAACCTGTTTCTTTTAATTCAATATATACATTTACATTTCTTTCAGAAAAATTTTTTAAAAACTCAGTTAATCTAACAATTTTCTCTCCCTTATAATATTCATCTCCAAAATCCATATTTAATAATTCATCAAATGTATAATCAGCCACTTTACCACTATAATTAGATGTTCTATCAACAGATTTATCATGTATAAGTACAAGTACATCATCTTTTGTTTTCCTTAAGTCAGTCTCTATACCATCACTACCTACTAAATATGCTAAATAATAGGCACTCATTGTATTTTCAGGAGCATATTTTGATTCACCTCTATGAGAATACACTTTCATTTTATCACCTATTATATAATATGAAGAAAATAAAAAAAAAGACTGAGCAGTCTTCATTAATCAATATTGGTTGCGGGAGTAGGATTTGAACCTACGACCTTTGGGTTATGAGCCCAACGAGCTGCCAGACTGCTCCATCCCGCGATGTAAAAAATTAGTGGCGGAGAAAGAGGGATTCGAACCCCCGCGCCGGTTACCCGACCTCCTGGTTTTCAAGACCAGTCCCTTCAGCCAGACTTGGGTATTTCTCCATAATGGTGCCTCAGGCCGGACTTGAACCGGCACGTGATTTAACTCACGCAGGATTTTAAGTCCTGTGCGTCTACCAATTTCGCCACCTGGGCTTATTCAGTTAAATGGTGACCCGCAGGCGACTCGAACGCCTGACCCTCTGATTAAAAGTCAGATGCTCTACCAACTGAGCTAGCGGGTCATACCTTATGGCTGGGGTAGCTGGATTCGAACCAGCGCAATGACAGAGTCAAAGTCTGTTGCCTTACCGCTTGGCTATACCCCATTCATTAGATAGATGGTGGAGAGGAGTGGATTCGAACCACCGAACCAAAAGGAACTGAGTTACAGTCAGCCGCGTTTAGCCACTTCGCTACCTCTCCATCATGGTGCCGGCTAAAGGACTTGAACCCTCAACCTACTGATTACAAGTCAGTTGCTCTACCAATTGAGCTAAGCCGGCATCTTCTATAATTTATTTCAAACACTATTTTAATGGTGGAGGCTAACGGGCTCGAACCGCTGACCCTCTGCTTGTAAGGCAGATGCTCTCCCAACTGAGCTAAGCCTCCTTGACTAGTGCCCACTTATAATAACATCTCTATACCTTTACGTCAACAGTTTTTTGTAATTTTTTTTATTTTTTTGTTAAATTTATTTTTTTACCTATTCTATTTTCTTTTTTCACCTTTTTATTATGTTATTATTTGTTATAATAGAATCGTAAAATAAGCAAGATGCTATGGAGGATATAAAAATGAAAGTACTCGTTGCTGGTGGTGCTGGTTATATTGGTAGCCACATTTGTGTAGAGTTATTACAAGCAAATCACGAAGTTGTAGTGATTGATGATTTCTCTAACTCAAAACCAGAAGTCTTAGGATATATTAAAGATATTACTGGAAAAGAAGTAAAGTTTTATGAATTCAATATTTTAGATGAAAAGAAAACAGAAGAAGTTTTTAAAGAAAATGATTTAGATGCTGTTATTCACTGTGCTGCTTTTAAAGCAGTTGGAGAATCTGTTGAAAAACCTATTGAATATTATACAAACAATTTAACAACAACTTTAATTGTTGCTAAAATGATGAAAAAATATCATGTCAACAATATTGTTTTTTCATCAAGTGCTACAGTTTATGGAGATCCTGAAGTGGTTCCTCTTACTGAAGATTGTAAATTAGGTGAAACAACAAATCCATATGGAGCAAGTAAAGCAATGATGGAAAGAATTTTAACAGATGTACAACATGCTTGTCCTGAAATGTCAGTTACTTTATTACGCTACTTCAATCCAATTGGTGCCCATGAATCTGGATTACTTGGAGAAGATCCAAAAGGTATTCCAAATAACTTAATGCCTTATATTATGAAAGTAGCTGCTGGAGAACTTCCTTGTTTAGGTGTCTTTGGTGATGATTATGATACACCTGATGGTACAGGTGTACGTGATTATATCCATGTTGTTGACCTTGCTAAAGGACATGTTCTAGCAATTGAAAAATACAACAAACCTGGATTACATATTTGTAACTTAGGAACTGGTCAAGGATATAGTGTTTTAGAACTTGTTCATGCTTTTGAAAGAGTAAATGGTGTTAAAGTAAAATACGAAATCAAACCTCGTCGTGCCGGAGACATTGCTACATGTTATGCAGATCCTACAAGAGCTAAAGAAGAACTTGGTTGGGTTGCTACTAGAGGCATTGATGAAATGTGTAGAGATACATGGAACTTTGCTAAAACAAGAATGAAATAGCCTCTGGCTATTTTTTTTATTGTTTATATAGGTGAAATTTGATATTATAGAAAAGTATAAAAGGAGGAACTTCTATGGATTTTTTTAAAAAAATCGGGAAAGAAGTGAGCGTCTTTGGGCTTGTATTTGTAGTTTTTATTGCATTATTTGCTTATAGACAAGCAACACATGTTGAACTTTCAACAATTTCCCAAGATAAATTAGAAGAAAAAATCAAAGATAAAGATAGTTTTGTAGTCGTTGTAGGTAGTGATAAGGATAATACGACATTGAACTACAAAAATGTTTGCTTAAAATATTTAGAAAAAAATCATAGTGATAAAATTTATTATGTAAATTTAGCTAAAGAAAATAATGCAACAACATACATTCAAAAAACTTTTAAAACAGATGATGGAACAATTCCTTCAACATTCGTTATGAAAAACGGAAAAGTAAAAGTTCAAAAATCTGGTTCTTTATCATATTATAGAATTGCTGAATTATTTAAATAAAAAACGAACTCATATTTGAGTTCGTTTTTTATAACAATTCTTTTACTTGTCCATCTTGAACATAGACCCTTGGTACACGTTTAGAAATCAAACATAAAACTTCATAAGAAATCGTATCTAGATCTTTCGCCATACTTTCAAGAGAAATATGTTCACCAAAAATTTCTACTCGATCTCCTATTTTTACATTTTCATCTACTCTAACCATCATTTGATCCATACATACACGTCCTACAATTTCATAATACTTACCATTGATATATACTTTACGCCCTTGATTTTTTCTAATAAAACCATCTGCATAACCAATTGGTAATGTTGCAATGTATTCATCTTCTTTAGCCGTATATGTTAAACCATATCCCACTTGATCTCCTGCTGGTATTTTTTTAATCATTGCTACTTTTGTATAAAGTGACATTACTTGTTTGAATTTTGTTTCTTCTTCACCATTTGGTGAACATCCATACATAGTAATTCCTAATCTTCCCATATTTGATTTTTCATCATGATGATAGGTCATTGCTGCTGAATTACAACAATGAATATATTTGAATTTACAATTACCTATCATTTCATAAAATAAACTTCTTTGTTTTTCAAAAGCAACATCATCTCCATCAGCTGTCGCAAAGTGTGTAAAGATTCCTTCTACATTAAATTTATCAGGATCAACTAGTTTTAATAAAGTTGATAATTCTTCTTTAGACATTAAACCAATACGATGCATTCCTGTATCTAATTTAATATGCACTTTTAATATTTGTCCCTTATCAATTAAATGATCCAATAATTTTAAATAAGCAACTGAAACCATTGTTAAAGAAATATCATATTTAATAGCTAAATCAATATCTTCTTTACTTGTTGGAATAGCTCCTAAAATCAATATCCCTTTATTAATTCCTAATTCTCTTAACTCAATTGCTTCTTGAAGTGTTGCAACAGCAAACATTTCAATATAATCAATATCCTTTAAAAAACTAGCAACTTCTTTATACCCATGACCATAAGCATCCGCTTTAATCACAGCCATCAACGGTCTTTTAAATTCACTATGTGCTAATTCAACATTATATTTTAAATGGTCTAAATCTACAATTGCATACGTGTCACGCTTTAAATTCATAAAGACACCTCCAAACAATAGTATAATCCAACCCATTTCATAATTCAATTTGAAATCTCTTTATTTTGTCGATGAAGTTTGCATACTTGTCATGACTGAAAGCATTTCTTCTTTCGTTAAATCTTGTGAATATAAAGAACACATCATTCCATGATACATCATCGATAATTTTCCAGGTTGATAATATGCAAACCCATCTATTAAATCGATCACTTCATCATCAGAAAACTGCATTACTTGTTGATCATTTACTTGTGTTTCTACCATTGTAAAACTTTTATCACCACTAAATTTTAAAATATGATTTTTATCCCCTTCTATTGAAGACACTGTTTCACTTTCTAATTTAGCTCCTAATAGAGAAACTGGATATAAAACATCGTTATTTGCGGATGTTTTGACATCCTTTTTTGATTCTTTCAATGCTTGATTTTGATTAAAATGTTTCTCTTTAAAATTTTTATTTTTATGAAATTCATTTACTTTACAAGTAACAATTTCTGTCTCATCTTGATCTAGACATAAAACAATCAATGGTTTTAATTTTTTATCAAAAATAACTTCTTGTTTAACAATTCTTGTATCATTAGGGTATTTCACCTTTGCTTCTACTTGATATCCTTTTTCAATCTTTTTAACTTTATTATTTTCTAATAATTGAATTAAATAATGATAAATATATGGTTTAGGACTATTTTCAGGCCAATCACTTTGAAATTTAAACATTTGATTAAGTGTTGGTGTTAAAACATAGACTCCTTTTTTATTTTTTATAATGATTTGTGATTGATTTAAACTTTTATCATAAAGTTCTACTCGATAATATTTTTGTTTATCTTTTTTTAAATAATCTACTTTTACTTCATAACTTTTAAGTTCATCATTTTGTGTCATTTCCATATCACATACAAGTTGATAAGAACTCATACTTTTAGCTTCTTTTAACGTTTCATCCAATGAATTATTTTTAAATTTAAAAAAAACAACAATACCTATTGCACAAATGACTAAACCTATAATGACAATATATAATTTTTTCAAATCTATCCCTCCATTATAAAAATATTCTTTATTTATTTTTATATGTATAAAATACAAATTTACGGGATAGACTCTATTTAAGGAGGTTAAGAAAATGAATGCATTACAAAAAACAGCACTTGTTTTTACTGTGATCGGTGCTATTAATTGGGGTCTTATTGGCTTATTTAATTTTAATTTGGTAGATAGTTTATTTGGTCAAAATAGTTTTTTATCAATGCTCATTTATATTGTTGTAGGAATAGCTGGACTCATTAATATTATGCTTTTCTTTACGGACTTAAATATAAAAGAGTAGCTAAGCTACTCTATTTCAAATGTGGACATATGTCCATCTTTAGTATCAATTTTAATACGATTTTTTACCATTTTTAACATTGGAATATCATGTAAAGAATCCGAATAGGCATAAGATAAGTCATAATCTATTTCTAGATTATGATTTTTTATCACTTCTTGGATTCTTTTTACCTTTTCTTCATTTTTACAATTTTTTCCAATCATTTGACTTGTATATTTACCATCTTTAATGTCTGTTTTAGTTCCTAAAATTTCATCTACTGGTAACTTACAAAAACGAAGATAAGCTTCTACAGAGGCACTACATATATAAATCGTATACCCTTCTGCCTTTTTCTTTTTTAATTCTTCAATGACATTTAAATAATAACAAGGTTCTAATACTTCTTGATAAAACTTTTCAATCTCTTGATCAGACATCTTATCTAATGGATATAACCATGCTGATTTTGCTTTATTAAGTGGTTCTATCTTTAATAGATATAAAGCATAATGATAAACCACTTTTAATAATTTAAAAACAGATAGTGGATGTTTTTTTAAATAATACTTTAAAAGTTTTCCACCAGAATCTCCATGAATCAAAGTATCATCAAAATCAAAAAATGCAAATCTAGTTAACACCTATGCAATCTCCAAAGCAACTTCCATCATTGCTGTGAAAGTTTTTTCTCTTTCTTCTGCAGTTGTTTCTTCATTTGTTACTAATGAATCTGAAACAGTTAATAAAGTTAATGCTTTTTTACCAGCGTAAGCTGCATTTGCAAATAAAGCATAAGATTCCATTTCTGTAGCAAGGCATCCCATTTTGATCCATTTATCTGCTTTATTGTCTGCATGATAGAACAAATCAGAAGATAGGACATTTCCTACATGATAAGTTAAATTCTTTTCTTTTGCTTTTTCTACAGCTTTTTCTAATAAACTATAATCAGAAATAGCTGAATAAGTTCCTGGTAATTCATATTGATGTGCATAATTTGAATCTGTACAAGCACCTTGTACAATAATGATATCTCTTAAATGAACATCTTCTTTAAATGATCCACAAGAACCAATACGAATAATATTTTCTACATCATAAAAATGAAACAATTCATAACTATAAATCCCAATACTAGGCATTCCCATACCCGAACCCATAATAGAAACTTCTTTTCCTTTATACGTTCCTGTATAGCCAAACATGCTTCTTGTCGCATTAAATTGTTTAACATTTTCTAAATACGTTTCTGCTAAATATTTTGCACGTAAAGGATCTCCTGGCATTAAGACAGTTTTTGCGATATCTCCTTTATTTGCTTGATTATGTGGTGTTGACATAAACACTTCCTCCTTTATTTTCTCCTTAAAGTTTAACATATTCTTTTTCAATTGATAATAACTTTTAAGAATTTTGTACTTTTCCATCCTTTAAATAATAATATGTTTCAATTTCAGAAGCCTCATTCAATTCTTTTCCTTGTATAGCTCTAACAAGATGTTCAACATAATCATCTTCATTACCTGCACCTAAAATAGCCATATACCCTTCTAAAAAGACCATTGGTCCATAACCGTAATCATCTTCATTAAAATCAATGATTTGATCAATATGATTTTGATAACTTTCTTTCATTTCATCAAACGTTTGTTCATCATCCATATCATAAGCTTTTATTTTCATATGTTTTCCAAATTCTTTTTTTATTGCTGGAAGAACATTCTTTTTAAAATGTTGACAATTTGAACAATCTTTTAAATAAAAATAAGTTAATTGATATGTCTCTTTCCATTCATTTTTTTGATTTTGACAACCAACTAACGGTACTAATAATAAAATAATTAATAGAATCTTTTTTAATTTTTTCATTGTTTCACCTTTTCTATTTATAATGTTTTCTTTTTATTTTTTAATTATACAGCAATTATTTTTGAATGGAAAGTAATGTGATGAGGGATAAATAATATTAATAATAATATATATTGAATAAAAATAATATATATAATATAATACAAGTAGAAAGGATGATAGCTATGGCATTTGTATGGTCAACAAATGAAATTTCAAAGAAAACAGTTACTATTTATAGTACAAATCTCACTTTAAACACAGCTGCTTGTAAACATTTTGAAAATGTTCAATATGTATTATTAGGAGTTGATAAAGAGAACAATTTATTAGGAATCAAGCCAGTTGACAAAACAGCAATAGATGAAGGAATTTATCCAAGTGATCAATTGCATCGTATTTCAATTGGTAAAAGTTATGGACGTGTTTCTAATAAAAATTTTATTGAAAACCTTGCTAGAGAATATCATTTAGATTTAAGTGATAAACAAGGTCTAAAGTATCCTGCAAATTTTGATGTTGTTCACCAAATATTAACAGTTAATCTATAAGGGAGGGATAGATCATGATGTTATGGATATGGCTAGGCGTTATCATTATAACTGCTATTATTGAATTAGTTACAATCGATTTAGTAAGCATCTGGTTTACACTTGGTGGAATCGGTGCCTTAATTGCCTATGCTTTAGGTTTAAATCAAACCATTCAAATTATTATCTTTATCATTTTAAGTGTTATTTGTATTGGAATCAGCAGACCTCTTGCTAAGAAATACTTAAGAACACAAACAGTCAGTACAAACTATGATCGTGTTATTGGTCAACATGGACTTGTTTTAAAAAGAATTGATGCTAATACAAGAGGAGAAGTTAAGGTGCTTTCTATGGAATGGTCCGCTTCTAGTGTAGATAATTCTACTTTAGAAGAAGGAGATTATTGTGAAATTCTTGCTGTAGAAGGTGCTCATCTTGTGGTTAAAAAAATTAATAAATAAAGGAGAAAGAAAATGAGTATTATTGGTTTAATTTTAATTATCATTGTTTTAATTATTATTGTCAGTGTTATTGCATTTGCAATTCGTATTGTTCCTCAATCAAAAGCTTATGTTGTAGAAAGAATCGGTGCTTATAATCGTAC
>UQSR01000004.1 GCA_900543825.1 uncultured Mycoplasmatota bacterium
CAACACCGGTCTTAACTATTGGGACAATTTCAACAGGTGCGCCAGGAACACAGGCAGCAGCCACAATAACAGGTGATGCTCCTAATTATGTATTAAATTTAACTATACCGCAAGGACCAACAGGCCCAAGCAGTTAATTTAATGTATCATTAATTTCAGTAAAACATCTCTAATGAGATGTTTTTAAATACATAAAAAGAATGACAAAATAAGCCACATATGATAAAATTATATGTAGGAGGCAATTATGAAACACGAAATGAAATTAAATAACGAGCCGTTTGAATGTATCAAAAACGGAACAAAAACAATAGAACTAAGATTAAATGATAAAAAAAGAAAGCTGTTAACAGTAGGAGATTATATAGAATTTACTAACAAAGTAACTAATGAAAAACTATTAGTAGAAGTAATAGATTTATTTAAATATAATAGTTTCGAAGAACTATATAAACACTTCAATAAAATAGAAATTGGTTATTCTATTAATGAAGAAGCTAATCCTAAAGACATGGAAAACTATTATTCCAAAGAAGAACAAGAAAAATATGGTGTTCTAGGAATTAAAATAAAAAAAATAACTAAATAATTAAAAAAATTACAAGATGTAAAACTTGGAGGTAATAAATGAACGAAGAAAAAACATTTGCTCAAAAAGTGATACAATTTGACGAAAATCTATCAAATATATCAATAGAATTACCAGAAGGCTTCAAAATTATAAACCCATTTAATGGAGATAAAAAAGAAACTGTTCGTAAAATTTCAACATCATTTTATAAAAAATTTTATAATGATAGAAATAACCGTCGTCTAATCTTAGGAAGTTCACCAGCACGTCGTGGAACAGCTGTTACAGGAGTGCCATTTGAAGATGCATTGCATC
Source organism: uncultured Mycoplasmatota bacterium (assembly GCA_900543825.1). Classification (GTDB taxonomy): domain Bacteria; phylum Bacillota_I; class Bacilli_A; order RF39; family UBA660; genus CAG-302. The sequence continues at coordinate 887 of UQSR01000004.1, forward strand.
TTCAAAAAGAAACAGGAATTATAATTGATAAATTTTATATAAACAAGTCTTCATCAGGATTTTTATACGAAGTAATTGAAAAATATGGTGGTTGTGAAAAATTTTATTCAGATTTTTATATGAATTTTGTTTGCCCAATTGGAATAGTAAAAACAAATTCTAAAGGAAAAAATGTTAATTGTAATTATTACGATAATAAAAAACTACAAGAAACATTATATTCACTAATTATAAATTCAATAAAATCACAAATCAATTTTGGAATTGACACCTCAGTATGCTATTGTATAGGTAGTGGCAAAAACTATGATTTTATGACTAAAATAAATAATAAGTACCATTTCTTTAAAAAAATCATACCATTAGAACATCCACGATTTATTATGCAGTACAATTCAAAGCATAAAGATGAATTTCTTAAAAAATATTTAGAGGCGCTAAACGCTGATTTAAACAAGTAGATATACTTTAAGCAAAGTTATCTTGTAATTCAAACTGAGAAGCTTTCAATATAAAGAATATGATAAATTTAAAATTTAAAAAAGACAATTATATAAGTCTGATTCTCATAGTTTTTTAAGAGAAGCAAGAATGATAGAGAATGGAAGTAAAAATAAAGAAAAAATCACTGATTTATTTATTGCAACAGCAGCAGATTACAATCCTAAGTCAGAAGAAGCGTATACGATAAAAGAAATGTTGAATTTTATAATTTAGATGCCATAATATCAGTTGGATATAGAGTAAATTCAGAAAAGAAACATATGGGACTGACTTCTTGGAAAAAATCTCCTAATGGAAAGATAATGGAATCTGATGTTATAATTGCTAAAAATTATTTAAATAAGGAAGAATTAAGTGATTTAGAGGGAATTGTTAGTGCATTTTTAGAAATTGATGAAAATAGGGCGAGAAGACATATTCCAATGACGATGGAGGACTGGTCATCTAGAATAGATAAGTTTTTGCTTGCAGATGATAGGGATATATTAAAAGATGCTGGAAAAATATCACATGAAATAGCTTGTGATAAAGCATTAACAGAATTTGAAAAATATAGAATAAAACAAGATAAATTATATAAATCAGATTTTGATTTATTAATAGAAGAAACAAATAAATGATAAAATGAAAGGAAGATTAGAAATATGCTTAATTTAGAAAAAGTAAAAGAAGAATTAAATAAATGGAATTTTAGTTATAAAAATAATATTGTGCCGGGACATAGTACCTATAAAGTAAAATGGGTTTTACCAGCTGGTCCAGTAATTGTAATTGCGTCAGAAAGAGCAACATCATACTTATTTGGGTTTGATGAAAAAGGAATTCATATTTTTCCGGTAGAAGGCAACTGGAATATATTAGATTGCTGCTTAATAGAATGGAAAAACATCACAAAATTTGAAATGAAAAAAGGTATTTTACTTGAAAATACTATGAATATTACGACTAATGAAATGAAAGTATCATTAAAAATAAATAAAATGGTTGCAGGTAATCTCTGGGTTAAAGAAAATATAAAAGAGTTAGAAAAATTAAATTATTATAAAAAATAGTTATAAAAAAGTGTAAAAAAGTTTTTACTAAAAGGGAAGTGATTAAAATGGATATGTATCAAAAGAAAAAAATGAGACAAGAAAAGAAAAATAATGATAGTCAAGAAAGTTTTTCAAAAGTTTCCATTTCGTGGTATCCAGGCCACATGGCTAAAACAAAAAGAGAAATAAAAGAAAAAATAGATCTAATAGATATAGTATTTGAGGTAGTAGATGCTCGTATACCATATTCATCAAAAAATAAAGATATTGAAGAAATGACCAATAGTAAACCAAGAGTTATTATCATGACAAAAATAGATTTATGTGATATGGATAAAACAAATGGTTGGATAAAATATTATGAAGATAAAGGATATATAGTGGTACCGATGGATTTAGCTCACAATCCAAATACTAAAGTAATATTCGATAAAATATCTCCAATTATCAATGAAATAAATAATAAGAGAATAAGCAAAGGATTAAAAGCCAGAAGAGCAAGAGTCTTAGTAATGGGAGTACCAAATGTTGGAAAATCAACCCTAATCAATAGATTAGTAGGAAAGAAAAGTACAAACGTTGGTAACAAACCAGGAGTAACTAAAAATCTAGAATGGATAAGAATAAATGACAAACTAGAATTACTAGATACACCAGGTATATTATGGCCAAAATTAGATGATGATACAGTTGCACATAATTTAGCGGCTATGACTGCTATAAAAGAAGAAGTGTTAGATAGCGAAGATATAGCTATCTATATCATACAGAAGATGTTAAAAGAATATCCTGATAATATTATAAATAGATATAATATAACCGAAAAAGAAGATATTATAATTATATTAGATGAAATAGGTAAAAAAATAGGAGCCTTAAGAAACAGCAAAACAGATTATGATAGAGTATATAAACGTGTAATAAAAGATTTACAAGATGGCTATTTAGGAAAAGTAACTTTTGATAAAATAAAGGTATAGTTCATAAACTATACCTTTTATCTTATAATATTACCAAGTATTCCATAAGATATAATACTCATAATAATACTAGCAAGAATTACTCCAAGTAATATATAGAAGAAAGACTTCTTCCTATCCATCCCAAGTAGTACCGCAAGAGCAGAACCAGTCCAAGCGCCAGTACCAGGAAGTGGAATACCTACAAATAACATAAGTCCAATATAACCATATTTATCAATTTGATCTTTTTTCGATAAAACTTTCTTTTCAAACTTATTTACAATTTTTTTAGTAGACTTAAATTTTCCTAACCAATTTAAAATTTTTTCCAAAAACAATAATAAAAATGGTATAGGCAAAACATTACCTAATATACTTAAAATATAACCAGGCAAAAAACTAACATTAAGTATTGAAGCAGCAAGAAGACCACCTCTTAGTTCAAGTAAAGGTAACATTGATATAATAAATACAACAACATCTTTATTCAAACCACTAAATAAATCTACCAGACTTTTAACCAGACTTTCCATCTATTTCATCCTCCACTTATAAATTATAACAAAATAAAAATAATAAGTAAATTATATTTAGTATATTTTACATTACTTAATTGATTTTTAGACTATATTATTGTATAATCAATAATGAAAGGAAAAAATATGATATATAAATTAAAAAGGAATATTCCCAATATAATAACAATATCACGAATTGTATCTTTAATATTAGGTTTTGTTTTCTTTATAAAAAATAAAATAATATTATCATTAATATTTTACATATATGGAGCAGTCTCGGATGCCTTAGATGGCTATTTTGCCCGAAAACTATCCGCATATAGTAAATTTGGCCAATATTTAGACGCCGTAAGTGATAAATTATATTTTTTATCATTAATAATTATATTATTAATATATAAATATTATTTAATAGTAATACCATTAATAATAGAATTAATAATATCAGTCATAAACTATCTAATACTAAAGAAAAACAAAAAAGTATTTACTGAGAGAGTGGGAAAATTTAAAACAACACTCTTAATAATAGATCTAATATTAGGAATAATATCAATAAAAATAAAAGAAATTATATACCCACATATAATAATATTATTGTTAGTATTATATTTTGAATTCCAAACAGTCTTTGCCTATATAAATCAATTAAATAACAAAAGCAAAGAAAAAATAGTAAGTTTTAAAGGAAAAAATGTTATAGAAAGAATAAAACTATTATTAGAAGAATTTATATATTATATAAAGAAACCAATAACAATAAAGTAGGAGGAAAAACAATGATAGATATAGAAATAATAAGAAAAACACCAGAATTAGTAAAAGAAAATATAAAAAAGAAGTTTCAAGATAAAAAATTACCTTTAGTAGATGAAATATTATCATTAGATGAAAAGGTAAGAAAACTAAAAATAGAAGGAGACACATTAAGACAACAAAGAAACACCATAAGTAGTGAAATAGGAACACTTATGCGTGAAGGTAAAAAAGATGTTGCCGAAGAAAACAAGAAGAAAGTAGTTGAAATAAATAATAAGCTAATAGATATTGAAAAAGAAGAAGAAGAATTATCTATTAAACTAAAAGAAGATATGATGAAAATACCAAATATCATTGATCCATCAGTACCAATAGGAAAAGATGATAGTGAAAACGTTGAAGTTCAAAAGTTTGGTGACCCAGTAGTTCCAAATTATGAAATACCATATCATGCCGATATCATGACCAAAGTCGGTGGTTTAGACAAAGATAGTGCAGGTAGAACTAGTGGCAACGGTTTCTATTATCTAATGGGCGATATTGCCAGATTATCAAGTGCCATGCTATCATATGCTAGAGATTATATGATAGACAAAAAATTCATTTATTGCATTCCACCATTTATGATAAGAAGTGATGTCGTAACAGGCGTAATGTCATTTGATGAAATGGATGCCATGATGTACAAAATAGAAGGAGAAGACTTATACCTAATTGGAACTAGTGAACATTCAATGATAGGTAAATTCAAAGGACAAATAATAAAAGAAGAAAACTTACCAATTACCATGACTTCATATTCTCCTTGCTTTAGAAAAGAAGTAGGGGCACATGGCATTGAAGAAAGAGGTATTTATAGAGTACATCAATTTGAAAAACAAGAAATGATAGTACTATGTAAACCAGAAGAATCAATGGAATGGTATAACAAAATGTGGCAATATACAGTAGAGATATTTAGAAATATGAATATACCAGTAAGACAATTAGAATGCTGTTCTGGAGATTTAGCAGATCTAAAAGTAAAATCATGTGATGTCGAAGCATGGAGTCCAAGACAACAAAAATACTTTGAAGTAGGATCATGTTCAACTTTAGGAGATGCCCAAGCCAGAAGACTAGGTATAAGAATAAAAGGTGAAAAAGGAAATTATTATCCTCACACATTAAATAACACTGTATTAGCCAGTACTAGAGCTTTAATAGCCCTAATTGAAAATAACTATAATGAAGATGGCAGTATAACAGTGCCAGAAGTATTAAGACCATATATAGGTGGATTAGAAACAATAAAATAATTGGGTATCAATAGATACCCTCTTTTATTAGGAGGAATATGAATAAAATATATAAATTTATGGATGGAAGATATGGAATAGATGAATTATATAAATTCTTATTAATAATATGTACAATATTAATACTATTAAATACCATTATAAAAAGCAAAATAATAGATATCATAGAACTAATAATATTAATAATATCAACAATAAGATTTTTATCAAAAAACAAATCCAAAAGGCAAAAAGAAAACCAAATATATATCAAAATAAAAAACAAAATTATAAAATATTATCAATATCAAAAAAAGAGATACCAAGATCATAACACTCATATTTATCGTAAATGTCCAAAATGCAAACAAAAAATAAGATTACCATTAAAAAAAGGCAAACACACAGTAAAATGCCCCAATTGTCAACATCATTTTATAGTAAAATGTCCTAGAAATGAAAAAATAAAAATAGAAATAGTAAAATAAGTTTTAAATCACTTGAAAAAAAATACAATTTATAGTATATTTAATTAAGATAGAAAGAGAAAAAAGAGGTGTAATTTTATGAATGAACAAGAAATGATTCAAAGACAAAAAATAGAAAAAAGAGAAAAAACAGATATCATATTAGCTTATATATTAATAGTAATCTTATTAGCAGGAATAGGAATAGTATTATATTTAAAGTATGGAAGCAGTCAAGATAATACTAAAGTTCCAAATGAACATGTATCAAATTACATAACATTAGACAAAATATCAAATAGTTTAAATAGTTCTAACTTATCTTCAAAATTAATAGCGGATGGTGCTACATTTACAAGTACAGTAAATGAAAACAATTTAATAGTAAATTATAGTAAAGAAGATACCAAGGTAGACTTAACAATTCCATTAATAGATAATGAATTAGAAATAAATATTAAAGAAGAAAATAAAGATTTAATAACACAAATATATAAAGAAATAATGAATATCATCTGCACTTATTATGGTAACGATGCAAATAGTTGTACTGCCGCAATTAAAGAAGTAAATTCTACAGAAGATGGTATAAGATTCGTAAATGATGAAAATAATAATATTGTCTATATTAATATAATGAAAAGTATTGATGTATCAAAATATTCAAATACAAATAACACAAATACATTGTCATTAGCAGATATTAGTAAAGAAAACACTTCTAATATTTTAGTAAACAATGTAAGTATTACTAGTGGCACTGATGTTATTAATGTAAATTATCAAGTAGAATTCAAAGATCAAAACTTAGCCAATAATTTCAGTGTAAATATCGCATTGTATGATGACAATGATACCTTGTTAGAGGAGCAAACCAAAGAATATACTAAAGAAGATATAACTAGTCCAAAAATTGATACAATAAGCTTCAATTTAGATGATACATTAAAACTAGATAATATAAAGAAGTATAGTATAAATATTACAGAATAAGGAGGCAATATGAGTACACATATAGAAAGCAATATTAATGATATTGCTAAAACAGTACTAATGCCAGGGGATCCAAAAAGATGCGAATATATCGCCAAAAAGTTTTTATCTAATGCTAAAATTATCAATAATGTAAGAGGTATGACAGCCTATACCGGTTACTATAAAAGCAAACAAATAACAGTATTTCCATCAGGAATGGGCATTCCTAGTATGGGAATATATTCATACGAATTATTTAAAGAATACAATGTTGAAAACATAATACGTATAGGAACCATGGGTAGTTATACCAATTTACAATTAAAAGATATCGTTCTAGTAGAAAATTCTATAACCAATTCCAATTATGGTAGATATCTATGTAACTACCAAAACATTAATATAAATAGTAATGCCGAATTAAATAGCAAGCTTGAATTATCAGCACAAGAATTAAATTTAAAAATAAATAAAGGAAATATATATTCATCAGATGTCTTCTATGAACAAAATAATAATTTCCAAGAAAAAGTTGCCAAGTATTCAGTTTTAGGAGTAGAAATGGAATCATTTGCACTACTATTAAATGCTAAACTACTTAATAAAAAAGCAACAACATTACTTATGGTAAGCGATAGTTTTATTTTTGCAGACAAATTATCTAGTTTAGAAAGAGAACAAGGACTTGATAATTTAATAATTTTAGCTCTAGAAGCCAGTTTAAAAATTTAAAACTCGTACATAATATAACAAGAGGTGATATGCATGAATATAGAAACAATTAATATGGGTGCCTACAATTTGCACTTCATTAAAACCAAAAAATTTAAAACAATAACAATAGATGTAGATTTTTATCGTGAAATCAAAAAAGATGAAATTACCAAAAGAAATTTACTAAAAATGATATTATTAGACTCAAGTAAAAATTATAAAAATGAAAAAGATCTAATAATAGAAAGCGAAAACTTATATGATATAAAAGTATCATCATCAATTTCTCGTATTGGTAAATTTAGTAATTTATCTTTTCAGACAAAATTCCTAAACGAAAAATACACAGAAGAAGGAATGAATAAAGAATCTATCATCTTTTTTCTTGACCTAATATTTAATCCAAATGTAAAAAATAACGCTTTTCTTAATATTGATAAACAAAAAAGTAAGTTAAAACAAGATATAATAAGTATTAAAGATAATAAAGTAAAATATTCAGTATTAAAATTAATGGAGAAAATGAAAGAAAAAGAATACTCATATAACACATTTGGCTATCTAGAAGATCTAGAAGATATAACAGGTGAAGAATTATATACCTACTATGAAAAAGTATTAAAAGAAGATCAAATAGATGTCTTCATTCTTGGTGATATAGATGAAAGCCAAATTAAAGAAATATTTAAAGAATATTTCAAAGTAACAACCTTCAAAAAAAATAATAAAGATCTTCTTATAAAAGAATTGCTTCCAAGAAAAAGAATAGTAAGATATCATGAATATGATAAAGTAAATCAAGCCCAATTGATAATATTATGCAGTTTAAATAATCTTACAGAGTTTGAAAGAAGATATACTATAAAATTATATAATGAAATAATAGGTGGTTCAGCCAATTCCATATTATTTGAAAATGTAAGAGAAAAACATAGCTATTGTTATTACGTAAACTCTAGTGTTAAAGCTTACGATAATATTTTACTTATAAATTCAGGAGTAGAACAAGAAAATATAGACAAAACAATTAAATTAGTCAGAAAAACATTAAAAAGTATTACTGAAGGAAAATTAAAAGAAGAAAATATAATATCCGCTAAAAACACAATAATATCAGGTATAAAATCAGCATCAGATGAACCAATGGGCATAATCAATACATATTTTTCTAAAGTTTTAGTGGGCACTCCAAATGAAGAAGAACGTATAGCAAACTTTAACAAAATAACAAAAGAAGATATTGTAAAGGTGAGTAAAAAAGTAACCCTTCATACTATCTTAACATTAGAAAGTAAGGAGGATGAATAATGGAAAAAATAAAATTAAAAGACATAAATGAAGACATTTACTATGAAAAATTAAATAATGGTTTAGAAGTATATCTATATAATAAAGACAACGTTCATACAAATTATGTAACATTTACAACAAAATATGGATCAATATACAATGAGTTCGTTCCCATTGGTGAAAACAAAATGACATCATTTCCTAAAGGAATTGCTCATTTCTTAGAACACAAAGTTTTTGTGCAAAAGGATGATCCACAACCAATGGAATTTTTTGCTAAATCAGGCTCAATTTGTAATGCATATACAACTTTCAGAAATACAACTTATCTTTTTTATGCTACAGAAAATCTAGAAGAGAATATAAATTATCTCCTAGATTATGTTCAAAATATTTACTTAACACCAGAATCAGTAGAAAGTGAAAAAGGTATAATAGCAGAAGAAATACATATGTATGAAGATCGACCAAACGAAGTATTAATTGAAAAAACAAGATTAAATTCATTAAATAACAATCCTTACCGCGATAGCATTATAGGTACAGTTAAAGATATTGAAAGCATAACAAAAGAGGATCTAGAAACATGTTATCACACATTCTATCATCCATCTAATATGTTTATAGTGGTATCCGGTAATTTCAATGTAGAAAAAATAATGGAGACAATAAGAGAAAATCAAAGAAATAAAGAATTCAAAGAATTAGATAAAATCAAGATAAAAGAATTCGAAGAAAAAGACAAAGTATATAAAGAAAAAGAAATAATAAAAAGCTCAACAAACATACCAAAAGCTGCTTATACCATAAAGATACCACTAAAAAATATCAAACTTACAAGAAGAAAACTCCATCTATATCTATATATATTATTCACAACACTATTTGATGAAACAAGTAACTTTGATCAAAAATTAAAAGAAGAAAATATTATAACCAGCACAACATATGTAAGTTTATTAAATTGTAATACACATATATTAATATCTCTAATAAATGAAACACCAAAGTATGAAGAATTTTTATCAAAATTAAAAGAAAAATTAGAGACATTAGAAGTAAAAGAAGCTGACTTTAACCGTAAGAAAAAAGTATTGATAAGTAATGAAATATTAGCCTTCGAATCAGTAGAAACAGTAAATGATATAATTATCGATAATATTATATATGATAACAAATTAGAAGATAATCCAATTGAAATAATAAAATCATTAACATATAAAGAATTAAAAGAATTAATTAAAGAACTTGATATCAAAAATACCAACACAGTAATAGTAAAGAAATAAAGTAGAAAATTTTCTGCTTTATTTTTCTTTTAAACTCAAATGTAAACTAACGCAAAAAATATTTTCAAAAGTAAATATTTATGTTATGATAATAATAAGGAGATAAGAATATGAAGAAACTATTTTCACGTTTAGATAAACCATTATTAATAACAACCATAATTTTCTTTATATTTGGTGCTATAATGATTCAAAGTGCATCATCGATGGAATCTTTTATGCGTTATAACTATAGTCCGTATCACTATTTTGTTAGAGAATTAATTTTTCTAGCAATAGGAACAGTCTTTTTCCTATTCACAATAATATTTCCTACAAAAAACTATAAAAAAGTATATAGTTTTCTATTATTTTTAGTATTTATGGCCTTACTGGGTCTCCTAGTATATGGCCATGCCGCTAATAATGCAGTTAGTTGGTATAAAATAGGACCATTTACTTTACAGCCATCAGAATTTGCTAAAGTAATAGTCATAATATATTTAGCAGTATATTATGAAAAAAATATCAAAAAATTAGATAACGAATGGATATTTATAAAACCAATAATTTTAGTAACTATCGTAGCTTCTCTTGTATTAATTCAACCAGATATGGGAACAGCTTTTATTATCATGGTAATTGCCATGTTAATGTTCTATGCTGTACCAGTTAATAAAAAATATCGTAGTATATTTAATAAAATAATTATCGGAGGTATCATAGTAGTAGCTCTAGTATTAATAACTACAGGTGGTAGTTTCTTAAAAGATTATCAATTAGAAAGATTTAATTTTACAAAACCATGTGAAAGATATCAAGAAAAATCAGGATATCAATTATGTAATAGTTTTATAGCCTTTAAAAATGGTGGCATAAAAGGGCAAGGACTAGGTGCATCTACTCAAAAATATTTATATTTACCCGAATCCTATACTGACTTCATTTTTCCAATAATAGTTGAAGAATGGGGTTTAATAGTAGGAATAGCTATTCTAATAGCCTATATGATTGTGTTATATAGGATAATTAAAATAGCCCGAAAAGCCACGACATTACGTAATAGTCTAATATGTTATGGAGTTTTTTGTTACTTATTATGTCATATAATGATTAATCTATTAGGAGTTATGGGTGTAATACCATTAACCGGTGTTCCATTACCATTCTTATCTTATGGTGGCAGTTACGCAATATGTTTAATGACTGTCTTAGGTCTAGTACAAAGAGTTTCAATTGAAACAAATAGTGTAAAAGAAAAACAAATAAGATAAATTATAAAGAAAATATATACATTTTCTTTATTTTTTGTTATAATTATATTGTATTATTTTAGGGAGAGTCGATATCGTGAAGAAAATATACACTGCAATTGATATTGGATCTGATAAAATTAAGTTCGTCACAGGAGAATACTTCGGTGGAAAAGTAAATGTACTTTCCTCACATGAACAAAAAGCAAAAGGAATAAGAAAAGGTTTAATTGTCGATCCTAATTTAGCCATTAATTCAATTAAAGATGGCATAAAAGAAATGAATAATATGCTTGGTATAGAAATCAAAAAAGTAATAGTAAATGTACCAGACTACAATACAAAGTTCATGCTTGTAACCGGTGAAGTAAATATCATAGACGAAGATGAATTAATTACTACTGATGATATAAATAAAGTAATCAAGGAATCAGTATATGCTAAATTATATGAGGACTATGAATTAATTACAGTAGTACCATTAGTATTTACTATCGATGATGAAGAAACTGAAAACCCTGTTGGTAGAACAGGTAAAAAATTAGGAATGAAGGGAATTATGATTTCTGCCCCTAAAAAGAATATATATTCAGTTTTATCTGTCATGGAAGGTGCTGGTTTAGAAGTAATAGATATTACCATATCTGGACTATGTGACTATGCTGAAGTTGGAAATAAAAACTTAGATAAAAAAGTTGGCGCAATCATTAATTTAGGCCATGAAACAACTAATGTTTCAGTGTACAATAAAGGAAAACTTATGAATACTGAGACTATTCAATTAGGAGGTCTAAATATTGATAAAGATCTTGCTTATATGTTTAACATAAACATCTTCGATGCTAGAGAGATAAAAGAAAAGTTTGCTTCAAGTCATAAAAGATTTATCGCTTTAAATGATGTCTATGAAGTAAAAAATACTGCCGAAGAAACGATAAAACTAAATCAAATTGAAGTAACAGAAATAGTTATGGATCGCTTAGCAGAAATACTAGAACTAGCAAATAAACAAATATTACTATTGACAAAACAAAATATTTCTTATATAGTAATAACAGGAGGATTAACCGAAATAAGGGCCTTTAAAAATTTAGTCTATGAAATTTTAGGAAAAGATGTTATAATATATAACGAGGATACATTAGGTATCAGGGATAATAAGTATATTACCGCAATAGGTATGATAAAATATTTTATAAATAAAATGGAAACCAGGGGAAAAGAATATTCAATGCTAGATAAAGAAGACGAGGAGCTGCTTATAAATCCAAATAACAAGAATAAAAAGGACAAAATAGCAATTACCAAAATATTTGGAAATTTTATTGGTACTAAGGAGGATTAAAAATGAATAATATGTTTGGTTTAGAAATGGATCAATTAGCAAAAATTAAAGTAATTGGTGTAGGGGGAGGCGGCTGCAACGCTGTAAATAGAATGATTGAATCTGGACTAAAAGGTGTCGAGTTTATCGTTGCCAATACAGATCTTCAAGTATTAAACAATTCTTTAGCTCCAATCAAATTACAAATAGGAAGAGAACTAACTGACGGTCTAGGTGCAGGTGCTAATCCTGAAATAGGAAGAGAGGCCGCTCTAGAATCAAAAGCAGAAATAGAAGAAGCTATCAAAGGCGCCGACATGATATTTGTAACATGCGGAATGGGTGGTGGAACTGGTACAGGTGCTGCCCCAGTAATAGCAGAAATATCGCAAGATTTAGGAGCTCTTACAGTAGGAATCGTTACTAAACCATTTAGCTTTGAAGGTAAAAAAAGAATGAGTCAAGCAGTAACAGGCTTAGATGAATTAAAAAAACATGTAGACACATTAATAGTTATACCAAATGATAGATTAAGAGAATTAATTGATAAATCAACTCCAATGTTAGAAGCGTTTAGAGAAGTAGATAACGTATTACATAGAGGCGTACAATCAATCTCAGATTTAATTGCTGTATCAGGATTAGTAAATCTAGATTTTGCTGATGTTAAAGCAGTTATGAAAGATAGGGGAAATGCCCTTATTGGAATTGGCGTTGGATCAGGTGAAAATAGAGCTGTCGAAGCAGCAAAACAAGCTGTCTCATCACCACTATTAGAGACATCTATAAATGGTGCAACTGATGCCATCATTAATGTAACAGGTGGTTCTTCACTAACATTATTCGAAGTTGAGGAAGCTGCTGAAGTTATTAGAACTGCTGCTAACACTGATATAAACACAATATTTGGAGCAGTAATTAATGAAAACTTAAATGATGAAGTAATAGTTACAGTAATAGCTACTGGTTTTGAAAATCAAAGCGAACCATTATATCACAGCTTTAACTCAACAAACAGAGAAGAAATCTTTAGAGAAGGAACAGATGATATTGATAACGACCTAGATATCCCACCTTTCTTAAGAGATAGAGATAATTATTAATAAAACTCTTTAAAAAGAAAAGGATATAGAAAGTATCCTTTTCTTTTACCATAAAATAGAAAGGAAGAAACAATGGATAGAACATTCTTAAAACTCGGCCCAATAACTATATATTGGTATTCAGTATTAATAATAAGTGCCATATTAATAGGCTTGTATTTTGCATCAAAACAAGCTGAAAAAAATAAATTAGGTAAAGAATTTATAATCGATTTAATATGTTATCTAGTACCAGTAGGGGTAATAGGTGCAAGAATATATTATGTAATATTTAATTTCGATTTGTTTAAAGATGAACCACTAAGCATATTTAAAATATGGGAAGGCGGTTTAGCCATTTATGGTGCCATAATTGCTTGTATAATATTTATCATATATTATACAAGAAAAAAAGAAAAAGACACCTTATTAGTAGTAGATACATTAGTACCATATTTAATTTTAGGTCAAGCAATAGGAAGATGGGGTAATTTCATAAATAAAGAAGCTCATGGAATATCAACTAGTCTAAGCAATCTTAAAAGTATGCATCTTCCTAATTTCATAATAGAAGGAATGTATATAAATGGCAACTATTATATTCCAACATTTTTATATGAATCATTATGGTGTTTTCTTGGTTTTATATTATTAATAATCATAAGAAACAAAAATAAATATAACACAAAAGGACTACTAATATCCATATATAGTATATGGTATGGTATTGGCAGATTAATAATAGAAGGTATGCGTACCGACAGTTTGTATATAGGAATATTTAGAATAAGTCAAATAGTATCAATAATACTAATTATACTAGGTATAATAGGAATAATATATATAATAAGGAGAAATAAAAATGAAAGAAAATAAAGTAGTAATAATAGGATCAGGCATAGCAGGTATGACAGCGGCAATATATCTAAAAAGAGGTGGCCTAGAACCAATAATAATAGAAAATAATGCTCCGGGTGGTATGCTAAATATAATCCCAAACATCGAAAATTATCCTGGATATATAAGCATAGCAGGTCCTGATTTAGCAATAAATATATATAATCAAGTAAATGAACTAGGTATAAAATACTTATACAAGAATATAAAAAACATAAGCTTAAAAGAAAAAACAATTGATAATGAAATAAAATTTGACTATCTAATAATAGCCACTGGCAGAAGTCCAAGACTACTAAATCTTGAAAACGAAAAAGAATACTTAGGAAAAGGAATAAGCACATGTGCACTATGTGATGGGACTTTTTACAAAGATAAAGAAGTAATAGTAGTAGGTGGAGGATCATCAGCACTAACTGAAGCAATATACCTATCAAGCATTTGTAAAAAAGTAACAATAGTTCATAGGAGAAATACATTTACCGCCGAACAAAACTTAATATCTAAAATAAATAAAATCAAGAATATTAAAATAATGTATAATGCAAATATAAAAAAATATAATATAAAGAAAGATAAAATAGTATCAGTATCTTTAGACAATAACAAAAAAATAAATTGTAGCGGTGTTTTTTTAAGTATTGGAAGTATACCAAATACAGAAATATTTGATATAGATAAAGAAGATAATTACATAGTAGTAAATAATAATTATCAAACAAATATAGACTATGTATATGCTATAGGTGATGTAATAAAAAAAGACGTTTACCAATTAACTACTGCTGTTGGGGATGCCACTATAGCAGCAAATAATATCATAAAAAGTCTATCAAATAACAAATAGAGATTTACAAACTAATATATTTATGATAAACTTAATATATAATATGAAAGGAGATAGAGAAAATGGATACAGGCGCAATAGTTATTATTATAATAGTAGGAGTTATCTTGCTTTTAGTATTCTATGGCATAGGAGTATACAATAAACTAGTAAATGCTAGAAATAAAGTAAACGACCAGTTTTCCCAAATAGATGTCCAACTAAAAAGAAGAGTAGATTTAATACCAAATTTAGTGGAAACAGTAAAAGGATATGCCAAGCACGAAGAAAAAACATTAACAGAAGTAATTGAAGCTAGAAACAAAATGGCTACTGCTAGTGGAATTAATGAAGAATTAGAAGCTTCCAATCAAGTTACTGCTGCTTTAAATAAATTGTTTGCTTTATCTGAAGCATATCCAGATTTAAAAGCTAATGAAAATTTCATATCATTGCAAGCAGATTTAAAAGAAACTGAAGATAAAGTAAGTTATGCAAGACAATTCTACAATGATACAGTATTAACTTATAATAATTTAAGAGAACAATTCCCATCTAACATAATTGCTAATATGTTTAAGTTTGGAAAAATTGACTTCTTTAAAACTGATGAAAAAGATAAAGAAGCACCACAAGTTAAATTCTAGGGCTTATATAGTCCTTTTTTGATAGGAGAATTATATGAAAAAAATAATATTTACTTTGGTATTATTCTTATTACCAAGTATAATTTTAGCAAACGAAATAAATAATATCGACATGGATATTTACGTTGATAACAATGGCACAGCCCATGTAACAGAAAAATGGACAGTAAAAGCCAAAAACAATACAGAGTTTTATAAACAATATAAAAATTTAAATGAATCTTCAATTACCAATTATAAGGTAAATATGAATGGCAAAAATTTCGAATTAGTAGATTGGAATATAAATGCTAGTTTTGAAGAAAAAGCATATAAATATGGTTATAATTATATTTATGATGGAGTTGAATTGTGTTTTGGTATAAGTAATTATGGAAATAATAATTATACCTTAAGTTATGATATAACTAATTTCATTTACAATACAAGTGATAACTATCAACTTGCCTATTGGAATTTAATTCAACCATCAAGTGATATGATAGATAATGTTAATATAAAAATACATAGCGACTTCAAATATAGTGACACATTAGATGTATGGGGGTATGGAAAATATGGTGCGCCATGCTATGTTTATGATGGTGTAATAGAAATGACTTCTGAAGGAGCAATTGGCAGTAGTGAATATATGACAATCCTAGTAAAATTCCCCGCAAACAGTTTTAATACTACCGCTACCATGAACAATGATTTTAATTATTACCTAGATATGGCTAATGAAGGAGCCACTCCATATAAACATAAAAATAATAATAGAATATTGAGTGCAATAGCAGAAGCATTACCAATAGTACTAGGCATAGGAATACCGCTTATTGTCATAATATTAAGATCAATGTTACATAAAAAAAAGAAGTATGGATATAAAAATAATAAAACAATAGATAAAGCCAATACCCCTTTATTTAGAGAAATACCATGCAACAAAGACATGTATTATGCAAATTGTCTAGTAAGCTTAAATGATAAATTATATAAAGAATATCAAGAAACCAATATATTTGGGGCAATAATTTTAAAATGGGTAAAAGAAAATAAAGTAACATTCAAAGTAGATCCAAAAGGAATATTTAATAAAGACAGTGGTACAATGGATTTAACCTTAAACCCAACATTTGATGACCCATTAGAAAAAGAATTATTTGATATAATGTATTCAGCTTCTAAAGATGGAATATTAGAACCAAAAGAACTTGAAAATTGGTGTGATAATCACTATACTAAATTTTTCGATTTATTCAAAAGAATTAATAAAAGAGAAATAGAAAAATTAAAAGCAAATAATCATATATATATAAGAACTAATAGCAACGAATGTAAATATAAAAATGTTATGGATGACACTATTTATGAAGATAGTATTCAATTATATGGTTTAAAAAAGTATTTTGATGAATTTACAAAAATAGATACCAAAGAAGTAATAGAAGTTCATTTGTGGGATGAATATTTAATGTTTGCCTATATATTTGGTATAGCTAATAGAGTAGCAAAACAACTAAAAGATTTATATCCAGAAGTACTTAATGATCCAAATGTTAACTTTGATTATAGCACTTTAATGTATATAGATCACATATCATATAACAGTGTTCATGCTGCAAGTGTAGCGATGTCTAGAGCAGAAAGCTATTCATCTGGTGGCGGTGGCTTCTCTTCCGGCGGAGGAGGGGGCGGTTCCTTCGGTGGAGGAGGCTCAATGGGCTCAAGATAATTATGAATACATATATATATAACAGCCATGAATATCCAATCGAGATAATCCGCAAAAATAATAAAAATACTTATATTAGAGTAAAAGAGGGTAAGATAGTAGTTACAACAAACTATCTTACCCCTTCTAAAATGATAGAAAAACTAATTAAAGACAATACAGAATTCATAAATAAATGTCTCATAAAAAGTGAAACAAAAAAAGAAGATACATCATTCAAACTTTTTGGAGAAAGTTATGATATTGTATATGGCTTTAAAGACACCGAAATAGAAGAAAGTAAAATATACACCAAAGATGAAAAAACACTTAATAAATACTTATCAAAATATATTCAAAACATTTATCAAGCACAATTAGATTATTACTATAACCTATTTGAAGAAAAAATACCTGTTCCAAACTTAAAAATAAGAAAAATGACTAGTAGATGGGGTGTATGCAATATCAAAAATCATAACGTAACATTAAATTTAGAATTATCAAAATATCCTAAAGTTTATCTAAACTACGTTATTGTCCATGAACTATCGCATTTCATCCACCCAAATCATTCTAAGGAATTTTGGTTATTAGTAAGTAAGTATTGTCCAAACTATAAAGATATAAGAAAAAGTATGCGCACAAATACATAATGATACAGAGACTAAAAATAGTCTCTTTTATTATAATTACTACATATACTAATATCTTTTATGACAATTTAGTGTAAAGTAATAGACTTTTCATTAGAAATTTAGTACAATTATGGTAGGAGTGATATAAAAATGATAGAATTAGAGAGTATTGATGGAATAGGTCCAAAGACTAAAGAACTAATAAATAAATTAGGAATTAATACTGCTGAGGACTTAATCAATCATTATCCATTCCGCTATGATATCATTAAAAGAAGTGATTTAACCGTAGTAAATGATGGAGATAGAATAGTAATAGATGGCATCGTAGAGGGACAGCCAACCATTATATATATAAATAAAAGTCTAAAAAAAATAATATTTAGAATAAATACTAAGACATCTATATTAAATGTAACAATATATAATAAAATATACTTACATCAAGAATTAAAAAGTGGTAAAGAAGTAACAATTATAGGGAAATATAACAAATTAAAAAATACCATTATAGCAAGTGACGTAAGATTTGGATTATTACCACCAAGTGCTAAAATAGAGCCTATTTATAGTGTAACAGCAGGGCTTACATCAAAACAATTAGCAAAATTAATATCTAGTGCCTTAGAAACAGATTTTTCAGTAGATAATTTATTACCAAAATATTTAGAAGAAAAATATAATTTAATAACAAAAAAAGAAGCTCTACATAATGTACATAACCCAATTGATATATTAATGCTAAAAAAAGCAAGACAAAGAATCAAATATGAAGAATTATTTATGTATATGCTAAAAATAAATTATTTAAAAGAAAAAATAGTTAGTGAAGAAGCTTGCATTACAAGAAATTTAGATAGAGAAAAAATAAATAAATTTATAAGTTCCTTACCATTTGCCCTAACACTAGATCAACAAATAGCCGTAAATGATATATTAAAAGATTTAGAAAGTGAAAAACGCATGAATAGGCTACTAGAAGGTGATGTTGGCTCTGGTAAAACAATTGTAGCATTCATAAGTATATATGCCAACTATTTATCCAAACATCAAACGGCATTGATGGCTCCAACAGAAATACTAGCAACGCAGCACTATGAAGAAGCATTAAAAATATTTAGTAAATGTAAAATGAATATAGCCCTTCTTACATCTAGTACTAGTGCTAAAGACAAAAAAGAAATATATGAAAATTTATCCAATGGGGAAATAGATTTAATAATTGGCACACAATCATTAATCCAAGAGAAAATAAATTATAAAAAATTAGGATTAGTAATAACCGATGAGCAACACCGCTTTGGTGTAAATCAAAGAAACATTTTTAAAAGTAAAGGAATAAGCCCTGATGTATTATCAATGAGTGCCACTCCAATTCCAAGAACATATGCACTTACTATATATGGTGATACCGACTTATCAATAATTAAAAGCAAGCCTGCTAATCGTAAACCAGTTATAACTATTTTCAAAAAGGAAAAAGAAATAACTGATGTATTAAATATGATGAAAGAAGAACTAGATAAAAATCATCAAATATATGTAGTGGCTCCTATGATTGACGAAGAAGAAGACAAAGAATCCGAAAGCGTAAAAGAACTAGAAGAAAAAATGAATAAAGCTTTTGGAAAAATAGCTAAAATAGGTATTATACATGGCAAAATAGATCCAAAAGAAAAAAACAAAATAATGACAAACTTTGAAAATAATAAAATAAATATATTAATATCAACAACAGTAATAGAAGTAGGAATAAATGTTCCAAATGCTTCAATGATAGTAATATTCAGTGCTAACATGTTCGGGCTTTCCACTCTTCATCAATTACGTGGTAGAGTAGGAAGAAGTGATATTCAAAGCTATTGTATTTTAGTAGCACCAGAATCACAAGAAAGACTAAGATTACTAGAAAAAACAAATGATGGTTTTGCCATAAGTGAATATGACTTTCAAACAAGAGGAGAAGGGAACCTATTTGGTACCGAACAAAGTGGAGAACTATCATTCAAAATGGCAAGCATCAAAAAAGATTTTAAAATGCTATTAAAAGCAAAAGATGACGCCGATGAATTCATTAGTACATTACTAACGTTCAATACTAATCCAGAGTATGAACCAATAATCAAAGAATTAAAATCAACTGAAAATTTAGATTAAAAAAATTACGGATATTACTCCGTAATTTTTATATATAGTTAAAAATATAGAAAACAAGTATTATATTTAATCATCTTCTAATAATATAAATAAAAGCGAGCCAGCTTTAGCTGACTCTTCAGGGGGTTTTGGTTATCACACCTACTTACAATCGTAGAGTGCGGTCATATATTTTTATGACATATTAATCATAATACATTTTTCAATAAAAAGCAATAGATTTTAGAAAATTTATTTTACATTTTTTTCAATTCCTTAATATTCAATAGTTTACAAAATAAAAAAATTATATAATAATTAATAAAAGTATGATATAATTGTGTAGTATTTATTTATAGAAGTTTTATATTTAGATATTAGTTAATAAATATACTTTTATTAAAAACCAATTTAATATATAAGGAGTATGAAAAAATGGAAAAATATAAAGAAATAGAAAGAAGTATAATAAAAAAATATCGTAAAGATATATGGAGTAAGTTTGTCAAAGCAGTAAAAGAATACGAATTAATAAAAGAAAATGATAATATCATGGTATGTATATCCGGAGGTAAAGATTCTTTCTTAATGGCAAAATGTATACAAGAATTAGAACGACATGGTAATGTCCATTTTAATGCTAGGTATGTAGTAATGGATCCAGGATACAATGAGTATAACTTAAATATGATATTAGATAATGCCAAAACATTAAACGTACCAATAGAAGTATTCAAAAGCGATATATTTGACGTAGTATCTAAAATAAGCTTTGATAGTCCATGTTATATGTGTGCCAAAATGCGTAGAGGATATTTATACAATAAAGCCAAAGAATTAGGCTGCAACAAAATAGCCTTAGGACACCATTTTAACGATGTAATAGAAACAACACTACTATCAATGTTTTACGGTTCTGAAATAAAAACAATGATGCCAAAATTACATAGTGATAATTTTAAAGGTATCGAATTAATAAGACCACTATATTTAGTAGCGGAAGAAAGTATTATATCATGGCGCAACAATTCCAAATTAACCTTTATAAATTGTGCATGTAAATTTACAGAGATGTGTTCCCTAACAAATGAAGGACTAAGTAAGAGAAAAGAAATGAAAGAATTAATAAAAAAATTAAAGAAAATAAATCCAAATATCGATCGAAATATTTTTAAAAGCTTAGATAATGTAAATCTAAATTGCGTATTAGGAACAAAGAAAGACGGAGTATATAAAAGTTTTTTAGAAGATTACAATAAATAAACAACACATTTTAAAATCAAGTTTACATCAAAAAAAATTAGTATTATAATAAATAAAAACAATAATAAAAATGTAAAGGTGTAAAAATGAATAATATAATTAACATATATAACAAAAATAAAAAATTTATAAAATATTGTAGTATTTCCATTATATGTACTATAATATTATACTTAATATATTTTTTCATAACAAAAATAAATCCCAAAGCATACATATTAGCAAACTTTATAGCTTACTTAGTATCATTTAGCTTATTATTTTACTTAAATCAAAAACTATTTAACTCAATACCTGCAAATAAAAGAAACAAAATAACCCAAATACTAGATTTCATAATCTTTAGATTAATAGGTTTTCTAATAGATAGTACTATACTTGTTATATTAATTGAACAAGTTAGTATATCAAACTTTTGGTCTAAAATAATAAGCTCGCTTCTTACATTTATATATAACTATTATACAAATAAAAAATTTGTATTTAAAAAGTATGAACATTAATCATGACTATTAAATAAAATAGTCATTTTTTGTCATTTCATAAAACTTCTAAAAAAATCAAACATAAAATATTATGTACCATAGGAGGATTCTTATGTACAATAATAATGGTTTAAATAATGAAGAAGTAAAGGAAAACAGAAAAAAATATGGTAGTAATAACATTAGTGGAAAAAATACCAATACATTCTTTAATTTATTTATTGAAACTTTAGGAGATCCAATTATAAAAATATTAATAATAGCTTTAGCAGTAAAAACAATATTTTTATTTAAAGACTTCGATTACTTTGAAACAATTGGTATAGTAATAGCCATCTTAGTAGCATCTCTAATATCCGCTATTAGTGAGTATGGATCTAATAAAGCATTTGAAAGAATGCAAGAAGAATCATCAAAAATAAATGTCCGTGTAAGAAGAAATAAAAAAATAATAGAAATATCAATAGATGACATTGTAAAAAATGATGTAATAATTTTATCAAGTGGCGAAAAAATACCAGCAGATGGTATTTTAATAAGAGGAAAATTATCAGTAGATGAATCATCACTAAATGGAGAATCAAAAGAAGTATATAAAGAATTAACAAAAGATATAAATATCATATCCGATAAGAATAAAGTTTATAGAGGAACAACCATTTATGATGGAACTGCTGAAGTATTAATAACTAAAGTAGGTATGGATACATTATATGGTAAAATGGCCAAAGAATTAACAACCGGAGAAGATATATCGCCATTAAAACTAAGATTAACCAATCTAGCCAAAATAATAAGCAAAATAGGTTACATAGCTGCTATCCTTATAGCCATTTCTTATTTATTTTCTAAAATATTTATTCTAAATAATTTCAATCTATCAATAATAAAAGCCATACCATTAAATACCATCATAGGTTATATTCTAGAAGCAATGACATTAGCAGTATCAGTATTAGTAATGGCCGTCCCCGAAGGTCTACCAATGATGATAACACTGGTATTATCAACTAATTCAAAGAAAATGTTAAAAAACAAAGTCCTAGTAAGAAAAATGGTTGGAATAGAAACTGCAGGATCATTAAATATATTATTTACTGATAAAACAGGAACCATAACCAATGGTAAAATGGAAGTAATATCAATATTAGATGGTTCTTTAAATGAGTATAGCAATATAAATGAATTATCATCATCTTATAGACAAATTCTAATAGATAGTATTATTTATAATAATGAATCAGAATATGATAGTACTACTAACAAAATAATAGGGGGAAATATAACCGATAAAGCCTTACTATCTTTCGCAGGTCAAAACAAAAAAGACACTATAAAGATAATTGATAAAATAATGTTTAATAGTCAAAATAAATATTCCATATCAATAATAGAAAAAAACAATAAAAAAATTAAACTAATAAAAGGAGCACCTGATGTATTATTAAAGTATACTACTAATTATATAGATGAAAATGGAAAAAGCAAATATTTAGACAAAGAAAAACTAATGTCCATTATAAAAGAAAAAACAAATAAAGGAATTCGAGCAATAGCTATATCTACTTCTCAAAGTATCTATCCTACAGATAATATAAGAAGAAATATATTAGTAGGTATAATATTTATTAAAGATGAAATAAGAAAAGAGGCTAGAGATGGTTTAAATTTAATAAAATCAGCAGGAATAAATACCATTATGGTAACAGGAGACTCCAAAGAAACTGCTACCAGTATAGCCAAAGAAGTAGGTATAGTAAGCAATAATGCTGATGTAATACTTTCTAGTAATGAATTAAGTAAAATAAATGACGAAGAATTAAAAAAAATAATACCAAGATTAAAAGTAGTATCAAGAGCTCTTCCAGAAGACAAAAAAAGACTAGTATTACTATCAAAAGAATTAGGCTTAGTAACAGGAATGACTGGTGATGGAGTAAATGATTGCATTGCTCTTAAAAAAGCCGATGTATCTTTTGCCATGGGTAGTGGTACAGAAGTGGCCAAAGAAGCTTCAGATATAGTAATATTAGATGACAACATAGTATCAATATCTAAAGCAATATTATACGGTAGAACAATATTTAAAAATATTCGTAAATTCATTATTTTCCAATTATCCGTAAATGTATCCGCTATTCTTTTAGCCCTAATAGGGCCATTTATCGGAGTACCATCGCCAATAACCGTTGTACAGATGTTATGGATAAATATGGTCATGGATACATTAGCAGGATTAGCCTTTTCCTACGAAGTACCACGAATAGAGTACATGAAAGAGCCGCCAAAAAAGAAAGAAGAAAACATTTTAAACAAATATATGATTAATGAAATACTATCTTCTGGATTATACTCTTTAGTACTATGCATTGTCTTTCTAAAACTTCCAATAATAAAAAGTTTATTTGTAGATAATAATCATTTTATGACATCATTCTTCTGTCTATTTATCTTTTTAGCAACATTTAATGCATTTAATGCTAGAACACACAGACTAAATATATTTGCTCATTTATCAGAAAACAAAATCTTTTTATTAATAATACTATTTATCATCATAGTACAAATATCCATAACATATTCCGGTATAACAATTTTTCAAACTACAAGAATAAATATAAAAGAATTATTAATTACAATTGTTCTATCATTTAGCATTATCCCATTAGATATAATAAGAAAAATAATAACAAAGAAAACAAAACATAATTTTGGAGTATAGTCTTGAAATAAGCACTCTTTTATGATATACTAAACTCATAAAAGTAGAAAGGGTGTTGTATTATGAAAAGAAAAAGAGACATTGCTTCTTTAGCAGAAGAATACTACAAAAATTATGAAGTACTAAGGTATTTAAGCCCTGAAGTATTCAAAAAAGCTATCTTAGATATGTTTTTAACAACTAGTTTAACTATTCCAGAAATAGAAGAAAAACTAAAAGAAATGGTTAAAAGAAAAGGTGGAAAAATAGAACTAAAATATAAAGAAAATGGTGATAGCTACGTTGAAGTAAAAGTAAACGAAAAAATATACATAATAGCCATAGCTATAGCATTAGTAATAACATTAATAACTATTACTACATTACTAATAAGATAATATTATTGACATAAGAATAATGCTTTGATATAATAAATAATGCTATTGAGAGGAGTTTTATTATGAATGGTGGAATAATGCTATTAGATAATATAAATATTACTTTCACGAATGGAGTAGAAAAAATATACAATGTAGTATATTACAACGACAAAGGTTTCTTCTTACGAACTGAAGGAGAATCATTAATAACATCACTTCATATCGAAGATTCAAAGTTAATTACAAACCATCACAACAATATATATATAAAAAGCGTTCAAGAAATATCAAGCATAAAAATACAGCAAGAATGGATAAAAAAGAAAGCTCCAGGTTTTTATATAGAAGGAAATCTATTAACATACAATAGTCAGATGGCTAATAAATATTTTTTAGATGAAGAGATGGCTTATGACCAATTAAAATTTAAAAAGAAAGAAAGAATAAAAGAAGAGCAATAAAAAGTTGCTTTTCTTTTAAAAGTTAAGGTGAAAAAATATGGAAGAAATAGAAAAATATGCAAAAGAAAATAGAATACCTATCATGCAAAAAGATGGAATATTATATCTAGTTAATTACATTAAAGAAAATAAAATTACAAATATTTTAGAAATAGGTAGTGCTATTGGATATTCCGCTATTATGATGGCTAAAGCAAATAAAAACATCAAAGTAACTACTATAGAGAAAGATAAAGACAGATATAATATAGCAGTATCAAATATTAAAAAATATAATTTAGAAAATCAAATAAATATCATTAATGACGACGCCACACTAACAGATATAAAAGAAAAATATGATCTAATATTTATCGATGCCGCTAAAGGAAAGAATATCCTTTTCTTTGAAAAATATAAAAATAATTTAAAAGAATATGGAACAATTATTACAGATAACTTATCCTTCCATGGCTTAGTAGAAAACCCAAATCTAATAAAAACTAAAAATCAAAAAGGCATCGCAAACAAAATAAAATTATTTATTAACTTTTTAGATAACAATAAAGAATTTTCTACTATTTATATACCAGTAGGGGATAAAATAGCCATATCCAAAAGGAGTAAAAAATATGAATAATATAATTGTTGTACCAAATAAAAAAGAAGATATAGATATCATTCTAAATAAAGATATAAAAGGCATAATAATAGGTGTCAAAGATTTATCCATATATAATTTTGAATTAACTATTGAAGAAATAATTCTTTTAGCACAGTCAGTAGATAAAAAAATAATCATAGCAATGAATAAAATGATTCATAATAAAGATATACCACTTGTAAAAGAAGTATTAAATAAAGTGGCCACAAGCAATATAGAAGGCATATTATTTTATGATATTGGCATATTTAAAATAGCTAAAGATATGAATATTAAAAAAGAATTAATATTATCGCAGGAGCATCTAAATGCCAGTATAAATAGTAATAATTTTTATTATAACCATGGTTTAAATAGTACCTATATAACATCAGATATAACTAAAGAAGAAATATTAGATATAAAAAATAATACAAAATTAAACATCTATTACACAGTATATGGATTATTACCAATCTTTTATTCTCGTAGATTATTACTTACTAGTTATTTTACATACATAAATAAAGAAAAAAAAGACAATCTATATTGTATATATAATAATGATAATAAGTATACCATTATAGAAAAAAAATATGGTACTATCATTTATAGTCCACTAGTAAATTTAATAAATCATATAGAGGAGTTAAAAGACATAAATTTAGTAATAGATTTATCAAGTACAAATAATATTGATATAATAGATAAATATATAAGTAAAGAAAAAATGGAAAATACTTATGAAGGCTTCTATAATATAAAAACAATTTATCGATTGAAAGGTGATAAAGATGCATAAAAAAGTAGAATTATTAGCACCCGCTGGAAATCTAGAAAAACTAAAATTTGCCTTTCTTTATGGAGCAGACGCTTGTTATATAGGAGGAAGAAATTATTCACTTCGTGCTAATGCTAAAAACTTTAGTATTGAAGAAATACAAGAAGCCGTAAAGTATGCTCACAATCTAAATAAAAAAGTCTATGTAACAGTAAATATCGTTTTTCACAACGAAGATATAAAAGGTATAAAAGAATATTTAATAGCTTTATCAGAAGCTAAAGTAGATGCCATAATCGTATCAGATCCATTAATAATAGATATAATAAATGATAATAATATAAATTTAAAAGTACATATATCAACGCAAGCATCTACATTAAACTATGAAGCAGTATCATTTTGGAAATCACAAGGTGTAGAAAGGGTTGTATTGGCAAGAGAAATGTCAAAAAATGAAATAAAAGAAATAATAGACAAAACAGGTATGGAAATAGAAACATTTGTCCATGGTGCAATGTGTTCATCATATTCCGGAAGATGTGTATTATCAAATTATTTTACCAAAAGAGATGCCAACCGTGGTGGTTGTGCTCAAATATGCCGCTGGGAATTCCCATTATATGATAAAAATAACAACAAGATAGAATCAGAAACAAAATTCACTGCTTCATCAAAAGATTTAATGATGTTAACCAAAGTAAAAGAAATGATAGAAATAGGCATAGTTTCTCTAAAAGTAGAGGGAAGAATGCGCAGTAATTACTATGTAGCCACTGTCATAAATACCTATCGAAATCTAATTGATGATTATTACGAAAATAAATTAACCGAAGAAAAAGTAGAATATTATCAAAAAATATTAGATAGAGTAGCCAATAGAGAAGCAACCGTTCAATTCTGGGACAAATTACCAACCGTAAATGAACAATATTATTTAGGAAGAAATGAAGTGTCAAATCAAGATTTCCTAGGAATAGTTAAAGATTATGATGAGACAACCAGCATGGTAACCATAACCGAAAGAAATTATTTTCAAACCGGTGATGAAGTAGAAATATTTGGTCCAAACATAAAACCATTTAGTTTCAAAATGCCTGATATATATAATGAAGATGGCGAAAAAGTAAATATCGGTAGGCATCCAGAAGAAATATTAAAATTCAAGCTAGATAAGAAAGTTTATCCAAATGATATGATTCGAATAAAAATAAGTTAATAATAATAAATTTTAGAATATAATAAAAGTAAATTTATACTTGACAAAAGTATCAAAATTTAGTACAATTTTGAATTGTAAAAAAGAAAAAATAATTTCAAATAGAAAGAGGAAGAAGGAAATAAAAATGACTGACAATAAAGTATATCTAACCGATGAAGGATTTCTAGAGTTAGAAGAAGAATTAAATGAATTAAAGAATGTTAAAAGGCCCGCTGTTATCAAGGCTTTAAAAGAGGCAAGAGCTCTTGGAGACTTATCTGAAAATGCTGATTATGATGCTGCTAGAACAGAACAAGCACAAGTAGAAGGAAGAATACAAGAGTTAGAAAAAATAATGGAAAATGCCCATATAATAAAGAAAGCATCTACTGATAAAGTAGGATTAGGAACTACAGTAAAAATAAAATATGTAGATGATGACGAAATAGAAGAATATCGTATTGTAGGATCAAAAGAAGCAGATCCATCAAACAATAAAATATCAAACGAAAGCCCAATAGCTAAAGCAATAATGAACGCAAAAGTAGGAGAAGTAAAAAAAGTAGCCTCTCCTAATGGTGAATATGAAGTAGAAATAGTAGAAATTTGTTAGGGAGGTAAAAAATATGAAAAAACAAATAAACTATAAAGTAAGTGGAGAAGAATGGAGCAAAGCAAAAGACAAAGCATTTGCAAAAGTATCAAAGAATGCCAAAGTAGATGGATTCAGACAAGGAAAAGTACCAAGAAATGTTTTTGAAAAGAAATATGGTACAGGAGATATCGTAAGAAGTGCAATGGAAGACCTAATCGATGCTAAATATGGAGAAATAATAGTTACTGAAAAACTAATACCAGCAGTAGAACCAAAACTAGAGATAGTATCTGCTGATGATGATGGCTTTGAAGTAAATATAACAATAATTACAGATCCAGAAGTAAAATTAGGAAAATATAAAGAATTAAAAGTAAAAAAAGATAAAGTAGAAGTAACAAAAGATGAAATTGAACACGAAGTAGGACATATCCTAGATAGATTTGCTGAACTAGTATCAAAAGATGGTGCAGTAGAAGAAGGCGATACTGCTATTATCGATTTCAAAGGATTTAAAGATAATGAAGAATTCGAAGGCGGATCAGCTGAAGGATATTCATTAGAAATAGGCAGTCATTCATTTATACCAGGCTTTGAAGAAGGCGTAGTAGGAATGAAAAAAGAAGAAAGTAAAGATATAAAACTAACTTTCCCAAAAGATTATATGGCTAAAGACTTAGCAGGAAAAGAAGTAGTCTTCAACGTAACAGTACATGACATTAAAAAAAGAGTAATTCCTGATTTAGATGAAGAATTCTTTAAAGACTTAGACATGGAAGGCGTAACAAATAAAGAAGAATTAAATAAAGTTGTTGAAGAAGAAATAAAGACTCAAAAAGAACATGACACAGAAAACAAATTTGTTGAAGATTTATTAGCTAAAGCATCATCAAATATGACTATTGAAATTCCAGAAGAAATAATCGATGCAGAAGCAGATAAAATGTATAAAGACTTCGTAAAAAGATTAGAAATGCAAGGTGTAAATGAAGAATTATACTACGCTTATGCTGGTGTAAAAAAAGAAGATATCATGAAAGATATCAAAAAAGAAGCTGAAACAAGATTAAAATATCGTTATTTATTAGAAGCAATAATCAAAGAAGAAAAAATAGAAATTAAAGATAAAGATATTGATAAAGAAATAGCAAAAATAGCCAAAAACTATAATGTAACTGAAGAAGAAATAATGAAAGAATTCGGTTCAAAAGAAGTATTAAAATACAATATGGCCATGGAAAAAGCAGTAGAAGTATTAAAAGAAAATAATTAGAAGGTGAATAATTTTGACTGTATTTAGAGCAATAATATTAGGAATTATTCAGGGGATAGCCGAATTTTTACCAATCTCATCATCAGCTCATTTAATACTATTCCCATACCTATTTGGTTGGGAAGAATCATCATTAGCTTTTGATGTAGCACTACATTTTGGTACAATGATGGCAGTACTAGTATTCTTCTTTAAAGATTGGTGGGACTTATTTATTGGAGCCATCAAAGATATAAAAACAAAGAAGAAGACAACAAACGGAAAAATGTTTTGGTATTTAGTAGTAGCAACAATACCTGCCGCTTTAGTAGGACTATTACTAGATGACATAATAGAAAATGTAATAAGAAACAAAATATGGTTAATAGCTTTATCACTAGCTGTAATGGGTGTTCTAATATATGTTGGAGACAAATGGGCTAGTAAGCATTATAAGAAAGAAACAAAATTTGAAAATATAACATTAAAGCAAGCAATAATAATAGGAATTTCTCAAGCTTTTGCAGTAATACCAGGTTTTTCAAGAAGTGGTACTACAATTCTAGCAGGAAGATTACAAGGAATATCAAAAGAAGCAATAACAAAATTTACCTTCCTATTATCAGTACCAGTAATATGTGGTGCCACAGTATTAAAAGTTGGTGACCTAGTATTTACTAAAGAAGTAATAGTAGGAATAATAACATCATTTGCAATGGGTATTTTAACAATAAAATTCCTACTAAACTATATCAAAAAGCATGATTTTTCAGTCTTTGCTTTCTATAGAGTAATACTTGCATTAATCATATTTGCAAAATTAATATTATTCAAATAATATTAATTTCCGCTGATTTAGTATAGTGGTAGTACAGAAGCATGGTAAGCTTCAGGGGTAAGTTCAATTCTTACATTCAGCACCATATTTAATAAAAACTCAAATTACTTTGAGTATAACTTAAAAGATCAACTATTTCTAGTTGATTTTTTTAAATAAATAACATAAAGCATAATATTTATGTTATAATGTAATAGTAGTAGAATAATACTACAAGAGGTATAAATATGAAAAAAAATAAACTAAAAAAATATAGTATAGCATTACTACCAATATTAATAATATTTGTAATAGAATATTATAATATAGATATAAACAATATCATAGGTAATACTACAGCTACTTCCGAAACAACAGTATCGTCGTTAGAAGAAATACCAGAATATAGTAATAAATCATATGTTATAATTAACGATAATGAACCATATTTCAAAGAAGAAGAAAAAAATACAACTACTTTTGAAAAATATGGTGAATTAGATAATCTAGGAAGATGTACAACAGCTTATGCCAATATTGATAAAAGTATGATGCCCACAGAAAAAAGAGGTAGTATAGGAGGAATAAAACCAAGCGGATGGCATACAGTAAAGTATGATATAGTAGAAGGTAAATATCTATATAATAGATGCCATTTAATAGGGTATCAACTAACAGGAGAAAACGCTAATGAAAAAAATTTAATTACTTGCACCAGAAGCATGAATACAATAGGCATGTTAGAATTTGAAAATAAGGTGGCTAAATACATAAAAGAAACAAATAATCATGTTTTATATCGTGTAACACCAATATTTGAAGGAAATAACCTATTAGCAACCGGAGTAGAAATGGAAGCATACTCAATAGAAGATAACGGAAAAGGAATAAAATTCAATGTCTTTGTTTACAATATTCAAGATGGAATAATTATCGACTATAAAACAGGAAATAGCACTTTAAATAAATAGCAAATAATATTTGACAATAAAGTCTAGTAATGATATAATAGCAGCTCTGAAAGGAAGAAAACTTATGTTAATATTAGGAGCTTATGTAGTAACAAGTATAGCAAGTATAATGATAGTAAAATATAATTATTTTAGAATGTATAAAGACGTATCAGATAAAGGATATAAAATAAATATTAAAAACATAACTAATGAAATAAAACCAAATAAAAAGAAAACAAATTACAAAAAATTATTATTATTATTACCAGTAATCAATATATTCGTAGCAGCCAATAAAGTAATAAAATATAATAAAGTAAAACCATATTTAGTAGATAGCCTAAAATCAACATCATTCATAGAAAAAATGAATGATGAAGAAAAAGAATATTATAAAAGTAATCCAACCATTAATACAGCTGTAAATGTAGTGGTATATTCAAGATATAAAGAAGAAAAAATGAAACATCAAGACAATTCAGATGAAAAAATAATAGGAATTAAAGAAGCTGGGCAAATACTAAATAAAAGTAAAAGTAAAATGCTTATCAAAACGAAGAAAATTTAATTTTTCTTCGTTTTTCAAATATTTTATCAAAAAGTATTTAAAAAAAAACAAATATGTAGTAAAATGTATATAGGTGATAAAATGCATACATATGTAGTAGAATACTTAAATGAAAACGAATTCAACAAAAAAACGAGAGCATTAAAAAAATATAATATGCTAGCTTACAAAAAATTAATATTTGACTGTGTACCAAAATTACGTGATGGAAACATGCAAGGAGTGATTGTATCCAAAAATAGTAAAGAAGGAATAATTAAATATGAATTTAAGCTTCCTACTGATAGAATGTTCTCACAAGTACATGGAGATGTAGTATTACATTATACTCTTTATGAAAATCAAAAAATAATAATGTTAGATACCATAACTCCAGAAGAAATATTAAGTGAAGGCCATCAGAAAGAACTTCAAACATACAAAGGAGTAATGATATCTAAATCTCATGCTGAGAGAGATATGTTTAAAATCAACTTACTAAATAGTATGAATAAAAATGGTTTTCTAAATAATAAAATTTTAATAATTATAGGTTCTATATTACTATTATTAGTAATAATCATATTAATCTTAGTATTAAAATAAAAAAACATGTGTTAATCACATGTTTTTTATATTTCACGCATATTATCAGCATTTTTATATGGATCACTAGGATCAATATAATCTACAAATAAAATTCCCTTTAAATGATCAAGTTCATGTTGAAAAGCAATAGCCAAATCCTCACGAACACGATATTTAATTAAATTACCTTCTAAATCATATCCTTCAACTGTAATTCTAGCATGTCTTGGTACAATACCATCAACTTCACGATTAACGCTTAAACATCCTTCTCCTTCACCAGCATAAATCATTTCCTCAGAATAAGAAATAACCTTAGGATTAATAAGTACATAATCATCAAATACTCCTTCTTTTCTTTCATAGCAAACTACAAAAAAGTTTTTATTAATACCCAATTGTGGAGCAGCAAGCCCCATACCAGGTCTTAAGTTATACTTCTTTGATAATTTTTCAATCTGAGAGTATCTTAAATGTTTTAACATTTCTGGTATAATATTTTTATATTCTAAGCTTAAAGGAAATTCAACATCTGTATTTTCTGCTCTAACACGTGGATCTTTTTCATCAAGTATATCTTTTGTTCTAAGCATACAATCATTCCTTTCTTCCAGAAGATATTTTAACATAAAAATAAAAAAAAGGGAAGTATTTTCCCTAAATATTATGCAGTTACTCTTGAACCTATTATAATTACTAGTAATATAAATAATACTAATATAATAGCGGCACTGCTACCATAACCATAACCACCTGTATAGCCATAGCCGTATGAAGGATAGGCATAGCTCATATTACTTCCGCAACCACATCCACTATTGCCATAACCTCCAGAATATCCTCCGTAATAATACATATATATACCTCCTTTACGTGATATCTAATATAGTTTACTCAAAACCATATTTTATGACACCTACAAATACCTATATTATCTCTAATATTGACAAATAAGATAAAATGTCATATAATAATTAGCACAAGGAGAGAAGTATTATGAAAAAAAATTATTTTGAAGTTAATCTATGTAACGATGAATTAAAAGAATTCAGAGTTATATGTAATTATACACCACTATTAGGAATAAGAGAAAAAGTAACAGGTAGAGTTATAAGTGTAAAATGTCCACATGAAACATGTATTACAAATTATGGCTTAACTTGTGAAAAAGAATGCAAATTTGTAAGTGAAGAAGATGCTAAAGCATACTTAAGCAAATTTAATGATGAAAATACCAAAGAAGCATATAAAAATTACTTAAAAAAAGTAGAAGCAGCATCATTTGCAAGATTTGATAATGCGTACAACGATTTTAAAAGAAGTCAAAAAGAACACTCAAAACGTTTAATCAAAAGTTTAATAAAAGAAATTAAATAAATAGATAGAATAAAATATTAATAAAAGCATAGTTTTTACTAGGTGATAATATGAAAAAAATATTAATATTTATATTCTGTCTTTTTTTGTTTTCTATAGTCAATGCAGAAGAAAAAGAAGACTTAGCTCCTGATGCAAAAAGTGCCATTATGATAGAAGCTTCTACTGGAGAAATACTATTTCAAAAAAATGCTTATGAAAAATTACCACCAGCATCAATGACAAAAATGATGAGTATGCTCCTAATAATGGAAGAAATAGATAAAGGCACTTTAAAATGGGATGAACAAATAACAGCTTCTGAAAAAGCATCATCCATGGGCGGAAGTCAAATATTCCTAAAAGCTGGTGAAAAAATGTCCGTCACTGACATGTTAAAAGGAATAACTATAGCCTCGGGAAATGATGCTACAGTTGCCATGGCCGAGCGTATAGCAGGAAGTGAAGAAAACTTTGTTAAAAAAATGAATACTAAAGCTAAAGAACTCGGTTTAAAAAATACTAATTTTGTTAATTCTACTGGACTTGATACTGATAATCACTATTCAAGTGCTTACGATATGTCACTAATAGCCAAAGAATTAATAAAGCATGAAAAAATATTGGAATTTAGTTCAACTTATGAAGACTATTTAAGAAAAGATACTAAGAGTCCATTCTGGCTAGTCAATACAAATAAACTAGTAAAATTTTATTCTGGAGCCGATGGCTTAAAAACAGGTTTTACTAAAGGAGCAGGCTATTGCTTAACAGCCACTGCTAAAAAAGATAACATGCGTCTAATAACCGTAGTAATGAATGAACCCACAGCGGCAAAGAGAAGTAGTGATACAACAAAAATGCTAGATTATGGATATAATATATATACAGTAAAAAATATAATTGATAATAACACAAAACTAAAGTCAGTAAAAGTGGAATTAGGTAAAAAAACAAAAGCAAATATAACATCTAAAGAAACAATAACCATTTTAAGCAAAAAAACAGATGAAGATAGAAATATAACATATAAAACAAACATTTCTACTATCATAGCTCCAGTAAAAAAAGGAGATACTATCGGTACCATCGATATTATTGAAAACAATAAAGTAATATCTAATATTGATGCAACAGTAACAGAAAATATAGATAAAGCTAATATATTTACAATATTTATTCGTAATCTACAAGAAATAATAAAAGGAGACTTAAAAATATAAGTCTTTTTTTATTTTTTTAAATAATTTTAAATAAAATCCAAAAAGTTACATTTTTTTAACCTTTTTAGTGTTTATATATATAGAGGGATTACTAGGAGGTGAAAGATGTCGAAAAAAATAAAGGTCTAGTTTTGTCGAATATGTATATTAAAAATAAAAGATATGCTAAATTATAATAGAGGTGAATAAAAGTGTTAAAAACTAGTATGGAGTTTAGAAGAGGAATACTTTTTATAAGAGTGAAGGGAGATTTAAACAAAAATACCGTTAAAGGAATAGTAGATGAAGACTTTAAATACATTGTAATTAACATAGATGATATATATTCAATAGATAGTTATAGTATAAAATATTTAAAAAAATTATATAAAAACTTTAAAAATAATAAAGGAAATATAATTATCTGTGATAAATTTAACATATCAAAAAGACTATTTAAAGATATTCCTAAAATAGATAATGAGTATGATGCTTTTAAACTATTTGAAAGGATGATCTAATGAATAAATATGAAGATATAATTACCTCTTGTGATGGTCTTATTTATGCCATAATAAACAAATATTTTAAAAATTATGATAAAGAAGATTTATACCAAGAAGGGGTTAAAGGAGTAATAAAAGCATATAATAATTATCAAGATAATAAAAATACAAAATTTTCTACTTATGCCTATAAATACATATATGGTGAAATATATTCTTATGTATATAATAGTAGAAATATTAAATTAGTAAGAGACTACTATAAATTATATAAAAAGATAAACGAAGCAAAGATAATTTTAAGTCAAAAATTAATGAAAGAACCCTCTAATGAAGAAATAGCTATGTTTATCGAAATAGATAAAAAAATAATAGATGAAGTCATGCTTGCTATGAATCCAGTGGATAGTTTAGATAGAATAATATATACTGATAGTAAAGATTTATCATTATCCGATACAATTGGCGATCAAAAAGATTATTATAATATAGATAATATAATGTTATATGATATGATTAACAAACTTCCAAGCCCTGATAAAGAAATAATTTATTTAAGATATTTTGAAGATAAAACACAAACAGAAATAGCAGGTATTCTCAAAATGAATCAAGTAGCGGTATCAAGAGGGGAGGGTAAGGCATTAAAAAAAATAAAAAGTAATTACCAAAATGTAGCATAAATAAGCAACAAATATTAATAATGTAACCAAATGGTTTACATAAAAAACTGTTATTTTGTGAGAAAATAACATTAAGGTGATGCATGTTGGAAAGAAAGCGTGAAAAACATTATGATATATATGAACTAATTGCCAAGAATATTAAACATTATCGAAAAGAGAGAAAAATGACACAAGCCGAATTAGCAGAAAAGACTGAATATTCACATGAATTTATCAGACGAATAGAGGCTCCAAATAGTAAGAAAAACTTTTCAATCGATGCAGTTAGTAATATTGCCAATGCTTTAAACATTGATATAGAATTATTATTTGAAAAAAGGAAAAATGAAGATGAAAAATAGCATAAGTTGCTATTTTTTCTTTGCTTTTTTTCCAATATATAGTATAATTAACTTATGGTGATTAGTTATGGATTATAGTAGTGAAAAAGAACTCTTTAACGATCTAAAAGGAGCTTTAAAAGTAAAGCTTAGAATGATTAAAGAAAAATACGACTATATTAGTATGCTAGATATATGGAACTATCTAAAATTAAATAAGTGGCGTTATGATCAAAATCTAACTATATCAGAAATGGTAAACGACATTATTGACGTGGATATTATCAAAGTAGATACATTCATAAAAAGCCAGAATAAAAAGGAAGACTAAATATAAAGAAGGAGACGATATTATGAAAATAGCAGTAATTATATTAAGTGTAATAAGTTTTATAGCTTTATTACTAGTAATAATAAACAAAAACAAAAAAATAAAGTGTATATCTGGAATAGTATTATCATTTGGTGTACTATTAATATCAGCATATTTATGTATTCCAATATTTAAACATACTAATTATGGATTAGATCTTCAAGGAGGTTTTGAGGTACTATATCAAATAGAACCATTAGATGGTAAAGAATTAGATTCAGATATGGTATATAATACATATAAAGCCATTTTAAAAAGAGTAGATATTTTAGGAGTAAATGAACCAGAAATAAGTATTGAAGATGGTAATCGTATCAGAATAGCCTTAGCGGGTATCACCAATAAAGATGAAGCAAGAGAAGTAATATCTTCAACAGCCGTATTATCATTTCGTGATTATTCTGATAATCTTCTAATGACCGCTGATGTTCTAGGTGGAGCGGCAAAAGTAACTTCTGATCAGTATGGACATCCTGCTGTAAGTTTATCAATAAAAGATAATGAAAAATTTTATAATGTAACTAACAGTGTAAAAGACATGACAAATAATATTATCGTTATTTGGTTAGACTATGATGAAAATACTGATTCATATTACAAAGAAAAAGATAAATGTGGATCACTATCATCATCAAGATGTTTAAGTGCAGCTAGAGTATCACAAGCCTTTTCATCAGATGTTATAATTCAAGGCAATTTCACTGAAGAAGAAGCCAAATCATTAGTAGAATTAATAAATTCAGGATCTCTACCAACCAAATTAACTGAAATATCTTCAAGAACAGTTGAAGCCACTTATGGTGAAGCATCATTAAACAAAACTTTAATAGCGGGTATTATTGGTATATGCTTTGTAATACTAACACTTGTACTTTTATACCATTTCAGTGGCTTTATAGCAGGTGTAGCTGTTATGCTATATACAATGGCATCATTCCTAGTATTCTATCTAATACAAGGAACATTAACATTACCAGGTATAGCAGCCATGTTATTAGGAATTGGTATGGCAGTAGATGCATCAATTATAACTTTTGAAAGAATAAAGGATCAATTAAAAATTGGTGTTCCATTAGAAAAAGCTGTAAAGTTAGGTAATGAGGAATCCCTTTCAAGTATCTTAGATGCTAATATCACAACATTTATAGTAGCGGTAATACTATTTATTTTAGGACAAAGTTCAGTAAAAGGATTCGCGACAATGTTAATAATAAATATTATTTTAACAATAGCCATCCTAGTATACCTAGAAAAATATGTCATACTATTATTTGCTAAGAGTGGAGTATTTGATAATAAAATAAATTTATTTATAGGATTACCTAAAAAGAAAATAATTCCTGCTAAAGAAGTAAGAATACCATTCAAAAAATTAGATTTTGTAAATTCAAGAAAAATTATGCTTCCAATAATTTTAATAGTCATAGTAGGAGGACTTACATATTCTCTAATAAAAGGATTTAATTTTGCAGTAGATTTTACTGGAGGTACTAGTATAACAGTAAATACAACTGATAAAGTATCATTAGAAGGATATACTATCGATAAAATTAATAGTACTAAAGATTCAACTACTATAACAATTAAAGAAAAACTAAATAAAGATGAAGTAAAAGAATTATCTGAAAAACTAGAAGAAGAATATAATACTAGTGCAGATATCTATGTAGTATCAGACCTAGTAAAAAAACAATTAATTAAAAATGCTATCATAGCAGTATTAGTAGCTTTTCTAGGTATAACAGTATATGTAAGTATTAGATTTAGATTTAATTATGCTATATCAGGTATAGCAGCATTACTTCACGACGTATTAATAACAACTATTTTCTTTGGAGTATTTAAATTGGAAATAGATTCCATCTTTATAGCGGCTCTTCTTACCATTATAGGATACTCTATAAATGATACTATTGTAACATTCGATATGATAAGAAGAAATTATAAAAACAGAAAAAATATTGATAAAGAAAAACTAAAAGATATCGTAAACGATTCTGTAAGATTAACTTTCTTTAGATCAATCATGACTACTGTAACAACTATAATTCCAATAATTTGTTTAATAATTTTTGGAGCAAGTGAAATATTAAACTTCAATTTAGCTTTATTAGTAGGATTTATAGCGGGTGTTTTCTCTTCAATATATGTATCTAACCAATTATGGTTAATACTAGAGTCTAGAAGAATAACTAAACCTAAAAAAGAAAAAAAGAAACTAGATGAAGTAGAAGAATTAAAAGTTAAAGGTGTTAATTGTTAATTATAAGAGGAAAGTATTTTTCCTCTTATAATAGTTAAATAAGAAGGTGAAATAATGAGTACTAAGACAAAATATATTACCATTGATGAACTTATTGATAAGTTTAAAGAATACAATAATAACGAAGAAGATATAAAATTAGTTAGGTCTGCATATGAATATGCCGAGAAAAAACATTTTGGTCAAAAAAGAATATCTGGAGATGACTATATATTGCATCCCCTTAATGTTGCATTAATATTAACCGAAATATCTGCTGATGCACCATGTATGGCAGCGGCGCTTCTTCATGATACCATTGAAGATTCTGATGCTACATATGAAGAAATAGAAGGCCTTTTCGGTAAAGAAGTAGCTTTACTTGTAAATGGTGTTACCAAAATAAACAGACTAAACTTTTCATCAGATTACGAAGCTTCAGCAGCTTATCAAAGAAAAATTCTCGTAGGACTATCCGAAGACCCAAGAGTAATAATAATAAAATTAGCGGATCGTCTACATAATATGCGTACTATAGATGTATTATCTGAAGAAAAACAGAAAAGAAAGGCCAAAGAAACATTAGAAATATTAACTCCAGTAGCCCATAGACTTGGTATCTATAAAATTAAAAGTGAGCTTGAAGATCTATCGCTTCGTTATCTAAAACCAGAAGCATATTTTGATATAGTAGAAAAACTAAACTTAAAAAAGACTGAACGTGATGCAGCGGTAAGTAAAATGATGAATGAAGTATCTGATTTACTTACTGAGCATAACATTCCTCATGAAATGAAAGGTCGTAGTAAAAGTATTTATAGTATATATAATAAACTATGTAAGGGTAAAAAATTTGATGATATATATGATATATTAGCCCTTAGAGTATTCGTAGATACTGAACAAGAATGTTACTTAGCATTAGGTTTAATACATTCAAAATATAAACCAGTACCAAAAAGATTTAAAGATTATATAGCTATGCCAAAAACAAATTTATATCAATCCTTACATACAACAGTTTTTGGTATTGATGGACAACTTTTCGAAATACAAATAAGAACATATGAAATGGACAAAATAGCAGAGTATGGTATAGCATCTCATTGGTCATATAAAGAAAATAAAAATGGTGAAAAGAGTATAAAAGACGCCACAGAACAAAAACTACAAATATTTAGAAACATAATAGAATTAAATGAAGATTCCAATACATCAGAAGAATTTGTCTCTTCAGTAAAAAAAGATATACTATCAAACGATGTTATATATGTATATACACCAAAAGGAGATGTAATAGAATTACCTACTGGTTCAACTCCTGTTGACTTTGCCTATAAAGTTCACAGTGAAGTAGGGGATAGAATTATAGGAGCCATAGTAAATGATAATATCGTTCCATTAGACTACAAACTATCCACTGGTGATATAATCAAAGTTAATACTAACAAAGCTTCTAAGCCAAGTAAAGACTGGTTATCCTTTGTAGTAACTTCAGGAGCCAAAAACAAAATTAAATCATATTATAGTAAATTAGAAAAAGATGAAAATATCGAAAAAGGATCAGAATTATTAGAAAAAGAATTAAGAAAAGAAAATATAAGTATAAATGAATTTTTATCTAATAAAAATATTGATATAATACTAAACGAGCTAAAGCTTAAAGATATAGATGAATTATATGTAGATATTAGTCTAGGTAAACATACTCCAATATCAATAATAAAAATAATAAACAAAAAAGATGAAGAAAAGCCAGATTTAGCCACTAAAATAAATGAAAATAATTCACATAAAGAGACAAGTATAAAAAATAACGATGTTTTAGTAGAAGGCATGGCTGAAATCAAAGCTAATCTAAGTGGCTGCTGCAAGCCAATACCTGGAGATAACATAATAGGATATATTACCAGAGGTTCAGGAATTACAGTTCATCGTAGTAATTGCAAAAATATAATTGATATTGATGAAAGATTAATAAATGTTAAATGGAATAATAACATATCAAAGAAATACAGTTCAGATATCTTAATATATACTAGTGCATATGACAATCTACTAGACATAATAACCAAGGCATCCGCCAATAACATAATAATAGATAGCATATCTACTATAAACAAAAGTAGTGCTAAAGTATACAGTATGACAGTATTAGTAGAAAACAAAGAAAAATTAGAAAAATTCATGAATGACTTATTAAATTTAAACTTCATTGAAAAAGTAGAAAGAGAGATGAACTAATGAAAGTATTAGTCCAAAGAGTATTGTCATCAAGTGTAGAAGTAGATAACAAAATAGTAGGGCAAATAAACAAAGGCTTAATGTTATTAGTGGGTTTTACAGATAGTGATACCGACAAAGAAATAGATTATATGGTAGATAAAATAATAAATCTAAGAATATTCGATGATGAAAATGGTGTCATGAATAAAAGTCTTATAGATGTAAATGGTAGTATTTTATCCATAAGTCAATTTACATTATATGCTGATACCAGAAAAGGAAGAAGACCATCTTACATCAAAGCTTTAAATGGTGATAAAGCAATTTTACTATATGATAAATTTAATAACAAATTAAAAGAAGAAAATATTAAAGTAGAAACGGGAATTTTTGGAGCAGATATGAAAGTATCCCTTATAAACGATGGTCCAATAACAATAATGCTCGAAAAATAACTGTTTCTTTTTCTTTTTGCCTTTCGTGCCTGTAGTCACTCTAGGTTTTCTAATGCCTAAGGTCATTAGAAAAAAACAATTCTTATTGAAATAATTAAAAAATTATGATATTATATAGCAGTGAGGAGAAATTATGGAAAGAGTAAATAATAATGAATTATTTAATGACTTATTTATAAATATGAATTCTAATATAAT
Organism: uncultured Mycoplasmatota bacterium; assembly: GCA_900543825.1. GTDB lineage: Bacteria > Bacillota_I > Bacilli_A > RF39 > UBA660 > CAG-302. The sequence continues at coordinate 43,367 of UQSR01000004.1, forward strand.
AGTAAAAGGAGAAGATATAAAAAATATCATTCCAAAAGAAAATACAAAATACTTAAAGAATGCCTTAAAATATATATCACCAGCAAAACTATGCAAATTATATAAAAGTATGAGTATCGTAATCGAGGAAAGAGAAAAAGACGATACATTATTATTAGCGGAATATCATATGATTACTTATCTAGTATATATCTTAAATTCAGATATCGTAAAAGATACAGAAAAGAAAGAACTAGTAGATAATTTCACAAAACTATATCAAAGAACATTAAGTAATGACGAAATAAATACATTAAGTGAAAAAGAAATATTAAAAATATATTCATATGTATCTAAAAGTAGTAAACATATAAATGATACAATTAACATAATAACATCATTTAAAAATAATAATTACAACGCTAATGCTATAACTAAAACTTTAGAAGAAAATACAAATAATATAATGAAAAGTTATATTAGTATTTTAGAAAATGATATTAAATCTTTAGAAGACACAAAAAGTAAGAAAAAAATCAAATAAATATCAAAATAATATTTAAACCAATTGACAATCAAATGTAATAATTATATAATAATTATAGTTTCTATTACTATTAGTGACAAGTAGTAACAAAAAGATAGAACGGATAGTTTCCGATATAAAACTAACAAAAGCGCACATTAAGTGAAGTAGGGTGGCACCGCGAATAATAATCCGTCCCTATAGGTTCATTTAATGTGCTTTTATTTATGAAAGAAGGAATAAAATGAAAAATAAATATCGAACAATTTATTGTGGCGAAGTAACAAAAGAAAACATCGGTGAAGAAATAAAAGTAGCAGGATGGGTAGAACAAATAAGAAATCTAGGAAGTCTAGTATTCTTAACACTAAGAGACGAAACAGGACTTATTCAATTAATAAGCGAAGAAATAGATAAATTTAGTACCTTAACAAGAGAAAGTACCATTACCGCAACAGGAATAGTAAGACATCGTGCCGATGGTATGACAAATCCAAACATGAAAACTGGTGAAGTAGAAGTATTAATATCATCATATGAACTTTTAGGAGCAGCAAATAACGTATTACCATTTGAAATAAATCATAGCAAAGAGGCCTTTGAAGATACAAGACTAAAATATCGTTATTTAGACTTAAGAAATCCTGAAGTACATGACAAAATACTATTTAGAACAAAAGTATTAGACTACATGCGTAAAATAATGAAAGATATGAATTTTACTGAAATTCAAACTCCTATCATAACAGCATCATCTCCAGAAGGTGCTAGAGACTTCATAATACCATCAAGAAAATATAAAGGTAAATTTTATGCTTTACCTCAAGCGCCTCAAATATTCAAACAATTATTAATGTGCTCAGGATTTAGTAAATATTTCCAAATAGCCCCATGTTTTAGAGATGAAGATCCACGTAGTGATAGATTATATGGTGAATTTTATCAATTAGACTTAGAAATGTCTTTCGTTGATGAAGAAGATGTATATGAAGTAGGACAAAAAATCTTCTATAATATATTTACTCATTTCAGTGATAAAGAAGTATCTCCTATACCATTTAAAAGAATACCATACAAAGAAGCAATGCTAAAATATGGCTCAGACAAACCAGACTTAAGAAATCCATTGCTAATAGAAGACTTAACAACAATATTATCAAAAAGTACTTTTGAACCATTTAAAACATTAAATATAAGAGGAATAAAAGTAGATAATATTGATAAGTCAAATTCATGGTATAAAAAAATAGAAGAATACATAAAGTCATTAGGAGCTGCTGGTATGTCATATATAAAAGTAAATGAAGATATGACATTTAAGTCATCAATTGACAAATTTTTAACTGATGATTTAAGAAAAGAACTAATAGAAAAATGTCATTTAAATAAAGGTAGTGCACTATTTATTCTAGCAGATAACAAACATAAAATAGATAAATTAGCAGGTTTATTACGTACCAAACTAGGTAACGAATTGGACTTAATAAATAAAAACAAATTTGAGTTTTGTATCATAAATGATTTTCCAATGTATGAATACAATGAAGAAGAAAACACTTGGGATTTCGGACACAATCCATTTAGTATGCCAAAAGGTGGTATAGAAGCTTTAACAAAAGAAAATATGGAAAATGTTGTAGCTCATCAATTTGACTTTGTATGTAACGGCTACGAAATGGCTTCAGGAGCTGTAAGAAACCATAATATTGAAATAATGAAAAAAGCATTTGAATTAGCAGGATATACAGAAGAAGACGTAGAAAACAAATTTAGAAGTCTATATACAGCATTTCAATATGGAGCACCACCTCATGCCGGAATGGCTCCTGGTATAGATAGAATACTAATGCTTTTACAAGATGAAGAGAATATAAGGGAAATGGTAGCCTTTCCATTAGGAGCTAATGGTTCCGACCAAATGATGGGCTGTCCAAATGAAGTATTTGAAAAACAACTAAGAGAAACACATATAAAAATTAGAGATTAATTTTAGTAGGGGGATTTATGAATAATTTAGAAGAAGTAAAAGATATAGCAATAATATACAAATTAAAAAGAAATTATGGAACTTTAGAATATGTACCATATAAAGTGGTAATAGGAACATATGATGGCGAAGAAGAAGAATTAATTGATGAACATGGTACACCATATCATCATATAATCGAAGGTAACACTTATGGTTTTGCCGCTAGAAAAAGCTTAGCAGAATACAATAAGCAATTCCCATTATTACCACCAGCAGTTATAAAAGCATTAATATTATATTATGCAAAAAAATACAAATATAAGTTAAATCAATTTAGTGATGAATGTACACCAATGATTAACTTCTATGATAAAGACAAATATAGTAAAGAAAGTATTCTTTTAGATAGAGATATTTTAGTTTTCTATATAACATATTATCCTGAAGTACTTTCAGAAATAGAAGAAGAATTTGGTATAAAAATAACATATGAAAAACAAATAGAAGAACCAAAAAATGAAAACCAAACAAAACTTCAAGTAACAAATAAAGAAAAAGAAAACAAAATAGATATCAATGTTAATAAGTTATATACTGAAATAACTAAAAATGTAATTGATCAAAATGAACCTATCAAAAAAATACTAACTGCCATATGGAAACAATACAATAATTTTTCCACTAACAAATCAAGAAATATTTTAATAAATGGTAGCACTGGTGTTGGTAAAACAGAAATATTTAGACAATTAACAAAAAATGTAAACATACCATGCTATATAGCCAATGCAACAGAATATACCGCATCAGGATATGTAGGTAGAGATGTATCAGAAATGTTAAAATCACTACTAGATATCACAAATGGTGACTTAGAAAAAGCCGAAAAAGGAATATTAATAATTGACGAATTAGATAAATTATCTGAAACAAACAAAACACAAAGTCAAGTAAACCAAAAAGATGTCCAAGAAGCATTATTAAAAATAGTTGAAGACGGAAAATACGATATAATGTGGCATAGCAAAAAATATACTTTCGATACAAGTAAATTAATGATAGTTGGTATGGGAAGCTGGTCTCGTATAGAACTAATTCCTGATAAAGTAGTAGGCTTTGAGCAAAAGAGTAAACCAAAACAATACAAAGATTTAACAACTGAGGATTTTATTAAAAATGGTATGATACCAGAACTAATAGGAAGATTCCCAGTTATAGTACAAATGAATGAACTAAATCATGATAGTTATATAAGAATTATAAAATCAGGAAATAGTGCCCTACAAACAAATCAAAAGTTCCTACAAAAGCAAGGAATAGAATTAACAATTACTGAAGAAGCCATAAATGAAATAGCCTCATCAGCGGAGAAAAAAGGATTTGGTGCTCGTAGTTTAGATTCAATAATAGAAGCAGCCTTATCTTATGCTTCATTTGAAATAGCTTCTAATCCAGAAGTTTATAGCGAATTAATCATAACTCCAGAAACAATTAAAGATAATACTACATATATCTTAAAGAAAAAGAAATAAATGTAAAGTTATATAAAAAATATTGAGAAAAATATATAACTATGATATAATTAAATTACCTAGAGGATACGACATCTTTAGTATAAAACCGACTAAAGATATTAATAGGGGAGCTAATACAATTTATGTGTTGAATACTTGCTTATAAGTAAGGATCCTAATTACTTTGTTGTGCTGACCCACCTGTGACAGTACGCCGCGGGTTTTATCTTGCAGAGTCGGTCCATCTGGGTCTTTTTTTTATTATATTTTTATGTTATACTAATACATGTGAGAGGTGTAAAAATGAAAGAAATAAAAACGACCACTACATATAGTGAAGAAAAAATAAAAACATTCTTAAAAATATATTACTTTGAAAAAATAAAAACTACTAGAATACTAATTAATATACTAATAGCCATTCTAATAATTTACTTTTTTATAAATTATAAATATAATACTTGGTTAGACTTTATAGCCTTTATCTTTGCCTTATTTGGTATACTAGAATTAAATACCAATATGCTACCAAATATAAACTATAAAAGAATCCAAAATAAAAAAGATAATATCATAAATACCAAAATAAAATATATATTCAAAAAAAACAACTTCCAAATAACAACAGATAAAGAAGAATATATAGATTATGATAAACTATATAAAGTAATAAATACAAAAGACTCATACTATCTATATATAAATAAAAATAGAGCTCTTATAGTAGATAAAAACAATCTAAAAGATGAAGATATAACCATTTTAAATGATAAATTTAAAGAAAAAGTACCAATATATAAGGAGAAATAAAATGTATGAAAGAACACTAGCCTTAATTGGAGAAGATAATCTAAACAAAATAAAAAGAAAAAACATCTTAGTATTAGGTACTGGTGGAGTAGGAGGCTATGCCATCGAAACCCTTGTAAGAAGTGGTATTCAAAATATAACGATAGTAGACTATGATAAAATTGACTACTCTAATATAAATAGACAAGTTATAGCAAATAGTAATAATATAGGTAATTATAAAGTAAATGAATGGGAAAAAAGAATCAAAGAAATAAATAAAGATATCAAAGTAAAGAAAATAAATGAAAAAATAACTAAAGATAATATAAATATATTATTCGAAGAAGAATATGATTATATAATAGATGCTTGTGATACTGTTATCGTAAAGAAATTATTAATAAAACTATGTAAAGAAAAAAATATAAATCTCTTAACAGTATGTGGTATGGGTAAAAAATTAGATATAACAAAAATAAAAATATGTGATATAAAAGATACAAGTTATGATCCAATAGCTAAATCTCTAAGAAAATATATCAAAGATGAAAAAATAAGAGGAAAAGTTATGTGTGTATTCTCTTCAGAAAAACCAAATAACACAAATAAAGAAGTAATAGCCTCAATGATGCCCGTACCTTCAGTAGCGGGTATATATGCTGCTAATTATATATTACAAGATATAATAAAGAAATAAAGGAATACAATAATTGTATTCCTTTATTTTATGTTAACTTATAATTAACTATATTAATAATAAATATTATATATTATGTAACCAAATAAGTTACATGATTAAAATTAAAAGTATTGTAAAATTAAAAAAAGGAGGTAATTATGTTAAAAGCAGATTTAACAAAATTTAAAAGATTAATGGAACTTTATCAAACTTATCAAAAACAGGCTAATTCAAATGAAAGAACAATATATTCATTACATGATGATAGCGGTCCTGGAGATCCGGATTATCATTGCGATACACATGATAATTACGTCGTAAATTCAAAAGTAAAAATAAAAGTAAAAGATAATGTCACAAATTAATACTTTAATAAAACCAACTCATAATTGTAATTTAAGATGTAATTATTGTTTTCATGAAAAATATGGATATGAAAAGAAATTATTAGATATGAATAAGCTAAAAAAATATATTGATTTATTATCAGAAAATTATAAATACATTAATTTAGTTTGGCATGGTGGAGAAGCACTTACTGTGTCTCTCGACTATTATGAAGAGATATATAACTATTGTGATAGCAAAAATTCAAAGTTTATGTTTTCGGTGCAAACCAATGGTACTCTTTTAACACCAAAAATAGTTAATTTCTTTAATAGGACCAATACTAATATAGGTTTATCCTTTGATGGCTTAAATAATGAATTGATGCGTAGACATACCTATGAAACATTAGAAGGTATAAAATTACTGCAAAAAAATAACTACAATCCCGGCGCTATAATAGTGATAAATCAAAATAATGTAAAAAATTTAATAAATGAATATGAGTATTTTAAATCAATGAATCTAAGTATGAAAATTAATCCAATGTTTAATGATGGAGCTGCCGTAAAAGGAGGATTACCATCTCTAGATCCGAATGAATACATAAAATATTTTACTAATTTCTTTAAATACTGGATAAATGATAAAACATGTAATATTAACGTTACGACTTGTGAAGAATTAGTAAATCTAGTTCTTAATGAACATTCAAAAGTATGTACTTTTAATTCATGTTTAGGGAAATGGTTATGTTTAGATTCTGATGGAATAATATATCCATGCGATAGACTATGTACAGATGAATACAATCTTGGTAATATTGAGGATATTACTTCTATAAGCGAAGTTTTTATGAATGATAATTTTTTAAAATTGTTAGAGAAAAGTATCTTAAGAAGAGATGAATGTATTAAAACCTGTGAATATTATAAAAATTGTTATTCAGGCTGTAATGCCAATAGTATCTTATCAGAATTAGAAGGAATAAATATATCATGTTATATTCAAAAAGGTATATTAAAAGAATTAAAAGAATATATACTAAATGCAAAATATAATATACAAGATGTTAACCCAACTTATAGTAGAATTTTAGCAAAAAGGAAGTAAAATGAAATACGTGTATCATGGTAGTCATATTCCTAATTTAAAAGTAATTAAAAGAAATGAAAGTACACATATGAAAGAATGGGTATACGGGACATATTCAAAGGTAGTTGCAATAATATTTTCTTCGCCAATGCATAGTGATTTATATTATTTTTTATCAGGAAATGGGAAAACTACTAAAATAACATTAGTAGAAAGAAAAAAAGGAATGTTTCGTAAGATATTTAATACTAGTGGTTCTATTTATACATTAAGTAGTAAAAACTTTGCCGAGGGCAAAACAGGTTGGAGTGCCGAAGTAGTAAGTAATTATGATGAGGAAGTGCTAAAAGAAGAATTTATTCCTAATTTATATGATGAATTAATAAAAGTGGCGAAGGGGGGAGATGTAAATTTGTATTTGTATCCTAATAGACCTGATTATATTCCTCTAGATAATAGTGATTTAATACCTAAGTTTGCTAGGTATAATAAAAATAGTAGAGCCGTAGAGTCATTTCTTCAAATATATCCAGAATTAAAAGATAAGTTATATAAAGAAATAGAAAACAAACAAGGAATACAATAATTGTATTCCTTTTATAATTTACTTAATTTATCCATAATATCTTTAAGTATTTTTTCATTCTTATTCTCTTTAGGATAATAATATTTTTTATCAATAAGACTATCAGGTAAATATTGTTGTTTTACATAATCATTCTTATAATTATGAGGATATTTATAATCACTAGAAGGATTCTTAAGATGATTAGGAACATCAGATATATTACCACTTCGAACATCATTTAAAGCAAGATCAATAGCCGTTTCCGCTGAATTACTTTTAGGAGATAAAGCAAGTTCAATAACAATAGCTGCAAGAGGTATTCTAGCCTCAGGAAGCCCAAGCCTTAAAGCCGAGTTAATCGCTGCATCTACTTTGGGTCCCATACTAGGATTAGCAAGTCCAATATCTTCATAGACAATAACAGATAATCTACGAGTAATAATATCTAAATCATCACTCTCAATAAGTCTAGCCAAATAATGAAGAGAAGCATTAACATCGCTACCTCTAATAGACTTTTGAAAAGCTGAAATAACATTATAGTATCCATCACCATTTTTATCACTATAACTATTAGCTCTATTTCTAATCTTCTTAACTACAGAAATAGTAATATGTCTATCATGTGCACTATAATAAGCCACCTCAAGTAAATTATAAGCAAATCTAAGATCACTGCCTGCTAAAATAGCAATATATTCTTTAGCGTCATCATCTATAGTCAATCCCTCTAAATAATTAGAAGAAACAGCCTTATCAATACCCTTCATAATATCATTAGTAGTTAAATCCTTAAGTTCAAATAACTGACATCTACTTCTAATCGCAGGATTAATAGCATGATAAGGATTAGCAGTAGTCATCCCAATCAAAGTAATAATACCAGATTCCAAATAAGGAAGTAATATATCCTGTTTATCCTTATTAAGTCTATGAATTTCATCCACTATTAAAATCATACTACCATATAATTTAGCTTCTTCAATAACAATATCAAAATCCTTTTTATTATTAACAACAGCATTAAGACACCTATATCTAACATCAAGTTCATTACTAATAGCGGTAGCAATACTAGTTTTACCAATACCAGGATGACCATATAAAATCATTGAAAATAACTTCTTATTCTTAACCAAATTATATATAACATTATCCTTACCAACTAAATGTTCCTGACCAATAATATCTTCTAAAGATTTAGGTCTTAATTTTACCGCTAATAATTCTTCCATATTATCACCTAATCATACATCTTATATTTACTAGTTAAACTAAGTACTCTACATTTTTCTTTCTCTAAAACATTATCGTCACTATAATTATTAAGAACATTATAAATAATATCACCGATTAAAACAAAATCATCTTCTTTTAAACCCCTAGTAGTCATAGCAGGACTACCAATACGTATACCACTAGCCTCCATAGGACTAAGTGTTTCATTAGGAATCGTATTCTTATTAACCGTAATATGAACACTATCCAAAATAGCTTCAGCCTCTTTACCAGTAATACCAATAGAATTATAAACATCAAGTAAAATCAAATGATTATCTGTCCCACCAGATATAACCTTCATACCTTTACTAATTAAATAATCACTTAAAGCCTTAATATTTTTTAACACCTGCTTTTGATAAGTAACAAACGAAGGTTGTAATGCTTCATAAAAACATTCAGCTTTAGCAGCAATAATATGCATAAGAGGACCACCTTGAATACCTGGGAAAATAGTCTTATTAATTTTTTTAATTATATCCTCATTATTAGTAAGAATAATACCACCTCTAGGGCCTCTTAAAGTTTTATGAGTAGTAGAAGTAACAACATCAGCATAATCAAGAGGATTCATATGCAAATGTGCCGCTACAAGCCCAGCAATATGAGCCATATCAACAAATAAATAAGCACCAACACTATCAGCAATTTCTCTAAATTTCTTAAAATCAATACTTCTAGAATAAGCACTTGCACCCGCTATTATCATTTTAGGTTTTTCTTTTAAAGCAATCTCTCTAACCTTATCATAATCTAAATAACCTGTATCAGAATCAACCCTATAATCGACAATTTCATAATCAATACCACTAAAATTAAGAATATGGCCATGAGTAAGATGACCACCATCAGAAAGATTCATCCCCATAACTTTATCACCCTTATTAAGAAGTGCTCTATATACAGCCATATTAGCAGAACTACCACTATGAGGTTGAACATTAGCATATTTACAATTAAATAATTCACACGCATATGAAATAGCTAACTCCTCAACAACATCAACATTTTCACATCCACCATAATACCTTTTAGAAGGATAACCTTCAGCATACTTATTAGTAAAAACACTACCTTGAAGTTCTAAAATATCTTTAGATACATAATTCTCACTAGCAATAAGTTCAATATTATCATTTTGCCTTTTAATTTCCTTATTTAAAGCATCTCTTATTAACTTATCCATTTATATCAACTCTCTTTCTTAATTTATTATAACTTATTTATATAACAAAGTAAATATAAAATACACATCTTAATCATTTGTAAAAGTAATCAAAGTATGATATTATAAATATATAAGAAGGGAAGATATATATGTTAATAAAATTATTAATCTGGCCATTTAAACTAATAGAATATACTTTCAAACTAATATTTCAAATAATGTTTTGGCCCATTATGTTTATATTAAACTTAATCAATAGTACAAGTAATAAATAATCTAGTTACTTATTAACTAATAGTTAACAAAAATAGTTTCAGCATAAAGATTATTACATATATATTATATATAAAAGAAAACGAAATTAAAAAATATTATAATTGTATATAATGTGATAGGAGTAATAAAATGAATATAATATATAAAATATTAGTTTTTTTAGGAATAATAAAAGAAACAAAACCAAAAGACAAAAAAGAAGAAACCATATACGTGCTAAAACCATTAATGACTGCTTATGAGTATAAATTTTATCAAATATTAAAGACTTTAGAAGACGAATATATAATAGTACCACAATTAAATCTAGCTTCAATAGTAAAAAAAATGAATAATAACAAATACTATAATGAATTATTTAGAAATATAGATTTTGCAATTTTCACTAAAGATTATAAAAAATTACTATTATTAATAGAAATAAATGACGAAACACATAATCAGCGTAAAAGAAAAGATAGAGATTTAAAAGTCAAAAAAATATGTAATGATATAGGAGTATCCATAATGACTTTTTATACTAAATATCCAAATGAAAAAAAATATGTATTAAATAGAATCGAAAAAGAATTAAATAAAGAAGACAAAACAGTTCAGCAAACAACCTAACTGTTTTATTTTTTAAGAAAATTAAATAGACTAATAGTTAACAAAAAATAATTTAGCATATTAAATAACCAATTTATAAGTATATTTAGTTTACAAATATAAGTATATGATAAAATCAAAAATAATAAATTTAGTAGATGTATATGATATTTAGATTGACAATATTGGTAATATTTTGTACAATTTAATTATATACAAACGATGAAAGAAAGAGGTAGTAAAATGGAAAAAAGTTACATATTAGGTTTAGATATAGGAATATCTTCAGTAGGATGGGGATTATTAGAACTAGATACAAATAATAACCCATATAAAATAATTGATGTTGGTAGTAGGATATTTACTCCTGGTGAAGTAGAAAAAACAGGTGATAGTAGAGCAAAAGAAAGAAGAGAAAAAAGAGGAGCCAGAAGAATATCAAGAAGAAGAGAATTTAGACTAGACAGAGTAAGAAATTTATTATATGAAAATGGCTATTTAAAAGGTAATATTAATAGTAATATAGTCTCTGTAAAAAATGAAGAATTATCTATAATTTTTGATAATATGATTAACAATTATTATAAAGAAAAGAGTACAAATCCATATATATTAAAAGTTGAAGCACTAGATAAAAAATTAACGAATGATGAACTATCAATAATATTAGTACATTATGCAAAGAAAAGAGGATATAAATCAAATAGAGAAGAAGCATCTGATAACGATTCTGGTAAAGTACTAAGTGCTATTAAAGAAAACGAAAAGATAATGAAAGAAAATAATTATCGTACTATATCGGAAATGTATATAAAAGATGAAAAGTTTAAAAACAAAATTAAAAATAGTCCTGGAGATTATAAAATATCTGTAACAAATGAAATGTATTTGGAAGAAATTACCAAAGTCTTAGATAGCCAAATAAGATTTGAATTAATAGATAAAGACTTTAAAAATAAATACTTAGAAATATATAATTCTAGGAGGAGTTATGCTAAAGGTCCAGGGGGAAATTCCCCATATGGTGGAGATTTAATTGAAAAGATGACCGGTAAATGTAAATTTGATGGTAATCCAAGAGCTCCAAAAAGAGCACCATCATCAGAATTATATGTATCATTAACTAAATTAGTAAATTTAAAATACAAAAAAGAAAATAGCGAATACACTAGATTAACAAACGAAGAAATAAAAGAAATCATTGAAAAAGCAAAAGATAAAAAAATAATAACATATAAAGATTTAGCAAAAGAATTAGATGGTAATATCGAATTTAAAGATTTATCATTATCAAAAAAAGAATATGGCAAAGTCATTGAAGAATTAAAGAAAAAACTAAATGTCAAAAAAGAAACAAAAATACTTATTAGTGAATTATCTGAAGAAGAAAAAGAATTATATAATAAATTATATACTGATAAATTACTAAGTAAAACATTAATAGAATTAAGAGGTTATCATATACTAAAAGATAGTATAATAAAAGCTTATAGTAATGATATATGGGAAAAATTTAAAGATAATATAGAATTATTAGATGAACTTGCATTATATTGTACTAATTATAAAGTTAATGAAGACATACTTAATAAGATTAAGGAATCAGAAAATATAGATAACATATTTGAAGATATTCATTTTGTAGAACTGCTTCCAAATTTTAAAGATCATTTAATGTTGTCCACAGATTTAATTAAGAAGTTAATTCCATTAATGCTTGAAGGAAATACATATGATACCGCTATGAAGCTGTTAGGTTACGACCATTCGAATTTATTCAGTAAGACAGAGAAAAAAGATTTATTAGTGCCAATTTATGTAGATGATACAATTACTAATCAAAGAGTAATCAGATCATTAACTCAAACAAGAAAAGTAATAAATTCAATAATAAAAAAATATGGAATGCCTAAAATAATTAATATAGAAACTGCTAGGGAACTTGCTAAGTCAAGGCAAGAAAGAAATGATATTACAAAAAATAATCTTGAAAAACAAGCAGAAAATGAAAAAATTAAAAATCAATTGGTAGAATTAGGATTGTTTGTTAGTACAGATAAGATATCAAGTACTGATTTGTTAAAGTATAAATTATGGGAAGAACAAAATGAATTTTGTGGTTATAGTATGAAAAAAATATCTATAGAAGATTTATTTGGAAATAATATTGTACAAATAGATCATATATTACCATATTCCAGAACATATAATGATAACTACTTAAATAAAACTCTAGTATATACAAAAGAAAATCAAGAAAAAAGAAACAGAACACCATATGAATGGTTTGGAAAAACACAAAAATGGGATGAATATGAAACTTATATAAATAGTTTAACAATATCTCAAAAGAAAAAGGATAATTATCTACTAAAAAAATTAGACTTTGACACCGAAAGAGAAATGAGAGATCAAAATCTTAATGATACTAAATATATAAGCAGAGAATTATCATCTCTAATAAAAGCATACTTAAATGTAGAAAAAGTAAATATGTATCCAGGTGCTATAACTTCCAAATTAAGAGCAAGATGGGGATTTAACAGACTAACTCATAGTTATATATCAAAAACATATAGGTTACCAGAAGATATGAAAAAAGACATTAATAAAGATAGAGAAAATCATCTACATCATGCTATGGATGCCTTAGTTATTGCTTCAATCACGCCATCATTACAGCAAAAAATAACACTCTATGAAAAATTTAGTAGATACATAGATGGATTAACCAAAAAAACAATAGAAAATCTTAATATAGAAAATGGAAAAGAAATACTAGGAGAATACTATGATGACAACACTGGTGAAATAAAAGATATAAATATAATAGAATATATTAAAAAGCAATTAGAAGAAGAACATATATATTATAATAGACATAACATAAGTAGGTTAGATTTTCCTCTTCCGTATGAAAACTTTGATAAAGAAGCAAAGTTAAGAGTATATGAACAAGATTTAGATACATTAAAATGGAATTTAAAATCATATAGCACATACACAAAAAAAGATATAGAATCATTACATACATTAGTACCGTCAATAGCAAAATCTAAAATATCAGGTAAAATGCATGAAGAGACATATTATGGAATAAAAGAGATAGGCAAAGATGAAGACAAAAAAATATATAAAACACTTAGAACTCCTATTGAAAAAGTTAAAAGAAAGGATTTAGACAATATTCCAGATCGCTTAGGAGGTTCTAAAGATATATATGAAACACTAATAGAATGGTTTGGAAATTATGAATTAGGAGAAGAAGTACTAAAAGCAAATGGAAATAAATATCCAGTATCAAAAAATGATAAAGAACATAAAGAAATTAAGAAAATAAAATTATATAGTGAATATAAAAACACCGGTCATATGATAAATAAAAGTAATGTCGAAAAAGGAGGAATATATAAAATAGACGTCTTTAAATCTAAAGATGAAGAAGATGATAAATTATACTTTGCTGCTTATGATATATTAGAAATAAAGAAGATTAATACATTAAGAGAAAAGAATATGGTAGATGACAATTTTAATATAAAATTAGATTATGGTCAAGGTAAGAATAATAAAATTATGTCTTATACTGATATGATAAATAATTATGATTTATATATTACTTTAAATAAAAATGATTTGATTAAAATTACTACTAAAGATGGTAAAGAAAGTATTGCTTATGTAGTAGGTTGTACTAGTGGCATGTTAGAGGTGAAAAGTAAACTCGGAGATGGCTATGACATTATAGTTAATGATTACAATGAAAATAATATTTTTAGTAAACAGAGAGATAGATATACTATTACAATATCTACTATTAAAGAAATAGAAAAATTATCAATAAGTGTTTTAGGTGAAATAAGTGGGGTATAGACAGGTAATAATTAAAAAAAGTGAAAAATTACATTTTAAAGACAAACAATTAATTATTGATAAAGATAATCAAAGTACTAAAATCCCACTTGAAGATATAAATTATATTTTAATTGAAGACTCATCAACTATTATTACTACTAGATTACTCGCTGAACTTGGAAAAAATGCCATATCACTAATTGTATGTGATGAAAGATTTGACCCAACTTCAATAATGTATCCATATAATTATCATTTTAAACAATTAGATGTATTTACCCATCAATTAGAAATTGATGATAGTATTAAAAATGAATTTTGGAATCAAATAGTTAAAAAAAAAATAGAAAACAGTATTAGAGTATTGGAAATGACTTCCAAAGAAGAATTTCCAATCTCTAAACTAAATGAATATATTAATGAAATAATAGATGGTGATTCAAAGAATAGGGAAGGGCTAGCTGCAAAAATATATTTCAGAAGTATATTTGGAAGCGATTTTATTAGATTCTATGACGATAATATAAATGCAGCGCTTAACTACGGATATACAATACTAGCAAGTGCAATTATAAGAAATCTAGCAGTATATGGCTTAAATACTTATTTGGGAATTCATCACAACTCAAAAATAAATAACTTTAATCTTGCTTATGATTTTTTAGAACCATATCGTTCAGTAATAGACAAATTTGTATATGATAATAAAGATGATATAGTATTACCATTATCTTTTGAATTTAGAAAAAAACTAATAAACTTATTAAACAAAGAAGTTTTGCATCAAAATAAAAAATATACTATAGAATATAGTATAAGTCTTCTAATAAAAAGTTACATAAAATCTTTTTCTACTGGTGAAATAAAATTAGATTTACCAACTATAATATATGAATAATAGATTTATGCGTATAATTGTAATGTTTGATTTACCAGTAATAACAGATAAAGAAAAGAAAACAGCTACAAAATTTAGAAAATTTTTATTAGATGAAGGTTTTATAATGATGCAATATTCAGTGTATTCAAGAATATGTAAAAACAATGATGATTTAAATAAACATATAAATAGATTAAAGTTAAATACACCTAAAAATGGAAATATTAGACTTCTTCAAGTAACAGAAAATCAATATAATAATATTATAATGTTTTCCGGTACTAAAGTAACTGAAGAAGATATTTCAATAGAAAGTTTATTAGTATTTGAGTAATAGAAAAACAGGCATAAAGCCTGTTTTTGTGATCTTTATGGTTAGATCAAACCTAAGGCATTATGCCTTATTACAGAAACCTGTAAACTTTTAGTAATGTATGTCCAATCTTTCAGGACAATATAATTATATCTTATTTTTATTACTTAGTCAATAAGTTTATCAGATATTTCTAAAAAAAGATTTTGATTATTTTTATCACTACAAATAATATATTCACATGTAATGTTTTTTGGCTTACTCAAAACTACTTTTATACTATCTGAATTTAATATTTTGCTAATTAAAGTAGGGTATTTATTAATTATTTTATTTCTAATATTTAATATTTCATCATAAGTAATCAATGATTCATTTTCTAAATAAAAATCATTAAAAGAAATATTATCACTAATTTTATTAAATTCATTTCTTAATAAGTAAATTTTAATTGCATCTTCAATAACATTAAAATCAATTATTTTATCAGTAATTTTATATATGCTATACTTTCCAGTATCAAGATATTCAAATATATTATTACAACTGCTTAATATAAAATGACAATTATCATTTGATAAATTGTTAATTGTATTTAATAAATTAATAATTTCACTTGAATTTAAATATACATCAAAGTTATTAATTATAACTATTATTGGCTTATCATTTAATTTCTTAATATCTAAAAAATACAATTGATAGAGTAGTTTTCTCTTCATAGATTTAGATATTTCACTATCACAAAGTAAAACATCATCTATATAAATATTAGTAAACTTATCTATGATTGAATTAACATCAGGTATTTCTATTTGAAACGATATATTATTATCACTTTTTTTATTAACCTTTCTATCCAATAAATTATTAACTTTATCATCAATAACATCAAATATTTCATTAGTATATTTAATTATTTTTTCTTCATTAATTTTACTTATAACATCATTATAAATAAGCTGTTTTAGCGTATTACTCTTAGTAAACTTAAATTCATTAGAAAAATCATTTTCTTCATCTATATTTATAATATAAAAATCTTTAGCATTATAATTTTTACCATCAATCAATATATTTTTTGTTTTTCCTAATAATCCATTAGTTATATTATTAATTACCTTATTCTTATAATTGCTATTTTTACCAAAAAATATGACATTTTTATCTAATTTGATCATATTTTTCTTATTATCTATATTTACAACTACTTCCATATCCTTACCTCAATATAATTGTATCAAATCTATTAAAATTAATCCATAACTATTAAATAAATAATTAAATATTGTATATTTAAGTAATAAATGGTATAATTATTTTGAGGTTACAGGACCCTGTTAATTTTTAGTAATGTATGACTATTAAGGATTTTCATCATTTCATCACTAGGTTACAGGACCCTGTTAATTTTTAGTAATGTATGACATCAAAAGCCGATGTATCAGTAAATATATGTTACAGGACCCTGTTAATTTTTAGTAATGTATGACTTGTCTATATTGTAAACAATATTGTTGAATGTTACAGGACCCTGTTAATTTTTAGTAATGTATGACTACCTATGATGTATTGACTATATCTAAAGAGTTACAGGACCCTGTTAATTTTTAGTAATGTATGACCTCTTTTTTGATTACATATACATTATACCAGTTACAGGACCCTGTTAATTTTTAGTAATGTATGACTTATGATTGATTATAATGAAAAACTTTTAAGTTACAGGACCCTGTTAATTTTTAGTAATGTATGACTATTTTTTCAATTCCATGCAAGTCCTCATGTTACAGGACCCTGTTAATTTTTAGTAATGTATGACGTAAGATAATGAGTATAAGAAGTCAATGGTGTTACAGGACCCTGTTAATTTTTAGTAATGTATGACTTCATTGTATTTTGGCAACTAATATCGATAGTTACAGGACCCTGTTAATTTTTAGTAATGTATGACCCGACCGCATAGCTTACCCCCTTTTATATCGGTTACAGGACCCTGTTAATTTTTAGTAATGTATGACAGGAGAGTTGATATAATATGATGAGTTTTGGTTACAGGACCCTGTTAATTTTTAGTAATGTATGACGATAAAAATGATATATTATACATGGAAAGGGTTACAGGACCATGTGAATTTTTAGTAATGTATAAAAAGAAAATAAAACAGTTTGGCAATCAATCTAACTGTTTTATTTTCTCAAAATATTTAAATTATAGACTCAAGGCTATAATTTACCTTTTAAGACCTTAAACTTAAGAGGATATAAAATGTAAAATTAATGTCATAAAGTTTACTAAAAACACTAATAATGTTATAATAAATATGAAAGTAGGGTAGTAATAAATGATAAAAATAGATAATCTAAAATTAAATAAAAATAATAAAGATATCTTAGAAAAATATCAAATATATCTTCTTACAGTAAAACAAAAAGAAGAAAAAACAACAGTATCATCATATATAGAAGATATCTATAAATATCTAGAATATATGGAAAATAATAAAATAAAAACTGCCCTAAATATAGAATATCAAAACATAACAAATTATCTAAAATATCTAGATAATAATAACTATGAAACATCTTCAATAATAAGAAAAATAGTATCAATAAAACTATTTCATAAATACTTAAGTGAAGAATATAAAATAAAAGATATAAGTAGTAAAATAATAAATCCAAGATTACGAAGAAAATTACCCAATATATTAACAATAGAAGAAGTAGATAACTTATTAGACATAAAACTAAATACCCCATTCGATTATCGAAATAAAGCCATGTTAGAACTAATGTATTCATCAGGCTTAAGAGTCAGTGAATTAGTAGATTTAAAACTAAATAATATAGACTTAGATAATGGTTATGTAAGATGTCTAGGTAAAGGAAAAAAAGAAAGAATAATCCCAATAGGAGAAATAGCTACAGAATATCTAAAAAAATATATAAATGAATATAGAAATAGCATGAAAAAAGGTTATTATACTGAGAATGTATTTTTAAATAATCATGGAAAAAACATAACAAGACAAGGCTTCTTTCTAATAATAAAAAATATAGCTAAAGAAAAAAATATAGATAAAAATATAACACCACATATGTTAAGACATAGTTTTGCTACTCACTTACTAAATAATGGAGCCAATCTAAGAACCATTCAAGAAATGTTAGGTCATAGTAGTATAACAACTACTCAAATATATACAAATGTATCAAACGATATAATAAAAGAAAATTACGAATTATATAAAAGGAGAGATTAAAATGAAATTAAATAAAGAAATATTTAGAGAATACGATATAAGAGGAATATGGAAAAAAGATATTGATGAAGAAGTATCATATCATATAGGAAGAGCCTTTGCTACTAAATTACTAAGTTATGGAAAAGATACAATGATTGTAGGATACGATAATAGAATAAGTTCTAAAACAATTGAAGAAAACTTAGTAAAAGGACTTACTGATAGTGGTGTTAATGTCGTAAGATTAGGACTAGTTACCACTCCTATGTATTATTACGCATGGGATAAATTAAATATAAAGTGTGGTATCATGGTAACAGCAAGTCATAATCCAAAAGAATATAATGGCTTTAAAATGAGTTATAATGGTATACATAACTGTTTTGGTAAAGAAGTATTAGATCTATACTATGTAATAATAAATGGAATATATGCCGAAGGAAAAGGTACTATATCAAACTATAATATTAAAGAAGACTATATAAAAATGATAAATAATCACATTACTTTAGGAGAAAAGAAAATAAAAGTAGTATATGATTGTGGTAATGGAACCACTAGTATAATAGCAAAAGATATATTCATATCAAATAAAAATATCGAATATATACCACTATATGATACTTCTGATGGAAATTTCCCTAACCATATACCAGATCCTGCTGTTGAAGAAAATCTTGAAGATTTAAAGAAAAAAGTATTAGAAGTACATGCAGACTGTGGTATAGCTTTTGACGGTGATGGTGATAGAGTAGGAGTAGTATCCGAAAAAGGAAAGTACATTCCAATAGATAAATATATGGTAATAATATGGCGTAACATCTATAATAAAGTAAAAAATAAGAAAGGCTTCTACGACGTAAAATGTTCTAACGTAATAAAAGATGAACTAATAAAATTAGGCATTGAACCAATAGAAACAAGAACCGGAAACTCATATACCAAGAAAATATCTTATGAAAACGATTACCCATTTGGAGGAGAATATTCAGGACACTTATATTTTAGAGATAAATTCATTGGTAATGATGATGGAATATATGGTGGATTAAGATTAGTAGAAATACTCTCAAACAAGAAAACAACCGTCTCAGAAGAGTTAAAAGACATATCAGTATATTATTCCTCTCCAGAAGTAAAACTAACCGTAGAGGACTCAAAAAAGAAGAGTATAATAGATAGAGTAGAGGAGTATGTAAAAAATAAAGGATATACATATCATACAATAGATGGAGTCAAAGTAATCTACCCAGATGGCTTTGCCCTAATAAGAAAATCAAATACCGGTCCAAACATAATAACCAGATATGAATCCAAAGATAAAGAAAAACTAAAACAAATAGAAAAAGAATTTACTTCCCTATTAAATAAACTAAAAGAAGAGTAGGAGTCCCTATTCTTCTTCTTTATTATCATCATTACAATTCTTACAAGAATGTTCATTCTCATGACAGTTACATTCATAACCATTTTCATGACAATTACATCCAAAAGAATTATTAGACTTTAAATTATTTTCATTTTTTGAAGTTTTATTTTTCTTACTCATTTTAATTACCTCCATTAGTAGTATTAACTATTAATAATAATATATACAATATAAGTAGAGTAAATATATGGAAATAAAAAATAATAGTCAATTATTCCCTTTAAAATAGAACTTAACATAATATTAATTATAGGAAGTAAGATATTATTTAAAAAGTAAGATAGTTGTTAACCTCAAATCCTTATATTATATAGGTTTATAACTAATATTAATTATTTTTATAATTTATTAATATTATAACTAATTTTGTAAATAATATTAATATAAATTAATTTAACTTCGTATTAATAATTTAATATATTATATATCTTCTTACTATATAATTAAAATAACTACATTATAATTAAAATACACTATAATATAGTTATATATATTTAATAAAATTATATATCATCTTCCCTATTTAAATTTAAAAATCAAAGTAGGGGGATAGTATTAAAAATTTTGTGACATAATTTCCGCTATTTTCGATAAAACTTCACTAGCATTATTCTTATCAATCTCATTATAACCAAGTTCTCTTAATGCTCTTATTTTAGCGGTATTTAATTCCTGAGTACGACTAAGTTTTTCTTCTTTTTTAGAAGCAAGCATTGTTTCCCATTTTTTATGAGATTCAGTAAGTCTACTTCTAGAAGCACCACCATTAGAATATAAAGTCATCGCAGAATACATAATACTTTCAAATACATATTGATTATTCTCATCAAAAACAAATTTATTAGGATCAGTATAACCAAAATTCTTTGAGAAATATCCAAGTACATATTTAAGCTCTTTATTAGTACTTAAATTCTGAATAAAATTATATACATATCTAACAGTTTCAATAGCCTCCCCTTCTCTACTCTTATTATCTAAAATTATATTCTTAAGCATTAAACTAATATCACTTATTAAATTAACCTCTTCTTTATCAAGACCAGAAAGTTCAATAACTTCTTCTTTTTTAGATGTATTTTTTTTGGTACTAAACATTTTATTACTAACTTTTTGTAAATATTCATCATCCAATTTTATATTTAATATCTCTTCACTAGACTTAACATCAAGTAAATCATATAGTAATTGACACTTGTCATTAGGAAGTTTTGACAAATCCTCACCATCAAAATAATTGTAAATCATTTGTCTAGATACACCTAAATACTTAGCTAAATTAACTTTTGAAATATTTGCTTGTTTTAATATTTGATTAACTTTTTCAACAACATTCATTTTAGCTAACCTCCTATATATATTTTACCATGTATACTAATTTTATGTCAAGGTAAAAATGTAAATAGTAAAATTTACTTCCAAAATAAAAAAAGAAAAATTGTTAATTATTTTCCTTTACTTCTTTAATAATTCCCCCTCCTAAGCAGATATCGCCATCATAAAGAACACATACTTGTCCCTCAGTAACTGCCTTAGTTCTAACATAATCAAGCTTAAGCATATTATTATCCAAATATTCAACTTTAGTATTCACATCAGGTTGACGATATCTAAATTTGCATTTACATTTATTTGGTCTTTCATCAGTTAAAAAATTAAAATCTTCGATTATACATGATGTAGAATATAAATACTTATTTTCATCCCCTATCGCTACATAAAGAATATTCTTATCCAAATCCTTTTTAACAACAAAACATCTATCTTTAGTACCACCAATATTAAGTCCTCTTCTTTGACCAATTGTATAATACATAAGGCCAATATGTTTGCCAAGAATCTCCCCAGTATCAATATTTACAATATCACCAGGTATATTAGGCAAATAATTCTCCAAAAACTTTGTAAAGTTTCTTTCACCAATAAAACAAATACCAGTAGAATCTTTCTTTTCAGCGGTAATAAGACCATATTCATGAGCTATCTTTCTAACCTCAGGTTTAGTTATTTCCCCTAAAGGAAAAAGAACATCACGAAATACATCTCTATTAACATATGCTAAAAAGTAAGATTGATCCTTATTAGTATCAATTGCCTTAGCAAGTTTACCATCAATAATTCTAGCATAATGACCAGTAGCAATATAATCAGCATTTAACTCTTTAGCTTTTTTATAAAACAAATCAAATTTAATATATTTATTACACATAACATCAGGATTAGGAGTTCTACCTTTCTTAAGTTCATCTAAAAAATAAGTAAAAACAAAATCCCAATATTCACGAACAAAATCCACTCTCTTTAACGGAATACCAATCTTTTTACATACCTCTAAAGCATCATTATAATCCTTCTCCTGTGGACAAATATTATTATTCAAGTTAGGATTACCCAAATAATCATTATTAATAGTACTATCCCAATTACGCATAAAAAGACCAATAACATTATATCCATCATTTTTAAGTTTAATAGCGGCTACAGAACTATCAACACCACCAGACATACCAATTACTACAGTTTTCATAAAATCCCTCATCTCTAGCTAATTATACCATAAAAATAACATTAAATAAATAGTTTTATAACTAGTTTAATCATGGAAGGAACAAGATAAGCTTCTAAGAAAGAAGAAACAAGACCCAATACCAAACAAATAAGTAAAACAAATAAATACTTTTTCAAAAACCTCTTAATACCAGTATTCCTATCCTTAGCAAAAATAACCTTCCATAAATAACTAGTAAACAATATAGAATATACCAAAAGAATTAAAACAACTATCAAGTTAATAATAATAGTAGGAAAAGCATATATAAATCCAAGTATTAATCCCTTATATTTAAATACCCAGTAGCAGCTACTAAGACTAAAGCCATATATAAATCCCTTAAAATATACCAAAAATATATTAACAATAATACCAATAATAGAACTACCAAGTAACCATACCAAAATAATAAATATATAATTTTCATATAAAGCATTTCTAAAAGCATAAGAATTATTAATATTATTCTCATTAACATTTTTAATAAAGGTATTAAATTGTTCAACAATCATATTCTTATCATTATCTTTAAGTACAATCAAAAAAATAGAACCAGAAATAATACCAAGTATTAATATAAATATAGCAAATAAATTAATTCTTTTATTAGGGAGTATAATAGCAAGTCCATTATTAATTTTCTTATTCATTCATTATCACCACTTAAGTATATTTATTAAGTATTGAAAATATACCATATTTTTAGTATAATATTAATAGAGGTGTAATAATGAGCAAAAATAAAAAGAAAAAGAAAATTAATGGAAGAAAAATATTCGCTTACGTAATGTTATTCGTAGCCTTATCTTTTCCAATAACCGCTATACTTTCTTATATATTACGTTAAAAAAGATATTAGTATTTTTCAACTAATATCTTTTTTTATTTAACAAATAAATATAACATAGCCATTGACACAATAAAAGTAATAGCTCCTAATAAAATATAAGATACAAATCCCGAGCTTTCTTTTCTTGCTTCAATAGGAATTTTTTTTGGTTCATTCTCCTGAACATCTTTAGCATAACTATCAAAAGTTTCAGATTCTATTTCAACTGTCTTTTCAATTTTAGGCTCACTATTCTTTCCTACCACAAAATTAATACTTGGTGTTTCAACCATATTATAACTACTATAATTACCACTTTGCCTTACTAAATCAACTATCGTTTTATACTCAATACGATTATTATATCTAGAAACAAACCAATTAGTAAATCTCTTAAAAGAATCATTATTAATAACATATATATTACTATTAACCTTAATATTATTACTAGTCAAAAACTTATAAGCATTATTAAACATATAACCCAAATATTTATCCATCTTATGATATATATCCATATCATCAACTGTCCTAATTCTAAGAAGTAAATCATCATAAAACACAGGTAAAATAAGTGTAATATTATAATTATCAATATTTTTATAATAATTAATAAGTTCATTAGTAACATTATCTATAGAATTACGACTTAAATCATAACTCTGATAATTACTCTTTAACCTAATAGAAATATTTGTTTCATTAAATTCTTTATAAGGAGTTAATATATAAAAACTACAATTAGCATCACTTAAATAGTAAATATTATGTTTATCTAAACTACATATTAAAGTTTCTTTCATCTTATCCTCCTACTCTACTATCTAAGTATATCAGAAAAAAAAGAGTTTGTCATCCCTTTTTATAAATAATTATATATTATTCGTCTCACATTCCATTGTTCGCCGTTTTCTAATGCCATAGTCATTAGAAAAAAATTTGGAGCTATAATCTCCAAATTAATGTTTAATTTCTTTTAACGCCTTAGCTTCTTCTATAGAAAGCTTACTACTAAGACCTTTAGGTAACTTATAACCTAAAGAAGTAAATATTTTAGCTTGCTCAAAATAAGAAGTATTTTTCTTAAGAATACTAATAATATTTTTAATTTCTTTTCTCAATTTAACATTTTCTATATCAAGAAGTTCATTACTAACAATTGTTTTAGTATAGTTATAAGCCATATCATCAAAATCATCTATCTTAATAATATTCGATCTATCCCTAATAATAATACCCCTTCTATTAATAATATAAGCATTAGGAAATAACCTCTTAATTTTATCTACAATATCTTTATCTATAATTAGTTTATCTCCAAGTACTATACCACTAATACTATTAGCGGGTACACCAACCAATATTAAAGATAGTTCATTTCTTTTCTTACACAAATCATTCTTAACCAAAGGATCAATAATATTTCTTACAATAGGATTATTATCAAACTTAGTATCAAGTAAATCATAATATAGAAGTCCACCAATCTTACTAGTAGGATTAACAATAAAGGCAATCTTCTCATTACAATTATTAAAAGGCATATTGTCATCATCAATATCATTAACATATTCCTTAAGTAAAATATCCCTATCAGTTTTATAGAATAAAGAAGAATAATAAGTACCATAGTTATTAGTAGTACCATTAAATTCAGAAGCTAAAATACCATTATTACTTATAAATTTAATATTATCTAAATTAGCATTAGTACCATAAATTAAAGTTCCTTTTGGAAAATAAACATCATTATTCTTATCCAAATATAATTGATAACTATTACTATCTAATTTCATCTTATTAATAGATTGTAACTTTTTATATTCGCTTTTAATAAGTTCCAATTCTTCTTCATTTAATTCCTTATCAAATAACATATTCTTAGGAAAATCATTATAAACGTTCATAACTATCACCACTGTAAATAGTATAACACACTTTATATCATTTTTAAATAATAAATTTAAATAACATAAAGATAACTCCCACTAAAAAGAAAATAAATAAACATTTTTTATTATTATATCTTCTAGCGGTAGGAATAAGTTCACA
Organism: uncultured Mycoplasmatota bacterium; assembly: GCA_900543825.1. GTDB lineage: Bacteria > Bacillota_I > Bacilli_A > RF39 > UBA660 > CAG-302. Next base: position 69,286 of record UQSR01000004.1, read on the forward strand.
AAAAGCAATTTGTAACATAATTCCTGCTATTATAGCAAATAATATACCAAGTATTATATCATTAATAATATTTCTCAAAAATATAAAAGCTATCAAAGCCCCAAATGGTTCAGATAATGCTGACACCAAAGTATATATAATAGCCTTCTTTTTACTATTAGTAGAATAATATATCGGTACAGATATACTTATACCTTCAGGAATATTATGCATAGCTATAGCAATAGCAAGAGATATACCAAGCAAAGTATCACTACTAGTAGCTACAAAAGTAGCAATACCTTCAGGAATATTATGAAGTATAATAGCAAGCATAGATATTATACCAACCTTATACAAAGATTTATCCTTAGCCCCATCTAGCTTATTAGAAGGTAAATAATAATCAATAAGCATAGAAATAATAACCCCCAAAATAATTCCCAGAAAACACAAAAGCATAGCCTTAGTACCAGATAACATATCTCTAAGTAAGGATAAAGATTCAGGTATTAAATCCGTTATAGAAACCGTAATCATAACTCCTGCAGCAAAAGATAAAGATGCTAAAACTATCTTTTTAGGATTACTCTTAGAAATAAAAATAATAATCGTACCAATCATAGTAGAAAAACCAGCCAAAAAAGTTAAAACAAAAGCAAACATCATATTATTCATCATATCACCTATTAAACTATATGAAAAAAATTACTAGAATATCTAGTAATTAATTTTTTTATTTTTTAAATAAAAATCTTTTTCTTTTAATTTTATTATTATTATTACCATCATTATGTTTAATAAGCAAATAATCATAATCAATCCTAAATTCCTCACTATTAGTAGGAACCAAAGAATCATAAACAACATAATCCCTATTTTCACTATTAGTAGTATAAGTATTATCCGTAAGCAAATCAATAAAGTAAACATTATCACAAGTATATAAAACTATCTTCTCACTATACAAATTATTCCCCTTTTTATTTTTATGAACTACATTTCCTACAAAAAAATTATTTTCCATAATTTACAAGTCCCTTAAAAATATTATTACTAATAAAATTCAAATCAACTTCAAAAGAAATATTATCATATCCAAGTGTATTCTTAATATCCATAATAATATACTTATAATTACAAATAGTTTCATACATACTATAAATAGAAATAATAGTATAAATAAGAGCAATAACATTAACAAAAGTATAATTAAATATTTCACTTATTAATAAAACAGTAGCTAACTTTAAAGAAATTTGTAAAATTTTAACAATCATTTTCATAAAGAAATAATTATAATTATCATAAGCTAATTTAACTTGTTTATCAAAAAAACTTTTATTCATCCTATCATCTCCTTTTTGCTATAATATAATACATCAAAAGTCCTTATTTGTCAAGGATTTAGCAGTTACCAATATTTCACTTATATACTTTTATCATTAATGTAAATAATAATAATGTAGTCTGTGAAAATTAATTAAAGGAGATGTTATTTTATGTTTTTTAAAAAAATAAAAAACAGTTTCTTTATTCTTCTTCTTTCATTAACTATTATTCCATATTACGTTAAAGCTTATTCAGATTATATAATAGCAGGTGGTGAAAATATCGGTATTGAATTAAATTCCAAAGGTGTCATAATAGTGGGTTCCTATGAAGTAAATAATACAAATCCCGCTAAAGAAGCAGGATTATTAAACGGTGATAAAATTATCAAAATAAATGATAATAACATTACCAATATTGAAGATATGTTAAATGTAATAGAAACATCTAATAATAAAGAAAGCATAAATATAACCTATCAAAGAGGAAACAAAGAATTAACTACGACACTAAAATTAATAAAAAGTGATAATAACGTATATAAGACAGGACTATATGTAAAAGATAGTATCGCCGGCGTTGGTACCCTAACCTATATTGATCCAAATACCAAGTTATTTGGTGCTTTAGGCCATGAAATAATAGAAAAAAATACTGGTCAAAAATTAGAAATAAAAGATGGAAAAATATATAGTTCCACTGTAACCGGTGTCACAAGAAGTAGTATTGGTAGTCCTGGAGAAAAAAATGCAAGATACAATAATAAAGAAATATATGGTAATATTAATGAAAATACCACCAGTGGTATATTTGGTACATATACCAAAGAACTACCAAAGAAAAAACTATACGCTGTAGGTAAAGAAGAAAATATAACTACAGGTAAAGCAACCATATTAACCGTAATAAATGATAATACTATCGAAGCCTTTGATATCAATATTATCAAATTAAATATCAATAATAATGCCAGTAAAAATATATTATTTGAAGTAACCGATGAAAAACTACTTAAAGCTACAGGAGGTATTATCCAAGGAATGAGTGGTAGTCCTATTATTCAAAACGACTATATAATAGGAGCAGTAACACACGTAGTAGTAGATGATCCTAAAAAAGGATATGGAATACTAATTACCAAGATGTTAGAAGAAGGAGAAAACTAAAAAAAGACCTCATCTGAGGTCTTTTACTATCTCCTAGTACTTCTAATATAATCAATTGGATATTTATATCTTTTAAGCATTTTAACATTATCAGCATTATTATAATCAAATAAATTATTAATATTATCAATATCATCATCACAATATTTAAAACCACAATATAAAGCTTCTTTATATAACATTTTAAAAAGACAATAAAGAGCTCTATAATTTCTAACTTCTAATTTATCTTTATCAAAGAATAAAGATTTAGCATAAATATCAGTATCAATTACTGTAATATTATTATCCCCTATTATTACATTATCACTATGTAAATCAGGGATAAAGATATGATTATCTGTAAGAACACCAATCGATTTACCAATAGTATTCAAATTATCAAGAGTATACATAGTAGGCATCAAAAGTATAGAATTATTAGAAGGTCTATAATAATTCATAGTATAAGCAGCAAAATTATTATTAACATCAAAAAGAAAATCATTTATCTGGTAAAAATTATCTAGTTTTAAATTATTAATAAAACTTAAATTATTTTTATCAATACCATTATCAATTTCTTTAAATACTTTTATACAACTATCATTTGGTAGCATATATACCCTACTATAAGATCCACCACCAATCCTTTTAAGTAAATGATAATCTATCTTTTCACCAGTTTCATTATAAAATATCATTATAATTTCCCCCTTTTGAATGCCTATATAATATCACAAAAAAAGGAAAAAGTAAAGAAGACTATATTTTTAGTCTTCTTTTGCCCTAATAAAATGTGCCTTATATGTATTATATCCAAGTTCTGCTACAGTCATTTGTCCAACACCACCAGGCACTGGTGTAATATAACTAACTTTATCCTTAACATCATCAAAGAAGACATCACCATGTAATTTACCATCTTCTAATCTATTAATTCCAACATCAACTACTACAGCACCATCTTTAACATCTTCTTTTTTAATAAAATTAGCTTTCCCTATAGCAGCCACTAAAATATCTGCATTCATTGTATAAAAACTCAAATTTTCAGTTTTAGAATGACATAAAGTAACAGTAGCATCATGATTAATCATAAGAGAAGCAAGAGGTTTACCAACTAAATCACTTCTTCCTACTATAACAACATTCTTACCACTAATATCTATATTATAATATTTAAGTAAATCTATAATTCCCATAGGAGTACAAGGAACTAAAGAATCGACATTATGACTTAGTCTTCCCATATTAATATCAGTTAATCCATCTACATCTTTACTAGGTAATATAGCATTTTGTATCTTCTTAGCATTTAAATGATTAGGAATAGGCATTTGTACTAAAATACCATCTACACTATTATCATTATTCATTTCATCTATTATATTTAAAAGTTCATCTTCTTTAATATTTTCATCTAATTTAATATGATTAAAATTAAATCCTAAACTTTCAGCCATCTTATTCTTTTGCTTTACATATACACTACTAGCAGGATCATCTCCAACTTGAATAACAGTAAGACCAAGCTTAGTATCAAGTTTATCTACTTTTTCTTTTAAATCCTCTAATAATTTAGCCTTTACCACTTTACCATCTAATAATTCCATTTTATCTACCTCTTCCCTTTTTTTCATTATCTTCTATTTGATTAAACATTTGAAGAAATGCTTCTTTTTGTTTCTTAGTTCTTAAACTATATAACTTACTACGATAACCATCAATAATAAGTTCTAACTTTTTCAAAGTAAGTTTAATATAAGCATCAGTTAAATACTTCCCATATTCATTTAAAATAGTAATTTTAAGCCTTTCAGCCTCTTTAAGTTTATCTCTAAGTCTACTACCATTATCATCATCTTCATCATCATCTATAGTATTATACTCATTAAGAAGTTTATTAATCTTTATATCTATTTTTTTCTTAAGTAATTTACTAGTAAGCTCAGGTGAAACAAAAACAATCTTATTAACTTCTATATCATCTTTCTTCTTAGTTTTAGGAGATACACTATAACCATTCTTATCATATTCTAAATATACAATTTCCCCTGTTTTATTATCCTTATTAATAAAATAATTACGCATCTTCTCCCCCTAATAAATCCGGTCTATTCTTCTTAGTAAGTTCTATTTGTTTCTCGCGCCTATATTTATTTATATTTTCATGATGGCCACTAAGAAGTACATCTGGTACTTTCATACCTCTATATTCCACTGGCTTAGTATAATTAGGATAATCAAGTAAATTATCATTAAAACTTTCACTAGTAAGAGAATTACTATTAATAACACCTGGAATAAGTCTAATAACACTATCCATAACAACCATTGAAGGAATTTCTCCACCAGTTAAAACAAAATCACCAATAGAAATTTCCATATCTACTATTGTTTTAATTCTCTCATCAAATCCTTCGTAGTGGCCACATAGTATTATTAAATGTTTCTTTTGTGATAAATCATAAGCTACTTTTTCTTTATAAACAATTCCTCCAGGAGTCATCATAATAACAAATGCATCATCATCTTTAAGAGCATCAATAGCTCTAAAGATAGGATCACACATAAGTACCATTCCGCCTCCCCCACCAAAAGGATAATCATCAACCTGATTATTATTATAAACAGTATAATCCCTAATATTATGAATATTAACTTTAACTTTACCATTATCAATAGCTCTCTTAATAATAGACTCTGTTAAAAAATTATCATACATATTAGGAAATAAAGTTAAAACATCTATTACCATATATCATTACCACCCTACTAAATATTATAATATAATATCAAACAATTGTAAATTCTAAATATCAAATAAACCATCTATATCTTTAATATAAACATTCTTATTATTAATATCAATATTATCAATTAAATTATCATTATAAGGAATTAAATATTCCTTCTTACCTAATATAACAAGTAAACTATACTTATCATATCTCTCTATATCTTTAATCACACCTACATTTATACCCTTATATATAACATTACTACCAATAATATCATCATCTAAATATTTATTACTATCTAACCTAATATCATCTTTATTAACATATACATTTAATCCCTTATACTTAAGCACATCATTAATATTATCATATCCTACTAAAGTAATCATATCAAAATTCTTATGTTTTCGATAAGAATTAATAACTTCTTTATATTTTTTATCTATATATATATTCATATCTTTTACAAAGACTTTATCCTTATAAGGAAATTTAGATAATAATCTAACTTCCCCTTTTATACCATGAGTATTTACAATCTTACCAATTTTAATATAATCCATATTACTTATTATATATCTCATACAAAAGTATCGAAGTAGCTACTCCTGCATTTAAACTTTCTACCATTTCATTCATTTTAATATATAAATACTCATCACATAACTTACTAATATTATCACTCATACCTCTTCCTTCATTTCCTATAATTAAAGCATAACATTCAGGTATATCTATATTTTTAATATCTCTACCACCATCTACTTTAGTACCATATATTGTATAACTATTATCTTTTAAATATTTAATAGTATCTTCTATATTACGATTAATAATATTAATATGAAATATCATCCCTTGCGTAGACCTAATAACTTTAGAACTATATAAATCAGCACATTTCTTACTTAAAATAATCGTATCTACACCAAAAGCCACAGAAGATCTAATAATAGTACCAAGATTACCAGGATCTTGAATATCATCAAGTATTAATACTCTCTTACCTATATTCTCTTCTTTCTTTTTGTAGCAGATTCCCATAACTTTAGGATAACTATCCATGCAAGATATCTTTTTCATTACCTTATCATTAACATATAAAATAGGTCCATCAAAAGGTATATTAACACCTTCTAAAAGTATTAATTCTTTAAGTAAATTACTACGCATAGCTTCACGTACCAAATGCTCTCCTTCTATCAAAAAAGTATTAGTACTATCTCTATATTTCTTTTCATTTAATTTACATATATCTTTAATTTTATCATTATTTACTGAAGTTATAATCATAATATTCTCCTTCATATTTATTATAATATAAATTAAAGAAAAAGAAAAGAATATTACTAAAAATATTCCTATTCTATTCTTCCAAAGAATTAAGTTTATTAATATTACTATAAGTAATAGTAACAATAGCCTTAGTAATATTATTATCATTAATTCTTAATAGATTAGTATAATCAATTTCTATAGTGTTATTTATATTGTCTATTTTAATAGTAATATAATCTGAACTACTACTATTAAGAATAATATCACTAATTTTAACTTTATATATACCATTATCATTATTAGAAGTTTTAATATATTCTTTAATATTATTAATATCCATATAATCATAGTTAATAACATTATATATATCATTCTTATTAGATAAAACATATCCATTATCTTGATCTAATTTATAATATTTATCATTCTTTTTATAAAAATATTCATCTGTATTACTATCTTTCTTTTCAATAGTAGAATTATATCCAAGTACTTTACCAATATATTCATAATTATTATCATTAATATTAATCTTAGTATCATAACTATAATTATCATTTATTTGTGATATAAACAAATTATCAGAAGTATTTATATTATTATTAGAAATATTATTACCAACTCTAACAAAAATAATTACACCAATAAAAAATATAGTATATAAAATAAGTTCTATTTTAGCTTTTTCTCTTTTATCATTCCACTTTTCTTTTAAGTTAAATTTTTTATTATCTATATTTTTATTTTCTTTCATTTAAATTCAACTCCTATATAATCTTCTTTTTTAATACCATTAATAAATTCATGTACTGGGCATCTCTTTTTACCTTCTAATTTAATATCAGTAAGCTTAATTATATAATCCTTAGTATTAACATATATACCATCATTCCTAATATCATCAATTACTCCAGGTAAATTTTTAGACTTAATATCGCTAATAGTGGAAGAATATACTTTCATTCTTTTATTATTAATAATTGCATAAGCTCCTGGAACACTAGATAAACCTCGTATCTTATTATATACATTCATTGAAGTATCATCAAAATTAATTTTTTCTTCTTCTTTAGTAATATTATAACCAAAAGTAACTTCATTCTCATCTTGATGAATTCTATTATTAGTACCATTAATAATACTAGGGATTGTCTCAATAAGTAAATCTCTTCCTATTATAGCTAGTTTTTCATATGCAATATCAAGATTCATATCATTAGTTAAAGGAATAGCTCTTTGACTAATGATATCCCCAGCATCCATTCTTTTATCCATATACATAATAGTAACTCCTATTTCTTTATCGCCATTAATAATAGCATGATGTATAGGAGCACCTCCTCTTAATTTTGGTAATAATGATCCATGTACATTTATAGCACCATATTTAGGATAATTTAATACAATATCAGGAATAATCTGTCCATATGCAGCAGTAATAATAATATCTGGATTCATATCTAATATCTTTTGATATTCATCCCTAATCTTTAAAGGTTGAAATACCTGAATATTATTTTCTATAGCAAGCTTTTTACATGGAGAATATATAATATTACCCTTTCTATCTTTCTCTCTATCTGGCTGGCAAACAACCATTATAACATTATATTTCTTAATCAATTCATCTAATATAATAGAAGCAAATATTGGAGTACCCATAAATATAACTTTAATATCTTTCATTTATAGTATCATCCCTTTCTCTCTTACTATCTATATTTTAACAAAATATTAAAGTAAAGTCCATATTTAAAATCATTAAAACTTGTATTTTTTCAAAATATATTATATAATGTATGTGGAAAGAGAAATTTACTCATAATAAAAATGGGTAACACCTATATTCAAAAGGTGTTCTCTCCATAGTATGTTATGGAGCACCCCCTGAGGGTGCTCATTTTTTATTTCTTACGACTACTACTGACTATATAGACAATAGTAATTAGAGTAATCCAAGCAAAAGCTAAGACTAACTCCATCTAATAATAACCTCCCCCTGAAGGTAAGAAATTATTCTTAGACATAAAATCACTCCTTCCTTAATTAATTTAAAAAAGGAGAGAACACCCATATAAGTATTACCACCTAAACATTATATATAAATTAAATATTCAAGTCAATATCAAATTAATTATTTAAAAAATTGGTTTATAGATCCTTTGTTTATAGGTATTTATATAAAAATATAATAGAAAACATATGTATTATATCAAGACAAAAGTTAAAAGAGAAACTCTAATTATAGAATTTCTCTTTTACTAATTTATATATATCTTCATGAATATCCTCTGGTAATCTCATTTCATTATTTGAAGAACATTCAATAAAACTCCAATTGTATTTCTTAGCAATATCAATAGAAGTATCAGAAGCTCTTTTTAAATATTCATAGTCGCTCTCATGAATATCATTTTTAACTCCCTCATTATTAGTTCTTTTATTTTTTAAACTTCTGGCAAGCTCAAAAGGAACATGTAAAAATATTACTAAATCAGGTTCAGGAATACCAATTTTATTATATTCATAATCATAAACATAATTAATAAAATTTTCCTTTTCCTTAGGATTGTCAATAACAGAAGATTGATATATTAAAGAAGAAGTAGTATATCTATCAAGTACTATAATATTACCTTTATCATACTCTTGTTTCAAACCAGTTATCCAAGTAATAGCTCTATCTTGAGCATATAAACTATTAACAAAATAAGGAGATAAACTAGATATTTTGCCATAATTACCTTTTAAATATTCCTCTACTGGTCTACCTTGATATGTTCCATAACTAGGAAAATGATGTGTAGTAACAACCTTTTCTTTATCCTTTAAAAGTCTATCTACTAATAATTTATATTGCAAGCTTTTACCAACTCCATCACAAGAGCCCTCAATTACAATAAGCTTTCCCATTATTTAACCTTCTTTCTAACATATTTGTTTCTAACATAAGGAATATCATTATCCATAAAATTACCAATTTCTTCTTTATCAAATTCATTTGGATCAAAGTAAGGAAAATAAGTATCTGCGATATACTCACCTGCTACTTCTGTTAAATACATTTCATCTACATAAGGAATAAAAAGTTCATATACCATAGCCCCACCAACTACCATAAAATCTTCATCAGTATTATAAATATATTCAAGAAGATTATCAAACTTGTCAAAGCATAAAACATCACAAACACTATCAATATCATGAGAAGTAAGTATAATAGGTTTTCTACCAATAAAAGCCTTCGGAGGCATTGACTCAAATGTCTTTCTTCCCATAATAATATTCTTACCCATTGTCATTCTTTTATAGAAGGATAAATCCTCCGGTATCTTCCAAAGTAAATGATTATCAATACCAAGTTCATTATTATATCCTATTGCAGCAATTAAACTTAAACTCTTCATATTATTCCCCCTATTGTGCTATAGGAAAAGTTATTTTTCCCATATGCTTATAACTTTTAACTTTAACATCTTTAAGTTCTTTAGAATTATCAAATTTAAAGAAGTCATCAATATCTTTATTTAATTCAAGTTTTGGATGTGTAGGTTCTAATATCAAATCAATAATTCTATTTTCTGTATCTAATTTCTTATATTCATCACTCTTAATATCTTGAATTAAACTAAGTTTATCTTCTAGTACTTTTTTCATTTTAATAAGTTCATCATGTGGTAATAAAGATAATTCATTATATCTATCTTCTCTTCTTATTTGTTCTTTAACGCCTTCTAATTGATTAACATAAATATGTGCATCTTTAATAGAGTAATTAAGTTTTCCAACTTTAAGACCAGTAACTTGAGCTATCATTGCTAAGAAACAAGAATACTGTGTAATATTAAATGGAAGTCCTAAAGGTACATCACAGCTTCTTTGATGAACAAACAAATTAAGCGTTCCATCAGTAACATCCCATTCAGTAGACCATACACATGATGGAAGTACAGCAGTTCTTAAAAATTCATCTTGCCATAAACTTTTAACCATTCTTCTATCAGTAGGATTATTCTTTATAGTGTCAATTAAATTTCTAGCATGTTTATATCTATTAGTAATATATCCATAAGCAGTACCAATAGTATAAGCAAATTCCTTACCATAATATTTAGCACTTTTAATAGTCTTACCTTCTATTCTACTTTTAGCTTTCATAACGTTACCATCGCTATCAAGTTTAGGTTTTAACTCTCCAAAAGGATTATCTACTCCTGTGCTTAGTGGATCCATAACAACAACTTCTTTATCAGGATCATAATTACCACTAGGCTCATATATACGATAAATACCATCATCATCTACCATCCATTCATCCCATATATGTACATTTCTTTCATGTAAATCTCTTACGTCGTTGGAGCCCATTTGCCATATCCAAAGCATCTCGGTAACAGCCTGTCTATAAAACATTTGCTTAGTTTGTAAAATAGGAAACTCACGTTCTACGTCAAAGCAAAAATGAAATTCAGGTATTTTCAAAGTATTAATTCCTGTTCTGTTTTCAACTTCTACCCCATTATTAATAATTTCTCTAAGTAATCTTAAATATTCTTTATCAAATTCAGTCATAAAAACTTACCTCCTCTATTATCATCTACTTAATGATATCATAGAGAAAAAAATAAAGCAATATAATTTACTTAGTGTTTACAAAAAAAATAATACCAATTTCTTAGTATTATTTAATCTTAGATAAACGCATAGATCTAATCTTTTTAATATCATTATCATTAACAATAAATCTATTATCAATAGAGGGTATTCTTCCAATTGCCACAAATAATTGTTCATCAGCCATATCCAAAATAAAGTTAAACCATGCATTAATATCTTCATTAGTATCATGTTTCATATCAAAATATATATTATCCAATCTCTTAACGTAAGTCACTTTATTAAGTAAAATACTTTCAGATAAATTAAGTGGACTAAGTTTTAAATTAGTACCATAAAGTTTATTTACCATCTCAGTAAATTTAATATTATGAATAATTCTTGAAGTTCTACCATTGCCATCAGTATAAGGGTGTATCCTAATAAATAGAAGATGCATCAAACTACTAGCTAAAAATGGATTACTATATAAAAGAGAAGTACCATTATGTTTAAAAATCTTAATAAAATTATTCATAAACCTATTAACATCTTTAGCTCTAACACCACGCCAAAAAATATCTTCAGTACCATCATCATTAATTTTGCTAACATTAACCTCTTTTTTTCTATATTCAAAACTAGGTTCCATTTCTCCTTCAGTAATAAAATTATGTAAAAGATGTATTCTTCTATTACTAATAGTTAAAGTATCAAAAAACAAATTACTATTTGTTAATTCTTTAACATCAAAGTTAACATTCTCAATTCTAGTACTAGACATAAGTTCACTATATAAAGAATAAATAAAATAATTAACAATATATTCTTCATCATAACAAGATAAAGTATGCATATAATTATCAAATTCCCTATTAGTAGCCTCTAAATGTTCTAACACTGCAGGAGACAATTTAATTTTATTCACATAATCAAATAAAGAGAAATAATTAATATAATCACTATTCATCCCATTAACTATTGGCATATAGCACCCCATTTCTTGGAAAGTATTATAGCATAAAGAAAAAGAGTAGTCAAATACTCTTATTCTACAGTAACAGATTTAGCTAAATTCCTAGGCTTATCTATATCATAGCCTTTAATTAAAGCAGTATTATATGCAAGAAGTTGCATTGGTATAATAGCGGTAAGAGGAGTTAAAAATTCACTATGATTATCAAGTAATATCTTATATGTTGAAAAATCATCTTTATCTATATTAGTAATAGCAATAACTTCAGCACCTCTTGAATATACTTCTTTTAAGTTACTTATTGTCTTATCACTAATAGATTTATCAAGTACAATAGCAATAACACCAAAATCCTCATCTATTAATGATATACTACCATGTTTAAGTTCTCCTGCAGGAAAAGCCTCACTATGAATATAAGATATCTCTTTTAGTTTTAAACTACCTTCTAAAGCCAAGTAATAGTCAATACCTCTTCCTAAATAAAATACATTCTTCTTATCACTTACTAATTTAGCAATTTCTTTATAATTAAAATCATTAATATATTTAGTAATAATATTAGGAAGAAGTTTTAACTCTCTTATTCCTTCCTCTTCCATACTACTATTTTTTATAGCAAGTAATATTAGAATAATAACTTGAGCTAAATAAGCCTTAGTAGTAGCTACCGCTATTTCAATACCAGCAGGTGTATATATTACATACTTACTTTCTCTAGCAATAGAAGAATCTCGTCTATTAACTATAGATAGTGTATCTATATCATGCTCATTTGCTAATTTCATAGCAGCTAATGTATCAGCAGTTTCTCCAGACTGAGATATTAATATTACTAAAGTATCTTTATCAAAGAAATTCTTTTGATATCTATATTCTGATGCGTAGTGGACATTAGTTCTAATATTAGCATATTTCTCTATATAATATTTACCTATATATCCCGCAAAAGCAGCACTACCACAAGCTACAATATCAATACTTTTATATTTCTTTATATTAAATATATCCCCTACTTTATTATCTTTAGTATATAAAGATAATATCCTTTTAACGACTTCACCCTCTTCATTAATTTCTTTTAACATATAGTGATCATAACCATTTTTACTAATTTCTTCACTATCACCATTAAATATTTTTATATCCTTATATATTTCATTTAAATCTCTATCATAATATTTAATATTATCTTTAGTAAGAACTACGATATCATAATTATTAAGAATAATATATTTATTAGTAACATGTATAATAGCAGGAATATCACTAGCTAAAATATTCCCTTCATTACTAGTTCCCACTATTAGGGGACTATCTTTTCTTATACCAAAAATAGTATCAGGATAATCATCATTTATAATATTAAAAGCATAACTACCTTTAAGAACATAAGTAGCCTTATTTAATGCTTTAAGCATATCGCCTTCTTTATTATATAGATCATCTATAATTCCAGCAGCTACTTCTGTATCTGTCTCAGTATTAAATACATATCCTTTTTCTATAAGTCCTTCTCTAAGTTCATTATAATTTTCTATAATACCATTATGAACTAGTGTAATCCTACCTTGTCTATGAGGATGAGCATTAATATCCGTAGCACCACCATGCGTAGCCCATCTAGTATGAGAAATACCAATATTAGCCTCATCATCATAATCTAATATTTTATCTAAATTTTTAATAGGTCCTTCTTTTTTTATAATATTAATTTTACCATTCTTCATATAAGCAATTCCTGAAGAATCATAACCTCTATATTCTAAAGACTTTAACCCAGTCATTATCGTTTTTATAACATTTTTATCACCAGCATAACTTGCTATGCCACACATAATTACCTCATTTCTATATTTAGTTATTACTTTGTTACAATGTTAATTTTGCTTTTTAATAATAACCTATGAGCATATAACCCAAAGTAGCATCCGCCGAAAATTCGATAACTACCATCCTCGTCAACTATTTATAGTTCAGGCGCTAATCTATAAATAATACCTCCCCCTATCTTATAGACTTACCATAATTATAGCAGATAAATAAACAATTGTAAATATACTACTTCATCCATAAATTAACTTCAATCTATCAATCAATTCACTTATTATAACTGTATCTTCTATTTTATTTACACTACTGCACTTCTTACCTATATCTTTAAGACTACTACCAATATTATATAATTCTTTATTATCTATTATAATAAACATATCGTGAAATATATCAGTACTAATTATTTCTATATTAGAGTATTCTTTTTCATATTTCTTTTTAGATATATTATCTATATTCTTAGTATATATTTTAATATTAACATTAATATTTCTAGTAATATCAAATAACTCTTTACCAGCATAATTATCTATAATAATTATTTCTTCTTTGGCTTTACTTAATATATCTATAAGTAGAGAATAGGCATCATATATTTGTCCTTCATAAAAGATATGGTTATTATCCTTTTTAGTACTTAGTTTATCAAAAGATTCTTCTAATAAACAAACTCTTTCATCTAAATCCAATACTAAATTATTTATATATTTTTGTTCTATAAAATTATTATTAATATAGTTTTTCATAGTAACAAATGCATCCATTATTTTTATGCTCATTTCATCAGCCACTTCTGTTTTTAATACAGTTGCAAGCATGGCAACTCCTTGTTCTGTAAACACATATGGTAACGTTCTACTCATATTATTTGTGGTTTCATTTTGAAACCGCAACAATTTAGTTTCATTCTCTGTAAGTTGAAACATAAACCTTTCAGGAAATTTATTAATATGCCTTTTGACTGCCAAATTAAGTGACTTTGTCCCATTTTTGCATCCATAAAGTTTAGACAAATCAGAATCTAGCATTACTTGTTTTCCTCTTACTTCATATATTAATTCTTCTATTTTTATATTATCTTTAATTATTAAGTCATTCATCAATTTATCTCCTTTCTATCATAGTCTTATCGTCTATAATAATATAAATGAAATAAGAAGTCAAGAAAAAAAGAGAATGATTTTACTCATTCTCTTTTACATTATACTAATTCTAAAATAACTTCTAGAGCGTTATCTCCTTTTCTTTCAGTCATTTTAATGATTCTTGTATAACCACCATTACGATCTTTATATCTAGGTGCTAATTCATTAAATACTTTATTAACACATTTTTCATCATTATGTAAAAACGCAAGTGCTAATCTTCTTGATACTAAAGTACCCTTTTTTCCATAAGTTACCATTTTATCAAAGCTTTTTCTTACTTCTTTAGCTCTAGTTTCTGTAGTAACTATTCTTTCGTTTAGAATAAGTTGTTTAGTTAAAGTAGCTAACATACTTCTTCTATGTTTATTGTCTCTTCCTAACTTTCTATAAGCCATAATTACCTCCTTATATTAATTGTTGTCATCTCTAAAAGATAATCCCATATCTTTTACTTTATCCATAACTTCTTTTAATGATTTTTTACCTAAGTTTCTAATTTTCATCATTTCATTTTCAGATTTTTCAGTTAAATCTCTAAGTGTTAAAATATTAGCTCTCTTTAAACAATTATAAGCTCTTACAGAGAAATCTAAATCATCAATAGAAGTCTCAAGTATTTTAACATTAGGATCCTCACTCTTAGAAATCATTAAACCAGTCTCATCTGCGATAGAATTAAGTTCAGTTAAAACTTCAAAATGTTCAATTAAAATTCTTGATGCAAGTGCAAGTGCTTCTTCAGGTAAAATTGAACCATTAGTCCAAACTTCTAAAATAAGTTTATCAAAATTATTATTTTGTCCTACTCTAGCAGTTTCTACTTCATAATTAATTCTTTCAATTGGAGAATAAAGACTATCAATAGCAATTGTATTAACTTTGTTTTTATCGCCTTGTAATAATTTCTTATTTTCATCCGCTACAGTATAACCTCTACCAGTTCCTACTGTCATTTCCATATTGATGCTTCCACCTTCAACCAAAGTACAAATTACTTGGTCAGGATTTAAAATTTCAATATCAGCGTCAGCTTCAATATCTCCAGCAGTAACTACTCCAGGAGTTTTCTTAGTAAGTCTAAGAACTTTATCTTCTCCTCTAGCATGATTCTTTATTACAATACTTTTTAAATTTAATACAATAGCAGTAACATCTTCTACTACTCCATCAATTTTTTGAAATTCATGAGCTACACCATCTATTTTTACAGAAGTAATAGCATCTCCAGGTAATGAAGATAGCATAACTCTTCTAAGTGCATTGCCTATTGTTGTACCAAAGCCTCTTTCTAATGGTTCAAGTTCAAACTTACCATAGAAATTATCTTTAATATATTCTTTAACCTTATAATCAGGTTTTTCAAACTTTAACATTGTATGCGCTTCCTTTCTTAATTATCCACGTCTTCTTTTAGGTGGACGACAACCATTATGTGGAATTGGGGTTACGTCTGTTATTGATTCTACTTCTAATCCTGCAGTTTGTAAACTTCTGATAGCAGCCTCTCTACCAGCACCTAAGCCTTTAACTTCAACTTTAACTTTTTTCATACCAGATGCTACAGCTTCTCTACCAGCTGCTTCAGCAGCATTACCTGCAGCAAATGGAGTAGACTTCTTACTACCTTTAACGCCTTGAGTTCCAGCAGAAGCCCAACTAATTACATTTCCTTCTAAATCAGTAATAGTTACTATTGTGTTATTAAATGTTGAATGGATATGAACTACACCAGCAGGAATATTCTTCTTAGTTTTTCTTTTTCTTGAATTATATTTTCCCATATTTTCCTCCTAATTATTTTTTCTTATTAGCTACAACTTTACCTTTACCCTTACGAGTTCTAGCATTTCTACTAGTTCTTTGTCCTCTTACTGGTAAATTCTTTTTGTGTCTAGTACCTTGATAAGAATTAATTTCCATTTTTGTTTTAATATTCATGTTAACTTCTCTTCTAAGATCACCTTCAACTAAATGATTTTCTATTTCTTTTCTGATTCTAGAAAGTTCATCTTCAGTTAAATCCTTAGCTTTTTTATTTAAGTCAACATTAGCATTATTTAGAATTGTTTTTGATAAATTTCTTCCAATACCGTAGATATAAGTAAGAGATATTTCAATTCTCTTATCATTAGGAATATCTACACCTTTAATTCTTGCCATACTTTAATTTCCTCCTTAGATTAACCTTGTTTTTGTTTGTGTTTTGGATTTTCACAAATAACCATTACTTTGCCATTTCTTTTAATTACTTTGCATTTATCGCAAATCTTCTTTACTGATGCTCTAACTTTCATTTATCATCACTCCTATTTCTTATTATATACAATACGCCCTTGTGTTAAATCATAAGGTGACATTGCTATAACCACAGTATCACCTGGTAAGATACGTATGTTGTTCATGCGCATTTTACCAGAAACATGGGCAACTACTATGTGGCCCCCATCAAGTTCAACTTTGAATTTTCCTTGTGGTAAATTATCAAGTACTTTTCCTTGGACTTCTATTAAGTCTTCTCTACTCATAATTATCATCTCCTGTTAATATTTCATAACCATCTCTAGTTATTATAATTGTATGTTCAAAGTGGGCTGATGGTTTATTATCACCTGTTACTATTGTCCAGTCATCATCAAGTAGATATACCTCTCTAGTTCCTAAGTTAAGCATAGGCTCAACGGCAATAGTCATACCCTCTTTAAGAATAACTCCAGTGCCCTTTTTACCATAGTTAGGTACTTCCGGATCCTCATGAAGATTACTACCGATACCATGACCAACTAATTCTCTTACAACACCTAATCTATGCTTACTTGCATATTCATAGATAGCATTAGAAACATCTCCCAAATGAACTCCAGCTTTTACTTTGCTAAGTCCTTCATACAAAGCTTTCTCTGTATGTTCGAGTAAATACTTCTTTTCCTCTGAAATATCACCAACAGGATAGCTCCAAGCAGAATCACCATGATAACCTTTGTAGCAGGCACATATATCTAAAGTAACAATATCACCATTCTTAAGTTTTCTCTTTCCAGGTATACCATGTACTACTTCTTCGTTAACCGATATACAAATACTCTTAGGATACCCTTCATAATTTAAGCATGATGGATAAGCTCCTCTACTAATAATATAATCATGTGCCATCTTATCAAGTTCACCAGTAGTTATACCAGGTTTTATATATGGTTTTAAATACTGATGAGTATCATAAACTATTTTACCTGCTATTCTCATAAGTGATAATTCATATTCACTCTTAATTGTAATCATTATTTAATTACCTTCTTAACTTCTTCAAATACTTCGTCAGCAGTTAAATTACTAACTTCAATCTTAACTAAATTATTTTTCTTTTCATAATACTCTATCAAAGGATAAGTTTCTTTCATATAAGTATCAAATCTTGTAATAAATGTTTCCTTATTATCGTCTCCCCTAGTCTTAAGTGTTCCACCACAAGCATCACATATGCCTTCTTTTATTGGTGCAAGTTCTTTATTATCTAGATTATAAGATAAACCACATTTAGAACAAACAACTCTTGATAACGCCCTTTTCATAGCGGTATCTTTATCAATATCTAAAAATATAACAACTCCCATATCATATGATAATTCTTTTAATAAATCATCATAAATCTCTGCTTGTTTAATATTTCTAGGATAACCATCTAATATATAACCTTTTTTAGCATCTTTTAAAGATAGTCTTTTCTTTAATAATTTAGTAATAACTTCATCACTTACAAATTCTCCCCTAGCCATAGCATCTTTAATTTCTACTCCTAGCTTAGTTTGATTTGCAATCTCATCTCTTAATAAGTCACCAGTTGATATATGAGGAATATTATATTTTTCACATACTAAAGCTGATGCTGTTCCCTTTCCTGCAGCAGGAGGGGCAATAAATATAATATTCTTCATTTTATCTAGCTCCTTTATAACTTCTATTTATTAGACTACTTTCAAGTTGTCTGCATGTCTCAATAGCAACACCTACAACAATTAGTACTCCAGTACCACCAATTCTTACTGATGCTGGAAGACCAGTAGATATAAAACTACTAAATACAATTGGAAGACCTGCTATAATAGCAATAAAAGTAGATCCTAAGAAAGTAATTCTATTTAATATTTTTTTAATATAATTTTCAGTTTCTACTCCTGGTCTAATACCTGGAATATAACCACCATTCCTATTAAGATTCTTAGCAAGTTCTTTTGGATTAATTTGCATATTTGTATAGAAATAACCAAATACAAATATAAGTATCATATAAAGCACAAATCCTACAGGAGTTGAATAATCAATATATTTAGATACAAATAAACTAAATCCCGAATCACTACCTAAGATACCAGCTATAAAAGTAGGAATGGAAAGTAATACTGATGCAAATATAACAGGCATTACACCAGCAGAATTAATTTTAAATGGAATATAATTTTGCTTTTGACCATAACTAGCAGTTGTTCTATTAGAATATTGAATAGGTATTCTTCTTTCAGAACACTCTTCAAATACAACACCTACAACAATAAGTAAGTATAATAGAACAAATAAACTAAATCCTACTATACCAATAAATAAAGATCCTGTACGACTAGTAACTAATGTACTAAATGTATCAATAAACATTTTAGGTACAGTAGAAATAATACCAGCCATAATAATTAATGAAATACCATTACCAATACCCTTTTGCGTAATTTGGTCTCCTAACCATAATAATAAGGCAGTACCACCAGTTAAAATAATTGCAATTTCAAAGTATTGAATAGTAGAAGCACCTTTTATAAAAGTAAATGCCATAGCAAATCCTTGAACAAAAGCAATTACAATACCAAGATATCTATTTATTTGATTAATTTTTTGTCTTCCTTGTTCTCCACTTTCCTTAAGTTCAGTAAAGTAAGGAACAATGTCCATTTGCAATATTCCAGTTATAATACTAGCGGAAATATAAGGCATAACACCTAGAGCAAATATTGAAAAGTTCTTAAGTGCTCCACCACCAATAGCATTATAAAGTTCCCATAATCCTAAACTAGATATAGCTCCTTCAGTTCCTGGTACCGGAATAGTAGTACCAAGCGCAAATATTAGTAGTCCTATTAAGGTAAAACTAATTCTCTTCCTAATATCTTTATTTTTAGGACTAAAGATTAATTTTAGATTTTTAAACATCTAAATCACCTCAGTTTTTCCACCAATATTTTCTATCTTTTCTTTAGCAGTCTTAGTAAATGCATTAACTCTTACAGTAAGTTTCTTAGTAAGTTCACCATTTCCTAAAACTTTAACGCCATCTAATTCCTTTTTGATAAGTCCTACTTCTTTAAGTAGTTTAATATCAACTACAGTTCCATCTTCAAATCTATTTAAATCTGAAACATTTACAGTACTATATACTGTTCTAAAATTATAATTGTTGAATCCTCTTTTTGATAATCTTCTAAATAGTGGTAATTGACCTCCTTCAAAACCAGGTCTTACTCCGCCACCACTTCTAGCATTTTGTCCTTTTTCACCTTTGCCACTAGTCTTACCAGTTCCAGAACCTTGTCCACGACCAACTCTTTTTCTTGCTTTAACAGAACCTTCTAGTGAATTTAATTCATGTAATTTCATTATCTCAACTCCTCAACTTTCTTATCTCTTAAATAAGCAACATGACTTGGAGACTTTTGCATTTTTAAAGCATTAAGAGTAGCTCTAGCAGCATTAATTTTAGTGCTTGATCCTTGGCTCTTAGAAAGAACATCTTTAACACCAGCAAGTTCTAATACATCTCTAACTGGTCCTCCAGCTTTAACTCCAGTACCTTCCTTAGCAGGTTTAAGCATAACTTTGCATGCTCCTTCTTTAACAATAATATCATGTGAAATAGTCCTATTATCAATTAGATTAACTTTAATTAAATTTTTACTTGCAGTTTGTGTAGCCTTTTTAACTGCATCTGGCATTTCTTTAGCCTTACCAGTTCCAAGACCAACCATACCTTTTCTATTTCCTACTACTACAGTAGCAGCAAATCTGAATTGGCGTCCACCTTTAACAACTTTAGTTACCCTTTTAATTTCAATAACCTTATCTTCTAAATCAGATTTTGGTTTATTAGGTCTATTATTGTTTCTAGGTCTTTTTTTATCGAATTTACGGTTGTTTTCTTTAACTTCAACCTTTTTCTTATCTTCGTTCATTCTTTTTCCTCCTAGCGCCTTAGAATTCTAATCCGTTTTCACGTGCAGCTTCTGCAAGAGCTTTAACACGTCCATGATAAAGATATCCACCTCTATCAAATACAACGGCATTAATTTTAGCTTTCTTAGCTCTCTTTGCAATTTCAGCTCCGATTACTTTAGCAGCTTCTACATTACCACCATTTTTGATTTTTAAATCTTTTTCTAAAGTAGTAGCAGAAACTAAAGTAACACCTTTAACATCATCAATGATTTGAGCTTCAATATTTGCATTAGATCTGAAGACACATAATCTAGGTCTTTCACTAGTACCAGATAAATTTTCTCTGATTCTCTCGTGTCTTACTTTTCTCATTTCATTTTTTGAAACTTTCTTTATCATATAGAATCTCCTTTACTTATTATTTAGAAGCTTTCTTTCCTTCTTTACGACGAATTACTTCACCTTTATATTTAATACCTTTTCCTTTATAAGGTTCAGGTTTTCTTACTTTTCTTATATTAGCAGCAAATTCACCGATTTTTTCTTTATCAATACCAGATAATTCTATTTCAGTATTACTGATACCTTTAACAGTAATTCCATCTGGAACTTCCATAACTACAGGATGAGAGTAACCAGCATTAATAGTAAGCTTATTTCCTTGTGGATTAAACTTATAACCAACACCAACAATTTCTAATCCCTTAGTATATCCTTCACTAACGCCAATAATCATATTTTTAATATTAGCATTAGTAGTACCATGCATAGCATGAGTAAATTTATCATCTTTAAGTGGAGTTACAGCAACACCTTCTTCACTTACTTTTACTTCAATATTCTTAACTAAATTTAAAGTAAGTTCTCCTTTAGGTCCTTTTACTGTAACAACATTATTTTCTACATTAACATTAACATTTTCAGGAACAGATAAAACTCTTTTACCAATACGGCTCATTTATTTCACCTTACCATACATAAGCAATTACTTCTCCACCTAAAGCTAATTTTCTTGCTTCTTTATCAGTCATAATACCTTTAGATGTAGATATAATAGCAATTCCTAAACCATTTAAAACTGTAGGAAGTTCTTCTGCTTTAGCATAAACTCTAAGTCCTGGTTTTGAAATTCTCTTAAGTCCAGTAATTACTCTTTCTTTATTTTTATATTTTAAAGTTAATGTTATTGTACCTTGAACGTTATCATTGTTCACACTATAATCTTCAATAAATCCTTCATCTTTTAAAATTTTAGCAATTTCTAATTTTACTTTAGATGCTGGGATTTCTACTTTTGAAGCTCTATTTTGATTAGCATTACGTATTCTTGTAAGCATATCTGCGATTGGATCTGTCATTTTTAAATCCCTCCTTCTTTTATTTCAAGTCTTACCAACTTGATTTCTTTACACCAGGTATTTGACCTTTATAAGCAAGTTCTCTGAAACAAATACGGCAAATACCATATTTTTTAAGAACAGCATGAGGTCTTCCACAAATTTTACATCTAGTGTATTTTCTAACCTTATATTTAGGTTCTCTTTCTGATTTTACAACCATTGATTTTCTTGCCATCTTAATTCCTCTCCTTATTTCCTAAAAGGAACTCCAAGTTCTTTTAATAAATCATAAGCTTCTTCATTAGTTTTAGCGGTAGTAACGATAACTATATCCATACCTCTAACCTTTTCAACTTCATCAAAATTAATTTCAGGGAAGATAATTTGTTCTTTAATACCAATTGTATAATTTCCTCTTCCATCAAAACTCTTTGGTGATAGACCTCTAAAATCTCTAACTCTAGGAAGTGAAATGCTTATTAACTTATCTAAGAAGTTATACATTCTATCTCCTCTTAAAGTAACCTTACAACCAATTTTATGGCCCTCTCTAATTTTAAAAGTAGCTATTGATTTCTTAGCAGTAGTTTCAACTGCTTTTAAACCTGTTATCTTTTCTAATTCACGAACAGCATTCTCTAAGTTCTTAGAATTAACAGTAGCATCACCAACGCCCATATTAACAACTATTTTATCAATTTTTGGAACTAACATAGGTGTTTTATAACCATGCTTTTCTATTAAACTTGGAACAACTTCTTTATTATATTTTTCTTTTAGGCGGTTCATATACTTCGCCCTCCTTCCAAATTAGTCAATCTTTTCATTAGATTTCTTTGATATTCTAATTTTTTTACCTTTACTATCTTTTTCAATTTTAACTTTAGTAGGTTTCTTAGTCTTA
The DNA here is from genome assembly GCA_900543825.1 of uncultured Mycoplasmatota bacterium. GTDB lineage: Bacteria > Bacillota_I > Bacilli_A > RF39 > UBA660 > CAG-302. Next base: position 92,756 of record UQSR01000004.1, read on the forward strand.
GGATCACTAAGCATTACGTTAGATACATGAATTGGAGCTTCCATTTCAATAATCTCTCCAGTACCATTATTATTTTTAGGTTTTAAATGTTTCTTAACAATATTAACACCTTCAACAATAACTTTATTATCTAATATCTTAGTAATTTTTCCTTCTTTTCCCTTATTAGAGCCAGAAACTACTACTACTTTATCGCCTGTTTTTAGTTTCATTTTAAATCCTCCTAATATTCCTATAGCACATCTTTAGCTAAACTTACAATCTTAGTAAAATCTTTATCTCTAAGTTCACGTGCTACTGGTCCTAAAATACGTGTACCTACTGGACTCTTATCATCTTTAATAATAACGCATGCATTATCATCAAATCTGATATAACTACCATCTTCTCTTCTAACTCCTTTTTTGGTTCTTACGATAACAGCTTTAACAACTTTACCTTTCTTTATAGTACCATTAGGAGTAGCTTTCTTAACTGTAGCAACAACTATATCTCCAATATTACCTGTTTTAACTTTACTTCCACCTAGAACTCTAATAACTAACACTTCTCTAGCACCGCAGTTATCAGCAACTTTTAATCTAGTTTCTTGTTGTACCATATTTATTTCCTCCTTCCGAGCTAAACTATAGAATAACAGCTTTCTCTATTACTTCTACTAGTTCATATCTCTTAGTTTTAGATAATGGTCTAGTTTGGGCTAAGCGAACTTTATCACCAACGTGAGCAGTGTTATTTTCGTCATGAGCAGCATATTTCTTAGAATATTTTACTCTTTTACCATATAATGGGTGTTTTCTGTAAGTTTCAACCTTAACTGTAATAGTTTTATCAGCTTTATCAGAAACAACTACACCAATTAGTTCTTTTCTCTCTTTCATCTCTTACACCTCACTTACCCTTCTCTTCTCTCATTAAGAATAGTATTAATTCTAGCTACTTCTTTTCTAAGTTCATGAATTCTAGAAGGTTTTTCTAGCATTCCAGTAGCCTTTTGCATTCTTAAACTAAATAATTCTTCTTTACATTCAGAAATCTTTTTAGTTAATTCTTCTGTGGTTAATTTTCTAAGTTCATTAGTCTTCATTTACTTCACCACTTTCTTCCTTTTTAACAAATTTACATTTGATAGGTAATTTATGAGATGCAAGTCTTAAAGCTTCTCTAGCAGTAGCTTCATCTACACCATCAATTTCAAACATAATTTTGCCTTCTTTTACTACAGCAACCCAAACTTCAGGATTACCTTTACCTTTACCTTGTCTAGTTTCAAGAGGTTTTTTAGTTAATGATAAGTTAGGGAAAATATTAATCCATACCTTACCACCTCTCTTCATATATCTAGTCATAGCTATTCTGGCAGCTTCTATTTGATTAGCAGTAATCCATGCTCCCTCTTTTGCCATAAGTCCATAACTTCCAAAATGAAGAGTAGTATTTCCTTTTGCTTTTCCATCATATCTGATACGGAAAGTTTTTCTATGTTTAGTTCTTTTTGGCATCAACATGAGAATTACCTCCCTTACCTTTTAGGATTTCTCCTTTATAAATCCATACCTTAACACCGATCTTACCATAAGTAGTATCAGCTTCAGCAGTAGCATAATCAATGTCTGCTCTTAAAGTATGAAGTGGAATAGTTCCTTCTGAGTAACCTTCACCTCTAGCGATATCAGCACCGCCAAGTCTTCCAGATACTAAAGTTTTAATACCTTTAGCTCCAGCTTTCATAGTATTTCTAATAGCTTTCTTTTGAGCAACTCTAAATGATACTCTATTCTCAATATTATGAGCAATATTTTGTGCAACTAATTCTGCAACCATATCAGGGTTCTTAATTTCAACTACAGAAATTTGAATTTCTTCATTAACAAGTTTTGCAACTTCTTTTTTTATCTTTTCAATTTCAACACCACTTTGTCCAATAATCAAACCAGGTTTAGCAGCGTAGATAAATATTTCACATCTTTTAGGGTTTCTTTCAACTACGATTTGTGAAATACCAGCATTTTTAAACTTCTTATTTAAATACTTACGAATTTTATAATCATTATTTAAATATTTAGCAAAGTCGTTCTCAGCATACCACTTAGATTCCCAGTCCTTATTGATACCAATTCTAAGTCCTGTTGGACTAACCTTTTGTCCCATAAGTGTCCTCCTTCTTTATTTTTCAGCCACGATTACTGTGATGTGACTTGTCTTATGATCGTTTCTACCAGTACGACCTCTTGAATCAAATTTGATTCTTTTTATTACTAATGCTTCATCAACATAGCATTCTTTAACATAAAGATTTTCTTCTTTCATGCCAAAATTATTAGTAGCATTTGCTATAGCAGATTCTAATACTTTAGAAATAACTCTAGATGCTCTTTGAGGTTGGTTAGCAAGAATAGTTCTTGCTTCATTAACATTTTTACCTCTAATAAGATCAATAACCAATCTAGTTTTTCTAGGGGAAATTCTAACAGTTTTAGCTACAGCCTTAGCTTCAGTTCTTTCCATTTTTGTCCTCCTTTAAGAAAATTATTTCTTGTCTGATCCGTGTCCGCCAAACTTTCTTGTAAGTGAGAATTCTCCAAGTTTATGACCAACCATATCTTCAGTTACATAAACAGGAATAAATTCTTTACCATTGTGTACAGCGAAAGTATGACCAATAAATTCAGGATAGATTGTTGAACGACGTGACCAAGTCTTAATAACTTCCTTTTTACCAGATTCATTTAATACCTTTACCTTCTTTAATAATCTATCAAAAACGTAAGGTCCTTTTTTAATACTTCTAGCCATTTTTTAATCTTCCTTTCTCTATTTCTTACGACGTGATACGATATATTTATCAGACGCTTTCTTATTTTTTCTTGTTTTATATCCAAGAGCAGGTTTACCCCAAGGTGTCATAGGTCCACTTCTACCAATTGGAGCTCTACCTTCACCACCACCATGTGGGTGATCATTAGGGTTCATAACAGAACCACGAACTGTAGGCCTAAATCCTTTATGTCTAGTTCTACCAGCTTTACCGATTTTAACTAGTCCATAATCTTCATTACCAACTGTTCCAATAGTGGCCTTACAAGTACCTAAAATCTTTCTTGTTTCACCACTAGATAATCTTATTAATACATATTTATCTTCTCTACCAAGAATTTGTGCACTAGCACCAGCACTTCTTGCTAAGCTAGCTCCTTTTCCAGGCTTTAACTCAATATTATGAATCACAGTACCAACTGGAATATTCATAATAGGAAGAGTATTACCAACTTTAATATCAACGTTTTCACCAGATTCAACTATAGTTCCTACAGTTAATCCTTTAGGAGCAATAATATAAGCTTTTTCACCATCTTTATAAGATATTAAAGCAATATTAGCACTTCTATTAGGATCATATTCAATAGAAACAACTCTAGCAGGAACATTATCTTTTCTTCTCTTAAAGTCAATAATTCTATATTTTCTTTTAGCTCCGCCGCCTCTATGTCTAACAGTAATTCTACCTTGATTATTTCTACCATTAGTCTTAGTTTTAGTAACTGTCAAACTTTTTTCGGGAGTTGTTTTAGTGATTTCTTCACTAGTCAAAACAGATCTCTGTCTTGTACCATTTGTCATAGGTTTATAAACTCTTATTGCCATTATATTTCCTCCTTACATTAGTCAAAACTAATAGTACTACCTTTCTCAAGTGTTACAATAGCTTTCTTATATTTATTAGTCATACCAGTATATTTACCAACTCTCTTTTTCTTTGGATGAGAATTAGAAATATTAACTGATTTAACCTTAACATTAAATTTCTTTTCAATAGCTTGCTTTACTTCAGTTTTATTTGCTTTATTTAAAACTTTGAAAGCATACTTACCATCTGCTTCCATACCAGCAGTTTTTTCAGTAATAATTGGTGCTATAATTATATCTAAATAATTATCCATTACTTAAGCACCTCCTCTAATGATTTTAAAGCTTCCTCAGTAATAAGTAAATTATCACAAGAAACAACATCAAAAGTATTTACTTCGCTAGGTAAAACAATTTTTACATTAGCAAGATTTCTAGCAGCTAAACAAATATTATCAGTAAGTTCGTTTACACAAACAAGTACCTTATTATTAGTTAGTTTTAAGTTTTCTAATAAACTTACCATTTCTTTTGTTTTGTTAGTTTCAAAGTTAATATTATCTATTACTACAAGTTCCTTATCTAATACTTTATAAGATAAAGCACTCTTTAAAGCTAATCTCTTTTCTTTCTTATTCATTTTCTTTGAATAATCTCTTGGAACTGGTCCAAATACAATACCACCATGTCTATAATGTGGTGCTCTAATACTTCCTTGTCTTGCATTACCAGTACCTTTTTGTCTATATGGTTTTCTTCCACCACCAGATACTTCACTTCTAGTTTTAACTTTAGAAGTACCTTGTCTTGCTCCTGCCATAGCAGCAACTACTGCATCTTTAATTACAGCATCATTTGGTTTTACATTAAATACGTTATCTTCTAATTTTATATCCTTTACCTTTTCGCCTTTAAGACTTAAAACATCTATTTTCTTAGACATAATTTCCTCCTTTATCATCACAATATAATTTTAATACAATCATTAAGCAAATTATTCGCTAGCTTCTTGTGATGTCTCTTCATTAGTTTCTGCTAATTCTTCATTAATAGTTTCGATAGTTTCTTCAATAACTTCTTCAGAAGAAGTACCATCTTCATATACTATTAATTCTACTGGTTCTTTTGTTTTATCTCCAGCTTTAACAGCAGTTCTAACAAGTACTAAAGAGTTTTTAGGACCAGGAACACTTCCTTTAATTAAGATAACATTATTTTCTAGATCAACTTTAACTACTTCAAGATTTTGAATAGTAACTTGTACGTGACCCATATGTCCAGGTAATTTCTTTCCTGGTAAAACCCTCATCGGTAACATAGTACCCATTGAACCTACACCTCTATGGTATTGTGAACCATGACTCATAGGTCCTCTACTTTGATTGTGTCTTTTAATAACACCTTGAAATCCTTTACCTTTAGAAGTGCCGGTTACATCAACCATTTCTCCTGCAGCAAATACATCAGCCTTAAGTACATCACCTAAAGCATAATCGCTAACACTTGCACCTCTAATTTCTTTTAAGAAGCGCTTAGGGGTAGTGTTTGCTTTTTTAAGATGACCAGTTTCTGGTTTATTACTTCTAGATTCTTTTTTCTCTACTGTTGCAAGTTGAATTGCTTCATAACCATCATTTTCTTTAGTCTTAACTTGAGAAACAACGTTATCTTCAACTTCAATAACAGTTACAGGAATAAGTTTACCATCAGTAGTAAATACTTCAGTCATCCCTTTTTTTCTTCCTAAGATTCCTTTCATTTTTTCCTCCTACTTATTTTTTAATTTTGATATCTACACCGCTAGGTATATCTAAATGAGCAAGTGCATCAATTGTCTCCTTGCTAGGATTAATGATATCGATTAATCTCTTGTGAGTTCTTTTCTCAAATTGCTCTCTTGAATCCTTGTACTTATGAACCGCTCTTAAAATTGTAATCTTTTCAATTTCAGTTGGTAATGGTACAGGTCCAGATACTTCCCCACCAGTTCTCTTAACAGTAGCTACTATTTTAGCAGCAGCACTATCAAGAATTCTGTGGTCGTAAGCTTTAAGTTTAATTCTCACAGTCTCCTTTGCCATAAGTTGTCCTCCCTTCGCCTATATCTTAGTATAGACATAGCTCCGAACGAATTACCTGATAAACCCTTTGAATTTATTGACAACTTAACCGGGTGTATCAGCAACTTCGCACATCTAAGCCAGTCACACAGATACAATTATACTAAATAAATCTATGAAAATCAAGGCTTTTTTATCACTTTTTTAATATTTTTCTTTATTCTTATATAAATTTCATTTTATTAACTCCCCTTCATTATTATATATAATATATATTTATCATTTTTATCCTAGAAAGCCTATAGTCTTTCTAGGTCATTTGTAGCCTAAAGTCTACAAATAAAACATTTATTTTGTTTTAATATATAATAAATAGCATATTCTTTATATCTTTAAATGATAATAATTATATTATCATTTACATATTAAAAGTAGAGGATGTATCACCCCCTACTTTTAATATTACATCTAACAAATAATAGTGATTTTATCACAATTAATTATAATACTAATTAACCTATGAATTAATAAACTCATAATTTATCCTAAAACTATAATCTTTTTAGAATCCCCGCTAGCAATAGGATATAAAGTAACAATAACGTTAAGTTTTCCAGTAGAATCAAAATAATATTTTATTGACTTATCATTAACAGATTTTTTATAATTATCAATACTGCCATTTAAGGCTTCTTCATAAGAAGATTGTGGATAATCTTTTAATTCATTCTTTATTTTTTGCTCTACTACGTTTTCAATAGTAGAATCATTAATATTTACTAATTTGTAGGCATCTTGATATGACAATATATTACCATTAGTAACATCAAAATTGTATGTATAATATTCGTATAATGGTGTAGATGTACCAGCAGAAGTAGTTTTAATCATTATAGAAATTATATCATTATTTATATTTGAAGAATATTCTACAGTAGTAAACCAAATTTCTTCTTTTAGATTTTCATTAAACTTATTTATTAATTGCTCATATAATTTATAAATTTCTTGATTTGCTGTTTTAGCATCAGAAGAATTAATATTTATATAAGGAACAATTAAATCACTAGCTTTAATCAATTTACTATGATCACTAAAACCATAATAGCTATCTTTATTTGTTGGTAAATTATAATCGGCATTATAAACCCAATCTTTAGTGCTATCAATTTTTAATGCCAGGTTTGAATTATTTTTATTACCAGAATTCCCATTATAATTTTGGGTGTTAGAATTATTATTTTCAATTTGATTTTTATTCAACACCTTATCACAAACAATATAGCCTCCCAATCCCAATATTACAAATAATAAAACAATTACTAAAACGATCAATACTTTATTTTTTTGTTTTTCCACTTTTTATCACTCCTTTCAATTATAAGTATAACATAAATAAAAAATAATTACTATAGAAAGTTAAAACTTACATTATAAATTAATCATATTTATATATATTATTTTAGCAATCTCTATTGACAATTGCTAATATTGTGTTATAATTATATATATAAAAAGGAGGATGATTGATATGAATATGAATAATCCATATGAAGAAAATTTACAAAAACCATTAGAAAAATATGGTCGTGATATAACACAAGCAGCCAAAGATGGAAAAATAGATCCAGTAATTGGTCGTGATGATGAAATAAGAAGTATTACAAGAATACTATCTAGAAAAACAAAAAATAATCCTGTATTAATTGGTGAACCAGGCGTTGGTAAAACCGCTATAGTTGAAGGACTTGCAACAAGAATAATCAAAGGAGATGTTCCAAATAGTTTAAAAGATAAAACAATATGGGAACTTGATATGGGAGCCCTAGTAGCAGGAGCCAAATATCGTGGTGAATTTGAGGAAAGATTAAAAGCTGTTCTTAAAGAAGTAAAAGAATCAGATGGTAACATCATTATGTTTATTGATGAAATACATATGATAGTCGGAGCAGGAGCCATTGAAGGAGCTATGGATGCTGGTAATATGCTTAAGCCTATGCTTGCCAGAGGTGAAATACATTGTATCGGTGCTACTACTTTAAATGAATATAGAAAATATATTGAAAAAGATGCTGCTCTTGAAAGAAGATTTCAAAAAGTATTAGTAAAAGAACCTAATGTATTAGATACCATTACAATATTAAGAGGTCTAAAACCAAAATTTGAAGTGTTCCATGGTGTAAATATTAAAGATAAAGCCCTAGTAGCAGCGGCTACCCTATCCGATCGATATATAACTGATAGATTTTTACCAGACAAAGCAATCGATTTAATAGATGAAGCAGCAGCTACAATTAAAGTACAAATGGAATCAGTACCTACTGAACTTGATAATTTAGAAAGAAATATTATGACTCTTGAAATAGAAAAACAAGCTCTAAAGAAAGAAAAAGATGATATTTCTAAAAATAGAATTGAATCTATAGATAAAGAATTATTAAGTCTTAAAGAAAAAGAAAAAGATTTAAAAACTAGATGGGAAGAAGAAAAAACAGTTAATACTAAAATTAGTAAAAAGAAAGAAGAAATAGATTCTGCTAACTTTGCTTTAGAAAAAGCAGAAAATAACTACGATTTAGAAACTGCAGCCAAATTAAGACATGGTACAATTCCAAGACTAGAAAAAGAATTAGCAGAATTAGAAAAAATAAATAAATCTGATATATTATCTGATACCGTAGATGAAGAATCAGTAGCAGCTATTATATCTAAATGGACTAATATCCCAATATCAAAATTAGTCGGAGGTGAAAGAGAAAAACTACTTCACCTAGAAGAAAACATGAAAAAAAGAGTTAAAGGTCAAGATGAAGCAATACATTTAGTAAGCGAAGCAATAATTCGTGCTAGAGCGGGTATTAAAGATCCAAATAGACCTATCGGTTCATTTATCTTCTTAGGCCCTACTGGTGTTGGTAAAACCGAAGTCGCTAAGACATTAGCCTATGAATTATTTGATGATGAAAGACATATGATAAGAATAGATATGTCCGAATATATGGAAAGTCATTCAGTAGCTAGGTTAATAGGGGCTCCTCCAGGATATGTTGGCTATGACGAAGGAGGACAACTTACTGAAGCAGTAAGACGTAACCCCTACTCTATAATTCTATTTGATGAAATAGAAAAAGCCCATCGTGATATCTTTAATGTATTACTTCAAATATTAGATGATGGTAGAATAACTGATGGTCAAGGAAGAACAGTAGATTTCAAAAATACCATAATTATCATGACATCTAATCTAGGAAGTGAATATATTCTTGAAGGAAATAACAATGCTAATGAATTAGTAATGAATGAACTAAAAAGCACATTTAAACCAGAATTTATTAATCGTATAGATGAAATAATTATATTTAATTCATTAACTAAAGAAGTAGTAAATGACATCTTAGATAAAATAATTACTGATACTGAAAAAAGATTACAAGATAAAAGATTACATCTAGTAATAACAGATAAAGCCAAAGAATATATAATTAATTCATCATATGATGAAAAGTATGGTGCAAGACCAATAAAAAGATATGTACAAAGAAATATTGAAACATTAATAGCTAATGCTATAATAAATGATCAAATAAAATATAATAGTACAATTACTATAGATTTAATAAATAATAAATTAACACTAAAGACTATTGACTAACAATAGTCTTTATTTGACAAAAAATAAAATAAAGTATATAATACGTTCACTAATATTTTGAAAGGAAGAATAATATGATAATGAATGATAGAATAAAAAGCATTAAAGAAATAGAAATAAATAAACCAACAATATGTTACTCATGTGGAAAAGAATTATCAATTGGAAAAATGTGGGAAATAACATATTTTAGATATTTAGATAGCAAAATAGAGCCATGCCATTGCTGTAAAAAATGTATGCCAAGCAAAGCCGAAGTAATTAAAACATTTGGAATAAAATCAAATTCAATCAAAAATGATGAAGAGCAAAAAATTACATTTAGATTAAAAGATCTAACAGAAATGTTCATAATAATATTAAAAATAAAAGAACAAAAAGCTTTCGATCCAGAAATACTAAATGAACTAATTTACGAAAAAATAAAAAATAAAGAATATCAAGAATTATTAATAGACTATACTAAAAAAAGACTATTTATAACCCTAAAAGAACTTATAGCCTCTGACTATTTATATACGACTATTCAAAATGAAAAACTATTATTATATATAAATAACAATATTCCAATAACCAAAATAATGCAAAAAAATATAGACTATTTAGAACCAGTAATAAATTTTACTGAAGAATATAGAGCAAAAGAAAAAATAACTATTCAAACAAAACCATATCAAAATACAAATAATAATATTTACATAAAAAAAAGAAAAAATGTCTAGTAAATTGACTTTTTTTCTTTTTTAATATATATTTATCCTAGGAGGATTAAAAATGAGTGATTTAGAAGAAAAAAAGAAAGAAGATGCCTGGTTCCAAGAACTAAATAAACGAACCACCGAAAGAGAAAAAAAATATATTATTGGTACCGATGGAAAACCAATATTAGATTCATTTGGCTATCCAATAATAATAAAGCAAACCATAAATTTTAAAACAAGTGACAATTCAAAAAAAGGATGGTTATATATTACACAAAACAATGAATATTATTTTCAAGACTATAACAAAACCATAACAAAAATAAAATATATCTTCAAAGATAAAAACGATAATATATATTTTGAAGACAATGAAGGCAATTATTACATAGAAGATAAAATAATTAATATTAATAAAGTCCCACCAAAATATGCAATATATTTTACATATGATGAAAATGGCAACTATATTGAGCTAGATGAAAATCCCAGAGGAAAAAATCAAGATAATAACAACGATTCTAAAATAATAGATTTTAATTCTATAAAAAGGAGATAAAAATATAAATAATGGAAAATAACTTAAATACAAGCAAAAAGCAAGAATATATAATAAGTAACAATGGCGAAAAAATACCAATAAAATATTTTTCTTTTGAAGGAACAAAACAAATAAATATAGCTAGTAAACTAGAAGAAGTATCAAGTAAAAGTATTACTACCAACAAAATAGAAACAACAAAAGCAAAAGACAATATAAAATATCAAAGTACATTTTTCTATCGTAAAATAGTGCCGCTTACTTTAGCTGTAGCTATCTCTTTAGGAACCGCTGTATACACCTTAAAAGATATCAAAGAAACAGGCAAATCAAATGCCGCTATTGCTATAGTTATTAAACAAGCCGAAAGAAATTTAGAAGCAGCAGGTATAATTACTATCAGAGAAAACGGTACAATAAAGATGAATAACTATATTTCAAATGAAGCATATCAAAATATCGGTATAACAGATCCAAGCATCGCTGAAACTTATGCATATAAAAAAGTATTAGAAAAAGCAGGTGCTAACCTATTGCAGGACTATAATTTAATAAGTTCTATAACATATTCCGATGGTACTAAAAGATATAAAGATTGGGCAGATTATTGTAAAATAAATGGTTTAGTAGATAGTAATGGTAATCCAAGTATTCAAATATTAGAAACATATGGAAAAAAAGAATTATTAGAGGCCTATGAAAATGGAACTATAGATAACATTGTAAAAGATACAAGTAAAAATACGAGAGGAAGAAAATGAAAACAATAATTTTAGATGACAATATAGAATATATTATTATAAAAGAATTAATAATAAACAATAATAAATATACCCTATTCGCTAATATTAATAATCCAGAAGACATTTGCCTAAGAAAAACAATAAAAGAAAATAACAAAGAATATTATATAGGGCTTGATAACCCAAAAGAAGTAGAGGACATTCTAATACAAATAAGTAAAGAATATCTAAATAAACTAAAAGAAAGTGAAAAATAACTCACTTTCTTTTAATATTAATAGTATAACTAGAACTACCTCTATAATTACCATTATCATCAAAATCATCTTCATCATCATATGTAAAAGCAGTTAAAATAATATTTTGAACATTATCTATACCATCTACAGCATATATTTTAATAGAGGTCATTAAAGTATTATCATTAACTTCTTCTAAATGACTATACATAGTTCCATCTTTTTGATGAATATCATCATAAAAATAAACATAAAAATATTTAGTAAAATAAAATATATCTGGTTTTAAAAAAGTATTATCCAAACTAGTACCATCATTTAATATAAATTTAATATTATACCCTATTTTATAGTTATCAATATCAGTATATTTATCATAATAAGTATTCCAAGTATTCTTAAAATTAGTACCATCAATAACTTCATCTCCTGTATAAAAAACTTCGAATGAAGCAATATCCTTACCACTTACAAAATCAGTATAATAATCATCATCAATAACACTTTTATTATGATAATTATTATCTACCAAAAATATACCAAGTTTAATAGGATTATCATCAACATATTTATCCCCTATTTTAACATTATCGTTATTAGTGGTAATTTTTTTCTTTTCTTCTTTAGTAAATAAAGAACATCCACATATAAAAAATACAATTCCTATTAATAAAACTTTTTTAATATTATTCATTATCTATCTCCTTAGTTACAGTTCGAGCCTAAGGTCTCTCACTGCTAGTTAAAGCCATAAGTCTTTAACTAGATATAAGTATATCATATTTTAAAAGAAAAAGTAACCATTTCGGATTACTTTTCAACTCCAATATTTTTACTTTCTTCATTAAAACCATACTTGCCTCATAACAAAAAAGCAAGTTAGACGCATCCAACTTGCTCAGGTGTAGTCCGAAGACATTCACCGCCATTCACACTTATAATATATCATAATTAGTAAAATTATGCAATATATTTATTATTTTTTTATATAATTTCGTAAAGCAGTTAACTTTAGCTTATTATTTGTATAAATAACTTGATTATAAATATTAATAGAAATTTTGTTCCTAAATTCTTCAGTCAATTTTTCAAAATCATTTATAAATCTGTTAATTTCAGTTTTTGGAAGTCCATAACTTTTTAATAAAAATGAAATAAGAATAATATAATCTGTAATAGTATTAAAATCTATATTTTGACAATTGATTTCATTTTCTATGAATTTACATAATGAGCTTGCTACATTAGTATCTTTGAATCTAACATCAAATATTACATCATTGTGAGCAATAGAATTCCTTAATGCCTTTATTAAATACATGATTCTTTCTGGAAATAATGCATTCGTATCATATGCTTTGTTAATATTCATTTGTCTAGCTATTTTTAATCTTACACTTAATTCTAAACTTTTTATTAAATCAGCAAATACACCTAAAGTTATTATTTCAAAGATTCCCCACAATGGCACATAACGATCTTTTGAATAAAAGTGATTAACCATTTTATTCCCATTACTGTAGTGTTTTGATAATGAAGAATATATATTATTTTGAACTTTAATTCTATGTTTCATTTTTTCTTTATATTCACTATCATTTTTATAATTTCTATAATCAGTCATACCATATTCATAAACATCATTAAAGTTATCAGTTTTATATTCTTCAACTAAAGTTTGTAAAGCGCAATTCTTAGAAATAGTTTCTATTTGCATTATTTGTGAATATAATAAACTTTTTAATTTCATATCAAAATCAACTATAGATACTATTTCGTCAAAACTGGTTAATATTATTCTATTTTTAGGATTTTTAATATATCTATAACCTTTGTAACCATGATAATATCCAATATTTCTTAAATTCTTTTTATCTTTTGTTCCATCAATAGAAATGTTATGTTCTTCTCTTAAATATTTCATTAATGCATTTGTTGTTTTTACCTTCATAAATATATTTTCTCCTTATTTAAGATAATTAATTTTTAATGTCAGTTTATACCAAGACTTTCTTTTTAGGTGTAAATTCTAATTCCAACTGTTGTGGTCTCAACTTATGCATTTGTTTACAGAACTGAATTTCATCCCATATTCTATCAGTTATCTCTTTATTACCATAAAATTTTAATAGCATCTCATAAGAGTATTCATATAAATCTTTTTTTTCAAGTTGGAATATATGGTTATCTTTAAAGTTTGTGAAATCATTAATGACTCCCCACTCCCATTGTTCTAAATACTCATCATATGTTTCATTATCACACCAAAAATCCACAATCAATTTTCGCTTCTCATTCAAAGACCAATTTGGATTTCTTATAATATGATATCTAATATCGAATTCTCCTATTCCATGTGCTTGTGTTGTACTTAATGTAGAAAATATATGGTTCATATATTGTGAACCTGTTTTTTGGCCGATTGGATTTATACAACCGTCAATATCAATAAAAGTAGTATTATCATCAGTTATACCCATATCATCTAATTTTTTTGATAATTCTTCTATGCCTTGTTGCCAACGAGTAGTACCAATTTTATTCATTGCTTCATTTACAGCAAAAGCTTTTTGTTCTTCTGTTAATTTCAAATTGTGATTCCATAAACTCATTAATAAAAACGAACAACCACCATTTGAAGCACCATCCATAACTATTCTTGCAATATCCGTATTAGTATAAATGGAATTAATTAAGTTATTATATGCAGCTTTATCTACAGAGTTATAATCTATTAACATTGAATCACATATAGTTAAGCCTTTAACTATATCATGTTCATCAAACTTATCTCTTTTAACTTGTACTGCTTCCCTTAAAACTTCTGAATTATTTTTTATTCTAGACCATATTTCATTATAGTCTCCAACTCTTGGTTTTACATAAATAGATTTATATAAAACATAATCTAATTTTTCTATATCAACCATATTTGTTGTATCCTCACTTTCTTAATCATTTATTATAACATACTTTTATTAAATATTTACATTTTATTATAAATATTTTTAGAATTTAAAAGAACAAATCCTTCTACACATGCTAATGGATTATGTCAATAAAACTTCTATTTGTATCATAATAACAAAAAAAACTAGATAGTACTTCTAGTTAGCATTTATTACTACTCGAAATATTCGAGTTTAACATTAATATGGTGCCGAATGTAAGAATCGAACTTACCTCTAGGCATTACGAGGGCCTTGTTCTACCACTAAACTAATTCGGCATAACTTTCTATATAATTATAACACGAGTTATATCATATAGAAAGAATTTTTTTACTTAATCTCTTCTAAAGTATTTAAAGTTATAGAATATAAATAAATACTAGTTTTTTTATTAAATAATTTTTCAATATAATCTTTATAACCAGTAAGCTGTTTAATATAAGCATCATCATTTATATTCTTAAGTTTATAATCAATTATTTTAATATTATCTTGATACTCTAACATCAAGTCGATAATACCATGATATGTTGTATTATCCTCGTCATAGATAAATTCATATTCTTTATATATATTTGCATGAGATATATCAACTTTCTCTAAGAATCTCTCAATAATCTTTTTATTATTATCTGATAAATTATCTAAATTATTAAAGTCAGTACATTCAAATAATTCATGTATTAATCTACCATAAAGAAGTTTATCCTCTTCTTCTTTAGTAACAATATGAATATCCTTTTTTGAAAAAGTTTTATTCTCTTTAATACTACTTGGAATACAAGTAGTATTAACTTCTATTTTATCATTTATTAATTTTAAATGTTCTTTATAATTATTATTAGAAATCATATTATAATCTTTAGATAAATTAATATCATTAATATCAATATTCTTATAATAATCTTTAGTAATACTCTCTAAAGAATACATAATACTAGCAAAACTATTATATTTACCTCTAATACTATTATCAATAATATTACCAATACTTTTATTATCCTCTTTAGTATTACTAGGTAAAATAAATATCATCTTCTCTTTAGCTCTTGTTAATGCTACATAGAAAAGTCTTATTCTTTCACTAATATTTTCCATTACATAATCCCTATAACTAAGATTATGATAAATAGTATTATATAAGAATTTATCTTTATAAGGAAGAATAATACCATATTTATTATCATATGAATACTTACTTATAGCATCACTATTATTAAATCTATTATATAATTCCCCGTAGTAGCAGACTCCAAATTCAAGTCCCTTGGAGGCATGAATAGTCATAATTTTAACAGTATCAGTGCTATTATCATTAACACTATATTCTAGTTTTAAATTATTACTAATAATATCATCTAAATATTTTTGATAATCATAAATATCATAATCAAGATTAATTAAACTATTAGTAATCTCTTTTAATTTCTGTATTCTCAAAATATTAGCATTATAGTCCCCTAGTAGAAATAACTTATTATAAAAATCAAAATTATCTACAATAAGATCAATAATCTCTTCTAAACTGATAGTATCTAACCTCTTAGTAATATTATAACTAATTTTATATATATCACTATCTTTAAAATTATTATTCAAAAAATAATCAAATAAAACATTATCATCAGTATTAAATAAAAAACTTCTACCAATAGATATAAATAACTTTTTAAATTCATTATCTATTTTATTATCATTAATCTTAATAATAAAACTAATAATATTTTTAATAACCAGTACTACCTCTCCATCAGTTAAATTAACAGATTTTACAATAGAAGTAGGAATACCATTATATTCCAATATCTTTTTATATAAATCAAATGATTTACTACTATCAAGTAAAATAGCAAAATCACTATACTTAATCTTTCTAACACCATTAGTATCCTTACCAAAAGCTCTATAACCACTATTAATTTTATTTTTAATATCATCAGCAATAATAAATGCCTCTACTTCATTATTTTTAAAAGTAGTATCATTAAGATAATTATATACTGAGAAGTTATTATCTTCTTTGTTATCACCATCACCCTTATACATAAGATTACCATATATCATTCTATGTGATAGCGAATAATCAGCACCACCAATATCATTATCCATAATTCTATCAAACAATAAATTAATATTATTAATAACTTCTTCTCTACTTCTAAAATTCTTATTTAAATCTATTTTTATGCCACCAATATTATTACTATAAGAATCATACTTATTCTTAAAAATATATGGATTAGCATTCCTAAATCTATATATAGATTGCTTAATATCTCCAACCATATAAACATTATTATTAGATATATATGATATAAACTCTTCTTGAACATCATTAGTATCTTGATATTCATCAATTAATATCTCATTTAAATTATTTTTAATTTCTTCTCTAATTTCCTTATTATCTCTTACTAGTTTAATAGCCAAAGCAGAAATATCTGAATATTCATAAGAATTATATTTAACCTTATAATTATATGTTATATCATCTAATTTCTTAATAATATCAATAATAACTTTTGCATTTCCTTTAGTACTAAGTATACCCCTCTTAATATCATCATAACTATCATAAGTAGTAAGTTTTTTAATCTCATCTATAGTACTCTTAATTTTATCTCTATATTCACGAGTAATATCACTAGCACCTCTAAGAATAGGTAGTTTAATAGAAATATTACTTTTAATATCATCATAGCTTTTAGCACTTAATAAAGGAGATATAACATCATATAATTTTGCTAAATAATCATCATCATCTATATATTCTAGATAATCATTAATATTAGAAATAAGTTTAAGTATTACTTTAATATAATTATCAATATCATTATCAATCTTTACTTCATCATATACTGTATTAATATAATTATCTAAATATTCTCTCTTATTAGTTTTTAAATCAAGTTTACTATTAATATTAAGTATAAATTCAAATATATCTTTATCATCTTTAATACAATATTCCTGTATAAAATCAATAAATTCATGATTATTTTCTTCGTATAACTCTTCAAATATATCTTTAAGTATCTTTCTTTTATATAAAGTAATAACTGATCCATCAATAATATTAATATCTTTGCTTACATTTAAATAATAATGATATTTCTTTACAACTGATAAAGCATATGCATCAAATGTTGTAATATCCGCTGTATCTAGTTTAGCAAGTTCACTAGTAAGTCCTTCTTTTTTTAACTTATCTCCTATTCTTTCCTTCATCTCTTTAGCGGCCATTTTAGTAAAAGTTAAAATAAGAAGATTATCTACTGATATTCCCTTTTTTACTTTTTCTAATACTCTTTCAGTTAGAACAGCTGTTTTACCACTTCCTGCTCCAGCAGAAACTATAATATTAGTTCCTTCAGTATAAATAGCTTCCTTTTGCTCATTAGTCCATGCCATAATATCACTTCTTACCTTTACGTTTTTTTGGATTATTAAGATTATCAATAAGTACTTTTAATTCAGGATATTTCATATTAACCCTAATTGATTCAGGAGCAACATAAATTTCTCCATTATTAGTAGTATTTCTATCACAAGAAAACATTTTACTATTCAAAATATTTTCTGCTACTTTATTATCCTCTTCTTTATCATAAGCAAGTGAAAAAATATAAGCCATAGCATCAGAAAGAAAAGCAAATTTAAAAGTCTCATCATAATACTCTAGCATAGCATTTTCTTCTACTAGAATATCACTACCATCAGCACTCTTTCTATATACATTACCATAATAACTATAATCGCTACTATACTTCTCCATCATCTTTAACCTCCTTATTGATATAAACAATATCTTTTTCTCTTTGGTAGCAGATATCTCTATATTCACATAACTTACAACTTTCATTACTACCATTTATTACCTTAGGATTAATATCAAAATCACAATCTAATATACCATCAATAGCCTTATCAATCATATTATCCGCTAGTATTGCCATTTCATCCATTTCCTCACCTGTTAATACCTTACTATATTTATAGAAGCCATTATTAGTGGTTTTCATAGATTTAATAAGTTTAGAATCATGATAAGTAGTATCAAATTTAGATAATATATTTTCATTATTTATAGAATAACCATCTAATTTTAACTTACTTTCTTTCTCTTCTAAATAATCTTTACTATTATCTAAACTAGTATTAAGTAATTTTTGTAAATAAAAACCAACTACTTTAACATCTTTAAGACCAATCTTACTAGATAAATATAAATATATTGGAAGTTGCATACCAAGACCATACTCCATATTCTTAATATCAATTCCAGCGGTACCAGTCTTATAATCAATAACAACTAAATAAGTAATATCATCTTCTTCTTTATATAAAACTTTATCTATAACCCCTTTAAAAGTAACTTTAATATTCCTATCCTTATTTACATATACTTCTTTTTCTTTCATACTTTTATCAAAAGTAGTATAAGTCATTTGTTTTCTAATAGTAGCCACTATAAATACAATTTCTTCTTTAATATTATTAAGAAAGAACATCTCTCTTTTAGAAAATTCTCTTTTAGTTTTCAAATAATTATCAAATAAAGTATCAATATCAAAATCATCATTATCCATACAAGATAAAATATAATGACATACCTCTCCTACTAAAATAGCAAAATCATCACGAATAATATTAATCTTAAGAACATGATTAAGATAATATTTAAACTTACATTTATAATAATTATTAAGTGAAGTATAAGATAATAGTAGCTTATTATTCAAATATTTATATAATTTATCCTTATCAATAGTATGATAACTATTATCATATTCCATATAAGGAATATGATAATTACTTATAAGTAAATTAATATCATCATTCATAACATCATACTTAACCAAATCATCTAACATACCTGCTAAAAAGATTTTATTCATCATATCACTATTAGTATATAAATGCTTATAATCACTAATAACATTAACATCACTAAATAAGTCACTCCTAGTATAAATATTATTAGCATCATATAATTTATAACTAATTATAATATTTTTAATATTCTTAATTTTCTTAATAACTTCTATTTTCTTATTAATATTAAGAGTATTACTACTATCATATCCCATTTTTTCTTTTTCTTTATCACTAAAATACTCATCATCTTTATATAATATAGGTATATTCTCTTTATTAAATCCAAGTAAGAAAACATAATCATCATCTGTAAAATAATCATCTAATCTAACTATTTTAACAGAAGTATTACCATCTTCAAAATAAGTATTCTTTAAATCATTAATAATAAGTTCTAGGGCCTCTTTTTTATTATCTATAAAAGCATAATTATTAAGAACTGAAATAACCTTATTCCTAATTTCATCATCATTAATATCATCTAAACCCTTATTAATATCATCTAAATTATTCAAAAAGTCTTTAACGCTTCTAGCACTATAAATACTTCTTTTTTTTACATTAATAGGAATATTATATATTTTAAATAATCTATCTATAACCTCTTCATACTCTTTAGATATAATAAGTTTAATATTCTCTGGTTTTATATTATTTCTAATTAATTCTAATATCTTATCAATAACAAATATAACTTCTTCATCAATATAATTAAATTCATAAATATTCTTAACTTCATAATCATTATATACATAATCAATAACTTTATAATTAAGCCCTTCTAATACTTTAAGATAATATTTATTAAGATAATCATATCCATATATATATATTTCTTTATTCTTAACATACTCTTTAAAATATTTATCATATATAAGTAAATTATTATCATCTAAAAACTTTTTCATATTAATAAGAGTATCCATCTTTTTATTATGAATATTCATATCAATATAATATAAATTCTTAATATATACCATAGCACTACTTAAATTAAGATTATATTCACGCATTAAATAATATATTGTTTTATTATTATAAGAAAAAGTATATTTTTCTATAAACTCTTCTAAAGATAAAAACTTAATATTATAATTATAATACTTATTTCTAACTTCTTTAATAATATTTTTCTTAATAGAATTAGGTATTAATACTATATATTCCATCTTTATACCACCATATTAATTATCTCATAAAGAAAAAGAAAAGTAAACAAATTATTTACTTTTCATTAATTACTACTCACTCACAGTAAAGTCTTCTAATTTACCATTTTCAAGCATTATTTTATTAACTTTTTCACTAACTTCATTTAATTTATCTGAACATTCTTTAGCTAGTTTCATCGCAGAAGTATATTTTTCTATTGCTTCATCTAGTGGTACCTCACCACCCTCAAGTTCTTTAACTATTTCTTCAAGTAACTTTATTTTTTCTTCAAAAGTCATTTCCTTTTCTTTAGCCATTTTTTTCACCTACCTTAATTATTTTACTAGTAACTTCACCATCATTTAATGTTATAGTTACTACATCATCCTTTTTCATATTTTTAACACTAGGTAATACCTTACCATCTTTTTTAATAATAGCATATCCTCTACTTAAAGTATTAAGTGGATTAAGAACTTCTAATTTAGATATAATATGTTCTAATTTCTGAGTACTATATTTATATAACATATTAGGATTATTAAGAATATAACTATTCTCTAATGTATATAACTTAACCTTAGTATTCTCTAATTTCTTATTCATAGCTTTATTTAAACTATCAATAAGTATATCTAACTTCTGTTCCTTAATCTCATACATACTCATAGGTTTACTAAGAATATAACTATTTTTTATTGCATCTAATTTTTTATAATTAATATTAACAATATTAGTAAGTGCTGTATATCCCCTACTTCTAGCAGTATCCAAATATGTAATTATAGTATTAATATCCGGTACAGCAAGTTCAGCAGCTGCTGTAGGTGTAGGAGCCCTAAGATCAGCTACATAATCCGAAATAGTAATATCGACCTCATGCCCAACAGCAGATATAACAGGAAGCTTACTATCATATATAGCTCTTGCTACAATTTCTTCATTAAAAGGCCATAAATCCTCAAGTGAACCGCCACCACGACCAACAATCAAAGTATCAATACCATATATATCTTTTACCTCATTAGCCAGTTTAATTTTCTTAGCAATATCTAAAGCAGCATTATCTCCCTGTACTAAAGCCGGAAATAAAATAGTCTTACATACAGGATATCTTCTTTTAATAGTAGTAAGAATATCCCTAATAGCAGCCCCAGTAGGAGAAGTAACAATTCCAACAACATTAGGTACCCTTCTAATCTTTTTCTTCTTATCCTTATCAAATAATCCCTCTTTAGATAACTTCTCTTTAAGTTGTTCAAAAGCCACATACAAAGCTCCAATACCATCAGGAGCCATCTCTTCAACATATATCTGATAACTACCTGAAGCCTCATATACATCAATCTTACCACTAACAAGAACTTTCATACCATCATATGGTACAAACTTCAAATTACGATTATTAAAAGAAAACATAACTGCAGCTATTCTAGAATTCTCATCCTTTAAAGTAAAATAATAATGACCTCTAGAATGAGCTTTAAAATTAGATATTTCCCCTTTTAAATATACTTTCTTAAGAAGTAAGTCCTCGTTAACTATCTCTTTAATATATTTATTAACCTCAGTAACAGTAATATAGTTATTATTCATAGGCATACCCCTCATTTCTTAGTCAAATAACTATTCTTTTTAATAGTATTAATAATATTACCTAACATAACATAATGTCTACAATAAGAAAGAAAAATTATATTCTTAAAATTACTTCCAAAATCAACTTTATTATTCTTTTCTACATCATTAATAATCTCTTCAAGTTTATTTGGTGTAAGTTTTTCATACATAGAAGAAAATCTAGTTAAATATTCCTTATTCATACTAAGTAATACATTTAAATTATCATATATAGATGAATTACAATATTCATTAACTCTTAACTTAGTACTACTAAAATTAAATATCATTCCAAAATCAGAATATGGAGACATTTTAGCATTAGTATCACTAACCATAAACTCATAATTATATTTACCATTATCAATATTACCAAGTAATAAATCTAACATATAATAAGTAATAACATCATTATAAATATCATTTACAATAATATCTTTATTCCTATAATCATTAAAATAAATATTAAGTCTTTCACTAATATTATCTAAAGTCATTTCTTTTCCAAATAAAATATTATTAAACTTAATAAGTTTATAGCCAACTTCTCTATAGTCCTTAGAAGTTACTCCCTTAATATTAGTATCACTAGTCTCAATCATAGTTAACTTATAACTAGTATGTAAAATATTTAAAAAATCCCCTATAGCAGTCCCAATAAGTTCATAATACATTCTATCAGTATCCTCTTTAAAAAATAATTTATCACTATTAATATAAAAAGAATACTTATATCTATTAAGTGGTGATATCACACCACTATTAACTAAATCATCATAGTTAGAATCAAATTTAATAATATTATAACTATTATTCACAATTATCCTCTATTTCATGATAGATCTTATCTAATACACCATTAATCATTTTAGCTACCTTTTCATCAGAATATCTCTTAGCAAGTTCAATTGCTTCATTAATACATACTAGATTAGGAGTATCAGTATATATAAGTTCATATACAGATATTCTAATAATAGCTTGATCAGTAAGACCAAGTCTATCAATAGTCCAATT
The DNA here is from genome assembly GCA_900543825.1 of uncultured Mycoplasmatota bacterium. GTDB lineage: Bacteria > Bacillota_I > Bacilli_A > RF39 > UBA660 > CAG-302. The sequence continues at coordinate 115,937 of UQSR01000004.1, forward strand.
AGATAAATATTTAGAAATATATTCATCAATATTATCCATATTATTAATTACTCCATTAACTAAATCATTTAAAAAATTAATATCAATTTTTTTTCTATCCTCTATTTCCATAGACTCTAGTATTTCATTAATAACATCATCAACTTCATAACTAATATTATTTTTATTATATAAAAAGATTTGATACAATACAGTCATTGCTTTCTCTCTTGTTATTGTTCTATTTGCCTTCATAATACACACCTCGAAGAAAATTATACCATAAAAAAAGAATATTTTAAATATATTCTTTATATTTTTTTAGTTTTTACTCTTCTTAATAAGTTTAGCATGAACAACAGTCCTTTCCATATCAGAATAACAAGTACTAAGAGTAAGAATCTTATCTTCAGTGGTAACCTTAGTCTTAAAATCATATATACTTCTATTCTTAATAGTATCTAAAAACTTAGTATAATCAGTATCACTATTAAATTTAGTAGTAATATAATAACTTTCTTCAGGTATTTTATATACCGAAAATATTTGCCACATCGTATTCTCCTTTTCCATAGATAATCTAATAATATGATTATCACGATTAGTAAACCAAGAAGAATGAAGTGTCTTACTAAGAGAACCAAACATCGTCTTATCTAACCTACTATGAGCATATAAAATAGTATTCTTATTATCTAAATTAATATTATTACGATAATCCATAAATACCCATCCAGCCTCATTATAAGACTTATCATAAGAATGATTTAAATAGAAATCATTATCTTTATAATGAACAAAAGGATAATTAATATTTGTATTATTAACATTAATCCAACCAACAGTATCACTATTCTTACTCTTAAGCTTACTAATATCAACATCAATTAAAGGAAAAGTAATATAATACCAATAATCACTATTCTTATCTTCATCTTTTGATACCAATTCACTATCACTATCATCAACCTCTTTAATCATCGTATCAGAAGAAATATTATCAATCAAAGAAGAAGTCTTTTTATTATCCCTATTCCAAAATATAAGTTTAACTACACAAGCCAAAGCAATAAATATAAATATAAACATAATAACAGTCCATATAACCTTACTATTCTTTCTTTTTCTTTTAATACGTTTAATTTTATTACTATTTATATCATTACTATTAATATCACTATTAGAATCATTATGCATATTATCATTAATCTTATTATAATTATTAACAATATTATTATATACCTTATCATTACCCCAAAAATCATTATAATTATTATTATTATTCATATTGTTATAATTATTATTCATATTGTTATAATTATTATTTATATTGTTATAATTATTATTTATATTATTATTCCAATTATTATATTGATTATTATCATCATTTGCATGCTTAGGAATATAATTATCATTATTAGTGTCATAGTCTTTATTCATATCATCACCATAATATAATTGTACTAAATTTTTAAAATATTTACAATAGTTATTTATCTCTTAATTTCAATTCGAGTCTAAGGTCTCTCATTGCTAGTTAAAGCCAAAGTCTTTAACTAGTTAATCATACAAAAAAGAAGTCATACGACTTCTTTTGATTTAATTATTAATTATTAGCTTTAGAGTTTTTCTTTTTATAAGAAACAAATGCTCCAGCACCACCAAGTGCAATCATACCAAGTATTAAAGCTAAATTAATATCTGAAGTTTTAGGATTATCTTCTGCCTTTTTACCATCATTATTTTTAACTTCAGTATTGTTTTTAACTTCTTCCAATTTCATAAATACAGTTGTATCTTCATTCATTGGTTTAGTTAAATCAAATGCTGTAGTAAATTTGTCATCTTTAAAGAAGCCAACAAATTTATAACCACTTCCAACTAAAGCATTTTCAAGTTCAGAAGTAAGTTCTGCCACTTCATCTGCAGTAAAGCTTCCACCTTTAGGAACAGCAACTGTTTCAGTTTCACCATTAGCATTAAATGTTAAGATTACTGCTTCACTAACCATATCACCGTCGAAATCATTTGACATATTTTCTACTGTCCCTTCTTTATAAAGAAGTGAAGATATAGTAGTAGCTTTTTCTCCAGGATTTCCACTTTGTCCAGGTGCAACATTTTTTACTTTACCACTTTTAATAGTAAGTGAAGCACTTTCAGTAACGCCTAATTTTTGATTATCTCCTTCTGAAGATACATAAGCATTTTCTACATTAGCCCCATCTACTAACATATCAGAATTATTTATAAATCCTCTATTTACAGCTTGTAATACTCTTACATTACCACCATAAAGCTCAACATATGCTTCATCAGCATAACCATTAGAACCTCCAGCAGTAGCATATGCAATATTACCTGTAAAAGACTTACTAACGATCAATGTAGCTTTTTTAGTATAACTAATTCCGTCACCACCACCGAATACATCAGTTAAAGTTCCACCATTTATTGTAACAATAGCCTCATCTACTACAGTAGTAGCATTTTCCTTATTACCTTCATGCCATGGTTGATGACATGTAGATCCAGCATATGAACTTGCGCCACCACCATAAACCTTACCAGTAAATTTACCACCATTTATTGTAACAACAGCAGTACCAACATAGCTTTTATGAAGGCCACCACCAAATACATTGTGTAAAGTACCACCATTTACAGTAACACTAGTACTATCAATCTTAGCAGCACTATCATGGCTTCCACCAAATACTGAATTATCAGCAGGTAATAATTTTTCACCACCATTCCATTTTACTAAAGCACCAGCAACGCCATCTGTTCTAGCTTCAACAGTAACAGGTGTACCATTAGCAAAAAGTGCTTTATTCTCCTCATCATAAGTAGGAGCTTCAGCAGCCATAACACTTGGAACAAATAATGCTATAGCAGCCATCAAAAATAACAATCTCTTTTTCATTTTTTCTCTCTCCTTTTTTCTTTTAATCGGATCTAACTTCTATCCTATGATTAAAGTATATCAGAAATATTATTCTTTTTCAAGCATAGTTTGACATTTTACTCACTCTTTACACTTTTATTTTTATCTTCTTCTATAACTTCCTTATATTCTGTAATATCCTCATTACAAGCAACAAATAAATTTAAACAAATTTTAGAAGAATCCTCACTTTCATTAATAATAATAACCTTATCTATATCAATAATATCCTTATATTTATCCATAAGCTTATTCTTAGCAACCATAATAGCCTTCTCTTTAGCGGTATCATAAGTATAAATATCATTAATAACTCTAGTTTCATATTCATAATCAATACTAAAACTAATAGGAATAATACTATTTTTAAATATATATTTTCTATTAATATCAAAACTCTTATATTTCTTAAAACTAAATAAAGAATAACTCTTATTCAATATATTAAAAGAAATAACCTTTCTCTTTTTACCAGTATATAATACCTCATTATAAAAATAAGGATAATCAATACTAACATCATACCAAACTTCTCCTATTACCTTACCATTAGCCCCACTAAAAACCTTCTCATTATTAGGCATAGTAACATAAGAAGAAATAATCTCTTCCCCTTTCTTAACATAAGAATTAACTTCTTTTACTTTCTCTCCATTATAAGCAATAATACTTTTAATAACAGCATTCTTCTTAGCCACTATACTATAATTATTATCACTATTAATATCACTATTAATAATTCTCTCTTCAACTCTAACAATATACTTAGTACCACTTCTAATAATCTCAAGCCATTCCAAACTATCCCTATTATCCTCTAATATTTCTTTTTTAATATTTTCAATTTCCTTATAACTTTTAACAAAACCATATTTCTTTATACCATGACTCTTAAGTTCCCCATCTACTAAAGATATAATATTACTATTCGAATGAATAATATCAATACTAAATATAATATTAGATAGTACATATATCATAATAATACCAATAATTAAAAAAGAAATAATAAAAATATTCTTCTTAATAAACTTAAGTAACCTAAGTTTTCCATAATACCTAACAATTTCAACTTTATATATACTCTTAATCTTATTAATCTTCTCTATATCATTATAATCCACTATAAGTAATACCTCTTTATAACTAACAGGTATTACCTTAATAACATTAATATTATTTTTAATAAGCCTCTTAATAAACAAATTAATATTCCTACCACTAACCCTAATCTTAACATTACTAGAAAAAATATATAATAACTTCTTCTTCATAATATCAGCCCATTTCTATTCAAAAATAATCTTACCAATACTACCACATATAAATATCTCATCATCCATCATCTTAGATATAACCAAATCATCCCCATATATAGAATAAATACATTTATTATATCTAATAGATATCTTACTAGAAGAAAAATCAAGTATTTCACTATAATTAACAATATCAATACCACCATTAGTATATATCATACTAAACTTCTTATCATTAATATAATTATCCAAAATTCTAACCAGTCTCATAATACTATATATGACAAATAGATAAAAATATTATAAAATACTAGGTATTAGTAGTGCATTTTTATAATTAATTAACATAAGTTATATTGAATATAAAAAAGGGGTGGATTATATGTGTAACAATGAAAATAACACTTGTGAGAATTGCATCGCAGATATCCTAAAAGTTATTTTAATATTACAACAAAGCGTATGTCAAAACGACTGCTGTTTAGAAACATGTGATAGAGGCTTTTTAGGACAAAATAGTAGCTTGTGTTATAATACTAGACCAATCGTTCTATATACTTGTGGTAATGGTGGAACACCATTAGCAATGCCAATAAGTAAAGATCCAGCAGTATCAACTACATCTACAGTATTTAGATTAGAAAAATTAGACGGATGCTGTGCTACATGTAGAGTACTAGCACCAAATACCGATGTATCAAGTGTATTTCCTTACGAAGCAACCAATTCTTTCTTCACAATAAATCTAGGTTGCTGCTGCATACTAAGATGTCTAGACGATACATATGTAGAATGTATATAAAAAATAGGTTATCAAAACCTATTTTTTTATATTATTTAATAAATGTTGCATTACATTTTGGAAAGTTATCCATAAGAGCCCTATTACTAGTAGTATCTTTCATCTTAACATTAATAGAATAAAACATACCATTATAATTAGTCAAACTAGAAAAATCAGCATTACTCAAATCAATATTTCTAATTTTACTAGAAGAAAACATTGCTTCAGTAGTAGTTACTTTTGATGTATTAAATGAACTTAAATCAAGACTCTCACCGCCATAATACATAAAAGTCCCCCTCATATTAGTTACATTTGACGTATCAAAACCTGATAAATTTAAACTTATTAAACTCCTACAGCCGTGAAACATATACTCCAAATTTGTTACTTTAGATGTATTAAAACTACTTAGATTCAAGCCTTTAATGTTTTTACACCCCGCAAACATTTTACTCATATTAGTAGCACTAGAAGTATTAAAATTGCTTAAATTTAAACTTTCCAAACTTGAACAATTATAAAATGTTTCTCTAAATGATATTACACTTGAAGTATCAAAATTACTAAGATTTAATGTTTTTAATGAAGTACAATCACCAAACATAGTACCCATCTCAATTACATTCGAAGTGTTAAAACTTGATAAATCCAAATTAGTTAATTTACTACATTTATAAAACATATAATTCATATGAGTTACATTTGATGTATCAAAGCTTGATAAATTTAAAGTTGTTAAATTAGAGCAATTATCAAACATATGCTGGAAAGATGTTGTATTTGAAGTATCAAAATTTGATAAATCTAATTCTGTTAAATTATTACATCCTCTAAACATTGCAGTCATATTGGTAGCATTAGATGTATTAAAATTATCACCAAAAACTATATTAGTAAGCACTTTATCATTTTCAAACATACCATTCATTCCAGCTATTCCTGATGTATCTAAATTAGATAAATCAATTGATGTAACATTAGTTAGATTAGAAAATAAATTAGATCCTGATGGATTAGCATATATAATATTATTACTACCTATAGTTATATCATAGTTACCATTTGCATCTGCTTCATTATACCACATCTTTATTGTATTATCACCATTCT